>JAKAFW010000006.1:0-131621 GCA_021817845.1 Bacteroidota bacterium
CCAAAGAACAGAACTTTTTAAGTTCAAAAAATAAATTAAATATTTTCTAAAATTTATTGGACTTTAAACGGAATAACTCCGAGGTTTAGGAAAACCTCGGAGGTTTCTCATTATGTAATAATAACCTATTGCGTAAGGTGAATTATATAAGTAATTTTTAATATAATTAATTATTGATAATTTTCTTTAGTCAAAATATTATTTTAAATGAAGATTATCAATTAGCCGGGGATAAAAATTTATTTTGGATTATTATTCGGCGCCGGTAAAATGAGCCAATTTTTTCCGTCGCGTGCTATCAATGACTCGGAGGTTTCCGGTCCCCAAGTGCCTGCTGAATAATTCGGAAAATCTACCGGCGCGGAAGATTCCCAGGCATCAATTATCGGCATCAGCAATTGCCAAGCGGCTTCAACTTGATCTGAACGCATAAAAAGAGTTGCATCGCCGAGCATAATATCAAGCAAGAGTGTTTCATAAGCTCCAGGCGGCTCGGTAGTGTATGAGTTTCCATAATTAAAAATCATATCAACCGGAGTTAAAAGCATTATTAACCCGGGCTGTTTTGCCTGAAAACGTAATCGTATTCCCATTTCGGGTTGAATATTTATAACTAACCTGTTTGGCTGCCAGTTTTCTATTGATTCAATAGGAAAAGCGCTATGAGGAACGGGGCGAAATTGAATTGTTATAACCGAAGTTTTTTGAGCTAATCTTTTTCCGGTTCGAACATAAAAAGGAACGTCTTGCCAACGCCAATTATCAACATAAAATTTCACAGCAGCAAAAGTTTCAATATTTGATTTGGGATTTACACCGGTCTCTTCCTTATAGCTGACAACTTTTTCTCCTTGGAGCCATCCTCCGCCATATTGCCCGCGAATTGCATTATTATGAACATCATCAGGATTAAACTTTCTCATTGCCCGGAGTACATCTACCTTTTTATTTCTAACTTCATCTGCGGAAAAAGAAACGGGAGGTTCCATTGCAGTTAAGCAGAGGAGCTGCAGGATATGATTTTGTATCATATCGCGAAGCGCACCGGCGTGGTCGTAATAGCTTCCGCGATGCTCAACGCCAACTTCCTCAGCCACAGTAATTTGGATATGGTCGATATAATTCCTGTTCCATATCGGCTCAAACAGAGCATTTGCAAAACGGAAAGCCATCATATTTTGAACAGTTTCTTTACCGAGGTAATGGTCGATCCGGTAAATCTGGCCTTCGTCAAAAATGCTATTGATAATTTTGTTAAGCTTGCGCGCGCTATCAAGATCATGCCCGAAAGGTTTTTCAATTACAATTCTATCAAGCAAATCATCCTGGGCAATGTGAGAAGAGCTTAGATTTTCCGTAATCGGTTCGATAAAAGTAGGAGGGATTGCGAGATAAAAAACACGGTTTGATTTTTTCCCCCAGGGCGCTTCAATGTTAGTTAATTGTTGAGAAAGCCTTTGATATGTTTCCGCATCCATAAAGTCAGCTTTTTGGTAGCTTAAAGATGAAGCAAACTTTTTCCACTCATCTTCGATGGCTTTACCTCTTCGGGAGAATTGATTTATGCCGTCAAGAATACGCTCGCGGAATTGATCGTCGGACATTTCTTTAATATCCAGCCCTATAACGGCAAAATTATCCGGCAGCCAATTATCAAGGTATAAATTATAAATTGCGGGCATTAACTTACGCCAGCACAGATCGCCGCCGCCGCCAAAGATAATAATTATTGTAGGATCAGGTTTGCGAGCAGACTGCATTTTTAACTCCTTATTTTTGATTCCATTGTGTGTGAAAAACTCCTTCTTCATCCACGCGTTCATAGGTGTGTGCGCCAAATAGATCTCTCTGCGCCTGCACCAAATTAGCCGGGAGCCATGCACTTCTGTAAGAATCGAAATAGGCTAATGATGCCGAAAAAGCCGGAACAGGAATTCCCAGATCAATTGCTGCTTTTGTTATGAATCGAATATCGTTTGATTTTTTTTTAATTTCTGTTGAAATTTCCGCATCTATTAAAAGATTGGAGAGACCTGGAGATTTATCAAAAGCTTTAGTTATTTCTTCCAGTAAAGCCGCTCTTATTATACATCCGCCTCGCCAAATTCTTGCAACATCCTGCAGCTTCAAATTATAATTGTATTCTTTTGAAGCTGACAGCAGCATTGCCATCCCCTGAGCGTAAGTGGTAATCATCGAAAAATATAAGGCGCCACGAAGCCTGGTGATAAAATCAGTATTGTGTCCGCTGAGTGAAAAAGATGTCTTGGGAAATATTTTCGCCGCATTTTCTCTTTCCGGTTTATAAGCCGACATATCCCGCATAGCTACGGCAGCATCGATAGTGTTTAGAGGCACTTGCAAATTCATCGCATCCTGCGAAGTCCATTTTCCAGTTCCTTTTTGTTTTGCCTTATCCAAAATTTTATCGATCAGCATACCGGATTTTTTATCATCGGGTTGCATAAAAATATTAGCAGTAATTTCAATAAGGAAGGATTGAAGCTCAGCTTCATTCCATGACTGATAAATTTTATGAAGTTCATCATTCGAAAGATTTAAACCACGTTTTAGAAGGTCATAGGATTCAGAAATTAACTGCATTAAGCCATACTCAATTCCGTTATGGACCATTTTAACATAATGACCTGCAGAACCCGGGCCAAGATATTCAACACAATTACTTCCTTTGACCTTAGCGGAAGCAGCTTCAAAAATGGGGCGAACTCTCTCATAAGCTTCGGCGGGACCGCCGGGCATCATACTTGGACCAAAGCGTGCGCCATGCTCTCCTCCTGATATTCCGATACCCAAAAAGTGGATTTTTTTATTTCCAAGCTCAGTAAATCTTTTATTGGTATCGGTGAAATGAGAATTTCCTCCGTCGATAATCAAATCGCCAGGTTCCAAAAATGGCAACACATCATTTATAACTGAATCAACCGGGGCACCGGCGGGAACAAGCATCATTACAACGCGGGGTTTTTTTAGAATTGAAATAAATTCATTAAGTGAATTTACACCCTTTACTTTTTTCCCTTCGCCTTCACTGTTTAGCGCAGAAACTTTTGTTGTATCTTTATCAAATCCAGCAACCGGGTAACCATGATCGGCAAAATTTAGTACCAAATTTCGCCCCATTACCCCTAAGCCAACCATACCGAGCTCATAAAATGAATTATCCATTAAATATACTCCTTTAAAATATTACCGGGTTAAAGCGCAAAATAAATTTTATTATAATGCGAGACCCAGTTTTGCAAGCTGTTCTTTTGTAGAGCTTAAGCTTTTATGATGAATTCCTTTAATGCCAAGCGAGCGTGCGACCTGGACAAACATTAGCCGGTCGTCAAGATACGCTACTTGTTGCGGCATAACTTGTGAAATATCAAGGGCAATTTTATAAATATCTACGTCAGGTTTGCGAAAGTGAACAAAGCTTGAGGCAACAAAGGAATCAAAAATTTCATTCAGTTTAAATTGTTTGATCCGGTACTCTGTTAATTCTCTTCCTTCATTGCTTACTGCAGTAACTTTTAGATTGAATTTTTTTTTCAAAGAATTTATAAAGTCAATCATTTTGGGAAGTGCATTGGATTGAGTGAACATAAAATTTTCAAAATCTTCCTTAGTAAAGTTTCTTTTTTCATAAAAGACAACTCTTTCAAGATATTCATTCAAATTCAACTTACCGGCTTCGTAAGTATCAAAGGTTAAATGATGACGTTCGTTAATCTCTTCTAAATCGAGTTTAAATTTTTTTACGGCAAGATAGCGTGCTTTGCGGTCCCAGCCATTTGTCAATAGCACTCCACCAACATCAAGGAAAAGAGTTGTTATTTTTGCTTCACTTGCCATTTTTATTCTTTTTAATCAAGCCGCCTATTTCACCGTTTGGATTCATCTGAGTATGAACAAGCACATAAGCATCTCCGGATTTAATCCAGGTTCTTAAGCTATCAAGGTTAAGATCCTTATTCGTTAAAGTACCTTTTGAGAGCAGTCCATTAAACTTGCCGGTAATTTTACCTTTATAAAGCCACGCAGCAATTTGTCCTTCTTTTCCCATAGTACCGTGATGAATGTGCGCCATTGCAACACTGTCAATGCCGTAAACGTAAAGTTTGTAAAAAAGTTCTTTTCCATCCTTGCTAAAAACAAAGACTGCATTTCCCTTTGCTTTTGTTTTAACTGCCGGAGATTTAAACTTCCCTGTAAGGATGGCTTTGAAAACATATTTTTGAGTTTTTTTTACAGATTTATAAATGGCTGATTTAGATGATAATGCGGTTTTGCCACCGGGATGATTAATTGCGGCAACGGAAAAATTTGTAACAAACAGAATAGACAGAATTGCTACACAAAGAACAAATAGTTTTTTCATAATTGCTTCTCCTAATATATTATTTATTGCGGTAATTAACGTACAAAATGACGCCTTAAATTTCTGTGACCGTCAATATAAATTGATAATGAGCAGCGGTAAATACTGCTGCCAATAATTTTTGTGTTATAGTGCATAAATTGTCCTGTATTATTTATCTTTACACTCGAAAATTTCAACAACTAATTAGAGAAAAGTATCAATTGAAAACTATTATTCACCCGGAAGTTAAAATTGGGCATATTCATTTAACTGTTTCTGACATTGAACGCTCGCTAAAGTTTTACCGCGACTTACTGGGTTTTGAGGTTACATCATATTTCGGCGACTCCGCAGTTTTTTTATCTGCGGGCGGTTATCATCATCATATAGGCTTGAATACATGGCGCGGCAAAAGCGCAACGCCACCGCCGCCGGGACATACTGGGCTTTATCATTTTGCGATTCTTTTTCCAAACAGAAAAGAACTCGCTCGTGTTTTAAAAAGATTATATGAAATAAATTACCCTCTCGAAGGAGCTTCCGATCACGGTGTTTCAGAATCAATTTATCTTACCGATCCGGATGGTAACGGCGTTGAGCTTTATACTGATCGATCATTGGATCAATGGCCAATTGATGAAGAAGGACACTTACAAATGGTAACAAAGCATCTTGATATTCTTGATCTGCTCTCCGAGTTGGATTGAGACGAAAGTGAAAAAATGATTCGCACCGGAACACTTAAATATTTTGTTTCTCTCATGATCTTTGTTTTTTCTATCACAATAGAAGTAAACGCACAACAAAATGTTGTAAGCCAGGTTGATTCGGTTATGAATCAATTTGTAAAACTAAAAATGTTTTCTGGTGTAGTCCTTATTTCAATCAATAATAATCCACTCTACCAAAAAGCATTTGGATTCGCGAATTATAAAGAGAAAACCCCAAATAAATTAAATACTAAGTTCTACATAGGCGCTACAACACAATTCCTAACAACAATTTTAACTTTGCAGCTCGTGCAGGATGGGAAGTTAATTTTGAGAGACACAATCGGAAAATATCTACCTGGCTTTAATAAGAACGGCAAAAGTAAGATAACTATTCTTGATTTGCTGCTTAATAAAAGCGGCTTTGGGAATTATGCCGGTGACCCGTTATACAAGAAATTGCGAGATAGTTTGAAATCAACAGCAGATTTTGTCCCAATTATTAGAAAGGAAAAATTAAAATTTGAACCTGGGACAAAAATTTCATATTCGACTTCCGGTTTTGTAATTCTTGCAGCAATTATCGAAAAGATTTATGGAAAGAATTTCAACGATATTCTGAAAGAAAAAATATTTAGCCCTCTTAAAATGAACGAAAGCGGCTTCGATATAGCAATTAGCAACGAAGACGGCAGGGCAACAGGTTATAAAGTTTTGCCCAACGAGGATTTAGAAAGTAATCTTGACCTTAATTTCAAAAATGGGGGTGATAGTGGGATTTATACCACCGCCGGTGATTTGTTAAAACTTGACAAATCACTTGCTACAGATACAATTCTTTTATCGAATGAAAATAAACTTAAACTATTTACTAAAGATTTTTCAAATCCGGATAACCAGTCTTGGAAAGATTATATTAGCAAAGAGACATTCGGAATTGAGGGGAGTATTTCCGGATTTAATGCTGTTTGGTATAGATTCTTTAAGGAAGGATATACAATAATTGTCCTATCAAATTTTAGTCAACCAAGTGCCGAAGACGTTACTTATCTAATTAAAATGATTTTGTTTGGAAGAAAATATTTGCCGCCAAGGATTCCACTCGAAAGATTTGTGTTTAATGAATGCCAAAAGCACGGCATTGAATACTTTGTTACAAATTACGGAAAAATTTTTAATGAAGACCAGTATGAGGTTAAAGACGAACAACAATTAGACAATATTGGTCGCGAACTTTTACTTATCGGCAAAAAAAAGTGGGCTATTGAAATATTAAAGTTGAATGTAACATTGTTCAATTATATCCCGGGCGTTTACAACAGACTCGCAGATGTTTATCTTCAAATCAACGACAAGAAGGACGCCATTTCAAATTATAAAAAAGCTCTTAAAATTGACACAACAAACGATCACGCTGCAAAAATGCTTGCAAGTCTTGGTGCTCTTTAATGCAGGAATAAACAGTAAACGAGCAAATTTACGATTGTAAGCGGAACCCCAATCTTTGCAAAATCTATAAAGGTTAAAGTATCGCCTGTTCTTTTTTCTGCAGTTTGAATAATTATTATATTGCTTGCAGCTCCAAGT
Source organism: Bacteroidota bacterium (assembly GCA_021817845.1). GTDB lineage: Bacteria > Bacteroidota > Ignavibacteria > Ignavibacteriales > Ignavibacteriaceae > FEN-1297. Next base: position 6,664 of record JAKAFW010000006.1, read on the forward strand.
ATAAAAAGATTTCCCGCAATTGTGCTTCCGGCAGATAAAGCAAGCATTCCCCTTGTTCCTATTCCAAGCCGCATAAGGAGAGGTAGATACAATACGACCAATGGAACATTTGAAATTAATTGACTTAAAATAACACTTATGCCCAAAATCATCAGAGTTGATTTTAAATTGAAGTTAGAATTGTCAATACCTTTTTGAAATATTCCGCTGTTCCAAACGCTTTGCATCAAGACGAACATGGCGGCAAAAAAAACTAGTGTATGCCAATCAATTCTTTTAAGGATTTCAAATCTTCTACTGTCTAAAAGAACAATTGGCAAAGCAGCAACAACGGCAATATCTGTCAATTTAAAATCAAACTTTAAGTGAAAGGAAATTAATACAATCTTTAACGTCACCAATATAAAAATTATTACTAATGATATTTTAGAAAGCATTGCCAATTTTTTATCGATAATTATCGGTGGTGAAACATCTTTTAATCCTTTTTTAAATTCCTTCCTAAAGAAAAGCTTCAGAAGTAAATAGGCAATAATCAAATTTAGAATCGTTGGAATGAACAGGAACTTTAGGAATACCACAAAAGAATTTTTTACGCCTCCATTAACTGCAATTATTAAATTTTGCGGATTACCGATTGGGCTCATTACGCTACCGATAGTAACGGCAAAGGCTAGAGCAAGTAACAATATTTTTGATTCTATTTTATTTTGTTTTGCGACAAGCAAAACAACGGGAGTTCCAATTATTGCAACGGTATCATTCATCAAAAAGGAAGACGTTATTCCCATCACAAATAAAATTATTAGTATGACAATGTCTAAAGATTGTGCACGTTTAAATAGCAGGTAAGAAAGATGAGACAGGTAACCGCTTTCTTCAAGTGCTCGCCCAACGATGAACATACCGAAAAGAAAAACAATTACATCAAAGTTGATCGCATGTAATGCAGAAGGAAAAGAAATTTGTCCGGAAAATAAAACGACAGCAGCGCCGCCAAGCATTATCTGCCAGATATGTAGTTTGATTTCCCCGATTTGACGGATAGCAATAAGAAAAAAGACTATCAGAAGAGTAATAAAAGAAATCATATTAATAAAAAGTAACGCTGTGATTTTTAAGCATTCCCTTTTCGTAAATAAATTTTGCGCTGAAGAATTTATCTTCTTTTAGCCATTTTAGAAATATCGCATCGCCCTCCCATAAATTTAAAGCAGTTACACTTTCACTCGGAATCCATTCAAGATTCCCTTCTGCCGATTCGATTATTTCGCCAGAGTAATTTTCAGCCGTGAAAACAAAGACATACCAATCATCAACGCCGTCAAACAAAGGGAAGGTAATAAAGCCATGTAATCTTGGATCTGAAATGGTTAATCCTGATTCCTCTTTAATCTCTCTAATAACGCACTCTTCGGGGCTTTCGCCAATTTCTAACTTACCTCCAAGCCCATTCCATTTTCCTTCGTGAACGTCATTTACCTTTTTTACCCGGTGAAGCATTAATGTACGATTTTTCTTTTTATCAATCACGTAGCAGAGTGTTGCAAGTTTCATTATTAATTTTCTTTAATGATTAGCAAATGTATTGACACTATTTATTTAGTGCTTTAAGTTTTAGCGTAAGAAGAAAAATATTTATTATAATTTGTTATTTATCTTCTAAAAAACACAGAATTATAAACTTAAAAAATTTATTTATATTTGTATATAAAAGATAATTTTTTTAAAGGAGACTTTTTGTAATGATAGGCATAATTAATTTATCAGAAGAATATATTGTAAAAAACGAAGAAGAGCTTCTGGAAAATATTATTCATCAAGAGAATCTGCCCTCAAGAGGAAATGCAGAAGACTTCAAAATAAATTTGGCTAAAAAGAAAAGCGATCCTGACGAAGATAATGATTTTGAAGATGATGACGACGACTTTGATGATGATTTAGAAGATGAGGAAGATTTCGAAGACGAGGAGGAAATTGACGAGGATGAAGTTAAAGAGGAACCATCCGAAGAGGAAGATTTTTATGAAGAAGATTTTGATTTCGACGAAGACGAAGAAGATGATATAGAAGGTGATGACAATTTCTAATCGTCATTAAAATCAAGATAATTGTTTTTTATAAGATAGTTTTTTACATAGTCGGTTACTCCATCTTCAAGCGAAGAGATTGATTTTGAGTAACCGGCTTTTTTAATTTTATCCAGCTTTGCTTCGGTAAGATATTGATATTTTGCAGCCAGATGCCCGGGCATATCGATGTATTCAATATTTACAGGTTTATTCAATGCTTTAAAAATTGCCGTTACCAGATCATTCCAAGTTCTTGCTTTTCCCGAGCCAACATTAAATAGACCATTTATTTCTTTTTTATCTAAAAAATATAACGTCATATCAATTGCATCTTTTACATAAACAAAATCTCGCATCTGTTCCCCGTCTTTGTATGTTGCAAGTTGCGATTTAAATAGTTTAACTTTACCTGTAGCAAGAATCTGTTCGTAAGCTTTGTTTACTACGCTGCGCATATCGCCTTTATGATATTCGTTTGGACCATAAACATTAAAATATTTAATGCCGGTGATTTTATCCATCAAATTTTCTTTAATAGCCCAAATGTCAAAAAGATTTTTTGAATAACCGTACATGTTTAATGGTCTTAATCGTGGTACAATGGTTTCATCATCATTAAATCCAAGAGAGCCGTCGCCGTAGGTAGCTGCAGAAGAAGCATAAATAAATCTAATATTATTCTTTACTGAAAATTGTGCAAGTTTTCGTGTATATTCAAAATTATTATTTAAAAGATGATCGGCATCCTTTTCTGTCGTAGAAGAGTTTGCGCCCATGTGAATGATTGCCTTAATTCCGGAATCAAGAAGACTATCAAGGCGATTTATAAATTCATCCTTATTTATGAAATCATAAAAGTTTATACCGGTAAGATTTTTCCATTTTTCATCTTTGCCAAGTTCATCAACAATAATGACATCACTTTCACCAAGCTTATTTAACTTCCAAACAATTGCGCTGCCTATAAACCCAGCGCCGCCAGTTACTACGATCATTCTAAAACTCCAGTTAACAAAGATTAATTTTTATTACTATCAATTTAATTATATTTGTAATCGTTACAAAACAACGATTATTAGCTAAATAAAGCTTTACGAAGGAAAATAATTACTAGGGCAAAAATGGAAAGCCCACTAAATTTTTAAGAAGACAATTAGAATTATCATGAAAAATAAATTAGAACAATTAAAAAAAATTTTACGAGAGAGGATTCTCGTTCTTGACGGAGCAATGGGAACGATGATTCAACAAAGGAAATTACGGGAGGAAGATTTTAGGGGCGAAAGATTTAAGAATCATCCTTCCGATTTGAAAGGTGATAACGATCTTCTTTCAATTACACAACCGGAAATCATAAAAGAAATTCACAGTGCTTACCTACAAGCCGGAGCAGATATAATTGAGACGAACACTTTTAATTCGACTTCAATAGCACAAGCTGATTATAAACTTGAAGATATAGTTTATGAACTGAATTATAATGCTGCAAGAATTGCTAAGGAAACCGCAGAGAAGTTTACTAAAAAAGATCCTGCCAAACCGCGATTTGTCGCAGGTGCATTAGGACCGACAAATAAAACGGCATCACTTTCGCCTGATGTCAACGATCCCGGTTATCGAGCGGTTACTTTTGATCAGCTTGTTGATTCTTATCATGAACAGATAAAGGGTTTAATTGATGGCGGTGCAGATATACTTTTAATCGAAACTGTTTTTGATACTCTTAATTGTAAGACTGCGATTTATGCAATCACCGATTATTGTGAAAAACATAATTTGCAAATTCCAGTAATGATTTCCGGTACAATTGTCGATCTAAGCGGCAGAACATTATCCGGACAAACGACCGAAGCATTTTGGATTTCAATAGCGCACACAAAAAATTTATTAAGCGTTGGACTAAACTGCTCATTCGGAGCAAAACAAATGCGCCCGTTTATTGAAGAGCTTTCAAAAATAGCAAATTGTTTCGTAAGTATTTATCCGAATGCAGGGCTACCGAATGAGATGGGAGAATATGATGAAACTGCAAAGGTGACGTCATCAATACTAAAGGAATTTGCGGAAAACAATTTCTACAACATAGTCGGCGGCTGCTGCGGTACGACTCCGGACCATATCAAAGCTATAGCAAATATGGCGGCAGATTTTAAGCCGAGAGTAATTCCGGTTATTGAACCGTATTTAAGATTGAGCGGGCTTGAACCGCTGGTAATTCGACCTGAGACTAATTTTGTAAATATTGGTGAAAGAACAAATATAACCGGATCAAAAAAATTTGAGAAACTAATTCTTTCGGGTGATTACGAGGGCGCTCTTGCTGTAGCAAGAAGCCAAGTGGAAGGCGGCGCACAAGTTTTAGACGTGAATATGGACGAAGGCTTGATTGACTCTGAAGAGGCAATGAGGAAATTTCTTAATTTACTTCAAGCAGAACCGGATATTGCAAAGCTGCCGATAATGATTGATTCTTCAAAGTGGTCAGTTATAGAAAGCGGGTTAAAATGCCTTCAGGGAAAAAGCATCGTAAATTCAATAAGCTTAAAAGAAGGCGAGGAAGTATTTAAGGATCACGCAAGAAAAATCTTAAATTTCGGAGCGGCTGTTATCGTGATGGCTTTTGATGAAAAAGGGCAAGGCGATTCATTGCAAAGAAGGACTGAGATTTGTAAGCGTGCATATAAAATATTGACGGAAGAAATCGGTTTCGCTCCGCAAGATGTTATTTTTGATCCTAATATTTTAACAGTTGGCACTGGCATAGAAGAACATAATAATTATGCGGTTGATTACATTGAGACTGTGCGCTGGATAAAACAAAACCTTCCTCTTGCAAAAGTAAGCGGAGGCGTTAGCAATATTTCTTTTTCATTTCGCGGTAACAATGTTGTTCGCGAAGCAATGCACTCGGCATTTCTATATCATGCAATAAAGGCTGGTATGGATATGGGAATTGTTAATGCAGGACAACTTGAAGTTTACGAGGAAATTCCCAAAGACCTTTTAGTTCTCATCGAAGACGTTTTGTTCAACCGTCGAAACGATTCCACAGAAAGACTCGTGGAGTTTGCTGAATCAGTAAAGCAAAAAGAAAAGGGAATTGTTAAAGAAGATGAATGGCGTAAAGAAAGTGTTCATGAAAGATTAAAGCATGCTTTGATTAAAGGAATCGTCGATTTTATCGAAGTGGATACGGAAGAAGCCCGCCGCCAATTTAAGAAGCCGATTGATGTGATTGAAGGCCCGTTGATGGAAGGAATGAATGTTGTGGGCGATTTATTCGGCGCCGGCAAAATGTTTTTACCTCAGGTTGTAAAAAGCGCCCGCGTTATGAAAAAAGCTGTTGCCTATTTAATTCCTTATATTGAGCAGGAAAAGATTGATTCAAATGATACCCGTCAGGCAGGTAAGGTACTTATGGCTACCGTAAAGGGAGATGTTCACGATATTGGGAAAAATATTGTTGGCGTTGTTCTCGGCTGCAATAATTATTCTGTCATAGACCTCGGCGTGATGGTAAGCGCTGAAAAGATTCTTCAAACTGCAATTGATGAAAAAGTAGATGTGATTGGCGTTAGCGGTTTAATTACGCCATCGCTTGATGAAATGGTTCACATTGCAAAGGAGATGGAACGTCGCGGATTTAAGCTTCCGCTACTTATAGGTGGAGCTACAACCTCGCGAATTCATACAGCGGTGAAAATTGCCCCGAACTACAGCGGCACTACGGTGCACGTTCTTGACGCTTCCAGAAGTGTTCCCGTTGTTAGTAATTTGATTAACCCGGACTTAAATATTAAGTCAAATTTTGAAACAGAAACCAAAAAAGAATATCAGAGAATTCGAGAAGATCATCAAAAGAAAAGAGCGGCAAAGAGTTTTATTTCTCTTGAAGAAGCCAGAAAAAACAAATTAAAAATAGATTGGAGCAAAGAGGAAATCTTCAAACCAATGAAGAGCGGAATTACTGTACTTAAAAACTTCTCGCTGGAAACTTTACGAAACTATATCGACTGGACGCCATTCTTTTTAACTTGGGAGTTAAAAGGTAAGTATCCATCCATTTTTGAAAATGAAAAATATGGGAAAGAATCTAAAAAACTTTTTCAGGATGCTAACAAGCTCCTCGATGAGATAGTAGACAATAATTTATTTACTGCTCATGGAGTAGCCGGAATATTTCCTGCAAATTCTGCTGGTGACGATATTGAAATTTACTCAGATGAAACCCGGACAGGAGTTAGGACAGTATTGCACACCCTTAGATCGCAGGCTGATAAATCTTATAATGTACCAAACCTTGCCCTTGCAGATTTTGTAGCGCCGAAGGATTCCGGCAAGTTGGATTACGTTGGTGCTTTTGCAGTTACTACCGGGCACGGCGTTGATGAACTCGTTAAAAAATATGAGACTGAACATGATGATTATAATGCAATTATGGTAAAAGCTCTTGCAGATAGATTGGCAGAGGCATTTGCAGAACTACTTCATGAGCTTGTACGACAAAATTATTGGGGCTATTCTCATGACGAAAAACTATCCCGTGAAGATTTAATAAAAGAAAGTTACACCGGAATTCGTCCCGCACCAGGTTATCCGGCCCAACCTGATCATACAGAAAAATTATTAATATTCGATTTGCTTGAAGCAGAAAAAAATACATTGATAAAATTAACGGAGAGCCTGGCGATGTATCCTGCTGCTTCTGTCAGCGGTTTGTATTTTGCACACCGCGAAGCAAAATATTTTAATGTTGGTAAAATAGGAAAAGATCAGGTTATCGACTACCACAAGCGTAAAGGAATGAGTTTGGAAGAGGTTGAGCGATGGCTATCTCCTATACTAAATTATGATCAAGGGGAATAAGTTTTTTCAATACAAAAATTTGCAACTATCAAAAATTTAGAGATAAATATGAAAAATAATCGGTTATACTGTCAAAGCTATCTGCTAAAGCTTTTGTACGTCATAATTATTGTAGGATTATTATCAGGAAATTCATTTTCACAAAACGAATCCCTTCCCGGTAGATATAAAAATTACACACTCCTTCATAACGGTTGGAAACTTACCCCAGCAGGAAGGCAAGTCAGCATTGGTCCTTTGCCTTTAAATATAGTTGTAACAAAGAACGGAAGATACGCTGTTACTTCCAACAGCGGTATGGGGGAAAATTCTCTATCAGTCGTTGACCTAAAAAACTCGAAGGAAGTTCAACGAGTAATCTTAAGCAACACATGGTACGGTTTAACTTTTAACGGAGAGGATACAAAGTTATTCGTCTCCGGCGGAAATAATAATTTAATTTACATTTATAATTTTCATTCCGGCAGATTAGCGCTTAAAGATTCAATAATTCTCGGTGAAGGGTATCCGAAGGAAAATATTTCAGTAACCGGGATAGATTACGTAAAAGGGAAAAGATATCTTCTTGCAGTATCTAAAGAATCAAAGTCTCTTTATGTATGTAATATAAAATCGAAAAAAGTAATTCACACAATAAAGCTTAACGGCGAGTGTTACGATGTAAAAGCAAATCACGCAGGAACTTTTGCTTATGTTTCCGTTTGGGGGAAATCTGAAATAGCAGAAATCAGTTTGAATAATTTTAAGATAACAAACGAAATCAGGGTTGGAGACCATCCTTGTCAGATAATCATAACAAAAGATGATTCGCGCTTATTCGTAGCTGATGCTAATAATAATTCGACTTCAGTCGTTGATTTAAGAATAAAAAAAGAAGTAGAAAAGTTAAACTCTTCATTGAGCGCTGATGCTCCATTCGGCAGTACGCCGGACGCACTTTGTTTTGCAGGCAAGGACCAGACTATTCTGATGGTGGCTAATGCAAATAATAATTATGTAGCACTTTTTAACATTAGTAAAAAGGGAAAATCAAAAAGCCTCGGATTTATTCCTACCGGTTGGTACCCCACTGCAATAAAATTTATTTCACAGACAAATGAAATAGCTGTAGCCGACGGTAAGGGATTAAGCTCACTTCCAAATCCCGAAGGACCCAAGCCGGGAGTAAGGGAATCAAAAGTAAAACAGTACATCGGGGTTTTATTTAATGGGACGGTATCAATTATTAAATTTCCAAGCAATAAAATTCTTGCCAGTTACAGCAAGAAGGTTTATGAGAACACTCCATACATTTCAAAAGAAAAAAATTGGATAGGAATCCAAGACGTAATTCCGGACAAACAAGATTTGGTAAGGAGTAAAAAAATACAACATGTTTTTTATATCATAAAGGAAAACAGAACTTACGATCAAGTATTTGGAGATTTACCCGAAGGAAACGGAGACAGCTCACTCTGTTTCTTTCCCAGAAATATTACACCAAATCAACATAAGCTAACTGAAGATTTTACCCTATACGATAATTTTTACGATGACGCCGAAGTGAGTGCGAGTGGACATAACTGGTCAACTGCTGCATATGCAACAGATTACGTGGATAAACTTTGGCCGGTTAATTATGGAGGGCGGGGACAGCAGTACAATTTTGAAGGCGGTTCTCCAATTGCCGCTCCGTCTTCGGGATATATTTGGAACGATGTTATCAATCATAAACTTACCATGAGAAACTACGGTGAGTTTGTTGAGGAAAAAAACGGAATATATGCTGCAAGGGATTCCGATTTGAATGAATATACTAGTCATATTTATCCGGGTTGGGATTTGAACATCAGCGATGTTTATCGATACGAGCAATGGGAAAAGGAATTTGACGAATACGTGAAAGGAGATTCACTTCCGGCTTTTACTTTGATGCGTCTTCCAAATGATCACACATATGGAACAAAAAGAGGTGCATTAACTCCACAGGCTTACGTGGCAACAAATGATTACGCCGTTGGGTTGATAGTTCACAAAATATCAACTAGTAAGTATTGGAAGAATTCAATCATATTTATTTTGGAAGATGATGCACAGGATGGTTCTGATCATGTTGATGCTCACCGTTCAACTCTGCTTGTTATCAGTCCTTATATAAAGCGTCATTATGTAGATCATACGATGTATTCCACTTCAAGCGTTTTGAAAACAATTGAATTAGTCTTGGGTTTACCGCCCATGACGCAGTTCGATCTATCGGCTACACCAATTTTGTTTTCCATAGAAGACAAACCAGACTTCAGTCCATTTGCTATTATAAAGCCGCAAATAGACATCAACGAGAAAAATACCGCAGATGCATATGGTTCAAAGAGATGCGAGCACCTCAATTTTACAAGAGAAGACGCCGTTCCGGAAGATGAATTTAACGAAATATTGTGGAAGGCAATAAAGGGAAAAGATACACCTATGCCCGCACCGGTTCACAGCGCATTTGTAAGAGTTAAAGAAGATGAAAAGGATAACGATTAGTTTTTAATTTAATTGCGATTAAAAACCAATATTTTAAGAGAAATTTTATCCTCGCATCTTGTCAAGTAATTTATTCAGTTGCTTAACTTCATGTTCATTCAGCGTGGATATCTTTGCAATTACTTCATCATCATGGCTATCAATCTCTTTCAGCAATTCCAATCCCCTTTGCGTGATTAATACATCTACTTTTCTTCTTTCATTGGGACAAACTTTTCTGTCTATCAAATTTTTAATCCGGAGTTTTTCAACAATCCTCGAAGCATCAGACATTTTGTCAAGCATTCTTTCTTTAAGTAGCTTGATTGTCGTAGGATTTGGATACTGCCCTCTTAATATTCTAAGAATATTAAATTGCTGCAATGTTATTTCATACGGCTTTAAAAGTTCAATTTGATAATTTACTAACCAGTTATAAGTATAAATCAGATTTACGGTAGCTTTGTGAAATTCTGTTTTGAACGATTTTTGGGATATTTCTTCTTCTAGTTTCATATTTAAAATATTGTTTTGTTACCTTTGCAAACATTCCGTAAATTAAATTGATACACATCATTAATCCATAGGAACTTCTATTAATACAAACTCACTTCCAGTCGAAGTTGATATTTCAAAATTTTCAGTTTCGTAAATTCCGGCGGCATCTCTTTCGTTTAGCTCATCATCATCAATATAAATTTTCCCTTTTATTACAAATAAATATACACCGTTTCCTTTATATGAAAAATTATAGTGCAAGCTTTTTCCTACGTCTAATTTTCCAAGAGAAATTGCAGCTGTCTGGTGAATGTAAAGGGTATCTTCTGATTTTGTCCCGGAAACTACTTTTAGCAAACCATTATTAATTTCTTCAATTGGAAAAGTTTTTTGATCATATCGTGGTGTAATATTTCTTTCTTTGGGCATAATCCACAGTTGAAGAAGATTGACATGATCTATCTTGGAATGATTAAATTCGGAATGTAGAATTCCGGTTCCGGCAGACATTACCTGGATTTCTCCAGGTTTAATAATAGAGCCGGAACCTGAGCTGTCTTTGTGCTCAAGTTCTCCGTGAAGCATTATGGTAATTATCTCCATGTTATTGTGCGGGTGCTTCTCGAAACCTTCTCCCGGTTCAATAATGTCATCATTCAAAACACGCAATAATCCGAAGCCCATTTTTTTAGGATTATAATATTCAGCAAAGCTAAAGCTAAACTTGCTATGCAACCAACCATGTTCAGCGACTCCCCTTTCGTCTGCCTTTTGTATTATCTTTTTCATGTCAAGTACTCATGATTTTTAAATTATAAGTTTTTCCAGCCATCCTTTCTTTCAGAGAAATCTCCAAAATTATATCTTTATATACCAGTTCATGTAGGATGGCTTCTTTTCTACCTGAGCTATTTATTTTTAGTTACTTCAACATCAAATACTAAATTGATATTTTTTCCTACAATTGCACCGCCTGTCTCCATAAGTGCATTCCACTGTAAATTATAATCGAAACGATTTAATGTCCCAATTACCTTAAATCCAGCTCTATTTAATCCCCATGGGTCCACGATTTGACCGTTATAGGTGACTTCAAGCTCAATTGATTTGGTAATATCTTTAATAGTCAGGTCCCCGACTAACTTGTACTTTTCATCATTAACTTTTTTGATTGATGTGCTTTTGAATGTAATCTTTTCAAATTTTTCGACATCAAAAAAATCTGCACTTCTTAAATGATTGTCTCGGTCTACAATGCCGGTATCAATGCTTTTTGCATCGATCGACACATTAATATCTGCCTCAGAAAAATCTTCGTTTGCATTTGAAATTTCTAAATTAAAACTATTAAATTTTCCCGCTACCTCTGAAATGATAAGATGTCGAACTGAAAATTGAATTTTGGTATGTGCAACATCTACCGTCCACGAGCTTTTTGTTGTATTGTCCATTATTTAACTCCTAAAAATTATTATCAGAATATATTTACATACCTAATGTATGGTATAACATTTAATGTTACAACACCAATCATAATAACATAAATAATTTGTGATTTTTGTCATTGTCTTTATATATAAATTGAATGTTAGTATAATTATAGGTGCGTGAATTTATTTTGAATTTTTTTACTTTGATTGGTAGATTTGGCTTGGGGTTACTTTTTTTTAGATAATTTTTGCTTTTCAGTTTTTTTTAGCCCATCAACGATCAAATTGTAAGAATCGTCAATCCATTCCAGTATAAATTTATTTGGGATAGCATTTTCAAAAAAAATCGTATTCCAGTGCATTTTATTCATATGATAACCCGGTGTAACAGCTGAATAATGCTCTCGTAATTCAACCGCTTTTTCCGGATCACATTTTATATTTATGCTTACCGGCGGATTTATATTTGCGATAAGAAAAATTTTCCCCATTACTTTATAAACGGGGGTATCTTCGTCAAACGGAAGGCTTTCAGTAACACCTTTCTTATTTAAGCAGTATTCTCTGACAGTTTCTAAATCCATTACTAATTAAATTATTTCTTTGTCTTATCTAAATATCTCGCAGCATCTTTTGCAAAATAAGTTAAAAACATATCAGCGCCTGCGCGTTTAATTGCGACTAAAGATTCAATCATAACTCTTTCTTCATCAATCCAACCGTTAATGCCTGCGGCTTTTATCATTGCATATTCACCGCTTACCTGGTAAGCACAAGTCGGCATTCCAAATTTATCTTTTACTTGACGTATAATATCAAGATAAGGACCTGCTGGTTTCACCATAACGATATCAGCGCCTTCTTCAATGTCAGTTTCAACCTCCCGCAAAGCTTCGTTTGCATTAGCGCTATCCATTTGATGAGAACGCCTATCTCCAAATGCCGGGGTTGAATCCGCTGCTTCTCTAAAAGGGCCGTAATATCCGGAAGCAAATTTTGCAGCATAGCTTATAATCGGAATTTTAGTGAAACCCTTATAATCAAGCGCCTTTCTGATTGCGGCAATTCTTCCGTCCATCATGTCGGAAGGAGCAATAATATCGGCTCCTGCTTCTGCATGTGAAATAGCTTCTTTAGCAAGCAATGAAACGGTTTCATCATTTAAGATTTCTTCGCCGTTAAGCAACCCACAGTGCCCGTGAGAAGTATATTCGCACAAACAAACATCGGTTATTACCAGTAGATTATTTATCTCCGCTTTAATTGCCCTGATTGCTCGTTGAATTATACCGTTTGGGTCATAAGCCTCGGAGCCTTGTTCGTCTTTATGTTCCGGTATTCCGAATAGAATTATCCCGGGGATACCAAGTGCAGCAACTTCCTTGCATTCTTCGACCAAAGTATCGATTGAAAATTGAAAAACTCCGGGCATTGACTTAACCTGATTTTTAACTTTTGTGCCCGGCACAACAAAGAGAGGATAAATTAAATCATTTTTTGATAGTTCGGTTTCACGAACTAAATCTCTTACGAGAGGATTATAACGAAGCCGTCTTAATCTTTTAGTCGGATAATTTGCCATAATAAACTTTCTCTTAGCACTATTTTATCAAATAGAAAAATTCCTACTCCTATAAGATATGTATTGCTAAGTATTTTTAAGAATTATTTTTTATAAGAAATTACTTACAATCCGTTCAACCTGCAAAACAGTTTCGGAAATTTTTTCCTTATCCTTGCCTCCGGCAGTAGCTAAATGCGGACGTCCACCGCCGCCACCGCCAACAAGCTTTGCAAGTTCTCCGACAATTTTTCCGGCGCTAAGTTTTTTTTCTTTTATCAGATCATCTGATACAACACAAACAATTCCTGCCTTGCCTTCAATTTCAGAGAATAAAACAGCGACGCCGGATTTTATTTTATTCCTTATTTCATCTCCGAAAGATTTAAGCTCATCCATATTTTCTGCGCTGACTATCGCTTTATAAATTTTGATACCAGTTAATTCAGACGGAGATGAAAGAATGCTACTAAGCTGCCCAAGTTTATCATGAAGCTTAAAATCTGCAATTTCTTTTTCTAATTTCTTTTTAACTTCAAGAAGACCTAAGACTTTTTCATCAAACTGTCTAAGATGTTCTATTTGAGAATGAATATATTTTTCAACGCCCGCACCCGTAATAGCCTCAATTCTTCTAATACCGCTTGAAATAGATGATTCACTAATAATTTTGAAAAGCCCAATTTCGGATGAATTTTTAACATGTGTGCCCCCACAAAATTCCAAACTGAAATCACCGAATTGAACAACGTTTACAAAGTCACCGTATTTATCGCCAAAGAACATAAGAGCGCCCATTTTCTTAGCTTCATCAAACGGTACATTGCGGTGATGTTGAAGCGGAATATTTAGTCTAAGCTGTTCATTAACTAAAGTTTCAATATCTCTTATTTCGCTTTCGGATAATTTTGCGAAGTGAGAAAAATCGAAACGAAGCCTATCCGGACCGACATAAGAGCCGGCTTGCTGTACATGCGTACCTAAAATCTTTCTTAAAGCGGCATCAAGAAAATGAGTCGCTGAATGATTGCGCATAATGTCCCAACGGCGTGTTTCATCGATACTGGCAATTACTTCGGTGCCGGGTATTAACTGACTATCAATCTCGTTTTCAATTACATGAATAATTTTATTATCAACTTTTGTTACATCTATTACCTTAAACTGATTAGCTTCAACCAAAATAGTTCCGGTGTCATCTATCTGCCCGCCGGCTTCAACATAAAAAGGAGTTTTGTTTAGAATGATAAAATCATTTCCGTCTTCCTTTTTTCTTCCGATAATTTTTGATTTTGAAGAAAAGTTATCGTAACCAATAAATTCCGATTTCTCATTTGGGAGTAAATCAAAAGAGTCAAGGTTATTAATTGAAATATTAACCGAAGCGAACTTATCTTTTGAGGCTTCTCTTGCACGTTGTTTTTGCTCACCCATTAATTTGTTGAACCCTGTTTCATCAAGAGAAAACCCTTTTTCCTTTGCCATTACATTTGTAAGATCAACCGGGAAGCCGAAAGTATCGTACAGCTTAAAAATTTCTTCACCGGGAATTACTTTTGAATTTGAAGCAGTGAGTTTTTTAATTACCTCTTCAAACAATTCGATTCCGTGATCGAGAGTTGCATTAAAACTTTCTTCTTCGGCATGAATAACCTTTTCCACATAGCTTTGTTTCTCTTTTATTTCCGGAAAAACATTTCCCATTGATGAAGTAACGACATCAACAAGCTTAAAGAGAAAAGGCTTATTCAAATTTAATTTCCTTCCATAACGGGCGGCACGGCGGAGGATTCGTCTAAGTACATAACCTCTACCGTCATTGCCGGGAACGGCACCATCGGTTATCGCAAAAGTAAGTGTTCTAATATGATCGGCAATTACGCGCATAGGAATTTTATCATCGTCATTTTCATATTTGATCCCGGATAATTTTGAAACGGCATTTATCAGGGGCATAAAAACATCTGTATCATAATTTGAGTTTTTCTTTTGCATTACTGCGCATACACGTTCAAATCCCATTCCGGTATCAACGTGTTTTGCAGGAAGCTCGTGCAGATTTCCATTTTCATCGCGATTGTATTGGATAAAGACGAGATTCCAAATTTCAATACATTCCGGCACGCCGGCGTTAACGTATTTAGGATTATCAAAATCCTCGCTAAGATTTATATGAATTTCAGAACAAGGACCGCATGGACCTGTTTCTCCCATTTCCCAAAAATTATCTTTCTCATCAAATCTTAAAATGTGTTTGGGGTTGATGTCTGTTTTTGATTTCCATAACTCAAATGCTTCGTCATCTTTTCTATAAACCGTAGCCCACAATCTTTCTTTTGGTAATTTCCAAACTCCTGTCAATAATTCCCATGCCCATTCAATTGCTTCTGGTTTATAGTAGTCGCCAAAAGACCAGTTGCCGAGCATTTCAAAAAAGGTGTGATGATAGGTGTCATGTCCGACCTCTTCAAGATCGTTATGCTTTCCGCTTACGCGTATACATTTTTGAGTATCTGCAGCGCGCTTATATTCGCGCGTTCCAGCTCCCAAGAAAACATCCTTAAATTGATTCATACCTGCATTGGTAAAAAGAAGAGTAGGATCTTCAAAAGGAACAACAGGTGAAGAATGAACGATTTTATGCTGTTTGTTTTGAAAAAAATCTAAGAATTGTTGTCTAATTTCAGTTGAGGTCATCTTTTTCTAGTCTCTAAATTTTTAATTGTAAAGATAAGAAAAACAGCGGTTAGCATAAATACAAAAAAATTAAAAATTATGAGCGTAATTGCAGAAGAGAGTGATGCATAAGTACTTTGTTGTCATTGACTCCCGCAATCGGGATAAACTCCGGGAGAAATCTTCTTTGCTTAAAATTTAAAATATTTCTCAATCGATGATTTATCCCGTATGCGGGACTCCTTACTAATGACAACTACTTCTCCCTGTCATATCGAAGGAGCTTTGCGACTGAGATATCCCATGGTCAATTCGTATATCTAAGCTATTCATGGGATTTCTCACCGGCTAATCCGCTGAAAGCGGACGGATTCGAAAAGACATCTGGAATTTGTGCAACAGACTCGGCTTGCCTGCCTCGTTATGATTTACTTGATTTGATCAAAGCCTTGATTTTTGCAGCCATTTTAGCATTATTAATTTTTATATAATACCGAAGCGATTTTTCCCAGCTATTAATTGCGGCGGACTTGTTTCCTTGATCCTGATAAAGAAGTCCCATTTCAAAATAAGTTTCAGCTTGATTCATCAAATTATCAAGCTCTTTATTGATTTTTAAACTTGTAAGGAAATAATTTTTTGCAATCTTGTAGTTTTTCTGCTCTCGTTCTATAATTCCCTTTGTTTTATATAATTCAGCTATTGAAATCCTATCATTAATTTTGATACAAATATCCATCGATTTTTCTGCGAATGCATTAGCGAGTTTATAATCTTTCAACTTAGTATAAATATATGCTTTGCTTAAATAGGAAATAGCTAAAGTCGGAAGAAATTTTGCCCTTGGATAAATAGATATACTTATATCAAATTCTTTTAATGCAGAGTTATGGTCGCCTTTGTTTATAAAAAACATTCCCAGATTATTTCTAAGTTCACCTATTCTTCTATAATCTTTAATTTGCTCAAATTTCACCAACGCCCTTTTGTAATAAGTTAATGCGGCATTCTGATTTCCCTGCATACTTTCAATAATTCCTAAATTAATCTCAACTATCCCGACCAAGCTTAAATCTTTTTTAGGATTTAAATAGGAAAGGCTTTTTTCAAGATGAAATCTTGTTTTTTTTATATCGCTTTTATCGCCGCAAATGGTACCTAAAAGATTTTCACATCTTGCACAGCCTTTGTAATCTTTTTCTCTTTCAAAAATATTTTTTGCCCGGCGAATATAGATAATACTATCTTTCCAATGAGCTTGCCGGCTTGAAACGTCTCCCAAAGCAAGAAGTGAATATGCTTGAAGATTTTCTAAGTCAGGTTCTGTATTTGCAATCTTTAATACATTGGAATAAACTTCATAGGCAAGGTCAAACTCACCTTGTGAAATTAAAACTTCACCTGTGTAAACAAGCAGTTCTGCAAGTTTGAATTTCGATATCCGGTTTTTGGTGAAGGCGATTAGTAAATCAATTTGCGAAGGACGTTGTTTGGATGAAGTTGTTTCGACATCAATTTGCTTAATATTTGGTTCGGTTAAAGGTATCTTCTCTTTCTTTTCCGAAACGTTCCTCGAAAATATTTTATTTAATTCCGATATTTCTTCGGCATTGAGGAAATTCTTTAAAACCTTGTCTAATATTTCTGTTTTTAGAGGCATTGCTAAAATTAATTCCGTAAAAACTTAAACGATAAGAACCTTTTCCGTGAATTCTCTTTTCCATACCAGCCTTTTGAAATTCTTTCTGAAAAAGTCGACTCAAGGTCTAACAAATGTTTGAAGACAAGATTTATCTTACCACCCTCATCAGTCCACATTTTAATTTGACTTGATTTATCGAATAAAATTTCAGAATTGATTGATAAATCAATGTAATTCAAAAATTGTTCACTGGGACTGACATTAACAAAATGCACCGAAGGATAATTTTTTTCGATTTGAGTTCTAGCAAAGCTGTAGTTCAACCAAATATTATCGCTTATTGCTTTGATTTGATGCTTCCCTGTTATTTTAATGAAGTATACCCTCTTGGTAAAAAAGTTAATCCTAAAAAATTCATTCCGTGTTTTATAAAACTTTCCTGTATGGCATTCATAAAATTCTGTGTTAATCAGGGAAATCAATTTTTTGTACCCATATTGAAAAGCTAAATATGAAAAAAAATCTTTACAAATAATTTTGAAATGATCACCTTTCATTTCACTACATTTAGTCTGAACTTTGATGATTGTTTATACTACAAAAAAAACAAAATTAAAGTAACGGCTAAAAATTTTTTACTTCTGTAGCTGAATAAACTCCAATAAATCCGAACCGGATTTAATTCCACTTAAATCGATAAAAAAAGCCTACAACCATTAATTGTAGGCTTTAATTTACTTAACATACAAAATAAACCAACAATCGCTTTAATTTATACTTGAATTTTATTTTGCCCAACTGTACATGCTGCCAAGATTATCTAACTGTGAGTTTGATTTTGCCCAACTATACATGCTGCCAAGATTATCTAACTGTGAGTTTGATTTTGCCCAACTGTACATGCTGCCAAGATTATCTAACTGTGAGTTTGATTTTGCCCAACTGTACATGCTGCCAAGATTATCTAACTGTGAGTTTGATTTTGCCCAACTATACATGCTGCCAAGATTATCTAACTGTGAGTTTGATTTTGCCCAACTATACATGCTGCCAAGATTATCTAACTGTGAGTTTGATTTTGCCCAACTATACATGCTGCCAAGATTATCTAACTGGGCAGAAGAATTATCAACAAAAGTACTGGTGCGAACATCATAAGCAACAGTTCTTGTGCGTGTTGAATTATCGAATTGAGCAGTACGTGTATTTTGAATAACTTGAAAGCGCACAGCCTGTTCAACATTATTCTTTTTGATCGGGCTGCTAGCTTGTGCAGAGAGCACAAAAGCACCCAATAGTAACAAAGTGAAAATAGTTCGTGACATAATTCCCTCAAATATTTTTTTGAAAATAGTTTTTAAGCACTCCTAATGGCTCAACCATTATGCCACACTTAAAATTTGGGAGATTTTGAAATATTCGAGTGATAAGAAATGAAAAACGGTAAGAATTACCTTTATGCAAAGGTAAAATAGGTATAGTTGTAAAATTTCTTTACAACTATATAAGTAATATAATGAAGGAATAAAATAAGAATTTGGACTTTTAAATATGTTTTTGTTCTATAAATCTACACTCCTTTTGTTACTTCAATTATTGTTCTTAGTAACTCACTTTACGTAGAAACAACTCTTCAGAATCATGGAATACTGGGAAATATCGATCAATTCCAGTACCCCGCTACTCCATTTTTCCAAGGACTATTTAACATCAGTTATTAATATTTACTCAAATCGTTTATTTTATTGTAATACAGATTTTTTTTGTTCCTGTCTCTAAGATCTTACTTTGCCCAAGTATACCTTGAAAAATGTGGAAGTTTTGCATTTATTACTTCAAGTGTGCCGTTTTGTACATCGACAATAATTGAATCACTCTGAACTAATTGTGTAGAACCGTCAGGAGCAAAATAATAAAAATTAAGACTATTGGGGTCAACTCCTTTTAAATCCACGCCGGTAAATTTAAGTGTGAGAGTTAACGGAAAATTAAAAACCATTGATGGTGAAAAATCGATGCCGGCATCATTACCTACTTGCATAGTTATGTTTTTACTTCCGCTATATGCTCCAGAAGGGACACTAAGTTCTGCATCAATTGTGACATTGCCATTTTTACCTAAATACCCATTATGGAGTTCAATGGATCCGCCGTTATCACCAACAATTACCTTACTTACGAAATAGTTTGATTGAATTGATTCCGAAATATTAGAGGGCAGCCTTATAGCAGTTTTTGAACTTGTGCTAGAAGAAATAGGATTAACATTTGTTCCCGAGTCCGAGCAGCCAAAATAAAATAAACTAAGCGCAAATAAAGCAAGTAGAATTTTTTTCACCTTCAACTCCTATAAAATTTCAAATATTTTTGTGGCTTCAACGACTCAATTTATATGCCACTAGAGAAATGGGAAATTGAACAAAAATCAAATCATTTTTTTATCCTAACAAGGATGATCAGGTTAGATTTACAGAAATTTATGGTAAAAAATACCTTTATAGAAGAAATTTTGACCATTTGTTTTTTTGATACGCCATTTATATCCAAATAAAATCGGAATATTTTAACATTATTAAAGGCACTTCTAATAACTAAAATGGCATACTAATTTGATCCTTGGATAGTTATTTGGAATGTTTTATCAAACTGCACTATCAAAAAATATTGATTTTAGAGTTGCCCTGACATAGTTTACAACGACTGAAATAATTCACTCAATGCATTTCTAAGATAAAAGCGCATCCAATCTTGGACGGGAAATTCCAAGAATTTTTGCAGCCTGTGATTTATTGCCGTTCGTTTTTGATAGAACTTCCTTAGCATAAATTATGGAGATTTTTCTAAGTCCTGTATTCATATAATTCAAGTCAAGCCGTATAAACTGCGGCAGCATATTAATTTCTTCTTTGGGTACACCTGATTTTACCAAATCGACAAATAGCAAGTTGGAGAAATCTTTTAGTTTAATTGTACTACCTTCGCCCAACAGGACTGCCCTTTCAATCGCATTTCTAAGCTCACGAATATTTCCTGGCCATGGGTAATGCGAAATAAATTCCCGCGCTGATCTTTCTATGGCTTTTATGTTTTTGTTGAACTGTGAATTAAATTCAGAGATAAAGTGATCAGCAAGTAAAAAAATATCTTCAGGACGATTACGAAGCGGAGGAAGTTCCAGAGAAATTACATTTAGACGATGATATAAATCTCTACGGAAAAAATTATTCTTAATTAACTCTACTAAATTTTTATTCGTAGCTGAAATAACACGTGAATTAATTTGAATATCATCAACACCTCCTAGTCTTCTTATAACTTTCTTTTCGATTGTCCTTAAGAGCTTTGTTTGAATATTTAACGATAAATCTCCGATCTCATCAAGAAATAAAGTCCCGTTCCCCGCAATTTCAAACAAACCAAGTTTTCTATTTTGAGCGTTTGTAAAGGCACCCGGTTCGTAACCAAAGAGTTCTGATTCTAATAAGCTTTCAGGAATTGCAGTACAAACTATATCGACAAAAGGAGATAAACTGTTTTCTCCAAATTTATGGATTGCCTTTGCAATGTGACCTTTGCCGGTTCCAGTTTCACCGAGGATCATGATATTAACGTTACTTTTCTGAGCAACCTTTTTTGCTAGTTCAATTATTTTTAAGAACCCCGGCGAATTTCCCAATAGAGTTTCAAAATTATCAAAATCATCGCTTAAAAGACCATTGATTTCCTGGGTTATATAAGAACGATTAGTGACTATTTCATTTAGATAAGCTATGAACTTATATAGTTCGTATGGAAAAACAAAAATATCAGAGAAGCCCAGCTTAACTAAAGAGCTAACAAGGAGCGCACTATCGTTTTGTGTCACAAAAATGATTTTGTTCTTAAGGTTATCTTTTTCTTCAAGAACTTTGTTTAAATATTTTGATTCGATACTGTTGATTTGAATAATTATAACTTCATTTGGATTGACTTCAAAAATCTTAGGGCAACTTGAATGAATATTAAAGTCTTTTAATTCAAGCTGACTGACTGAAGATTCAATTGAAGAGACATCTTTGATATCAGAAAAGATTTTTATAGTAATTTCTTCGTTTGCTGTCAAAGTTAACTTCCTAGCTTTTCTATTTTTTGCAAGGCATCTTTGCGTTCCGGTTTATTAAAATAAGCATCGCGCAGGCGGGAATTTTTAATATTATCACCAAAATAAAAAATGATCTCCTTTGCATAATTAAAGTTCTCTTTTGCCTTGCCAAAATTTCCCCTTTGGAAGAAATAATTACCAAGTTCAAACATAATTTCCCAGGTTAACTCCGTAACAGCGAAGTCTTCAAGGGCTTTAAGAGCAGAGTTGTAATATTCGACTGGAGTTTTTAATTGTAGTGTCGGATTCTTTTGGGAAAATTTGCCGAGAATATATTCACGTTCGGCAAAGAAAAGAACATTATCCTTGCATAAATCATTTATTCCCTCAGATCTTAAAATTGCTACCCCTTCTTTAATTTTGTTTAAACCAATTAAATTTTTAACAATTAAAATTGTCGTAGAAAAATAATGTAACTTGTCTTTTTGTTCTAAAAAAGCCTTTTGCAATGAGTGCAATTTATTTATGTCGGCTTTTGAAAAATCATCTTTTATCTTTTTCAACTCAAGTAAATATTCAAATTGAATTTTATTTTTTTCAACAATATTTCCTTTTTCATTTAGCTGATTAATATTTCCAATTACCTCTGAAAACATCTCAAAATCACCAATCAAATAGAATAGCTTCGAAAGGATAAATTGGGCCTCAAGTTCTTCAAGAAGATAATTTAATTGTGAAAAAATAAGTATGGAATTTTGAATTACTTTATAAGCATTTTGATATTCGCATGTTAATAAATAAACTTCACTTAAATTATATAATGCTTGGCTTTCTCCATACTTATTGCCTATGCTTACGAAAATAGATGATGCTCTTTTATAAAAATCAATAGCATTGGAGAGATATGATTTGTCATAATAATAAACACCAAAGTTCAAAAGAAGTCCAGCCTCCTGTTCT
This sequence comes from Bacteroidota bacterium, assembly GCA_021817845.1. GTDB lineage: Bacteria > Bacteroidota > Ignavibacteria > Ignavibacteriales > Ignavibacteriaceae > FEN-1297. Next base: position 28,940 of record JAKAFW010000006.1, read on the forward strand.
AAATTTCCTATAGCACGATTTATTTCCAATGATTTGTTCCAGCTTTGTTCAGCTTTTTCATACTCTCCCTTTATATTAAATATGTTGCCCATGTTCTTTCCCATTTGAGCCACTCTATTGGAATCATTAACCTGCTGGTAAGCTTCCTGTGCCTGCATGATGAGAAATAAGCCTTCATCAACGTTATTCTTCTTGTTTATTTCAATTAAACCTAATAGGTTAAAGCATTTTCCCTTCTCTTCATTTTTTGTATGAGGATTAGTAATTACATCCATACAAATTTGTGAGGCTGAATCAAAATGATTTAAATCAAATTCGGCACTTGCAATTTCAACAAGTAATGACTGCTTCTGCGATTCATCTTTTATTTCTGGTATTAATGAAGCAAGAAGATTTTTCCCTTCCTCATTCTCGCTAAGTCCAATTTTACAACTTCCTTTAAGTATTAATATTTTCCTCCGAAATTCCTCATCTAACTTTTTACTTAGAAGCCCCTCGATAATTTGCAGCGATTGTTTATACTCGCCAAGTTTATGGAAAGTTTTACAAAGCTGAAAATTTATTTCCGTTAAATCAGAATCTTCAAGCTTCAGTTCAAGTAGATGCAAAAGAATATTTTTTTGATATGAGTAAGCGGTGATCTTTTCGGCAGAGTCCAATTCAATTTTATATATTTCATAGCTCTTCTTAAAATCTCCTGCTAGTTCATAATGTCTTGCAGCTTCAGTCCGATTGTAAGAAGGAAACTTTTCATATAATTCTTTAGCAATTAGCTTGTGATAGTTTTTCTTATCATCAATTTTTGAATATACAAATTTCTTTAACCCTTCGGATGTAAAAATTATTCCGGAGCTTCTACTATACTGCTGAATAATATTTTTATTCTGCAGACTTGAAATGAGCGAAGATATTTGACCGGAAGGCATTTTAACTAGTTCGGAAATTGTTGGTTCATCCACCGTAATTTCAAATGCTGAAACAAGCTTTGCAATTTCTTCCTCTGATTTAGACAGCATTTGAAAACGAAAGTTATAAATTTCTTCTTGGGAACTTTTCAATACAGATATTTCATCCGCTTTTGTTTTTATCCCAACACCGTCGGGCGTAAACTGAATTATTTTTAAAAGGATTATATCCCTCAAAAAACTTTCGATGCTTCCGGGGAGAAGATCGGCATGAAGCAGAATCAATTTCTTTAATTCGCCTATAGGGAAGTCCGGATAAAAGCTCTTATTCAAATATTCATCAAGATGAACATCTGTAAAAGGATTCAAATTTAATTCTCGAAGATTAAAAATAAAGCTCGATAAATAATTGAAATTAGAAGCCTCTGTAAGAATTATTTTTATTCTGTTGACCTGCAAAATAGGAATTATGTTTTTGAATACTTCAATGGTAAATTCATCATAAGAATTAAAATCATCAAGGAGAAGTATAAAATTATTGTGTATCGAAACGGCGGTGAAGATTGCTTTGAGTTCACCATAAATATCCTGTGGCGGTGATAAAAATATACCGTATATTCTGACGAGTATTTCGCTGGAAAGTTTGTTGAAAACAAATTCGTTGAAGACTATCTCCTTCAAAATCAATTTTACAAAGTCAAAGCCGGTTTTTGATTTGTTGTTTTTTATCAGGATTACATTTTCATTCTGAAAATATATTTCATCAAGAAGAGCAGTTTTACCGGCGCCTTCAAAACTCTTAATTGTAAAGACCTCTCCGCTTGTTTCGTCGGCAAAATATGTTTTTATTATTGTCAATACGTCTTTTCTATTCGAAAAAACTTTTGCCGGTATCCAATCTTTATTAAGGTCCCCATCTATGCTAATATTAAGCGCACTCAATAATTGAAGAGAATTTTGAAAGCGTTCATCAGGATTCTTAATTAATAATTTTTTTATTGCAACTATCAATTCTCCAGAATATTTTGATTGAGGAAATTCATATTCCATTTCAAGATGCGATTTATATATTTCAAGTTCACTGCTGGTTTTAAATGGGAATTTACCATAAACGATTTTGTAGAGCATTATTCCCAAAGAATATAAATCAACACGATGATTGTGTCTTTCGTTTTTTATGATCTCCGGCGCAATATATTCGGCGGTGCCTCTTATAATCTCTTCGCGACTCTCCAAAATATGCTGCGCAAAGCCGAGATCGATAAGTTTAATAATTGGTTTTCCGTTAGATACTTTTACTAGTATGTTTTCGGGCTTCAAATCATAATAGATATAATTTGATTGATGAAGATAATAAAGTACTGAACTGATTTGCTTGATAATTTCACGAAGTGCTGGTTCATCGGATATGTTTTTATAATGGACTAATTCTTCACCTTGAAAATATTCCATAATAAGGAATTTTGAGCCGATTGAAATCTCTTGTTCGCCATCTGTTTTCAAAACTGTCCCAAAGTCGTTCGCTTTAATAATGTTTGGATGATTTAGCTTCATGAGGATAAAAAATTCGTTCCTAAAAATTTTTATCTCTTCGGGGTTGGCATCTACCGGCAAAAGTTTTATTACTTTGTTTATTTCAGGAAACTCCGTATCCTGACAAAGAAAAACCTGGCTGCGCCCTGTGCCAATTTTTTTATTTATCAAATATCTTTCGTTAATCATCCTTTTAACCGGGGATTAAAAATTAAATTTATTTCTTTGCCAAGATTATTGGCAGCGTAGAGAGTTACAAACAAACATAAGCCCGGCGGAACAATCATCCACCACGCTTCCGTTAAATAATTTTGTCCTGCTTCAATCATTGCGCCCCACGAAGGATAAGAGCTTCCCGTTCCCAATCCTAAAAAGCTTAATGCTGCCTCCGCAAGAATTACGCTACCGTATTGAAACACAAGGTTAACAACAACGGGAGCCAAAATTAGCGGCAATACTTCTTTCGTCAGGAGTCGATATCCCGAAAGTCCCGACATTTTTGCGGATATAAAGAAATCTTTTTGCTTTAGTGAAACAACTTCGCTTCGAACAATTTTGAATAAGCTCATCCACCCCGAAAATCCAAGCACAATAATAACGGTGAAAAGAGAATTTCCAAACAACGCTAAAATTAATATTACAAGAAATATCGCAGGAAAAGAAAGGAACATATCCGTCACTCTGCTAATGATTGTGTCGACAAATCCCCCCGGGTAACCTGCTAGGAAACCGAGTGATAAACCAAGCAGCAATGAAATTGTAACAGAGCCTAAACCAACAAATAAAGAAATTCGTGCACCGTATACTAATCTTGAATATATGTCTCTTCCATATTCATCTGTTCCGAATAGAAAAAGTTTTTTTGTAATCACCGGCTTCCCATAAGAAAATAATATTGTATCTTTTGGTAAGATAACCTGGTTGCCTTTTTGATAAATAGTAGCCACTTTAGTAAAGACTATACTATCAGCAAGAATAATACTTTCATCAAATGTGTTTTTAACTACCTCTTTTTTTAGATTATAGAATTTGCCAATGAGATTTTGTTCCGGCTTCTTATTCTTATTTAAGTGAATAACTTCTACAGAACTAAAGGGGGGAAGTAATTTTGTTTCGCTGATGTTTTGCTGAAAGTTTGGGTTGCTGCTTGCCGCAAAAGGTGCAAAAATGAAAAATGAAATCAGGATGATTATAGCTGCTGAGGTAAAATTTAAAGGCACATAAAATATTTTTACCCTCTTTCGTAGAAGAAAAACAAAAACCGGAATTATAACTACCAAAATTGCCGATGCAAAGGAATCGATAAGTGAAAACTCTATTGGAATAATTTCATTCGGATGGTTTTCAAGGAGAATTTGCAAGTAAATTATTATTAAGGAAAAGGTTTTTATTACCAAACCGTAATTAAGGAGAAGCAAAGCAATACATATCGCAATTATTAGATGCCATATTTTTAATTTTGAAGTCATTTAATTAAGCGTACTTTTTAAGAGGCGTTTATCAACTCTAACTTTTATTAAATCAGCTGCAAGATTCGAAAGAATAACGAGCACACCGGAAATAAATGTACATCCAATTACAAGTGGATAATCGCGAGAAAGAATAGCGTTGACAGTCAAACGCCCCATTCCGGGTAAACCGAAAATTACCTCCGTTACAAGAGCGCCACCAAACAAAATTCCAAGTTCAACACCGGCAACGGAGATTAACGGATTTATCGCATTCGGTATAACATGTTTTCTTGTAATTTCTTTTTCGGTAAATCCGTGTGCCCGAAGATTTAGCACAAAAGTATTATTATAAACATCCTCTAAATTTTCACGTAGATATTTATAAAAGACCGCCACACCGCTTAAGGATAATGTTATCAGCGGAAGAACAAGATGCAATGCATAATCCGAAAGTCTTTGAAAAAATGAAAACGAACTGTAGTCGAACGAAGACAATCCGGATGAAGGCAATAAATTTAATGCAGATGAGAAAACAAGTATTAAAGAAACTCCAAGCACAAAAGACGGAATAGCATAAGCAATCAGACTTAACTTTGAAATTGTTTTGTCAAATGCTCCATTTATTTTTTTAACAGAAAACAGCGCTAAAAAGAAACCGGCAAGAATTTGAATTAGAAAGCTTATGCTTGAAAATATTAAAGTAAACGGAAGATAATCTTTTATGACAGATAAAACCGGCATCCGGTATGTATAAGAAATTCCAAAGTTCCCTCGAACTAAATTTATTAAGAATGCTTTATACTGATCGACAAGAGAGTTGTTTAAGTTAAAGGAGTCCCTGATTTTTGCAGCAAGCTTCGGACTTAAATCGGGAGAGACAAATTTTAACGAGGGATCGCCAGGAGATATTCTCAACAAAAAGAAAAGAAAGCTGATCAATAAAAACAGGATAATGATCGAGGTAAAAATTCTCCTAAATAACAGTTGTAGAATTTCTTTCTTCATACACTATTATTTAGTTATTGACCAATTCCAGCAATGTTCAACATCTCCAAGCGGCGTAATAGTGATGTTTTTTATTCTCTTATTGTAAGCAACAATATTATCCACCCAATAAAGGAATGTTACTGGATTGTCCTTGTACATTAATTCCTGAAATTTTTTATAAAGTTGATCTCTTTGTTGTGAGGATTTCTCGTGCCCGATTTGATTTAATAATACATCGGCAGCTTTGCTCTGATAACCGTACACATTTAATGGAGTATTTTTCAAATCGGAATACCAATGAGATTTTAGATCAAGAGGAATCGGCACAGACCAACCCGCCATCCAGGCATTTAATTCATGAGCAAACATTCTTTGGAAAAATACTTGCGGTTCAAGAGATTCTATTTTTATATCAACGCCAATTTTTCTTAAATCATTTTTAATTATTGTCGCTGCATATTCTCTGCGCGGGTTGCCGCTGGGTATATAAAATGTAAACGATAATTTTTGATTTCCTTTTTCTAAGATGCCATCCTGGTTAACATCTTTCCATCCGTCGGCAGCTAATATTCTTTTTGCTTCATCCGGATCATAAGGAAGCGGCTTCAATAAAGTATCAAGAGCATTTTTGAAAATAGGAGACACCGGTCCAGCCGCAACTTCGCCGAGATCATTTAAAAAATCATGGACTATTTCCTGACGGTTAATCGCATAGGTAAAAGCTTCCCGGACTTTTTCATCTCCGAATATTTTATTGGGAATTATTTTATTTCTTTTATAAGCTTCCGGATCGATATTATTCCATGCCGCGTAGTCATAATCTCTTCCATCTATCGGTGAGATTATCAGGCTTGATATATTTTTAAGTTGAGCAACATCACCGGCTTCAATATCTTCCGTTAAATCGATCTCATCTCTTTTAAGCTGTATTATTCTTGAGCTGTAATCTGGAACGACCTTAAAAATCAGTTCTGAAAGCCCCGATGATTTGTGTAAAAATGATTTTTTGTTTGCCTTTAGAATAATTGCTTGATTCTTTTCCCAATTAGAAAGATAAAACGGGCCATCTGTTACAGGCTTCATATCTTTTTCAGTGGTAATTAAATTTTTCCTATCAACATTTTTGAAGACATGTTCTGGAATCAAAGGAAGACCGATATCGACAAAGTTTGGTATAGAGCCTTTCTTAAAGTTAATTTTTATCTTAAAAGGATTTTCAACCGTAAAAGTTTTATATATATCTATGTGAAGAGACGTGTCAGTGTAGAAATTCTTAAAGGTTCCATAAAGACTGCTTTGCACTACTGGATCTGAATAAACATCAAAAGAATATACAACATCGTTTGCTGTAAACTGAACGCCGTCTGACCAGTAAACGTCGTTTCTCAAATCAAGCGTAATTGAGGAGGAATCGGCATTCCAGTACCAGTCTTTTGCCAGCATCGGCTTTGGAATTAATTCTCCCTTCTGCATGTCCCAATCAAATTGAACAAGACTTAAATAAAGAAGCTCCGAAATATTGCCTTCATTCGGTGTAAATGCAAAGAGAGGGTTCGTCGATTCAATATCGGATGAAATTCCGATTATAACACGGTTTGAATGCGAAGAATTTTCCTTATTGCATGAAGGTAGAAATGCAATTAATAAAAACAATAGTAAAAAAGAAATTCGCTTTATATTCATTGTTATTTGCTGCAAATATTGTTAAATCTTTCATCTTAATTTATTATTTTGTTTTATAAATACAAATGATTAGTAATGCTTGACGTAAAAATTAAAAAAATTATTCTTCATGAAAGGGGAACCCTTTTAAGCGAAATAAAATTTGCTCTTGAACCAGGTAAAATTTCTACGATCCTTGGGTCAAACGGAACCGGGAAATCTACTCTAATTAAATCTCTAACCGGTTTGCTTGATACAAGATTTTATTCAATTGAAGGCACTGTTATTTTCGATAAAGAAGATATTTTATCGTTAAATTACTCATCTTTGCTTGATATAAGAAGAAACAAAATAAAATACGTCTTCCAGGATTCCATAAACAGTTTTGATCATTTAATGAAATTTGATTATTACTTCCGAAGGATTGCGAAGGATATCTCCGAAGCAGATGATTTGCTGGAATATTTTATCCTGCCCGCCCCTCATAAATTATTCTCACTTTATCCTTATGAAGTAAGCGGCGGAATGGCGCAGCGAATAAGCTTTGTGCTTGCTCTGCTTGCTCATCCTCAAATTATAATTTTAGATGAGCCAACTTCCGGTATTGATTCCGCAATTTCAAATTTGTTTCTCATCAAGCTAAAGGAATTCGTAGCACAAAAAAAACACTTAAACGGGGGAAAGGATCATTCCGCTCTTTTGGTTACACATGATATAATGTTTGCACAAAAAATCAGCGATAAAATTGCTTTTATTTCGGATGGTAAGCTTTCCGCTTTTATCGATACCCAAAAATTCTTTGAGGCCGGTAGTGATCAATCATTAAATAAATATTTGACAGCCGGTAATTCTTTATGGAAATGAAATATTTAATAAAATTGGAAAATATCTGTTACTCGGTAGACGACTCAACTCATTCGAGTAAAGGCGGAGCGAAAAAAATAATATTAAATAATATCAGCTTGAATTTAGAGAAAGGAAAAATTTTAGGAATTGCCGGGGAATCGGGAAGCGGTAAAACTTCTCTTGCAAAAATAATAGCCGGCATAAACAAATCGTATGATGGGAAAATCATTTATAATTTTTCCGGAGAATGGAAAAGAACAAAAACGAATCCAGTCCAGATTCTCTTTCAAAACAACGGAGAAATATTAAACCCTCTTCGGCAGATTGAATCGATAGTTAAGGAAACTTTGAGAATCCGTCACCAGACTAAAAATGTTGAATCCGAAAAGGAAAAGATATTCGAATCATTAAACATTTCAGAATTAGTAAGAAAGAAAAAAGGATATGAACTAAGCGGAGGCGAACAGCAGCGCGCAGCATTTGCAAGAATACTTGCCACTAATCCCGAATTACTAATCCTTGATGAGCCTTTTTCTGCACAGGATCCGGAATCTCAGTTGAATCTTTTAAATCTTTTTAAGAAGATTAACCATGAATATAAAATCACAATGATATGCATTGCACATAATCTTTCTATTCTTAATAAGCTTTGCGATGAAATGATAATCTTATATAAAGGAAGCATAGTTGAAAAATCTTCCACACAAGAGTTGTTTTCTTACCCAAAACATCCCTATACGAAATTTCTTTTGAAAGCAGGGAACTACAGTTTGAATTATGAAGAATTAAGTGCAACAAAATGGAAGGATGAAGAAAATAACAGTACAATAGAATGATTATACATTTATTTGTACAACATGATTTCTTTTATTTTTTTAATATAAATATTTAAACGAACTACTAATGTCTAAAACAAATGCAATTAGAATTTTAGAATTTAATAATATTTTTTACACAGCTCACACGTATGATGTTGAAGAAGAAGATTTAAGCGGTGAAACAGTTGCTCGTAAGATTGGCGTTGCGGGAGAATCTGTTTTCAAAACTCTTGTAACAACGGGCGATAAAACGGGCATAAATATCTTCTGCATCCCCGTAACGGCAGAATTGAATCTGAAAAAGGCTGCTGGATGCAGTGGTAATAAAAAAGTGGAAATGATAAAGACAAAGGATCTTTTCAATATAACAGGTTACATAAGAGGCGGCTGCTCCCCAATAGGTATGAAGAAGAATTTTCCGACTTTCATCGAAGAAACTTGTCAGTTGTTTGACAGAATTTATGTGAGCGCCGGAGTAAGAGGAATGCAAGTATCCATTTCGCCAATTGATTTGAAGAATATTTCTGGTGCTGAATTTGCTGATCTAATTTGAAGTTTTGAAACATTTTCGCCTAAATTAGTATGTAACTGATGTTACGCAACCCTAGGAAAATTGGAGTGGTGGAATGATAGAATGGTTGGAAATTCCACAACATTCCGCTTGGTTTAAAAGAGGAGTTATTGGTTGTGGCCTAAATTCGCCAAATCAAATTAAACTTTTTGTTATGTTTATAAATTTTGTTCCTTTTATTTAAAAATGGTATTAGCTATATTTGAAGCCATAAAAATGCAAGGAGTGTAAAAATGGCAAAACAACAATCGTTCGCCGATAAAGCAAAGGCTAAAAAGAAAGTAGACGGCGTGAATGTTAAACTGATTAAAACGGTTAAAACATCAAAAGGTTCTTTCAAATTCAACGAAAGATTTGTTAAGCTGGACGACATAAGTAAAGTGTCTGAATTAAAATAACAAAAATTAAGCGGTAATAGACCGCTTTTTTTTTGAATAAAAAGTAAATTATTTTTCAAACAATTCCAGACTTAACCCGCCTTCGAGTTCAAGTAACTTTTCTTTTATATCCAATCCGCCAGAATAACCACCTAACTTCCCGTTTGAGTTAATAACTCGATGGCATGGGATAATAATTGACACCGGATTTGATCCATTAGCTTTGCCAACTGCCCGAACTGCTTTAGGATTACCAATATTTTCTGCCAACATTTGGTAGGAGATCGTTGCTCCGTATGGTATTTGCATCAGTTGCTGCCAGACTTTTTTTTGAAATTCCGTTCCATGAATATCCAGCGGTACCGAGAACTTTTTCCTCTCGCGATTGAAGTATTCTGTAAGTTGATTGAATACGTAAAACATGTAAGGATCGTCCGGATGAAGTTTTGTAACAACGGCATTTTTAAGAGTGATGTCTTTCTTGTTCACAAAAAGATATCTTATACCTTTCTGCGAAGTAAAGACATTAAATTGTATTCCGGATATTTTTAAGGAGGCAGTATATAAGATTTTGTTTTCTTCCATCATAAGAGCTTGTTTGTACGATGGAAATTTATATAAAAAGAAATTAAAAAGGGGAAGAAATATTTTTTATTCTCTTCCCCGGCAAAAATCAGGAATAGATTATTTATGCGGCTTCCACTTCAAGTGCCGGATGAACATCTCTTTTAAGCAAACCTTCTATTGCAGTCAATGTGCCGCTGATAGCTGTCGGACAACTTCCGCAAGCGCCCTGATAGTGAATTTTAACTTTGAATCCCTCAAGTCCGATAACCTGGAGCCCGCCGCCATCCCCGGCTAAAGCTGGTCTAACTCTTTCATCTAAAATTAGATTTATCTGTTTTAAAAGTTCTCCAGCATTTTCATCATTTGATTGAACCTCTTTTTCAGCGGGGATTAAAGACCTATCAAACATCTTTATGAAATTTATAAATGGTTTTTGAATTTGTACCCAGCTTGTCTGTTTGTCTTTTTCAATTGTTATAAATTTATCCATATAAAAAACTGAAACAACTCCTTCGATTTTAAATATTCCGTTTGCTAAAGGATCGTTTTCGGCTTCTTGTTTATTATGAAATTGCCGTGTTTCAAAGTTCAATATTTTTTCATTCAAAATAAATTTTAATGCATGGGGGTTTGGCGTCAATTCAACATCAGTTACTGATAACATATTTATTCTCCAAAATTTTTGCTCAAAAATATTATAAGTTCACTTGTAGTTCAAGGTAAAATTGCACTTTTGTAACTTGAAATACTATTGTTTCATCTTAACGGTATAAATTATTAGCTCATATTATGCATTCCACATGAAAAACTTAACCACTAAGGCACAAAATTTTAACATGGTCACTGAAATAAAATTCCGAGGTTTAGGAAAAAACTCGGAGTTTTCTCATTATGTTGAATGTGAATTATTAATAAAAAAACGAAAACTTTGTATATATTTTAAATTAAAAAAAGATTTGACTATGAAAAACATTTTAGTAGTATTTACAGGGGGCACTTTTTCTATGATGATAGACGAAAGTACTGGCAGCGCTGTGCCACGATATTCAGGGGAAGAGCTTTTAATAAAAATTCCGGAAGCAAAAAATCTTGCCAATATTACCTGTTATGACTTTGGAAAATATCCCGGTCCACACATGACTCCGGAATTAATGTTTCAGCTTTCAAAAAAAATTAGAGAGTTGATTAAAGCCGATAATTACGATGGAGTAATCGTTACTCACGGAACAGACACGCTTGAAGAAACTGCATACTTCCTGGACTTATCAATTAAGACATCGCTTCCTATAGTTGTTATTGGCTCAATGAAAAACAGTTCTGAAGCAGACTGGGATGGGCCAAGAAATCTTACAGATGCGATTCAGGTATGCCTAAATGAAAATTGTAAAAATTTGGGTGTCCTCGTTTGTCTAAACGGAGAGATTAACGCAGCAAGCGAAGTGACAAAAACCTTTACGGAAGAAATTGACAGTTTCCGCAGCCTTGACTTTGGGGTGCTTGGTTTTGTTCAAAACGGGAGAGTAATTCTGAACAGACTGCCGCGTAAGCTTGAAACAATCGAAAGTGATACAATTGTTAGTAACGTTGATTTGATTACGGTTTACGCTGGAATGAATGAAAAGTTTTTTAAGTTTTCTGCCGATAGCGGAGCAGAGGGAATAGTTGTTGAAGCACTCGGCGTCGGTAATGTTCCTCCGGCAGCCTTTGAAGGAATTAAGTACGCGGTAGACAAAAATATCCCTGTTGTTTTGGTATCCCGATGCCCGGCTGGAGAAACTATGGATATTTACGGCTATCCCGGCGCCGGCAAATGGCTTCATAATATCGGTGTTATTTTTACGGATTATCTCAATGGACAAAAAGCAAGAATAAAGCTAATGCTTTCGCTTGGAGTAACAAAAAATCAAGATGATTTAAGAAAGATTTTTGAGAAGTGAAATTTATCTTTTCAGCCCGTATAAAAAACATGTGCGAATCTGGTTCACTCTGATTTCAATTTTGCGATCAGCTCTTTCAAGAAGTAAGTGTTTCCAGATCAACTTTTTGAACTAATTTTATTTCCTGGCCGAGAAATAATTCTGCAACTTCTTTAAACTTAGTTGGTAAATCGCTCACATAAAACTCTTGACTACCAGAAGAATATTTATTTGTATGAAGGTCGACCCTGTCTAATTCTTTTTTTATAACTTCGGCTGAAGCTACACCGGAATCAATGAGTTTAACATTTTTTCCGATTACTTCCTGAATTACGCCGGACAAAATCGGGTAGTGAGTGCAACCAAGCACTAGCGTATCAATTTTCAATTTCCTCAATTCCTTTAAATATTCTTCTGCAATATCATAAGTAGCTTTGTGTCTAATCCAGCCTTCTTCTGCAAGAGGGACAAACAACGGACATTCTCTTTCATAAACTTCGATAGATGAATTTATTTTTTTTATTTCGCTTGAGTATGCCTTATTGTTTACAGTAGCTCTCGTTCCGATAACTCCAATCCGTCCGTTCTTAGTTTCCTTAGCTGCAAGAGCTGCTCCTGGCTCAATTACACCTATTACGGGAACGTTAAATTTTTTTCTAATCTCATCCAGTGCAACGGAAGAAACTGTATTACACGCAACTACAATTGCTTTTACATTTTTATTTATTAAAAAACGGGCATCTTGCAGACCGTATTCTATCACTGTTGCATTTGATTTAGAACCGTAGGGAACGCGTGCTGTGTCGCCGAAGTAAACTATATTTTCCGTAGGCAAAGCTGATGCAACTCTTTTCACAACCGTCAAACCGCCGATACCAGAATCAAAAACGCCAATCGGTTTTTCCTTTTCCATGAAGTTCATTCCAAATTCCCTTACAACATTAATGTAATAGTTCCGGTTAATTCCGATTTTATAAAGTCATAATCGCTTTGCGATATTTTATTTCCGTTTCGATCAAGCACATAAAAGGAATCGACAATGTCATCTCCTTTAGTAGAAATTTTTGCCAGATAAATAATTAAACCGAGTTCGCTCATTTTTGAAGTAACCTGGTATAAAAATCCTAAACGGTCCGGAGAAATAATATCAATGATGGTATATCTTTTATGTTTTTCAAATTCAACTTTAATTTTTCCTGTGCGTTTGAAAAATTTGCTTTCGATGCGCCACCATTTTGATTTCATTCGCGCAAATTCCTGGTTTAATTGAAGCAGCCCGGATACGACCGATTTCAAGTCGTTCTCTATTTTAGGATATCTTTCTTTATCAATTTTTTCGTTAGTTCTAAAATCAGTAACGTTAAAAGTATCGATTACAATTCCGTCTTTACGGGTAAAGATTTTTGCGTCATGAATATTCGCATCATTGATTGAAAGCGCTCCGCAAAGCTTTGAAAGCAGCGATGGGAAATCTTTTGTAATAACCGTTATGTTAGTATAAGTATTAAACTCTTGGAAGAGCGCCGAAAGGGATACTCCTTTTTGAATTTCTTCAACATGCTTCGCAATTTCCTTTTCTGAAAATTGATGTGTGTACCCTAAGTCATTAATAGATTGAATATGATCCTTTACATTTGTCTCGGAGATAAACTGGGAGTGCTTGCTTATTTCTTTGGGAACTACGTAAACGCTTGAAATTAATAATTCCTCACCGGAAATCTGTTCTTCAATCATTGCGTGTGATTTTTTATAAAGTTCAGCAAGCAGATCACTTTTCCAAGTTGTCCACACAGCATTATTAACAGCGGAGAGATCTGCGTATGTAACCAAATATAGTAAGTCCAGTTTTTCAAGCGAATCAAATCGTGAAGTAAAGTTATTTAAAGTTTCCGGATCATTTAAATTTCTCCTGAATGCGACTTGCTCCATGACAAGATGGTTTTTTACAAGAAAAGTTACTTTTTCAATTTCTTCTTCACTATAGCCGAGGCGGTTCATTATTGAAGCCGCCATCTCAGCACCGATAATTTCATGCCCGGAAATATTTACAGGTTTGGCAATATCATGAAACAGCAATCCAAGGTGCAGCACTTCCTTATCCTTCATGTTGTTATAAATTTTTCCAAGTGGTGAAGGGTCTTTCTCCAACTTTTCTAAATTTTGAATTGTCATTAAAGTATGCTCGTCTGCGGTGTAGCAGTGGTAAACACCATGCTGAAGAAATCCGATTAAGTCTCCAAATTCAGGCATAAAAGCCTTTAATACGCCCAGCTCGTTCATAACGGATAAGGTTTGTCCTACGTTTTTAGGCAGCTTTAATATTTCTCTAAAAAAAGTTGAGGATTCCATTTCAAGACCGCTGATGCCGTCAAAATTTTCAACCTTCTCAACAATCGATGAGCGTAGATTTTCATCAAAGTGAGCGCTGTAAAATCCGCGGTAGTAAAATCCCCGTAAGATATCGGAAATGGATAACTCGTTTTTCCCGTTCAGTGAAATCGTCTTTCCTTTCAAGACAAAATCAGCGTCAAGCTCTATGGATAGTGAATCCGGAAGCGGATTAGAGATTTCCTCTTGAAATTTTTTTATCATTGATTTTGAAAAGCGGTTTATAACATTAGCAGCAATAAAATATTCGCGCATAAAAACAGCAAGAGAATCCTTTTGATGATAAAACATTCCCGATATTTTTTTTTGAGCTCCAAATTCAAAGCGGTCATTCTTTTGATTAGAAATTAAATGAAGCAGATTTCTTACGGTCATTATCAACTTATAGCTGTCAAGAAGTCGCTTACATTCATTCGGAGTCGTATAATTATTTTCACGAAGTAAATTTATAAAAGATTCGGCTTGAGTAATTTCCGCTTGCTTATTCAAAAGCATACCATTCATTAGAACATAAATCCATTCGATTGTTTGAAAGTCCCGAAGGCCGCCGGCAGTGCTTTTAACGTTGGGTTCAAGAACTTTTGGAGAATCGCCGAATTTTTCATACCTCAGGGAAATGTCGCTGGATAATTCATTAACAAGCTTAACTTTAACATCATCTTCCATTATAGAAAAAAGAATTTTATTCCATTCTTTATAAATCTTTTCTGAGCCGAGTAAAAAGCGGGTTTCGAAAAATTGAGTAAATGTATGTAGATCTTCTTCGAGATATTTTTTTATGTCTGAAAATTCTCTTACGGTATGGGAGGCTTCGATTCCATTGTCCCAAAACTTTGTTACAAGCTGTGCAATTTCTGTTGAATTTTCATCTACGGAACCTGTAATAAAAATTATATCAATATCCGAAAAAGGAGAAAGCTCCCTTCTGCTAAAACTTCCGGCCGAAGCAAGAACAAAATTATATTTTTTACTACCAGCTAAAGTCCTAATATGTTCTTCAACGAGGAGACTGTAATCCATACTAAATCTCAAAGCATCCATTTGCTTTAAGTGATCATGGAAAAGTTTGTCCCTCTTGCGAATAAATTCCTGCTTGATGTTCACTGTTGAAGTCATATTTTTTGGAAATTAGATATTAAAATTAGTGTCCTTAAATTCTGCTTGCACGGTTGATGAAATACCTCCGCGGACATTGAAATCAGCCGTAATGATCATGTAACGCGGCTTGCATACCTGGACAAGGTCGTCAAGTATTTTATTAGTTACGCTTTCAAAATAAATTCCGTCATTGCGATATGAGTTTAAATAAATTTTTAACGATTTTAGCTCGATACATAATTTATCCGGAATATATTTAATTGTAATTGCTGCAAAATCAGGTTGCCCAGTTTTGGGACATACGGATGTAAACTCCGGCGCTGTGTGAATTACTGTATAATTTCTGTTTGGATAAGCATTATCAAATACCTCCAACAATTTAATTTTCTCTTTCAACTTAACCTCGATTCAATGAAAAAATAAACATCACAATTTAGAACGAAAACTTTTTAATTTCTTAGCGATACTCCGGGCGTACTTTATATTTTATGGGATCTTCAATGCCCGCTATTTGAAAGCCCCGCAGTCTTAAAGCGCAGCTATCACAAACACCGCAGGCTTCATCTTCATTTTGATAACAAGACCAGGTTAAATGAAGCGGCGCATTAAGTTTAATTCCTAGTTTAACAATTTCTGCTTTAGATAAATTTATGATGGGAGTTTCAATTTTAATTTTAATTGACGTTTTAGTTCCTTCGTGAATCATTTTTTCAAAGGCATCGAAAAAAGAAGGGCGACAGTCGGGATAGCCGGAAGAGTCCTCATAAACAGCTCCAATGAAAATCTTACTTGCATTTAGAACTTCTGCCCAACTAACACAAGCTGAAAGGATATTTGCGTTTCTAAAAGGGACATATGAAGAAGGAATTTCTGCATTTGATAAGTCTGCTTTTGAAACCGCAATATTTGTATCCGTCAAAGATGATCCGCCGATTTGGGCGAGATGAGTAAAATCAATAATCAATCTTTTATCCGCGCCGTAAAAGTCGGCAATGTCGTTAAAAGATTTTAATTCCCGTTTCTCTGTTCTTTGCCCGTAATTTATATGCGCAAATGCAAGCTCATAATTTTGATTTGCTATAGCTGCCGAAACACAACTATCCATACCTCCGCTAACAGCAACAACGGCAACTTCCTTAAAATTATTCATATACTACTCTAAAAAATTAAGACTAAAGATAAGAAAATGGCTTAATACATTGAAGCCATTAAGGTTGCTTTCAATCTATTCTCTTGTTAAAAATAAGCTCCTTTTTTAAGTATATAAAGATTAAAGCCACAAAACAACTAACAATGGAGGAGATTAGGAATGGTACGGAAGAACCGAATTTATCCCATAAAACTCCGGTAAAAAAAGAACCGAACATCAATGCAAAACTTGAAAGCATAGTTAAAAGCCCGATTGCTGATCCGCGATTTTCATCAGGTATAAGATCGGATACCCAGGCTTTTGCAACACCTTCGGTAGATGCCGCATAAATCCCATATAATACAAACAATGCCCAAATTATTTTAATATTTGGTGAAACAGCAAAGCCAAAATATACTAGTGAGAAAATAAATATACCTATTATATAGATTCTGCTTTTGCCAAAACGATCAGATAATTTTCCCATCGGATAAGATGAAGCAGCATATATAAGATTATAAAAAATATAGCCGACTATAGCCAGTGTGCTGGAGTGAGAAATATTTTTTGATTTAAGTATTAAAAAAACATCACTGCTGTTTACAAACGAAAAAAGTGTAATTAGGTATATTAAATGTTTGTATTCCACAGGAGCTGTTCTCCAGAACTCAAGATACTTAAACTTTGGCGCGACTTTTCTTTCAACAATTTTATCCTTTACAAATGCAGAAAAACTAACAGCAATTACTGAAGGAAAAAAAGCCACTAAAAATATTAGGATATAATCATGGGGATAAAAGTGAAGAAGAATTAAGGCTGCAAATGGACCAAGCGCAGCGCCAAGCGTATCCATACCTCGATGAAATCCAAAAACAGCACCGGTATTACCATCGGCATTTGCGGCAAGTAAAGCGTCACGCGGAGCTGTACGCATTCCCTTTCCAACACGATCGGCTACTCTTGAAAAAACTACCGTAGGTATAAAAGGAAAAATTCCCGGCAGTGGCTTTGATATCGCGGAAAGCCCATAACCGGCGGTAACAAAGATAGAGCGCTTTTTTAATTTATCTGAAAGGCGTCCGAAATATCCTTTAAGAAAACCGGCTATAAATTCAGCTAAACCTTCGATCACCCCAACTGTAGCCATAGAAGCTCCGAGGACGGCAGTCAAAAATATTGGGGTGATGGGATAAAGCATTTCACTTGCGATATCTGTAAATAAACTTACAAAGCCGAGAATTAGTACTTGTTTTGGAATTTTTTTCATCATTATTATATTTCACCAATATTATTATTTACAAAGATAAAGGAGATAAATTTAAACGTGCTTAGAGTATATTATTTTTTCTGCGAATTTATTGAACGTTTTGAATAGTGACTCATTACATGCCTTCAATTTTATATTGAAAATATATTATTACTTCATAACATCAAAATTTTGCGATTGCTGAATTGCTTAATAACATTCAAACAGTGCAAATACTCATGTTAATGTGAAAGTCATCAAACATTCTTTTGGCATCTTCCATGAAAAATGTTTAACTTAAAATCAAAAAATAATTGAAAGGATAAATTATGCCAATAAGAAAAGCATCTGCCGAATGGCACGGAGATTTAAAAAGCGGGAATGGAAAAATTTCAACTGAGACCGGAGTTTTAAAAAACACACCATACAATTTTACATCTCGATTTGAAAACGGCAGTCAAACTAATCCGGAAGAAATTTTGGGTGCAGCTCACGCCGCATGTTATTCCATGGCTCTTGCTAATGGTTTGGCAAGCGCGGGATTTAAAGTTAATTCAGTTAATACCGAAGATAAAGTTCATATAGAAAAACTCGATTCCGGCTTTACAATTACTAAGATTGAAATTAATACTGAGGCAAGCGTTGATGGGATTGACAACTCCGCATTTCAAAAGTTTGCAGAAGAAACCAAGAAAGGATGTCCTGTATCAAAGGCGCTGGCATCGGTTGAAATGACTTTGAGCGCAAAACTAAAATAGTAAATCTTTCTCAATGTTAAATCGAAAAATATTAATTCTAATAAAAAATAGAGCGGCGTAAATGCTGCTCTATTTTTTTACCATTTTATCATAATCCGGGTGGTGTTCGATAAAAGTTTCAACATAAGAACATGATGGAATAATCATTAAATTGTTTTCACGGGCATAATTTAGCGCTGTCTCTACAATTTTCCCGGCTATTCCCTTTCCGCGCAATTCATTAGGAACATATGTTTTGTAATAGTCCAGAGTTACGCTGTCAATCTTTAGATATTGAAGATAAGATTCTCTTCCTTCTACAATAGAAAAAAATCTCTGGTTGTCTTTATCGTGCTTTATTTCCAAGTGAGTTTATCTCCAAAATTTTTTGAATAAAAGAGAATTTCTTAATTTGCCGGTAAATTTAATAATGTTATTGGAATAAACGATATTTTAAATCACTTAAAAATTCTGACACGAGAGTCCTATGAAGACAAAATATGAAATTGCTAAGAACTGGCTTCCCCGTTATACCGGAACACCGCTAAAAGATTTTGGAGAATATTTTCTTCTCACGAATTTTAATAATTACGTTACAAGTTTTGCAGAAAAATTTAAGTGCAATGTTAATGGAATCGGTAAACCGATGCAGACTTCAACAAACACAGAGGGTTTAACTATAATTAATTTCGGAATTGGCTCTGCAAATGCCGCAACAGTCATGGATTTATTGATTGCCGTTAAACCGAAAGGAGTTTTATTCCTCGGTAAATGCGGTGGTTTGAAACATTCAACGGAAATCGGGCATTTTATTCTCCCAACTGCTGCAATACGCGGTGACGGTACAAGCAACGATTATCTGCCAACCGAAGTTCCAGCTCTTCCTTCTTTCAAGCTTCATAAATTTGTTTCGGAAAAAATTATTGCTCACAAACTTGAATACCGAACCGGTGTAATTTATACAACAAACCGGCGCGTATGGGAATGGGATGAAGAATTTAAAGCTTACCTTAAAAAACTTTACACAATCGGTATTGATATGGAAACTGCCACACTTTTTATAGCGGGTCTTGTAAACGCCATTCCCCGTGGCGCTTTGTTACTTGTTTCCGATACTCCGCTGGTTCCGGAAGGAATCAAGACCGAAGAATCAGATAATATGGTTACAAAAAACTTCTCTGATCTACACCTTCAAATCGGAATAGAAGCTATGACGGAAATCGGCGTAAAAGGAGAGGCGATAAAACATTTTAAATATTAGACTTATTTAAGATCACTTTAAATCAACTTATCAAATTTTATCTTCTTATTATTCATTGTGAGCATTTCGTGAACTTTGCAAAGTAGGTTTATACCGTAGCTAAATATTATCCTACGGAAAAATCAAAAGGAATAAAGAATGAAGATTAACATTTTATTTTATTTGATGAGCGCATTGTTTATAAATAGCTGTTCAAAAATAGATTCAAAGGGAGATTCTGCAAGATTATTACCTCGGTCAAATAGCAGAATGGAAACGGCAACTTTTGCCGGTGGATGCTACTGGTGTATGGATGCACCGTTTGAATCATTGGACGGTGTAAAAGAAGTAATTTCCGGGTTTGCTGGGGGGCATGTAAAGAATCCCTCTTATAATGAAGTATCAACAGGAACAACCGGCGCTGTTGAGGCAGTGCAGGTTGTATTTGACCCTGACATTATAAGTTATTCAGAGTTGCTTGATGTTTATTGGAAACAATTTGACCCAACGGACACAGGAGGTTCCTTTTATGACCGAGGCTCTCAATACAAATCTGTGATTTTTTATAAAGATAAAACTCAAAAAGAAGTAGCTGAAGAATCAAAAGAAAGATTGGGCAAGTCGGGTATTTTCAAGAATCCTATCGTTACAAAGATTGAAAAATTTACTTCTTTCTACCCTGCAGATGATAATCAACAGCATTTTTATAAAAAAAATCCCGTAAGATTCAAAGCTTACGAGTCGGTATCAGGAAGGGAAAATTTTATAAAGGGTGTTTGGGGCGATTCAGGAATAGATAAATATAAAAAACTATCAGAGGCTGAAATGAAAAAGGAATTAACACCGCTTCAGTATGAAGTAACTCAAAAAAATGGAACCGAAAAACCATTTCAAAATGAATATTGGAATAATCATAAAGAAGGAATTTATGTTGATGTAGTTTCAGGCGAGCCTTTATTCAGTTCAAAAGATAAATTTGATTCCGGATGCGGCTGGCCAAGCTTTACACAACCAATCGATCCAAGATACCTGGTAAAAAAAGATGACAATTCTTTGGGAATGCAAAGAATAGAAGTGCGAAGCAAAATCGGAAATTCACATTTGGGACATCTTTTTGACGACGGACCCACACCGACCAAATTAAGGTATTGCATAAATTCCGCGTCGCTTAGGTTCATACCAAAAGAAGATATGGAAAAGGACGGCTACGGGGAATATTTGTGGATATTTAAGTAGAGTTTTACTGAATAACTCATGTTATGCAACCTTTGGAAAAATGGAGTGATGAAATCGATTAATTTCTTCCATTATTCCACTACTCCAATTTTCCCGCAGTCGCATAAAGTGAATTACTAATTAGTTTGATACAATCCAAGTATATTTCCATCAGGATCTTTTATCAAAGCGTAAGCACCCATTGCAGGGATAATTGTTTTTTCACGGAATATAGCTCCCCCCAACTCTTTTACCTTACCTAAATGTTCTTCAATTGATTTTACCCTTACATGAAAAATAGTTGTTTCACCGGTAGAGACCTTATCAACTTTTCTTAGCCCTAAGGTAAAACCTTTGTGAGTGTTAAAAAGGAGGTATCCTTTGCCGAAGGGTTTGAATTCCCATCCGAATAATTTTAGAAGAAATTCTTTACTCTTGTCGAGATCGGTAGACGGTATTTCTGCGTGCGCTAATAAGTCTGAAGCCATAGTTTTATTCCTGGATATTTTTCACAAAATTTATTCGTGCTAAAAATATAAATAACTTTAATAAGAATAAACTTAAATCAGCTTTTCTTTTTTTTCTTTGAAGGGAAAGCAAAGATGAGCCCAACTGCCGCGCCGTAAAGAGTACTGATATATGGGTTACTTTGGATCGGGCACCTGCCTGTAGTGCATCCTATGAAATAATAATAAGCAAAACCAAGCCCTCCGCCAATTAAAACAGGCAAGAACTTAATATATTTTTTGAACAATTCAGATTTCATTTTTTCACTTTTTATAATATTATTTAGGATAAGATGCTTTGAAAATAGAAAGGTTGCCGGGAGAAATAAGTAAATTCTCTAATTCGAACTGATGAATAGCTTGTATGAAAATGAGCTCTGTTTGATTTACCAGGCTTCAAAATTTTGAATATTTTGGTTGAAATAAAAGGACATTAGAGATTCATATTATATTTGAAATTTATTGTATTGTAGGAGCTAATAAAATATCACTGAGTTGCCTGTCCTTAGCAATCTGAAGTCGGCCATTTTGTCACACCTTAGCCATTTTTCCCTCAGTTTTTTGCCTAAATTTTCCCCATTTCTACCAGGCTTCTAACAAGCCTATAACAGGCCTCCACCAAGCCTATAATTCTTATCTAAAAATTGCAGAAAAAATAGTGTGACAAAATGGCCGATTTTTATTCATATAAGTAAAACTTCGGACAGATTTTTCATTGCAAAACACTAATATCAGCGTTCAATAAAAATGAGGGATAAATAAAGATTTTAGATAAAATCTTTCACTAAAACCTTGAAGGTAGTGTGTAAAATATATGGGTATCGAAGAAAAATTAGTTCGTCCCATTTTGGCAGATGTTTTTTTTGTGACACTTCGTGTCTTGGTGCCTTAGTGGCAAAAAATAGCCACAAAGACTCGGAGACACAGAGGACTCACTATAGAAAAACGGTACGATAAAATTTTTTAATTTTTCCTAAATATTTTACACCCTACCTTGAAGGCTTCTCAATAATGTGAGTAATAAATTTAAGAAAGGACAGTAAACATTTTTTCAATTATTTTAGTAAAGGAACATCTACATTTCTGCCACGGCAGAGAAGATGACATTTAATTTTACGATCTTGCATTTACTAATTATATCTTCTTAGATCTCATAAAAAATATCTTAATGACTCGTACCATAAATAGTCGTAGAAGAACTTCCATTCGGTCCATTTGTAGATATTATTACTGATACCGGAGCAGAAACGTTTACAGTATCGTTAGTATCATAAACCTGGAAACCAAAATGAGTCCAAGTTTTGCTTTGAGTATCCGGCAAGGTAACTGCAACATCACCTTGCCCCGCAACATTAGTTCCACTTACAGCTACACTAATTGTAGTACCTTTTGCAAGAGGATTTCCATTTTCATCGCTTACTGTATATGTAAAGTTTTGGAAGCCGCCGTTTGGAATATCAAATGTTGTAGGGGAAACAATGGGATTTTGCGCTATTCCGGAAAAAAGTATTTTAACTGAATCATAAATCATGTTTTTATTTTCATCAGCGGTGTAAGCTGTAACCATTGCAAAACCGGTTCCATATTGGGTATTGTTTGCCAACGGAGCAGCGGATCTTAAGATTACAGAGCCAATACCAGATGCATCTGTATTTGTCGAAGCGCCAATTACTCCTGCAGTAGACTGAAAATAAACGGCGGTCCCCGGTCTAACAGGATTGCTATATTTATCGCCAACTATGGCTGTAATAGCATCCGTTAAATTAAAAATATCATAACCAGGAAAATTAAACAACGCCGGGATAATGCTAAAATGTGCTAGGTCCGGAAGTCCTCCAAAAATAGTAAGTGCAACTGGCTGCGAATAAATTGTATGCGTACCTAAATTTATCGAAGCATAAACTTGAACAACACCGGCTTTTGTTCCGCTTGTAATATTAACGGAAGCCTGTCCTAAATCATTTGATTGTACTGAGACGGGGCTTGGGCTTGCTCCGCCCGGTTGCGCTCCGATTGAAAAATTGACCATAACAGAATGATTTAAATCTATCGGCGTACCTGATGAATCAACAGCTTCAAACGTTAAAGTCGCGGTTACAGGCGAGCCGCTTCCAATTATGCCAATACTTGTCGAAGATTGTGACGCTAAAAAAATGCTTACGGGATCTCCCGATGGCTTTTGCCCAGAACTTGCAGGGGTTAGGCTTATCGGCGATTGAAATGCATAGTTTGTACCACCGGTAACAGTTATGGCAACTGTGTCTTGGTTGAAGCCGGACTTTGTAATAAATAATGTTAAGTTTATACTGCTGGGTAGCTGAATCGAAGTAGAAAATTTTCCTTGAGAATCGGTAAAGATACTTGTGTTAACTGATGAACCATATACCTGGACAATAGCACTGTCCACCGGTATTCCCGTTGTACTGCTAATAACCTGTCCGCTTATTATGCTTGTTTGATTTGTCCCGCTGCTTGCTGGTTGTGTGATGGTAGAATTTGGTTTACAGTTAAAATTCAAAATTGAAGTAATGAAAAGAAGAACAAAAACAACAGCCGGTATAATTTTTTTTGCTAAGGACATGTTATTGCCTAATAAATATTTTATAACTTTTGAAGTAAATTAGTTTCGCTTCTTTTTAATGTCAAGTGAATTGTAAAATCATTTATTTCAATATTCAAAGATAATTTTCTAAACACCTTTAGTTTCTCCCTTAATCATTTGCCAAACCGTCATCAAAATGATCTGAATGTCTAACCAAAACGACCAATTTTCTATGTACCAAAGATCGTATTCGATTCTTTTTATAGTTCTCTTTTTATTCTCATCATAATCCGGAACATCACCGCGTAAGCCGTGCACTTGCGCCCAACCAGTTATTCCGGGCTTCACCCAGCTTCTTATTTTTATTTCTTCAACCATCCCTTCATATATTTCGTTAAAGGCGAGTGGGTGAGGTCTAGGTCCCACAACTGACATTTCACCTTTAAAAACATTAATAAATTGCGGAAGTTCATCAATATTAGACTTTCTTAAAAACTTCCCGATTTTAGTGATGCGTAGGTCTCCTTCAACTGTAGGTTGATATTCATTAGTACTTTTATTATCCACATGCATTGTTCTGAATTTGTAACAATGGAATGTTTGATTGTTTACGCCTATCCTATCTTGCACAAAGAATAAAGCGCCGGATGAAAAAAACCGGTTTAATACAATGAGTAGTGGAGAAAGCCAGGAGAGTATAAATATAATTGCGAGTATAGAAAAAGTTATGTCGAAAGCTCTTTTGACGAATCGCCAATGAAACTCTCCGAGCGGCTCGCTTCTTACCGTAATAATAGGAAAATTTCCTATCATACTGATTTGAAATTTTTTGGAAACGAAGCGAAAATAATCCGGAATTATGTTCGCTCTTACTGCCCGCCGGTTGCATGTTTTGATAATCTCATCAAGCTGGTTTGATGCGTAAATAGGAAGCGCAATTATTACCTCATCAACAGTCTTTTCAACAAGTATTTTATCAAGATCCGTTAGCTTGCCGATAATATCTTTGTTGATTCCGCTTTGGTCATCGTCTAAAAATCCTACAAAATTAAATCCGAAATCCTCATGATCGGAAATCATTTTATAAAAATTCTTTCCGATTTCTCCGGCACCGATTATTAGAACATTTATAATGTTTTTTTCGCTTCCTCTTATTATCCCGAGAAAATATTTAAGTACTTGTGTTCTTAAGCTGATTAGAACCACAAGCATAATGGAATAGAGAATTATAAAATTTCTTGTAAATAAATCTTCTTTAACTATGAAAATAAACAGAATCGCCGCAAGCGCTTGCACAATAACATTTCTGACAATTTTAATAAATTGGTAAGAAAGATTTCTGGTCGTAAAATCTTCATAGAAATTTATTACGTTAGAAAAAAAGTACCAGATAAAATTAAGTGCCATCATCAGCACAAACATATATTCACGGGCGAGTAAAATTTTAAGAGACTGCGCGAGGATCGCCGAAACGATAAATGAAATATTTAAAAGCAGAAGGTCCGAAAATAATCTGAGGTAGAATGTAGATCTTTTGTTTACCATTATTTAGCCTTTGAAAAACTCTTTTGCTTTGTCAGATACAAAGTCTAAAATCTTCTTTTCAAATATATTTCTGTCAAATTGCTTTGCATAATTGTTCAGCGCTACGGGATCAAAATTGTTTTGTGATTTTTCAAACCTTATGACTGCATCTTTAATTGAATCACCAGTCTGGCTTTCAAAAAGGATTCCTGTTTGGTTATCGATAATTGTTTCCGCGGTTCCTCCTTTATTTAACGCAATTACTGGTGTACCGCTTGCAAGCGCTTCTACCGGCATTATTCCAAAATCTTCATCTGCGGCAAAAACGAAAGCTTTAGCGTTTTGCATAAAGCTTTTCAGTTTCTCCAATGGCTGGTAGCCGGGAAATTCAATGTTGATTGTTGATTTGCGTTTTAATTTAGCTTCGTCCGGTCCATCACCAATAATTATTAGCTTTTTATCCGGCATTTGAGAAAACGCTTCGATTATCAGATCTATTCGTTTATAAGGTACAAAACGAGAAGCTGTCAGATAATAATTTTCCTTCCGGCTTCCGCATCCGAATTTATCAACATCTACTGGCGGATAAATTACTGCAGAATCCCGCCTGTAGATTTTTTTAATTCTTGAAGCAACATAATTTGAGTTGGCAATAAAATAATCGACTCTGTTTGCTGCATTCACATCCCACATCCTTATATAATGCAAAATTGCTTTTGCAAAAGTTCCTTTTATTCCCTTCGTTAAATTTGATTCGCGCAAATACTGATGGGTCAAATCCCAAGCATACCTAATCGGCGTATGGCAATAATTTATATGCAGCTGATTCGCGTTAGTCAAAACTCCTTTTGCAACCGCGTGCGAGCTTGAAATTATTAAATCATATTTTGAAAGATCAAACTGTTCTATTGCATAAGGAAAAAGCGGTAGAAAATTTCTGTGCTTTGTTCTAATCGATTTCCAGTTCTGGAGAAAAGAAGTTTGAGGAATTTTCTCCTTAGTAACTATTTTTTGTTCTTCCGGAGTAAGCAAATTGAAAAGCACAAACACATCTGCGTCTTTCCAAATATTTGTTAACGACTCAACAACTCTTTCGGAGCCGGCATATCCCGCAAACCAATCGTGAACAATTGCTGTTTTCAAAAATGTCTCTTTCTAATTTTATACTGAGTCAAATAATCTCTTATACTGCTGTGAAAAATTTTTCATGCTGAACCTTTCTTCTACGGTCTTACTGGCATTATTTTTCACCCTTGTCATTTCGTCAGAATGAAAATTACGGATACAGTAACTCAACTTTTGATAAAGCGCTTCTGCGTCAGAAGGAGCAATAAGAAAGCCGTCATAGCCATTTGTAATTATTTCTTTGGGACCGCCGATGTCCGAAGCGATAACAATTTTTCCAAAAGCCATTGCTTCTAAAACAGTAAAAGAAAACGCCTCCGCTATTTTAGAATAATTAATAACAATATCAATATCTGAATAAAGTTTTTGTTTAGATTTCTCAAACCCGCAAAAACAAATTTTATCTGAATTTCCGGATTCTTTGATCATCTTCTTCAGTTCAGTTTCGTAAACCAAAGAATCTGGTTCGGACGTTCTGACATTGCCGTATATCCTGAGAAAGACATTTTTATTATCCGGCAAAATTCGGTTTACTGCAACAATAATAGTATCAATTGACTTTAATCTAATTATGCTTCCTACTACGCCGACACGGATACTGTTGTGACCGTTGTTTGTTATCATGTCAAAAACCGGCGGTTCAATTCCATGCCGGATAGTTATGATTTTATTATGTGAACGGCTTATTAAAATGCCTCTAACGTTCTCTTCAACTGAATTAGATACACAAACAATTCTGAAAATGAAACGATTTAGTGTTCTCAATATTTTTGCTTCAATTGACACTTCTTTATAAATAAGATGCTGCATTACTAAGATTTTTTTTGAAGTCAACAGCGCAGCAGGTAAGGATTGAAGTGCAGCAAAATTGCCATTTGCCAATATGAAATCAACTTTATAATGGAAAATTGCCCTCATTAAAAAAAATGTAGAAACAAAAACATTGCAAGCAATCTTTAACTTTGAAATGAAAGCCCAGCTATCTCCATTGCGAAATATTTTCTTTAAGCTTCTTATCAAAATTACTTTGATACTGTTTTGTTGATAAATACCGTAAGATTCTCCGGGAGGCGAAACGAACACGAAGTTATAATCCTTTACATTTTCAAAAAGTCTTAATAAAAATTCTTCTCCTCCACCCCAGCTATTTGCAACAGATACAATTAATATGTTTTTCTTTACCGGTTGCATTCAATTCCAGTCTGTTGATTTATTTTTGGAATCAAAGAAGGACGAACTTTTAGCTCGCAAGTAAGTAAGATAGTGAACTAGATTTCTTGCAAGACGGATAACAATATTTTTATTTCGATAAAATCTATATGCTGGTAATTTCAATTTATGTTTAGCTGAAAGGCATTCTAAGCGTGCTTGTTTTGTTTGCCAATCTGCGGATGATTGGTTTTTATGAACCCGGTAATAAGCATGGATGCGTGGAATAAAACCGAAGCTTCCTTTCTCTGATATTCGCAGCCACAAATCGTAATCTTCAACGGCTTTTAATTTTGGGTCTTCATCAAACCCTCCGTTTTGTTTTATTACTTCGGTTTTTACAAGTACAGTGGAACAGGTTATCGAATTTCCGTTTTTAATTAATTCATCTCTTGTTATAGCTGCTTTATGAAGCAAAGGCAAAACTTCATAGAAGGGAGAAAAAATATTTACTTCTCCGAATGTCACGCTCATCGAGTATATAAAATTCATTTCCGGATGCTTGAGAAAAAAAATAACTTGTTCTTGAAGTTTGTATTTATCCCATAAGTCATCTCCGTCAAGAAATGCAATTAAATCGGAATTGGATTTGCTTATTCCAAAATTCCTGGGTACCGAGGGAAGTCCGGCGTGGTTGATTGTATAATATTTAATGCGGTCATCTTTGAGAGCATACGTTTTTACAATTTCTAAAGTTTTGTCTTCAGAAGAATCGTCTACTAGAATAACTTCAAAGTTTTTATATGTCTGATTCAAAACAGAGGACAATGTTTTTCCGATAAACTTTTCCATGTTGTAAGTTGTGATTATTACCGAAACGGATGGATTAGTTTTCAGGTTCATCAGATTACTTTAAGACTTGTTCAACTAAATTTTTAAGGTATAACTGTGCGGTATGCTCGCGCTGAGAGTGCTCGTAACCCCTGTTCGCAATGGAATTTCTTAACTCATCATTATTCAAGAAAAATTTAATCTCACCGGGAAGCTGCCTTACATCTTCGTATACGGCAATTTCTTTGTCGATTTCATATATCTGATTCAAGCCCGGAATAAAGTAGCTCAATTGAAATCCACTGCATGCATTAATTTCGAAATGTCTTCCCTTAACTTGCTCTTTGTTTTTTTTAAGGAGTAAAAGCTGTTTAATGTTTTTAAATGATGGCAAAGACCATATCAAAAAAGAAATATCATAACTACTTGAATTTGAAAGATTAAGATTTATCTTGGATTGGTTAAAAACCCCTATCATTTCATCCTGGGATATCCATCTGCCGCTTTTCCCCCAACCTCTTCCAAAAATGTTTAATCTTATTCCCTCTTTCTCCAAAAGATGTTTTACCCAGTTTCTAAAGGGGCTGTAACCACCGATAAAAGAAACATCATACTTTTTTTCAATATCTAATTTTTTATAGATGGATGAATTAAACCCAAACGGCGAATAAATGACGTTCTTAATCCCTTCAAGTTTATATTGTTGAAACATATAATAATCGGGCGTTGAGAAATAATCAAAATATTTTATCCAGTGACGGACAAACTTTTGTCTCCAGGGATCATCAAAAAAATAGATGATTGTTTTTGTATACTTCCTAAGAGATGAAATGATCTCTTCATCAAATTGCCCTTCCCAAAGTAAACAGAAAATTGCAACATCCGGTTTGTCTCGAAGAATGACTTCCTTAAGTTTTTTATTCATCATTTCTTTGCCGGCTTGCTTGTATTCTGAATAGTAATCATACAGTAAAACATTTTCTTTCCCGAACACATCACACAAAGGTAAATAGACGTTGTAATACTCATAAGAAAAACCTCGTTCTTCATAGCCATAATCGTATTTCATTATTGCGACAACTATCTTCATATAATTTGTATTCTCTATTCTAAAGAAAATTTAAAGCCCGATATAATTCTTTTGTTAATAAAAGCCACATGTATAAGATAAATAATTCCGGCAATAAGCACTGTATAAGCTACTCCGTTTATACCAAGGTTTTTTATGAGAAAAATATTTAATAGAACCGAAACCACTCCTATCAATATTTTTGGAGCAAGATATTTATTGGGTAGATTTAATGCCATGCCCAAAACAGTATGCGCTTGTCCGGTAAAAAACATTCCTGTACCGAAACATAAAAGTGGAAGCAAGTACCAATAAACAGTGTAACTTTTATTGCTTACTAATGAGATTAATTCTTTCCCGAAGAAATATGTAACTAAAGTTGAGAAAACCGAAATTACAAATATCACCAACATATTTATGCGGATGTAGTGAAAGCCCATTCTGACATTTTCGGCATTGTTAAGATCGGAATATTGCTTGAAGATAATCGGAGTTGCAAACTCGGAGATAATATTGTTTGGAATAATAACAAGCGCATTTACTATTGCCAGCATTATTGCGTAGATACCTACATCTGCTGTTGAAAGTAGTCCGTTGATAATCCATTTCTCGCCGTTCAGTTGAAGCCATCCGCTTAATCCCCATATTAAAAAAGGCAAAACATACCGGAATAGTTTTGTACCCATTTCTTTGTGTGCACCTTTAATAAAGGCTTTGTCGTGTGCTGGTTCTTCCGGTAAAAATCTTTCAAAGAATTTTATCTTTATAAACGCAAATAAAATTGTATTAAACACCAGAGCAATAAAAACATTTTTAAGTTCTAAAAGATCAAATTGTTTTAACAAAACCAGGTAGACTATTATCGCCGCTTTTTCAATACCTTGAATGATTGAGTTCTCTTTTCTTTTGCGAACGAGGTTCAACACAGAATTAAAAAACTCATCTACCTTAAAAGTGACTACATAAATTCCGGTAATTAAAAAGAAAAATGAAGATAATGGGAAGTTGAATAGTGGCGAGAATAAATAAAACACTACCGCAAGTATGAAAAGCATAATTCCTGATATCAAAAGGACTCTGTAAATTAGTTTGACGAAAATATTGGAGAGTGATTTCTCAAGGTAGTGATAATAAAATCGTAAAAAACCCTGAAGCACAGGACCGTAAAAGAGCAATCCAAAAAATGCGGTAACGGTTATTACCAACGTGTAAATCCCGTATTGAGCGGCGCCCATATTGGAAAGGATTTTCACAATTACAAAACTCAAAACAACCGTTGTAAGCTGTCCTATGAATACCCAGCTCATTTCCGTAACCGAATCCGGGTTGATTTTTGATCGAATCAAATAAAAAAGCTTTTTAAATTGATCCATAACCAGGAAATTTGATTTCAGAATATTGTCCTCTGTAAATGGAATTCATTTATAATTTCCGCCGGATAGTTGTTGCACGTTTCTTAGTGACAAATATAGAAAAAATTACTCGTATTTTTATACTTTGTTATTGCAGGATAATCCGTAATTTTATCCAGTAAGAATCAAACTTCTATGCGATTTTGATTTTTAAGGTTCAAACAATGTGAGATGAGTAAATAATTTACGATTTCTTTTGGAAAACAATAATAAAATATCTTCTATCGTAATCGCCAAGGACGAAGAACAAAACATTAAAAGATGCCTGCAAAGCCAGCTTTGCTGCATTAATGAAATTGTTGTCCTGGTGGATGAAAATTCTTCCGATAAAACTTTAGAAATTGTTAAATCTTTTCCGGAAATAAAATATGAAGTCGTAAGATGGATGGGTTTCGCGCAGACCAAACAATATGGGCTCTCTTTAACGACAAATGATTGGATATTCTGGATTGACGCCGACGAAGTTATAACTGATGCGCTTGCTCAAGAATTGAATGAGTTTAAAAAGACAGATAATAAATTTAGCGCTTATACAGCTCCGAGACTTGCGAACTTCTTGGGACGCTGGATTAAGCACAGCGGCTGGTACCCCGGAAGAGTAACAAGATTGTTTAATAAAAAATTTGCGCGCTTTAGCCAAAAAGATGTCCATGAAGATTTAATAGTTGATGGAAAGACAGGCAACCTTAATGGAAATCTTCTTCATTACACAGATCCATCTATCAAACATTATTTCCAAAAGTTTAACAACTATACTTCGCTCGCCGCAGAAGAGTTGATTAAGAAGAATAAAAAATTCTCTGTCTCAGACATAATCCTTCGACCGTTTTTTATTTTCATAAAGATGTATTTCCTCAAAATGGGATTCTTAGATGGAATCCAGGGTTTCATTCTCGCCGTGTTTTCGTCAGCGTATGTTTTTACGAAATATTGTAAATTTTGGGAGACCAAAAATAAAGATAATAACAATGGGGTTATGGAATAAAAATGACAATCGGTATAATTGCAAATATTAATAAGCCCAAAGTAGTTGAAGTTGTTTCTAGCTTTGTTAGAAAACTTAAAGCAAACGGAATGAGTTTTCTAATCAGCGAAGCTTTACTTGTCAAGAAAGATCTCTTTACTGAAAAAACCAACAAATCAAATTTTGTAAATGACGACAAGCTTTGTAAAAATTCGGATATAATTATTTCTATCGGCGGTGACGGCACAATGCTTGCAACAGCCTACAAAGCACAGTTCCACAATACTCCCGTGCTGGGCGTTAATCTTGGAAAGCTCGGATTTCTTGTTGAAGCTAACGTCAACCAGATGGATATTTTTATTGATGAAATAAAAACTGGTAATTATGAAATTGAAGAAAGAATGATCATTGAAAGCCAATGTTGCGGACATATCCTTGAAAAACTTTATGCAATAAATGATTTTGTTATCGACAAAGCCGGCTGGCCTAAAATGATTGATATAAATATTGCCGTCGACTCAGAATATCTTACAACTTTTGCCGCTGATGGTTTGATAATTTCTACGCCAACCGGTTCAACAGGCTATTCACTTTCTGTTGGCGGACCAATTGTAAGTCCTAAAACCGATGTTATAATTTTATCGCCGATTTCTCCGCATAGCTTAACAGTAAGACCAATAGTTTTTCCCGGCAATGAGGAAATTTCAATAAAAGCAAATTCGCTTTATAAAGAAATCCAGGTTAACTGCGATGGTCAGCGGGTATTTTCATTTGCCCCTCCGCTTGAACTAAAAATTAAAAAAAGCCCGCGCCCGCTTAAGTTAGTTCACACTTCGTTTTCAAGCTACTTTGAAACGCTTCGTACTAAACTCCTTTGGGGCATTGACCTTAGAAATAATAATCTTCACAAATAGGTATAACAATGAAAAGTATTTTCTTTCTCTCATTTTTTTTTATCTTAGGATTTAAAGCTATGGCTCAAAATAAAGATACGGTGGTTACCGATATTTTATCCGGCAGACCTATGCTGCTCGGCGTTTGCAACCGGGAAGCTTTGAAGGATACAAGTTATTACTGGTGGTTTGAGTCAGAATATGACCTTTATAATGTTGATACCACTTCGCTTGAAAAGTTATCCGGAAAGATGAATGATATAAAAATCACTGTGGTTATGGGAACATGGTGTAGCGACAGCCGTAGAGAAGTCCCTCGTTTATTCAAAATTTTAGATTTCCTGAAATATCCATCTGATAATGTTTATATGATTATGGTCGGTAGAGATAGAAAAGGAAAGGGCAACGAAGCCGATAGCCTGGATATTGAAAGAGTTCCTACGATTATTTTTTATCGTGGTGGTAAAGAACTCGGAAGAATTATTGAATCGCCCACAGTAACTCTTGAAAAAGATATGCTAAAGATTATAGATCATGAATAGTCGCCGGACAAAGTCCTTTCTGATTTAAGTTGCAGAAAATAATTTAATACTACTTAAACTTGAACCTGAACTTTTTAAGCTCCTCATTATTTGCGGCGCTCATATTTTCCCATCAATTCTCCTTCGGCAAGAATATGTCCTTCCATTGCTTTAAGCAACTGGTTTTTTGTCGGTCCCGATTCGAGATGATGATGAAGTATCGTATCCAATCCGTAAATCTTAAAAATATATCGATGTGGTTTTCCGGGAGGGGGACACGGGCCGCCGTATGCAACATGACCGAAACTATTTGTTCCTACCATTACTTCGTCAGGAATGTTTCTTGAAGGAGTAACATCTTCGTGAAGTTCCTTCAAATTGGCGGGGATATTATAAATTATCCAATGTACAAAATCACCGCCAGGTGCATCCGGATCGCTTAAAATTATTGCGAATGATTTTATTCCATTTGTCGTTTCGGTCCAATGTAATTGCGGAGAAATATTGCCGCCTTCGCATGTGTATTTGGCAGGAATAAATTCCCCACTCTTAAACGAAGAGCTGTGAATTTTGATTTCCATTTTTTTATGCTCCTTTTTTGTTTGAGAAAACAAATTAATTAAATTATAATTCAGTAAAACAAGAAAAAGAAAAAATGATAATCTATAAATTTTAGCGGGAGAGGATGAATTAGAAAAATCCAGGTGTAATAATAAATTTTTCATAATGAAACTCTTAAATTTCTTTGGATAAATTAAAGCTTTAACATCTATATATCAACTCCTATTCTTATTTTGTTATCGCCATTTTAATTTTTACTTACCTAGTCACCTAACCAAACTAAGCAAATGCAGTAATCCCAGTATTTATGCTGAAGTGAACAAAATACCAATTACCCGTGTTTTATTCCATAATATACTAATTGAAAATTATTATTAAATTTAATCTTTAATTATTATCTCACTTTACGCAAAAAGTTATTATTACATAGTGAGAAACCTCCGAGGTTTTCCTAAACCTCGGAGTTTTGCAGTTCACTTCCTTTATATTTGACATTGCCTGCGTAAGTTGAGTTATTATCTCAAATAGAAACGGAAAATCATGAAAACATCCAAAAGCGAAAGTCTTTTTAAAGAAGCTGTGAAATATATTCCCGGAGGAGTAAACTCCCCCGTTAGAGCATTTAAATCTGTCGGCGGCAACCCATTGTTTATAGCAAAAGGAGAAGGCTCAAAAATTTACGATGTCGACGGAAATGAGTTTATAGAATATATAGGAAGTTGGGGACCGCATTTATTCGGACACAATCCGCCGTTCATTAAAGAAGCCTTATTAAAAGCCATCGAGAACGGAACAAGCTTCGGTGCTCCAACGGAGTTGGAAGTGAAAATGGCAAAGCTTATTTCGGAACTCGTTCCATCTGTTGAAATGGTACGCATGGTAAATAGCGGAACAGAAGCTACGATGAGTGCAATTCGCACAGCACGTGGTTTCACCGGCAAAGAAAAATTTATAAAGTTTGAAGGATGTTATCATGGTCATGCAGATTATTTCCTTATTAAAGCAGGCTCCGGAGCATTAACGCTTGGAATCCCTACAAGCCCTGGTGTCACAAAAGGCAATGCCGCTGATACTCTGCTGGCAGACTATAATGATATTGATTCGGTGAAAAAATTAATCCTTCAAAATAAATCTGCCAATAAGACAGGCAAGAATGATATTGCCGCTGTAATTCTTGAACCTATTGCCGGAAACATGGGAGTCGTCCGGGCGTCAAATAATTTTCTGACCGAGTTAAGAGAAATTTGCAATGAAGAACATATTGTTTTGATATTTGATGAAGTAATGACCGGCTTCAGAGTAGCACGCGGCGGCGCTCAAGAAATTTTTAATATTAGACCCGATCTAACCACATTTGGAAAAATTATTGGCGGCGGTTTGCCTGTTGGAGCATTCGGAGGTAAAAAGGAAATTATGGAAATGGTTGCACCAAGTGGCTCCGTCTATCAAGCAGGAACATTAAGCGGAAATCCATTGGCTATGGCTGCGGGGTTTGCTGCATTAAGCTACATTAAAGATCATCCGGAAGTTTATACGCTGCTTGAAGAAAATTCTGCTTACCTTGAAAACGGAATAAAAGGAAATCTTAAATCACTTAAAAAAAATTATGCGTTTAACAGAGTGGGATCAATGTCAACCTTGTTCTTTGTCGAAGGCGAAGTCAATAATTTTAAGTCGGCAGTGAAATCAGATACCGCACTATACGGAAAGTATTTCCATGAAATGTTAATATGCGGAATTTATCTCGCCCCGGCACAATTTGAAGCAGCATTTATTTCTACTGCGCATACTAAAGAAGATCTTGATAAAACAATTAAAGCAAATTATCAAGCTGTTGAAGCTCTGACAAAAAAATAAAATAATTATAGAATTTGGTTGCGATTTTATAAAATATTTCCCAAATTAATATATCAATTTCTTAATATAAACTTAGGAGTGCTTTTATGAAAAAATTAATACCTCTGTTTCTATGCCTATTCATTATTGGTTTCAGCCTTTCAACTCAGGCGCAAACCGATCTGAAGTTTGGTGCAAAAGCTGGACTTAACTTTGCAAACCTTAGTGGTAATGATGTACCTCCAGGAGCCGGGACAAGAACCGGTTTGGTTATTGGCGGTTTTATGACATGGAATTTTGCACCAATGTTCGGTCTACAGCCTGAAGTATTATATTCAATGAAAGGGACATCAGGAGCAACTCAAGGTGTTAGCTATACTTTTTCAGTAAATTATATTGAGATACCCGTTTTGTTAAAGTTTAATATTCCTTTAGCTCCAAGCTCTCCGGTAAGTGCAAGTCTTTATGCCGGTCCTGATTTTGCATTTAACGTAGCCTCCAGTGTCGAGACATCATCTAATGGTCAAACAACAACAACAGACGAATCAAATATGACTAAAGGCTTTGATTTTAATATTATGTTTGGGGGTGGGATTGGATTTAATGTTGGCCCAACCGTTTTGGGGGTTGAACTACGATATTCCTTAGGAACGGGAACAGCAGCAAGCGATGGAACTGATATGAAAAATGGAGTCCTTGCTCTTCTTGCAAGTGTTACTTTCTAATCTAATCAAATTGGAAGAAGCTATCTAAAGGGATAGCTTCTTCTTTTTTATACTACGCTTCTTCTCATAACATATTATCTGTTTTATTTCTTCTCTTTCTCATGCCATTCCAACTGATCCGACGCAGACTCCTGTGTATAAGAAACTCCATTTCCCCCGTCATTTCGACTGAGCCTGCCTGTCCGAGGCTGTTGCACAACTCCAAAATGTCATTTCGACCGGAGGGAGAAATCCCATGCTCAACTCGTGCACCTAAGCTATACATGGGATTTCTCCTCCTTTCAGTCATCGAAATGACAATTACTAATGTGCCCTATCCGAAGTATCCGCCATTGCCTTATCAAAGGAGCTTGCCTACCGAGGCTGTTGCACAACTCCAAAATGTGTCATTTCGACCGAAGGGAGAAATCCCATGCTCAACTCGTGTAACTAAGCTATACATGGGATTTCTCCTTCGATGACTCAGTCGAAATGACAATTACTGATGTGCCCTAT
Organism: Bacteroidota bacterium; assembly: GCA_021817845.1. Taxonomy (GTDB): domain Bacteria; phylum Bacteroidota; class Ignavibacteria; order Ignavibacteriales; family Ignavibacteriaceae; genus FEN-1297. The sequence continues at coordinate 65,779 of JAKAFW010000006.1, forward strand.
CCGAAGTATCCGCCATTGCCATATCAAAGGAGCTTGCCTACCGAGCCTGTTGCACAACTCCAAAATGTCATTTCGACCGGAGGGAGAAATCCCATGTACAAGCTCAATACCCAATATAATCATTGAATTTTCCAGTCGATTCCGCCGCGTAATATTTCTTAACGATCCTTCCATTGCGGCTTGACGCGCTATAGTATTGCCATTTAAATCTTTGTTTTTTATGTCAAGATATTTTTTTATGATAAATTTCATTGCGTTTCATTCAAAATTCAACATTCATAATTCCAAATTGCGGCTTGCCGCACTATGAATACACTCTCAATGCACTCTGAATGCATCTCAACAAGCCTTCTATTACCCTCATCTAATATTGATCTCTCAATTAACGTTATTTTTTTCCATAATCAAACTATGGTATCTGTGAGAATAAAATATGTGTGAAGTCCATTAAAATTTTACGTTGTTATTATTTCAAGTTTTAATAATATTAAGTTTGAAGTATAAATAATTTTTTACCAAGTTGGGCTATAAATGAAGAAATCAAAAAGTAACAGTCTTTATAAATTTTTATTCCTCTTATTTGCATTTGCACTTAGCTTGGGTCTAACACAAAATAATAATTTGAACTCACAAGTAATTAAGCACGGTAATATTTATTACCTCGCAAATACTCTTGTAGTAAAGCTTCGGGAGCCCGCTCCTTCGAGAAATCAACAAACGGCAGGTATGCTTACGCTTCCAGAATTTACTTCTCAATTAAACTCAGCTTTTGGTAAATATAAATTTTACTCAACCCAATCTGCTTTCAGTGAAAAAAGCACGGGAACCAATTTTGGATTAAATAGAATATGTATTGTAAAATATGATAATAATGCAGACCCCGCGGTTGTTGCCTCTAAAATAAAAAAACTTAGTAACGTCGAATGGGCTGAGCCAAGATACCTTCGTAGGCTTGCCGGTGTTCCTAAAAATACTGCTTCTTTTACACCGAATGATCCATACTATTCTCAGCAATATAATTTAGCAAAAATAGATGCCGCAGATGCTTGGAGCATCTCCAAAGGAAATCCCAATGTCATAATTGCAATTGTTGACGACGGCGTCGATTGGTCTCACCCTGATTTGTACGGAAATATTTGGCACAATCCAAGTTGGCAAACTGATACTGGCTTTCCAGGTGACTCAATCGGTTGGGACTTTGGCGGGCTTACCAGCACGCCCGATAATAATCCTATGGAAGACGTTCCCGCTCATGGCACTTTTGTCGCCGGTATTGCTTCGGCTGTAACAAATAATGGCGTCGGTATATCCGGCATTGGGTTTAACTGTAAAATTATGGCAGTAAAAGTTTCGGAGGGAGATATTACTTCCAACAACGAGCCGTTGATTGTTTATGGTTTCGAAGGAATAAGATACGCGGTTGATCACGGAGCTAAAGTTATAAATTGTAGTTGGGGCGGCGGCGGATATTCCCAAGCCGAGCAGGATGTTATTAATTATGCTATTTCAAAGGGTGCGCTAGTAGTTGCTGCAGCAGGTAATGATGGTGTTAATGAATCATTTTACCCCGCCGCTTATAAGGGCGTTCTGTCGGTCGGTGCAACGGATGCTAACGATGTAGTATCTTATTATTCGAATTATGGTCCCAATGTGGACGTTATGGCACCAGGCGACAATATAAGCTCCACATGGCAACCTAATACATATTTATTGCCGGGAGGCGATGGTACTTCGTTTGCTTCACCTTTGGCTGCAGGACTTGCCGGGCTTGTTATTTCTCACTTTCCAAACTTCAATCCACTCCAAGTTGCGCAGCAGATTAGGGTAAACAGCGATGTTATTGATACGCTAACTTCAAACGCAGCTTACTATCATCAGTTAGGCTATGGAAGAATCAATGCTTACAAAGCTTTAGCCGATACAAATTCACAAGCAATCCGTGCAGATGATATTCAATTTCTTGATAATGCTCCAGGTGATAATAACAATGGCATTCTCGAACCCGGCGAAACTGTCTCTATCATGATTAAATTTAAAAATTATCTTCAACCGGTTGACAACATAAAAGTTGCGCTTCAAGATTACAATTCCTACTCAACTTTGGAAAACAGCAGCTTTACTATTACACACATGGGAACCTTGGATTCATTAGACAATTCTTCTGCAATGTTTACTGTAAAACTTGACAGCACATTACCGCTAAATTATTTACTTCAATTTAATCTTAGTTTTACTGGCGGAAACTATAAAGATTTCCAGATGTTCAATATGCTGGTTAATCCATCTTATGCAACTCAGTCCGGTAATAACGTTGCTCTTACAATTACAAGCAAAGGCGCATTGGGCTATAATGATTACGCCACAAACATTGAAGGCGACGGCTTTTCATTTCAAGGCGATGGCAGCCTAATGTTTGAAGGTGCACTTATGCTCGGTACTTCCGCAAACAAGATTTCAGATGAGGCAAGAGATTCTGCCCAGGGACAAAATCAAGACACCGCTTTCCAAACTGTTCAACCTTTCTCTCTTCTTAACTCAAGCGACGGGTATCAAGAAGGTACAACTGTTTTTAATGATAACGGAGCCCTGGCAAATAAACTTGGCGTAACAATTAAGCTTCGTTCTTATTCTTTTGCTAATCCTCCGGACAATAACTATATAATTCTCAGATACAGCATTGTCAATAATAATAATTCGACACTTTCAAACTTATATGCGGGACTTTTCTTCGATTGGGATTTAACCAGCGGCGGGGATAACGATTATACGGCTTATGATACAACTGGAAAGCTCGGCTATGCTTACCATGGCAATAGCAGTCAGAATAAATGGGTAAGCACCGCATTGATTTCTTCCAACAATTATGGCTACTGGGGAATATTAAATCCGGGTGGTGACAATGGTTTCCAGATTTACGACGGATTCTCTTACGCGGAAAAATGGCAGGCGCTTTCAAGCGGAATTGGAAAGCCTAACGCTGGTCCCGGAGATATTTCCGAAGTTACTTCCGGCGGTCCTTTTAACATCCCGGCACACGATACAATTGACGTTGCCTTTGCTGTTGCCGGCGGATATAGCCTCAACGATTTGAGAAATGCAATTTCAAATGCAAGAATTAAATTTCAAGACATAAATAATCTTGGAAATTCAAATCCTACTAATCCTACAAACTTTAGTCTTTATCAAAACTATCCAAACCCTTTTAATCCAAACACAACAATAAAATTTGATCTTGCTAAAGACGGACATGTTTCATTAAAGATTTATGATATTTTGGGAAATCAGGTTGCTGATCTGATTGAAGAAGAAAAGACAGCGGGAAAATATTCAGTTAGTTTTTCTGCCGGACATTTATCAAGCGGAGTTTATTTTTACAGGCTTGTTACTCCAACTTTTACTGATACAAAAAAAATGATGCTTTTGAAGTAAATAAGAAATTTGTAAATCCTCTACGAGGATTTCTAAGCATTTTTGTTATAATATAGCTACTACAATAATCTGACATCTACGATGTCAACTCAATTATAGACCTCGTAGAGGTCTTATTATTGTAGTAGAAAAATTTTCAATCCAATAATTTCAAATCCTCGTAGAGGATTAACAAGAGTTGGAGTAATTCTAAGTGACGGTCTTCTAGTGAATTAACGGCAAAAAATTTTTATAAAAATAATTGTTAGGTTGACGCCTATGCGCGAAAGCGGGAATCTATTCTATATTTAAAGGTTTTGGGATTCCCATTTTCATGGGAATGACCTTTTTAGAGTGGACTCATAAATGAATAGATAAAATTAATTCTTTCTAAATTACTTAAGTTGACAGCCTTTGAAGGTAAGCCGTTAAAACGACTGATTTATATTGTTTCGAACAAGTCGTCCACGACTTCAGAGGCTGTGTGAGAATTCAAATATGATAAATAATTATTCCAATTATTATTATGAAGTTGTTTCTAAAATATAGTGTTTTTGTATTGCCCCGGCATTCATGCCGGGGTAGGATTATCCAAACAAAACATGGGCTTTAGCCCCATATTTGCTGTTTATGTGGCTAAAGCCAATATCATTTTTTGTAGATTAATTCCCCACCATAAACCTGCTTGACAGGCAGGTGGCGGTCAACTTGAGTAAATTGTAAAAATAATCATCAGATAAAGATCTTTAATGTAAATAAATTTGAGGTATAAAATGACAGAAACAAATCTTGACGAGCTTAAATATCCTATTGGCAAATTTGAATATGAAGGCGAACTAACCGAGGTATTAAAAAACAAGTATATTCGTGATTTCGAGGAAGCGCCCTCCCTTCTTAGAAATGCTGTAAAAGGACTTACAGATGAACAGCTAAATACTACTTATCGCCCGGGTGGCTGGACAATTAAGCAGGTTGTCCATCATTTGCCGGACAGTCACATGAATTCTTACATTAGGTTTAAGCTTGCCCTTACGGAAGATAATCCGGCTGTTAAACCTTACGATGAAAACTTGTGGGCGCAGTTAGCTGATTCTATTAACACACCAGTCCCTGTTTCCCTTGACTTGTTTGATTCACTTCATAAAAGATTCGTAACATTACTCAAGTCAATGACTCTGGAAGATTACGGTAAAACTTTTCTTCATCCCAAAAATGGTTTGGTTTCTCTTGGAAAGACTCTCGGCATTTATGCATGGCACGGCAAGCATCATGTTGCGCATATAACATCATTACGCAAAAGAATGGGCTGGTAATTTCTTTTATAATCTAATTTAATAATATGAATTCAAAAATCGGCGTCTTGTTGATAAACCTCGGTACACCCGACAGTCCTTCCGTATCCGACGTAAGAAAATATCTTTATGAATTTTTAAATGACCCTCGGGTTATTGATATACCCTGGTTACTTAGAAAACTTCTTGTTAATCTAATCATCGTTCCGTTCCGCGCGCCGAAATCTTCAAAAATCTATAAACAACTTTGGCGGGAAAACGGATCACCGATAATAATTTATGGTAACAGTGTAAAAGAAAAACTTCAGAAAGAATTAAGTAATGATTTTGAAGTAGAAATTGCAATGCGCTACCAAAACCCCGGTATTGAGGAAGTGCTCGAAAGGATGAAGAAGAAAGTTTATCAAAAGATAATCATCGTACCATTATTTCCTCAATATGCATCTGCAAGTACAGGCTCTGCCGTAGAAAAGGCAATGAAGATAATTAGCAAATGGTGGGTAATTCCCGAAATAAGAATTATAAGCCAATTTTATGATAATGAAGGTTTTATCAACACGATTATTGAAAGAGCAAAAATTTATAACCTGAATGAATACGATCATATACTTTTCAGCTTCCACGGACTTCCTGTTAGACAAGTAGATAAAGTATATAATGACGGCAAGCCATGCTCAGAACACAACTGCGAAAACGAAATTACTGATTCAAATAAGTTTTGCTACAAGGCAGCCTGTTATGCAACCACGCGCTTGCTCGCGGCAAAGCTTCAATTACCCAAAGATGCATACACAGTTTGTTTTCAGTCGCGCCTTGATAAAAAATGGCTTGAACCATTTACTGATAAAATAATTATCGAAAAAGCTGAAAAAGGAGCAAAGAAAATTCTGGTATTTAGCCCAGCCTTTGTTGCCGACTGCCTTGAGACGATTGTAGAAATCGGAATTGAATATCAAAAACTGTTTGTGGATCACGGCGGTGAAAAAATTCAACTTGTAGAAAGTCTGAATGATCACCCGCGATGGATTGAATCGCTGAAGCAAATGGTTATCGAACAGATTTAGTCGACCTTAAGATTTTGGTCAAAACCTACCGAGGCTAAAGGGACTTTTCACATCTCCGTCTCGACTCGCTAATACAATTGAAGCGCATTCCGTTCTTTTGTAATTTATAAGTATAATTACTTATTTTTTTTAACTTATAATTTCGAGGGAAAGATGCGTAGAAAAGTAATTGCCGGAAACTGGAAGATGAATAATAATCTTGCGGAATCACAAAACTTAATTTCAAAATTAATTGAAGGACTTGGTAAAGAAAAAACAAACTGCGACGTAATTATTTGCCCGCCTTTTACATCACTAAGCCTATCGGCTTCTTTGATAAGTGGTTCTATTATAAAATTAGGGGCTCAAAATATGTATTTTGAAGAAAATGGGGCTTTTACAGGTGAAATTTCAGCTTCAATGCTTCTTAGTTCCGGGTGTGAGTACGTTATTCTTGGTCATTCGGAACGCAGGCATATTTTCGGAGAAACTGATAATTTAATAAACAAAAAAATTAAAAAGGCTTTAAGCAGCGGATTAAAACCGATCTTTTGTGTAGGCGAAACCCTTGACGAAAGAGAATCCGGAGTGACTAATGAAATTATAAAAAGGCAGGTTTATGAAGGATTAAATGGTTTATCCGAAAAAGACCTCGACACAATCATTATCGCTTATGAGCCTGTTTGGGCAATAGGGACCGGGAAAACCGCAACTCCAAATCAAGCTCAGGAAGTACATAATTTTATTAGAAACTTAGTTTCTGGCAAATTTTCCTCTGCCGCAGCCGAAAAAATCATAATTCAATACGGCGGAAGCGTTAAACCGGATAATGCAAAAGAATTGCTTTCTCAAAAAGACATAGACGGTGCGCTTGTCGGCGGAGCTTGCCTCAAATCCGAATCATTTATTGGAATAATTCAGGCAGCATAAAAAGAGTATTCTCTAATTAGTCACCTTGCTGGAATATATTAAATCTATTTAAGATGTAAGGTGACTTAATTATTACATTTAAGCTCAACATTAAGCGAAAATGACGAATTCTGCCATAACATTTACGTTGATTTCCCCTCCTTTCTTTAGTATATTTAGCCACTTTTTTTATTATTTTAGGACGAATTATACGGATGGGTCTCTCCAAACTTTTTTATCTTACTTTTCTAATCTCGCTAATTTTTTACTCCTACCAAACCAATGGACAAATAATTTTCAAGGAATTACCAAAAAACACAATAAATCTTTCTGATTCTACGTTTTTTGGTATAACCGAAACCAGGCAAATCATTTCGCTTGACGGCATTTGGCAAGTTTTTCCATCTAATAAAAAGGAAGACAAAGCCGTCGATATTAATGTCCCTTCCATTTTTCAAGGCAACGGCGAACTTATCTTCGAAAAACGGTTTTATCTTTCCAGAGATCAGGTTAATAACCACAGGCTAAGGATAAATTTTTTAGGAATAAATTACTCTGCTGATATATCCGTTAACGGCGTTATTATTTACCGCCATACCGGCGGAGAGTTCCCATTTACAGTTAAATTGCCGAAGGATATTCTTCACCCCGGTAAGAATAATATTTTATCGGTAAAATTATTTTATAGCCTGGATTCTAAAAACACTATCCCCGTTAAGCAAAGATTTCTTTTCCCTCACAACTTTGGCGGGATTTTTAGAGATGTGTATATTCTGGAGACTCCAAATATTTCAATTACAAATCTGGATTTATCATACAAATACAATCCTACTTCGAACAGAGCTAATATCACTTTAAGATCCAGAATTGAAAATCGCGATTTTACAAAAGATACTCTATCAACATCATCTCAATATGTTTTGAAGATGAGGTTCGTTTCTCCAAACAACGGTGGCACCCAATATGCCCAGGATTATGACTTACAACTTATCCCGAACAAAGACAAAGACATTAATGAAACATTTGAATTAACATCGCCAACCCTATGGTCGCCCTCAGACCCGCAATCTTATTTGGCTTATATTGAACTTTGGAGCGGAACAAATTTGATTGATAGGGAAATTCGTTCAATTTCATTTTATTCTTTATCCTCCGGTAAAGAATCTCTTAAACTTAACGGCGATGATTTTTCCTTAAAGGGAGTAACTTACGTTCCGTCTTATTATGACTATGGAAATCTTGAAAATTATCAGCAGATGGACCAGGACATCAAGATGATAAAAGACCTTGGCTTCAATGCAGTCCGTTTTGAAAAGAGCGTTCCCCATCCTTACTATTTAGAATTATGTGAAAAGTACGGGTTGCTTGCTTTTATTGAGCTTCCGATAAACTCCATTCCCGAGAATATTGCAGATGAAAGTAATTTCATTACACGAAGTGAAAATTATTTGACCAACTTTTTAACGGCATACAAAAGATATTCTGTTATTGCCGCAATTGGATTGGGCAGTTCCTACTTACCGCAGTCTCAAATCCATAATTCATTAATAAAAGATTTATCCGAAATCGTTAAAAAGGAAACCAACTTTTTAACTTATGCATCTTTCAGTGAAGCTAATATTTTGCCCGTAGATAATTTGGATTTGTACGGGATAGAATTTTATAACACGCCGGTAAATATAATTGGCGATAAACTAAAAGTTGCGCAAAGTAAATTGGGTACAGCTAAAGTTTTTATTAGCGAAGCAACTTATATGGTAAACATGGGAAATACCGACGGTTACTTAAATGATCATTCCTTTGAAGCTCAGGCAAAATTTTTTGAAGACTTGTTTGATTATTCGGAAAATTATCCTCTGTCTGGTTTCTTCATCAACTCAATGTTTGATTACAGGGGCGATTATGCTTCGTTAAGCGCAGGATACAACAACGAAAATCTTTATAAACTCGGAATATGCAGCGAAGATAGAAGCATAAACAGGTTAGGCTACAAGGTAATATACTCAAGACTTCACAATACTGATAAAGTAACTATTCCAATCGGAAATAAAAAAGATAATTCGCCGATTGTATTTATTTTATTTGGACTTGTTTTAGCAATCGCTTTAGGAGTGCTGGTAAACTCGGGAAGAAAATTTCGTGAAGATACATCTCGTGCGCTTATGCGCCCTTATAATTTTTTCGCAGATGTAAGAGATATGAGAATTATGTCGAGTTATCATTCTACTATTCTTGCACTAATAATCGCCGCGACAACTTCATTAATTTTTAGTAATCTTTTGTTTTACTTCCGTGAAAATGTCTTTCTTGAAAAATTTCTATTATCGTTCGGATCCAACGGAATAATTAAGACAGTAAGCTACCTTGCCTGGCACCCAATTCAATCTCTCATTTGGCTCACAGTAATTTTTGTAATCTTTCTTTTGGTAGTTACGGCTATAGTAAAAGCTGCTTCCTTTTTTGTAAGGAACAAAATATTTTTATCCAGCGTTTACTTTACGGTTATTTGGTCTTTTCTACCTCTCGTTTTACTTATTCCGGTAGGAATTATTTTATTCAGATCGCTCGATGCTAATATGGCAAATCTCTACATTTATGCAGGACTCTTAATCTTTTCGCTTTGGATTTTTTACCGTTTAATGAAAGGAATTTACGTTATCTTTGACGTTAATGCAGGCAGTGTATATTTTTATACCTTCTTGATCATAATTTTTATTGCCGGGGGATTTCTGCTTTATTATCAAATTAAAGATTCGGCATTCGATTATATCTGGTTGACTTTTAAGCAATTCAAAATTTTAGGATAAAGACAATTGTATTTATCAAAACTCGAAATATTCGGATTCAAATCATTTGCGCAAAAGACTCTCGTAAATTTTAACGAAGGCGTAACCTCTATCGTAGGACCGAACGGCTGTGGCAAAACTAACATTGTGGACGCAATTAGGTGGTGCCTAGGAGAGCAGCGAAGCGGAACATTAAGAAGCGATAAGATGGAAAATGTTATCTTCAACGGAACTTCAAATAAAAAGCCGATGGGTATGGCAGAAGTTTCTTTGACGATACATAACAATAAAGGAATACTTCCAACCGAATATTCAGAAGTTACTATTACCAGAAGAATTTTTAGATCAGGCGAGAGCGAATATCTTCTAAACAAAAACATCTGCCGATTAAAAGATATTACAAATCTTTTTATGGATACCGGCATCGGTTCAAACGCCTATTCAGTTATCGAGCTTAAAATGGTGGAAACCATTTTGAATAACAAAACCGATGAAAGGCGCGTTATGTTTGAAGAAGCCGCCGGCGTTAATAAATATAAACTTCGCCGCCGACTTGCCTTGAAAAAACTTGACGATGTAAAGTCAGACCTTACCCGTGTAAACGATATTGTTTCAGAAGTAGAAAAAAAAGTAAACTCTCTTGAGCGTCAAGCAAAAAAAGCGGACAAGTATAATAAGGTTTCGTCAACGCTTCGTGAGCTTGAACTTGAGCTTGCAGAGCGAGAATTATCTCTTTTCAATCTTCAGAAAAACGAAGCCAAGAAGGGCAAGGAAGAAAATTTTCAGAAGAAAATTAGTCTTGACTCCGAATTGGCTAAACTTGATGATGAAATAAAAATAATTAAACAGAATCTCTCCAATATAGAATTTCAGTTAAAAATAAAGCGCTCTGAATTAAACACACAAACCGAAAAGATTTTTAATGCTCAAAACAGTGTCTCGGTTTCTGAAGAAAGAAAAAATTCCTTAGAAAAAAATGCCGTACGCTTCAAACAAGAGCTTGAAGAGCTAAATAAGCAGCTTTTAGACACAGAGAAGACTTTAAATGAAGGCTCGTCAGCGCTAAAAGATTTTGGTGATAAAATTGAATCAAAAGAAGCAGAGAAAGTTTCAATAAAAGAAAAGATAGATGATCTTCGAATTGAATTTGAAGAAAAAAGAAATTTTCTGAAAGCACAGTCAGAATTTTTGCTTGATAAATTTAAAGAAATTACCGGCAAAGAAAATGAACTTTCAAACGTTGAGAAATCTTTAGAAGCAAAAAACCTTTCAATCGGCAAGTTCAATGACAAAATTCAATCTTTAACGGGCAACGTTGCAAAGACAGTCGGTTACCTGGAAGAATTAAGTCAGGAGAAAAAAGAGACTGAAGAAAAATTAGCCGAGGCTGAAGCGAACTACCTTCAAAAACAAAAAGATAAAGAAAAACTCGAAAAAGATTTGAACGAGTTGAAAGAGAAAGAGCTTGAGATAAAAAGCGTAATCAACAGTATAAAAGATAAAATTAATTTCATTCAGAACTTGATAGACACGCTTGAGGGCGTTTCCAAAGGCGCTAAGGCTTTGCTTGAAAATAATGATTGGGCAAGCGGGCAGAAAGTTTTACTAGCTCATATCGGCAACTCTCCGGAATTTTACCGGTTTGCCGTTGAAGCTTCATTGAAGAATAATTTAAATAATATTCTTGTTGAAAGCTTAGAAGATCTAAAAAACGGAATCGAATACTTAAAAAACCATGAAGTCGGTAAGGCTTCCTTTTCTCTTTCAAATATTACTGAAGAAAAAAAGAAAGGATTTTTTGATAAAATTTCAGCAGTGCTTCTAAGGCAAAAATCAAAAAAACTAATTAAGGAATCAGGATTTCTCGGTTGGGCAAAAGATTTTATTCAAACAGAGAATAAGTGGAAAGTTTATTTTGAAAAAATATTAAGCAAGACGGTAATTGTTGATTCGTTAGACACCGCCTTTAATTTATCGAAGAAATACAGTGATTTTAATTTTGCTACGTTAAACGGCGATTACCTGGAAAAGTCAGGAATAATTGAAGCCGGTTCGGCTCCGCGCCTAGACGATTCGCTTTTTGGCAGGAAACAGTTACTTGATAAATTAAAAGATGAATACCCGCAACGGGAAAATGACCTTGAAAATCTTCGCCGCGATATTCAAAGCCTTGAAGAAAAAATTAATGAAATTGACCTTAAGGTTTTATCGGAACGCGGCAGGCTTCTAGTAAACGATCTTGCAAACGTTGAAAAACAAATTGCTCAGTTCGAGTTTGAAAAGAAAAAAGCAAACGATGAAATTGAAAAAACTCGGCAGGAAATTCAAGATCTTGTAGGTGAGTCCAATAAGCTTGATAATGAGCGTACAGAACTTTATTCGCTTCTTTCCAATCAGGTCGAGGAGAAACGAATAGCGGATGCCAATCAAAGGTTACTGGAGCAGGATTTCAAAAATTTTGAAGTTGAATTTAATTCGGTGCTAGCCGGACAAAACAAACTTAACCTTGAATTAGAAAGGATGCTCGGCGAAAAGAAAAATACTGAGAATGCAATTCGTCATGCAAATGAGTCGATTGAAAACATTAAAAAGTCTGTTTCCAAAAGAGAGATGGATATTTCATCCTCGCAGGACGAAGCGCAAACGCTAAGTAACATCATTTCGGAAAAGAAAATCGAACAAGAAAATCTTGAATTTGGCAAGCAAATATTAACTGAAGAAGAAAATAAAATCGATTCGGAATATAAAATGGTTCAATTGAAAATTTCGGAAATCGAAAACAAGCAGCGAAGCTTAAGAAAAGAGAAAGACATCGTTTCCGAAGCTGTCCATTCATCCGAAATGAAGCTTAATGAACTTGCTATGAAAATAAATTCACTTCAAGAAAACATTCAAGAAAATTATTCAATCTCACTTGAGCTAAAGGAATTTGAAGACAACGAAACATTTGACTTTAAACAGAGAACAGAAGAGGTTCATTCATTAAAGCAGCAGATTAAAAATCTTGGCCCTATAAATCTTCTTGCTTACTCCGAATATGAAGAGGAAAGAGGAAGATTTGAATTTTTGAATAAGCAGCGTAATGATTTGATAGAATCCGAAAAAGATATTGTTAAGACGATCGAAGAAATTAACATCAACGCTCAGACTCTTTTTATGGATACTTTTGAAAAGATAAGAACGAACTTCATAAATATTTTTAGAGGATTATTTAATCCCGGCGATGAAGCAGATCTGCGCCTTGAAGAAAACGCCGATCCGCTTGAAGGGAAAATCGAAATTATAGCAAAACCGAAAGGAAAACGACCGACATCAATCGAACTTCTTTCGGGAGGTGAAAAAACTTTAACCGCAATTGCACTTTTGTTTGCAATTTATTTAGTAAAACCGAGTCCATTCTGTATACTTGACGAAATTGATGCACCGCTAGACGATGCAAATATAGACCGATTTACAAAAATAATTCATGACTTCAGCAAGGATACTCAGTTTATTGTAGTAACACACAACAAGCGCACCATGGAAGCTGCCAGCACTCTTTACGGCGTAACGATGCAAGAAGAAGGTATTTCAAAATTAGTAAGCGTTAGGTTTAATGAGGATTTAAGTTTTGTCTCATAACAAACGCAAATTCGAATTATTATTAGCTGCAATTTTTACTTTTATTATAACGCAGGCTTCTTTCGCTCAGTGGGTTAGCAACCCGGCTATAAATACTTCCTTAGCAATTGAAACAGTTGATCCGATTAATATTTCCGCTATAAGTGATAAAAATAATGGCGCATTTGTTTTTTGGCAGGATAATAAATTTGGCTTTCAGAATGAGATTTTTTTTATGCACGTTGACGAGAGCGGCAGAATAAGCTTTAGGGCTGATGGTAAAAAAATAACAAGTCTTTTAGGGCAAGCTGAAAACCCCGTCTGTACGGCAAGTCTTCATAATAGCGCTGTTGTAATTTGGAAAGACTTTGCAAGATCAAAAAACGGAGACTTACTTGCACAGCGTGTTTCGCAAAACGGAACTTTATTATGGACCGACAACGGTATAAATATTTCCGGCTCGAAAGATGAAATAAGTGATTATTCTGCTAACTCAGATAATGATGGAAACACTTTTATTTCTTATGTGGCTAAAGAACCGGAAATTACCGGTGATTACAGAATTATTGTTAAGAAATTTTCACCGGGCGGAATGGAAATTTTTAAGCATGACGGAATTAGCCTAAATAAATCCAGAATTAAAAAAAATATGACCTCTGTAATTGCCGATGAAGAAGGGGGAATATTTGTATTTTGGCTTGAAGTTATAAACGAAAGAGTTATTCTTTTCGGTCAGCACGTTAGCCGGGAAGGAAAAGAAGTTTGGGGTAATAAGCCGATTGAAATTTCCAGTAGAGTTCACAACGTTCTAAATTATTTTATTACGAAACTTGGCACATCAATATATGTCGCCTGGCAGACGCAAAGAATTGACAGAGTGATTTATCATCAACTTATCAGCGACAAAGGAATCCCGCTTTGGATTCCCGGTGGAAAGCTTATAACAAATCTTAAAGGAAACCAGGTCAATCCTGTTGCGGTTGAAGTAGACTCCGGGATTGTTTTAAGTTGGACAAATGAAAATGATAAAACCAAAGAAATCTATTTGCAAAAGTTTGACAAACGCGGAAGACCAATGTGGGAAAAATCAGGAGTACCGGTTACAAGTTTCAGAAGTATACAATTTGGTCAGCGTCTCATTAGCGACGGTAAGGGTGGCGTAATTGTGGCATGGATTGACAGTAGAAACGATTCCACTTATGCAGATATTTATTCACAGCGATTTGATAATAGCGGAAAAATGCTATGGAATCCGCTTGGCCTTGCGGTAGCGGCAAATTTTAATACTCCCAAAAGCTATTTAAACCTTGTTCCAAACGGTCTGGGGGGAGCAATTGCGGTTTTTAAAAACCGCCGCAACAGCATCAATAAAATTTACGGTCAAAAAATCTTTAACAATGGAGCGTATATTTCACAAATATCCAATTTGAAAGCTATCGTACAAAACGATTCAATCAAAATTGCTTGGAATGTTGCAAACGAAAGAGGAAAGTCATTATACAATATCGAGAGAGCCGTTGAATCGGATGCAGGAACAATGACATGGAAAAATGTTGGAGCAATTCGTTCAAACGGATCAGCAAACAACAACACGTTTCAATACTTTGATGTTCCCGACACAACCGGAACTCTTTATTATAGAATTGAACAAACAGACCCTGTAAGCAATATCCAGACGTCTGATATTGCAAGAGTAAATTATTTCGGAGAGTCATCAGATATTATTGTTATGCAAAATTCTCCCAATCCTTTTTCCGATTCAACTGAAATAAGTTTTTATTTGCCAAAAACCTCAAGGGTATCGATCGAATTTTATGACGGACACGTTGCGTTGATAAGCCAAATTGACGATAAAACTTTCCCGGCTGGAGAAAATCATGTTTTTTTTTCAGCACAAGGATTGAAACCGGGAATTTATTTTTACCGTTTTATGGCTGATGATTTTGTAGATGTAAAAAAAATGGTGTTAACTAATTGATAATGATGGAAAAGGTTTTCAAAATATTTGTAGACTTTGACGGCACAATTTCAAAAGAAGATGTTGGCGAAGCAATCTTCCGGGAGTTTGGCAATAAAGAAAAAGTTGACTCAATAATTACAAGCCTCCTGAAAGATGAAATATCAGCTAAAGATTGCTGGCTGATGTTATGCGATTCGGTAGGAGGAATTGACATTAATAGATTAAAAAATTTTATTGATAAATTGGAAATTGATTCTACTTTTAAAAACCTTGATAAATATTGTGCTGAAAATAAGATCGAGCTTATTGTACTAAGCGATGGTTTTGATCTTTATATCAAGAGAATTTTTGAAAGAGAAAATCTTAATCATGTAAGTGTTTACTCCAATAAATTAGAAATAGACGAAAATAACCGTTTGACACCAGAATTTCCTTATTTCGATGCAAGCTGCACAACATCAGCAAACTGCAAACGAAATCATATTATCAGTCATAGCAGCGATGAAGATTTTACAATATTCATTGGTGACGGAAATTCTGATAAATATACGTCACAATTTTGCGATTTCATTTTTGCAAAAGATGACTTGCTAAAATTCTGTGAGTTGGAAAGAATCACTTATTTCCCTTACAATAATTTTGATGATGTGATTTTGAAAATAAACCAGCTAAGATCAAAAAAGAGATTGAAGAAACGGCATCAAGCCGAGCTTAAGCGAAAAGAAATTTATATGACTGAATAGAATATGTTCGCCCCGGCTTGTTTTAACATCTGCCGGTATTATTTAATCACAGAAGATAATTTAATAGAAAAAAATATATTATGTCAAACATCGCCTCTAAATTTTTCAAATACCGGAGTTATACTCCGATACCATTTTTATTGCTAATGTTTTTTTATGAAGAAGCAAACGTGTGGAGCTTAATTCTTGGTTTTATAATTGCGGTAACCGGCGAATTAATAAGATTGTGGGGAGTAAGCTGGGCGGGAAGCGAAACTCGCACAACAGGCAGCGTTGGCGGAACATTTTTAGTCGTAAGCGGTCCGTTTGGGCGGGTTAGAAATCCTCTTTATGTTGGAAATATTTTAATGTACTTTGGCCTTGGAGTTATGTCTTTCTCTATTTTTCCTTATCTGCAGATTATTGCCCTGCTTTTCTTTTTTATTCAATATCATTTTATTATAAAAGAAGAAGAAGGATATTTGAGTAAAACTTACGGAAAGGATTATCAGGATTATCTTAACAATGTACCAAGGTTCATTCCCCGGTTTACGCGTTACAAAGCAAGTAATGTTGAACAGCCTCCATTTGATTTGAAGGAAGGATTGAAATCGGAAAAAAGGACTTTGCAAGCCTTTACTCTTGTTTCCCTGACAATTTTTCTGCTTTGGTTTTTTAGAAGAATGTAAAATCAAGTTGAAGAATCTTAATAAAAATATTTTAATTATTGCTGGAGAAGCCTCCGGTGATTTGCACGGTGCTTCTTTGGTAAAAGAACTGAAAAAGATTGATAATGCAATTAAAATTTTCGGAATCGGCGGCGATAAAATGGAAGCAGCCGGAATGGAATTAATTTATCACATTAACAAAATGGCTTTCCTTGGATTTGTTGAAGTGCTGAAGCATCTTCCGTTTATAAGAAAAGTACAAAAAGATTTGATAGAACTTGTCAAAGAAAAAAATATTCGAAATGCTGTGTTGATCGATTACCCCGGCTTCAATTTAAGTATTGCAAAGAAATTGAAAAAGCTAAACTTAAAAATCGTCTATTATATTTCACCCCAAATATGGGCTTGGGGCGCTGGCAGGATTAAGAAGATTCGAAATCTTGTCAACAAAATGTTGGTTGTGTTTCCTTTTGAAGAAAAATTTTATAGGAAAAGCGGCATTGATGTTGAGTTTGTGGGGCATCCCCTATTAGAAAGAATTGAAGATTATACTTTTTTAGCGAAAAATGAGCTCTTCCTAAAATTTGGTCTTGAACAGGAAAAAGAGATTTTGCTTATTCTTCCAGGTAGCCGTTTGCATGAAGTTGAAAAAATATTTCCGGAGAGCATTAAGGCTGCAAAGAAAATTTCTGAAGAATTTAATATGCAAATTGTTGTTGCTTGCGCGCCAAATATTGACGATAAAATTTTTAATAGGATTACCAACATCAATAACTTTAAGGTAGTAACGGGTTATACATACGATTTTCTAAAGAACGCTAAAATCGGAATAGTAAAATCCGGAACTTCAACTTTAGAGGCTGCGCTGTTCGAGCTTCCGATTGTGATCGTGTACAAAACAAGTTTCTTAACATACCTAATCGGGAAAAAATTGATTAAGGTCGGTAATATCGGCATGGTAAATATTGTCGCCGGAGAAAAAGTGGCGCCGGAACTTATTCAAGATAATGTTTCTCAAGAAAAAGTTTACACTGAACTAAAGAGGATTTTATCTGATAAAAACCTATTACTCTCAATCAAGAAAAAGATGTCGGAAATTAGAACAAAGTTAGGAACAAGAGGAGCTTCTGAAAGAGCAGCGAAAATTATTTACAGAATGCTAAATGAAGCTTAAAACGGCTCGACAGAATTTTTTAAGATTTACAGGACATTATCTTCTTCATTTTGCTTTGAATATTCTTTGTAAAAGTTTGAAATTCAATTACACTAATAAACAAGTAATTGAAGATATGGGAATGAAAAAGAAAAATTTTGTTATCGCATTTTGGCACGGCAGTATGTTACTCCCATGGTTTTTATTTCGCAATAAAAATTTTGCTGCGCTAACGAGTCAAAGCAAGGACGGAGATTTGTTAGCAAAAATTTTGAGACAATGGAATTTTAATGTTGTAAGAGGTTCTAGCAGTCAAGGCGGCGATGTGGCACTGGGAATTTTAATAGACTTTGCAAAAAATAATAGGTCTATAGCCTTAACTCCGGACGGACCGAGAGGTCCTTTTCATCAATTTAAAGCTGGTGCCGTTATTACCGCAAAGAAAAGCAGTTTGCCCCTTGTGCTCGTAGCCGTTGGAATAAAACGCAAAAGAATTCTAAAAAGCTGGGATAAGTTTGAAATCCCTAAGCTTTTTTCCAGTGTAAATATTTTATTTTCTGATCCGATTTATGTTGATGCTAATTTAAGTCACGATGAAACTTCGAAAGAAATTGAAAAATGTGAGCTGCTGTTAAATGAACTACATGATAAGGCAAATAGGTTTTTATGAAAATATTCATTAGTGAATCGATTTAATGAAATTATTAAAGATAATATTGCTTCCTTTGCTTCCTATCTATGCGTTGATAGTTAGACTAAGAAATATTTTCTTCGACACAAATATTTTTAAGAGCAGAAAAGTAGGGGCAAAAATTATATCAGTCGGAAATCTTACTGTAGGTGGTTCCGGCAAAACTCCGATGGTAATTTATCTTTTAAATCTTCTAAAAAAGGAAGATGTGCAAGCTGGAGTATTGAGTAGAGGTTACGGAAGAAAATCTCGCGGCTATGTTTTGGTTTCTAACAAAGGAAAAATTCTTACTACGGTCGACCAATGCGGAGATGAAATTTTTCATACTGCTAAAGAAACAAAAGCACCAGCTGCTGTTTCTGAAAATCGAGTTAAAGGCGCAATAAGATTAATTAAAGAAACCGGTATAAAAGCCATAGTTCTTGATGATGCATTTCAACACCGCTGGATTTATCGCGATGTAAACATTCTTTTGTTTGAACAGCGGTTCTTAACAGATACAGGATTATTTAATCAAAGCTTACTTCCTGCAGGATTGATGAGAGAACCGTTCAGCTCAATTAAAAGAGCGGATGCTATTATCATAAATAGAAAATTTTCTGAGATTTCCGATGTGCCTGTAAATTTAAAAACATTTTTCAACGATATAAAAAGCTTTACGGCATTTTATGAAGCAATAGGATTCGTTGATATAAAAAAACAGACCTTCTATAAAATAGGAGATTTTGAAGGACAGAAAAGCTTGGTGGTCTCCGGAATTGCAAATCCATTTTCGTTTATCAATGCACTGAAACAAACGAAAGTAGATACACAAAACCAGATCATGTTTAGAGATCATAAAAATTATACCTTAAAAGAAGTCCATAGAATTAGAAAAGAATTTTATGACACAAATTCTCACTCGGTTGTAACAACAGAAAAAGATGCAGTTAAACTCTATAAGTTTTCTAAGGAACTAGACGATATTGATATTTTCTATTTGAAGATTCAAATTAAAATGGATGATGAAAAATCGTTCAAAGAATTTTTGTTTAATAAACTATCAACTTAATAAAGGACGAAAGAAATAAACAAACAATAAAATTAGATCAAAATGTTTTCTGTATTATTAAATTAATTTAAAGGAAAAATAAAAATGGCAAAACAACAAAAATATGTTTACTTCTTCGGCAATCTTAAAGCCGAGGGTAAAGCAGATATGAAAAATCTTCTTGGTGGTAAAGGCGCTAACCTTGCGGAAATGGTAAACATCAGCTTACCGGTTCCCGCTGGCTTCACAATTACAACCGAAGTATGCACCTATTATTATGATAATAAAAATAAATATCCTAAGGAACTAAAAGACCAGGTCATTTCCGCATTAAAAAAAGTTGAGACTGCAATGGGCGCAAAATTTGGCGACTCATCTAATCCACTTTTAGTCTCTGTTAGAAGCGGCGCAAGGGCTTCTATGCCCGGAATGATGGATACAATCCTTAACCTTGGATTAAATGATATAACAGTTCAAGGAGTAATTAAGAAAACTAACAACCCTCGCTTTGCATACGATTCTTACAGAAGATTCGTTCAAATGTACGGCGACGTAGTGCTTGGGCTTAAGCCGGTTGACAAGCATGATGAAGATCCGTTTGAAGTAATTCTTGAAAAGAAAAAACATGCTAATGGAGTTAAACTTGATACAGAATTAACAGCAGACCATCTGAAAGAATTAGTTGAAGAATTCAAAACGGCTATCAAAGAAAAAACCGGTTATGATTTTCCTAATGATCCAATGGAACAACTTTGGGGTGCAGTAGGTGCAGTATTCGGTTCGTGGATGAACGATAGAGCAATTGTTTATAGAAAATTAAACGGTATACCTGCGAGTTGGGGAACCGCTGTTAATGTTCAGTCAATGGTGTTTGGAAATATGGGAGAGGATTCAGGAACCGGAGTTGCATTTACCCGTGATCCTGCTGCAGGCGATAATATTTTCTATGGTGAATATCTGTTTAACGCCCAGGGTGAAGATGTCGTTGCTGGCATAAGAACTCCCCTTCCGATCGCAAAATTAAATGAAGATGACCCTGTTATTTATAAACAGCTTGACGGAATTAGAAAAACTCTTGAAAAACATTATAAAGACATGATGGATATTGAGTTTACAATTCAACAGGGAAAGTTGTGGATGCTTCAGTGCCGGGTAGGGAAGAGAACTGGCTTTGCAGCAGTTAAAATGGCTGTTGATATGGTCAAAGAAAAATTAATTGAAAAGGAAGAAGCTATTAATCGTATTGAACCGAATCAGTTAAATCAATTGCTTCGCCCAATCTTTGATCTAGAACAAAAACGTAAATCAATTGATGCTGGTAATTTTCTTGCAAAAGGATTGAACGCCGGGCCTGGCGCTGCTTCAGGAAAAATTGCTTTGAGTGCTCAAGATGCTGAAGAGATGGCGGCTAAGGGAGACAAAGTTATTCTCGTAAGAATTGAAACATCTCCCGAGGACATTAAAGGAATGAACGCCTCAGAAGGTATTTTAACGGCACGCGGAGGTATGACTTCCCACGCTGCTTTAGTTGCTCGTCAAATGGGAAAAGTTTGCGTTGCTGGTTGCGGAACATTAAAGATTAATTATAAAGAAAGGTCAGTCGGAGTAGAAGGAAAAGACCTTCTTCTTCACGAAGGAGATTATATCTCTATAGACGGAACGACCGGCGAAGTAATTTCGGGAAAAATCGAGACAAAACCTTCAGAAGTCATTCAGGTTTTAATTAATAAAACACTTGATCCGAAAGATTCACCCGTTTATCAAACTTATGCAAGCTTGATGAGTTGGGCAGATAAATTGAGGAAGCTTAACATCAGAACGAATGCAGACCAGCCGGATCAAGCCGCTAATGCTGTTGCCTTCGGGGCTGAAGGAATCGGGCTTTGCCGAACCGAACACATGTTCTTTGGAGGAGACAGAATAATGGCTGTTAGAAAAATGATCGTCTCGGATACCGTTGAAGACAGAAAGGCAGCGCTTGCGGAACTTCTTCCACTTCAAAGGGAAGACTTCCACGGAATTTTTGAAGTGATGAAGGGTTTACCGACAACTATTAGGACGCTTGATCCCCCGCTTCACGAATTTTTACCTCATGAAGAGAAAGAGCAAATAGAGCTTGCAAATGCATTAAATATCCCTCTTGAAAAATTGAAACAGAAAATCGACAACTTGCATGAATTCAATCCTATGCTAGGTTTTAGAGGCTGCCGCCTTGGCATTTTTTACCCGGAAATAACGGAAATGCAAGCCCGCGCCATTATGGAAGCTGCTTGCGATGTAGCTGCGATGGGAATAAAAGTTAAGCCGGAAATCATGATTCCTCTCGTTAGTGATCTTAATGAATTTAAACTTCAGGAATCAATTGTAAGAAGAGTAGCTGAAGAAGTTATGAAAGAAAAAGGAAAGAAGATTAGCTACATGGTTGGAACAATGATTGAGCTTCCGAGAGCTGCTATTACCGCTGATAAAATTGCACAACGTGCGGAATTTTTCAGTTTTGGGACGAACGATCTTACCCAAACAACCTTTGGTCTTTCAAGAGATGATGCTGGTAAATTTCTTCCTCTTTATGTTCAAGATGAAATTTTACCAAACGATCCTTTTGAAGTTCTTGACCAAGAAGGAGTAGGACAACTTGTAAAAATGGGAACTGAAAGAGGTCGTTCAACTCGCCCCGACCTTAAGGTTGGTATTTGTGGTGAGCATGGTGGTGAACCGGCTTCGGTTGAATTTTGTCACAGAACGGGTTTGAACTACGTAAGCTGTTCACCGTTCAGAGTACCGATTGCAAGATTAGCCGCTGCCCGTGCAGTTGTAAAAGAGATGTCCCAAAAGACAACTAAAGCAAAGGCAAAGACTGCTAAGAGAACTACTTCTTCAAAGAAGAAATAATTTATAACTAAATTCATGCGAAGGGAGTTTATTAAACTCCCTTCTTGAATTAACTTTTAACTAAACAAAGGTAATGAAGAATGAAATTATCAGACTTCAAATATAATCTGCCAAAGACTCAGATTGCTAAATATCCGGTATCACCGAGAGACAAGTCAAAGTTGATGGTACTTAATAAAAAAACAGAGGAAATTGAAAACAAAACTTTCAGTGATGTTGCAGATTATATGGAAAAAGGCGATATCTTAGTCGTCAACGAAACACGTGTGTTTCAGGCAAGACTGTATGGCAAGAAAGAAAAAACAAATGCAAAAATTGAAGTGTTTTTGCTACGAGAGCTTAACGCCGAGGAATGCATCTGGGATGTAATTGTTGACCCGGCAAGAAAAGTCAGAATTGGAAATAAGATATATTTTAACGACAAACTTTGGTGCGAAGTAATTGATAACACAACTTCAAGAGGAAGAACGGTCAGGTTCAATCAGCCTGGAAATGTTTTTAAAGCAGTAGAAAAGATCGGTTTTACACCTCTGCCGCCTTACATAAAAAGAGAACCGGAAGCTTCTGATAAAGAAGATTATCAAACAGTTTATGCACGCGTAGACGGTGCTGTCGCAGCCCCGACTGCCGGTTTGCATTTTACTCCAAAGCTTTTGGCAAAAATTGAAAAGAAGGGAATTTTAATCGTCCCGGTGATTCTTCATATTGGTTTGGGAACATTTAGACCGGTTGAGGTCGAAGACCTTACGAAGCACAAAATGGACTCGGAATATTTTGAAATTTCACCAAAATCAGCCGAGCTTATTAATAAATCAATTGCAGCAAAGCATCATGTTTTTGTTGTAGGCACAAGCGCTTGCCGTGCACTTGAAACAAGCACAACCGCTGAGGGATTTGTGAAGCCAAATAGAGGCTGGACTGACAAGTTCATTTATCCTCCTTTTGATTTCAAAGTTACGGATAAACTTATTACAAACTTTCACGTACCGGAATCTACATTACTGATGCTTGTTTGCGCTTTAGGAGGTACTGAGTTTGTAATGAAAGGGTATAAAAAGGCACTTAAAGAAAATTATAGGTTTCTAAGCTACGGCGATGCAATGCTTGTCTTATGAAAACTTATGCAATTATTCCTGCTGCGGGTAAAGGTATTAGGAGCGGATTTGCCGCTCCTAAACAATATCTTAAGATTGGGGGGAAAGAAATAATTGTTTACACACTTGAAATTTTTCAAAAAAATAAATTGGTTGATGAAATAATTCTTGCCGTTGATCCTTACTATTTTAAACTACTTCAAAAGCTAAAAGAGAAATACGGATTGACAAAAATTCAATCTATTGTTGAGGGCGGTAAAGAGCGTCAGGACTCGGTTTACAATGCACTAAAAGTTTTAAGAGCAAAAGCTAATGACCTTGTTGTTGTACATGATGCTGCCCGCCCCCTTCTTCCGGCAAACATACTTACAGATTCAATTTTATCTGCAAAAAAAAATGGTAACGCACTTGTCTGCGTTAAAGTGCAGGATACTTTAATTAAAGGGAAAGAAAAAGTTGAATCTTATATTAGCCGTGAGGAAATATTTTTTGTCCAAACACCGCAGATTTTTTTATACAAAGATTTAATGGGTGCTATGAATAAAGCTTATAGAGACAACTTCTATGGTACTGACGAGTCGATGCTTATTAAAAGACTTGGAAAGAAAGTTCATTTATTCGAAGGCTCAATTATGAACTTCAAGATTACTAGGAAAAACGATATTGATCTCTTTAAGAGCCTAATAAGGAAATAAAACGCTTGCCCATCGATTATGATAATTATAAAAATGCTAATGTCCCTAGCAAATAGAATCAAACATTTATGACTAAAGAAAAAATTAAAAAATTTATCCCTCATTTTCTGCTTTATAATTTCGAAAGAATTAGGATAAAGCAACGGAATTCAACGTCTAGACAAGAAAAAATTTATCGGAAATGGCTGCAGGATGGTAAGCCTCTCCCTCCTCCACATATTGCTAAACAAAAAGTAATAGAGGAATTTGGGAAAAAGTATAACCTAAAAACGCTAATTGAAACAGGAACATTTCTTGGCGACATGGTATATTCCCAAAGAAACAACTTCTCTAAATTAGTTTCCATTGAGTTGGACGAAGTATTTTATAAAGACGCTAAACAAAAATTAAAGCGCGTTAATAATATCGAAATTCTAAAAGGAGATAGCGGTATTGTTTTAAAAGAAATTACTCCAGTATTAAATGAGCCCTGCTTATTTTGGCTTGATGGCCACTACTCTGCTGGCTTTACCGCTAGGGGAGATTTGGAAACTCCCATTATTTCTGAATTAAACACAATATTCTCTTTGAAAGAAAATCATATTGTCTTAATCGACGATGCTCGATGTTTTACAGGTGAAAATGATTATCCCACAATAGAATTTATACAGAATTTTATTACAAATAAAAGAGATGATTATAGAATGGAAATTAAGGATGATGTAATCAGACTCCATCCACATGAATAGTATATTTCGACTTATTATTAATTAAATATATACCACAATTTGTCGATAATGTATAGTCTATCTATCAGCATTGAATCTTTAATACATTATAATTAGTTTAGTCGGGCTCAAAATTTGGGTTTTAATATGTTTTTATTAGCTACAATTGTAATATTATCTTATTTGATTGGTTCAATACCTACAAGCATAATTGTAACCAAATTGATCAAGGGTGTAGACATTCGGAATTACGGCAGTGGAAACGCCGGAGGTACGAATGTAATGCGTGTACTTGGGTGGAAACTTGGTATGCTGGTTATTATCCTTGATGCCTTTAAAGGTGTTTTAGCAGTTGTTGTTGTTGCAAGATTACATTATGGACAAATGCCTTTCAGAAACTTAACCCCATTTGATGATTTTACCTTAGTCCAAATTATTGCGGGCATTGCTGCGGTAATTGGGCATATATGGACTGTCTTTGCGGGCTTTAGAGGTGGTAAAGGAATCGCTACCGCCCTGGGAATCCTTCTTATAATTTCCACCGTTGATATGCTGGTTGCTATCGGCGTGTTTATTCTTGTTGTTTCAATTTCAAAATACGTTTCACTCGGATCAATTCTGGGTGCTATTTCAATCCCGCTTACTTTAATAATTAGAGAAAATATTTTTAACGTTAATATCCCAAGTTACAATACAGTCTTACCATTTGTTGTCGGAATCTGTTTCCTCGTTATATACACGCACAGAAAAAATGTTGTGCGACTTTTGAATGGAAACGAACACAAAATTAATTTTCCCAAAAAGAAAAATTCCGCAGTTAAATAATGAAAATTTCTGTTTTAGGCGCAGGGGGCTGGGGCACAACCCTTGCTGTTCTGCTACATTTTAATGGCCATAACGTTACCCTATGGGAATATAAAAGAAGTTACGCCAAGCTTCTTAATAAAAAAAGAGAGAATCCCGATTACCTTCCCGGAATAAAAATACCCGACGAAATAGTTATTTCTCACGACATTGAGGAATCTACATCCAACCAAAATATGATTGTGTTGGCTGTTCCATCTCAATTTTTAAGAAGTGTTATTAAAAATGTAAGTCCGTCGGACATAAAGGATACGATTCTTATAAGTGTTGCAAAAGGTATTGAAATAGATACTTTAATGACAATGTCTCAAATGCTTAAAGATGAAATGCCCTCCATTGATGAAAATCAAATTGGTGTTCTATCTGGCCCAAGTCATGCAGAAGAAGTAAGTAAGCGAATCCCTACAGCGGTTGTTGCATCATCAAAAAGCCATGAAATTTCCAGATCAATTCAAGCGGCTTTTATGACTTCATATTTTAGAGTTTATTCTTCTACTGATATTCTTGGGGTTGAGCTTGGGGGTGCATTAAAAAACGTAATCGCAATCGGCGCGGGAATTATAGACGGAGCCAATTTCGGGGATAATACAAAAGCAGCCATAATGACGAGAGGAGTTGCTGAAATTGCTCGTCTTGGTGTTTCTATGGGCGCCTACCCAGAAACATTCTCAGGCTTATCAGGTATGGGAGATTTAATTGTTACCTGCATGAGCCGGCATAGCCGCAACAGGTACGTCGGTGAACAAATTGGTGCCGGGAAAAAGTTAAAAGAAGTTCTTAAGTCGATGAATATGGTAGCCGAAGGAGTGGAAACAAGCCGCTCTGCTTCTCAGCTTGCAGAAAAAAATAATGTAACAACTCCCATCACGAACGAAGTTTATAAAATCCTTTTCGAAGATAAAGACCCCGTAAAGGCTACAACGGATTTGATGACGCGTGATATGAAAACGGAATAATTTTTCCTAAGGTAACCTCTATAAATTACATTTTTCAATGCCGCCATTTGATAAAACATCCCAAATAGCTTTCTAAAAATCAAAATTTCCAACCAATAGAAATCTATTTTCAAATTGGGAGTAAAATCTCATATTGTCTTTGCCAAACTAAAAATGTAATGCAGCCGAAGATTTATTTTTCCCTAACAAGTTTCATAACGCCAGGATTGCCTATTTTGTAAAGGTAAAGATCTCCGCGTATTATTTGATACTTCATCTTAATTATAAGTGACCTTTTTGAAAATACCGAGAAAATATTTTTCTTAACAATAAAAAAACCGTCATATTTATTTAAAGTTTTTTTAATATAAAGATTTCCGTTTTTATAATAAGTTAAAACAGCTTTATCCCCTTGAAAATTATTTGAGAACCAATTTCCGACAATTCCACCCGAAGAATATAAACTATCTTTTTCTCTAATAAATTTTACAATAGTTTGAGCCGTATCTTTTCCGGTAGCAAGTATAAGGGTATCTGCGTTAATTAATACAATGCTTGTATCGTATACCCACTTACTCAAAAAGGGGATATAATAGCTGGAAGAAAGTTTTGTCCCATCCAATTTATATTTACCATTCCACCGGGATTCCAAATCATAAAAGAATTTATAACCGGGTTTAAATTCTATCGTCAGATGAGATGCATCAAGCCCTAGGTTTGGCGTTTCCCATTTGCCGAGTAACGGTCCCTTATACTCTTTGATTTTTTTCTGTCCAAAAGAATTTCCTGAAGAAATAATAAACAAAACTAAAACCGCAGCAAATAAATTTTTAATCATATTAACTTATAAGTATTTGGAGGTTAAATGTTAGAAACTTTTTTAATTGACATTTTTAAAATACAAAAAGCCATCCCATCATAAAAGGTTGCCGAAAGTCTCTTAAATAATACAATAACTTTGAGGGAAGAAAGTTCACTGTATATATTGGCAAGTAATAATAGTCGCTACTTTTGGGAACGAATATCTCTTAAATATTTCTTAAAAGTTAAAACCTGAATCAACATTACGACTGTAAAAACACCGACTAAAATTAGAATAACCGGCAATTCCATTGTTAAATCCTTATTAAAAAACAAACAAATCCATTATTTACTTATGCATAATATGAACTTACTCATTAGCCAAATGTGATTTAATTCTCACATCTCAAACACCCTTTGATATTTAATTCAAGTAATTCACTTTCCATCAAATATTAAGTAGTCATTGACTATTAATTTAAGTACGCTTAAATTATAATTAAAAATATACTTAAATATGAAGAATATATCAAAAGAAGACTATTTACGAATAATCTTCAAACACAAAAATGATAAAGATGAAATCAAACCTAACTTGATTGCCGAAAAGCTTTCTATTTCAAACGCTGCCGTAACCGATATGATAAAAAAATTATCAAGGGAAGGATATATAGAGTATGAGCGTTACAAAGGAATTCGCTTAACTGCTGCTGGAGAGGTCTATGCACGGAATATGGTTCGTCGCCATAGAATTTGGGAAATGTTTCTGAATCAGGTTGTCGGTATTCCCTGGGATAAGGTTCATGAAGAGGCAAACCATTTGGAACATTCTTCTTCTGATGAACTCATAAACAAGCTTGAGGAAATGATAGGCTTTCCGGAATATGATCCGCACGGCGATCCGATTCCATCCAAAGAAGGAAAAATGCCAAGTACTAAAAATCACATCCCATTATCATTGCTGAACCCGGGAGAATCTGCAATTGTAGTAAGGGTAAGTGATTTTGACGAAAAATTTCTAATATACATTTCCGGTCTTGGAATCAAATTAAATGAGACTATAAAACTAAAAGAAAAAAGGAGCTTTGATAAATCAATGTTGATAATAATTAAAGGTAAATCATGGAACATCAGCGAAAAACTGGCAGATAATGTTTTTGTTGAAAAGAAGAAATAATATTTCTTAGATGAAGAATTTATTAAATTCATCAATGTTGCAAACAGACGGAAGAACCAGAAGCTCGGCAGAGGAAGCGCTATCGGGAAACTCAACAAAAGGAATTTTCAAAAGATTAATCCCCTTTCTTGGACCGGCTTTTATTGCAAGCATTGCTTACGTCGACCCCGGTAATTTTGCAACTAACATTCAAGGTGGCTCCGCCTTTGGCTATACTTTACTTTGGGTAATATTGGTCAGTAATCTTATGGCAATGATTTTGCAAACACTTTCAGCAAAACTTGGAATTGCAACAGGCAAAAATCTTGCAGAGCATTGTCGAAATAATTTTAGCAAGCCAACTGTATACGGGATGTGGGTGTTGATGGAAATTGTTGCGATGGCTACAGACCTTGCAGAATTTTTGGGCGCAGCAATTGGATTTAATTTATTATTCGGTTTTCCATTAATTATCGGTGGAATACTGACGGCAATTTGCACATTTTTAATTCTTGGCTTGGAACGGTATGGATTTCGCCCTCTTGAAATTGCAATTACAATTATGCTAACAGTAATTGCAAGCAGCTATCTTATTGAAACAATACTTGATAAACCCGAATTTAAATCTCTCTTGTATCACTCGTTTGTTCCTCAATTTTCGGGAACCGAAAGTATAATTCTTGCAGCAGGTATTTTAGGCGCCACTGTTATGCCCCATGCAATTTTCCTTCACTCTGCATTAATGCAACAAAGAATCACTGTAAAGAATCCCAAAAAACTTCTCAAACTTTTCCATTATGAAATTCTTGACGTAACAATTGCGATGGGAATTGCGAGCCTGGTTAATATGGCAATGTTAATTATGGCAGCATCAACATTTTACCAACGTGGGTTTACTCATATTGCTACAATAGAAGAGGCTCACATGACTTTGCAACCATTGCTGGGAAAAGCTGCAAGTTGGATATTTGCAATTTCTCTACTTGCTTCCGGATTATCCTCCTCTACAGTCGGAACAAGCGCAGGACAAGTAATGATGCAAGGATTTCTTCATAGACATATTCCGGTTTGGCTAAGACGTCTAATTACCATAATACCATCTATCACCGTAATAGCTCTTAGCTTTGATCCTACAAGAACACTCGTTATTAGCCAAGTTGTTTTAAGCTTTGGTCTTCCGTTCGCAATTATTCCTTTAATAATTTTTACAAGGAAAAAAAAATTAATGGGGATTCTTGTTAACAAAAAAATCACTACTTTTATTGTGTCTGTTATTGCCGTTTTAATTATATTCTTAAATATTTACTTAATTTACCAGGTATTATTTGTTGGATAAATTTCTACTAAAGCGCTTATTAGTTCCGCTTGACGGTTCACCGTTAGCAGAATCTGTTTTACCAGCTGTGGCTTTTCTTGCCCAAAAATTACATACTTCTGTTACCTTAATACACATCATAGAAAAAGATGCGCCCGAAAAAGTACATGGACAGAGACATCTTAAATTATCAAAACAGGCGGAAGAATATTTAGAATCAATTGCCGGACTTGACATATTCAAAGGAACAAAAGTTGAAATTCATGTCCACGAAGAGAAAGTAAGCGATGTTCCCAAAAGTATTGCTGATCATATTAAAGAATTGAATCAGGATATTGTTATTTTGTGTGCTCATGGTAATGTAAGATTGCACGGGATGATATTTGGTTCGGTAGCGCAACAGGTAATTTCAAGGGGTAAAACACCGGTTTTATTAATTAATCCATCAGCAAAAAATTTGAGCGGCGAATATCATTTCAAAAATTTTCTTGTTCCATTGGACGGGAATCCGGATCATGAACATGCTTTGAGCTATGCTTCTGGATTAGCAAAATTATGCGAAGCAAAGATTCATCTCGTTATGGCAATCCCTAATTTTGGGACAATGTCGGGAGAAGTATCTCCCGCAAACCGCTTTCTTCCTGCCACAACTTCCAAAATGATGGATATGCTTGTAACCGATGCAGAAGAATACCTGGTGAGCCTGAAAGAAAAGTTTAAAGAGTTCAATTTAATAATATCTACAAGCGCTAAAAGAAATGACCCTGCAATAGCTATTTTAGAAACAGCAGAAGAAAATAATTCGGATTTAATTATTCTTGCAACCCACGGTACAAAAGGAGCAGAAGCATTTTGGGAAGGAAGCATTACTCCTAAAATTAGCAAGATAAGCAAGATCCCTCTCTTACTTGTCCCGGTTTAGAAATAAATATTTATATCTACTTGGCTAAACATTATCGGAGGAAAAGCTCTCTCAATTGACATCACTAAATATTTATGAATGAAAACTTGGTTTGAGAGACCGGTATCTAGGAAAATTCGCTACATGAATTACAATGGATGCAAACATAGGTCTTATACCGCATCACATGTAAAAAAATGGTCCGTCTAAAAATTACTTCGTTTTTTTATCAAATAAGCCGGGCTATTATAAATGCCGCCGCTGCCGCTAAACCCCCGATAAATATAGTTTGAAGACCTCCTCGCCAAGGATTAATGCCCGTAAATTTTCCTTTAACGAATCCGAAGATAAACAATGCAGCTAAAGTAACCACTACAGAAACGTAAAGAGAAATCATTATATCTTTTAAAAAAATATAAGGCGCAAGAGGAATTAATCCACCAAATATATAGGAAAAAGCAATCGTGGAAGCGCTTTTAAGTGCGCGCTTAGGGTCGGGGGCTTCGAGACCAAGTTCAAATCTCATCATAAAATCAACCCACTTATCTTGATTTTTAGAAAGCGCTGCAGATATTGGCTTAATATGTTCGTCACTTAAGCCGTAATCTTGAAATATTTCCTCCACCTCTTCGATTTCAACATGGGGTAATTTTATTGTCTCATCAATTTCTCTTTGACGTTCGGAATTATAGTGTTGAAGGTCTGTTTTAGCTGCAAGAAATCCACCGAGTCCCATAGCAATAGAGCCCGCTGCTATCTCTGCAAATCCGGCAGTAACAACAATATTCGTAGCGGCTACTGCGCCCGTCAATCCTGCGGCTAATGCAAATGGTACCGTTAATCCGTCTGACATTCCTATTACAACGTCTCTGACTGTTTCCGAAGAGGTAAAATGTTTTTCTGTATGTGGAGTACTTGGCATAAAATTCCTTTCTTAACATTTAATAACGTAATTAAACTAATTAACTTCAGATTAAATAATAATTAATTGAATGTTTTATATCAAATTAAAGAAAAATATTATCCGTAGAATAAAAGCGAATAAATTTATATTTCATTTTTATTGAACACTACTTTAGCGTTCTACAAAGAATAATTCTTTATTCCACTTGGTTTAACATTTGGGTTATTAGACCTGTCCTTTATATAGATGTACAAATGTATTAGGTTTGCTACTGTTTTTTAATCGCCACAAATCAAATGAAAAAAATTAAAGTTTTATTATTCTATAAGTATGTTCATTTTAATGAACCCGAAAGGTTTATGCACGATCATCTTTCGTGGTGCAATAATAATGACATCAAAGGAAGAATATACATTGCTACGGAAGGAATAAACGGAACTGTTTCAGGCAACATAGAAAATATTAGTAGATACAAATTATTATTGCGAAGCTATCCTGAGTTCAATGATATTATTTTCAAAGAAGATGATGAAGATAAACACGCTTTTAAGGAAATTCATGTCAGGGTGAAAAAGGAAATTGTTCATTCGAATTTGGACAATATATCGCTTCGGAACGGCGGCAAAAGGTTGTCCCCTGAAGGTCTTTTAAGATTTTATGAAGAAGGAAAAGAGTTTATTATTGTCGATGCCAGGAACTGGTATGAGAGTAAAATTGGAAAATTCAAAAACGCCATTACGCCACCTATGAAAAATTTCAGAGAGTGGGCGCAAGCTGCAGAGATGCTAAATGATTTCAAAGATAAAACCGTTGTTACTTATTGTACCGGAGGAATCAGATGTGAAAAGGCTTCTGCGTATTTGGTTGAAAAAGGATTCAAAGATGTTTACCAACTTGATGGCGGGATAGTTACTTATACAAAAATATTCCCCGACACTTATTGGGAAGGTGGGATTTTTGTTTTCGACGAACGGCGTGTAGTTAACCCTAACAGCGACCCAAAATTAAAATATGTTTCCAATTGTTATTTCTGCGGTGAGCCTACTTCTTACTACATCAATTGCCATAATTTAAAGTGCGATAAAATTTTAGTGGCATGTCACAGATGCAAAAAAGAAAATGATTATTGCTGTTCAGAAGAATGCAGGAATTCCCCCTTTAAACGGGATAAATTCTACGGCTAAATAGTTATAGCTTTTCAGCGAACAATGAAAATCAAACGTTTTAGAATTTTACACCAAAGCCGACTATTTCTTCATTGTATGTGCTATTGTTATTTTTGTGATGACATTATATATGTTAGTTATAATTCATTAATAATTTTAATATTTTTTTTATAAATGATTAATAAAACATTTCTCTTCATTTTAAGTTTCGTAATAACCACAAATATATTTGCTCAGCAGGGATTGGTAAAAGCTCGTTACGAGAACGGAAAAGTAAAATCTGAAATAAATTATTCAAACAATGTTAAAGAGGGTTCGGCCAAATTTTACTATCCTAACGGTAATTTGAAAGAAGAATTAAATTATATTAATGGAGCCGTTGATGGCGTAGTTAAAGAATATTATGAAAACGGAAAACTTAAAGAACTTTACACCATTGAAAATGGAAGACGTGAAGGAGCAACTTCTTTTTATAGTGAAGATGGTAATTATTTGAAAGATGATAATTACTCTGCCGGTATTTTACAGCGTAATGAAGAAGATACGACCCACTTAATTGCTAGTACTATCGTTGATACGTTATATAAAAATAAAAGTCAACAGAAAGACTCAACCCAAGTTTCTAGTGCTAAAAATGTATTTGATAATTCGGGTTATTTAACAAGCGCCGAAGTAATGCCCACGCCTGTCGGCGGTATAAAATCAATACTAAATAAATTAGTATACCCTCAAGATGCAAGAAAAAAGAAAATTGAAGGTACCGTTTTAATCTTAGCAGACATAGATGAATATGGCGAAGTTAATTATGCAAAAGTATTGAAAGGAATTGGGCACGGCTGTAATGAAGCTGCAAAAATTGCTGTCTTTTATGCACAGTTTAAACCAGGAATGATAAAGGGTAAACCAGTTAAAGTTGAAATGAAAATTCCAATTGAGTTCAAATTAAAATAAATTGTACTTAATCTTAAATAATTTCGACCTGAAAGCGGAAATTTTTTATAATATTCAAAATTCTTTCATCCCCATTTGATATTACTGCTTTATAATTACTAAATTCCCTTCGAAAGGGATATTCTTTTCGCAACTTATCAAAATAAGCTGAGCGATCTTTTTTCTCTAAATTTTCTATCCTGCGCATTCGAGCATCATCCTCTTTGATAGCATAGGCCGATTTAAATATATTAGTTAGTGTTGCCGTTAATTTTCCGTTATAATTAATTGTTATTTCATTTTCCCGCACTTTCTGAAAAATGGGATTCCACATTGGTTTTACTTTTAGAAAACTACAAAGCGCATTATAAATAATTACAGTTCCGTTTATTTTTCCTTCAAGTGAATAACCAGCAATATGCGGTGTTGCTATACATACTTGATTTAGCAAATCAATATTTATATCAGGCTCATTTTCCCAAACATCAAGATTAACCAGTAAAGATTTTTCCTTAATAAATTTTACAAGTACAGAATTATCAATTACCTGACCGCGCGAAGCATTTATCAAAATTGTTCCTCTTTTAAGTGATGATAACTTTTCCGCATTGATAAGGTGAAAAGTTTTATCAACACCTTCAAGATTTAATGGAACGTGGAATGTAATTATATCGGCGTTAAGTGCTTTTTCAAGAGAAACATATTCATTGCTTCCTGTTCTCCTTTGCAGGGGAGGATCGTTTTTGAGTACTTTCATTCCGACAGATTCGGCAAGCCTTGCAACACGGCTACCGATATTTCCGACACCTATAACCCCAAGCGTTTTTTCTTCGAAGGAAAAAGAATACTCATTAGCAAGTAGAGAAATTGAAGTAAACACATATTCCGCAACGGCATCAGCATTGCAGCCGGCTGCATCCTTAAAAATGATTTTATTTGAATTTAAATATTCTAAGTCGATGTGGTCGGTACCTATAGTAGCAGTACCAACAAATTTCACCGGGGTATCGCGTAATAAGCTTTCATCTACCTTTGTAATTGAACGGACAATCAAAGCATCGGCGGAAAGTAATGTCTCTCTTGTAATTTTTCTTCCAGGAAGCAGTCTTACTTCTCCAAATTGTGAGAATGCTTCTTCGGCAAATGATATATTTTCATCAACGACTAATATCATATCTATAAATAAAATAAGTTTTCTTTTCTAAATACAATTTAATTACTGCCTCTTGCTTTCCGAACACACTTTGATTCGAATTATGGATTATCAATAAAGGAATAGAAAGAGAAGATATGCTTAGAATTTTTCATTCAAAAAAAGAATGACCTAAAGGCAAGATGACTATCGGTTCGATAGAGCCCACTTGTCCGATAAACAGATCTTCAATTGAGAAAACTTTTAACTATTGAAGATTTCTCTCTCCCGTCGAAGACGCACTACGGGCTTTGGGGTCAACCCTCAGTTTAATACAATAAAAATTTAATTTTCTACTTCTTCTAAAACAGGAAGTTCGATCTTAGTTACTTTTATTTCTTTCTGTTTGGTTTTTCCATTTTTGCCGTTACTTCCATTTTTACCATTTGTTTTAACTGGATTATGACTATCGTGATAATTTTTATAAGAAAAGATTTTCTTCTGGTAATTGCGTAGAATTATTTTTTCATCATCAAAATGAATCACATAATTCGGAAGCAGAGGAATTTTTCCGCCGCCGCCGGGGGCATCGATTACGAAATGAGGAATTGCAAGTCCGCTTGTATGCCCGCGTAAATTTTCAATTATGTTCAGTCCGGTTTCAATAGAAGTCCTGAAATGATTTGCTCCTTTTGTTTCGTCAGCCATATACATATAATATGGGCGAACACGAATT
Organism: Bacteroidota bacterium; assembly: GCA_021817845.1. Lineage (GTDB taxonomy): Bacteria > Bacteroidota > Ignavibacteria > Ignavibacteriales > Ignavibacteriaceae > FEN-1297. The sequence continues at coordinate 101,269 of JAKAFW010000006.1, forward strand.
CTAAGAAGTTTTTGCATTAATTCCTTAACTACCTCCGGGTTGTCATTTACTCCTTTCATTAATACCATCTGATTTCCAACTGGAATACCGGCATCTGCAAGCATTGTGCAAGCTTTAGAACTTTCCGGGGTAATTTCCCAAGGGTGATTGAAATGAGTATTAAGATAAATCGGATGATATTTTTTAAGCATGTTACAAAGCTGCGGAGTAATTCTATGCGGAAGTACGCAAGGCATTTTGGAGCCAAGTCTTATTATTTCAATATGAGGAATTGCTCTTAGGCGCTGAATAATTTTTTCAAGCATTGCATCGGTTAGCATAAGCGGATCGCCGCCCGACATAATAACATCTCTTATTTCAGTATGCTTTTCAAGATATTGAAATGCGCTTTCCAATCCCTTCATCGAAATTTTTTCATAATCACCTACTTTGCGCTTACGCGTGCAGAAGCGGCAATATAGCCCACACTGGCTTGTAACAAGAAAAAGGGCTCTGTCTGGATATCGATGTGTAATATTAGGAACTGGACTCATAGCATCTTCCATCAAAGGGTCTTCATCGCTATCGATATCATCAAGTTCTATTTTATCCGGAACGCATTGGCGCCAAATAGGATCACCTGGGTAACGAATTAAACTAAGATAATAAGGATTTATTCGTGCCTGAAAAAATTCATCTAAGTCTTCCGCAACTTTTCTATCAATATTGAATTTTTCCACAATCTGATCAACAGTGTGGACACTGTCTCTGATCATTTGCTGCCACAGTTCCATGACTAAGCCTCAGTTTGTTTTTAATAAAAATATTTTCCGAAAATAATTAAATGGTCACCTACTGAATAAAAATCCTTTATCTCGGCGACTATTGTAAACTTGTTCCGCAAATAAAAACTTCTTGTTCTTGCATAACTATCTTTAGAAGATGTCTCGGCTAAAAACCATCTGCCGTTGTTTTCTTTTACAAATCCTTCTGCATGCTCAAGAAGATTTTTACCAATACCTTTTATTTCGGAATCAGGATCTGCAACGATCCAGTATAAATCAAAAACTCCGTCTGTCAGCGGCCTTTTACCGGTGCAGTGATATCCTAATATTTTTTTTTCGTACTCATATACGAAAAGATGATAATCATTTTGTGCCGGATTATTTGCCGCAATATTTACTAATTCCATGGCAACTTCAACTTCATTATTGGTGAAATTGGAAATTTTTTTTAGCATCCTTGCTATTTTTGCTGCGTCAGCTTGCTCTATTTTGCGAATCATTTTTTTCTCTTGTTAAAGCAAAACTTGCGATCCGTCTTAATAATTCGGGGTAAGAAATCCCAAAGGCTGCCGAAGCTCTCGCAAAACCGGAGTCGGTGGAAATATCCGGGTTTGGATTTACTTCAATTACAAAAGGGTTTCCATTTTTATCGATGCGAAAATCAATTCTTGCATAATCCCGGCAACCCATTGCTTCAAATGCAAGCAAAGCGGTTTTTTCTATTTTGCTTTTAAGATTTTTATCAAGCTTTGCCGGACATACAGGTTTCGTATACTGATAATAAACACTATTCTCAATCCATTTGCCTTCATATGTAACAATCCTTGGTAAATCATCCGGAAGGCCGTCAAAGTTAATTTCAGAAATCGGAAGTACTATATCGCCAAGCACGGCAGCATTAAATTCGCGACCGTCAATATATTCTTCTATTATAACTTCTTGATTGTATGTTTTCCACAAAAATTCAAGATGCTTTTCTAAGGCATCTATATCTTCTACAACAGAGAATTCCGAAATACCTATGCTTGCATCCTCTTTTAGTAATTTTAGGATTACAGGAAAATTTAAATTAAAATTTATACCCGATAATTCTTCGAAAGGTTTTAAGGTTGTTGAATGAGGTGTACTAATCCCGAAAGAGGCAAGAATTTTTTTTGTCCTGCTTTTATTTAAGCAATTGCCGAGGGTAGCTGGGAGGTTGCCAGTAAAATTGAAGCCTAATAGCTGAAACAGTCCAGCCATACAATATTCATAGGGGGCAATTCCTTCTACAGATTCGACAAAGTTAAAAATTATATCCGGGTTATATTCATTAATAGAATTAATTGTACGTTCAACATTCCTATCTATTGCAATAACCTTAACTTCGTTGAAAAAGTGGGTGAGATCATTTTTAATTAGTGATATTTCATTTGCAAATCCGTTTTCTGAAAGATCATTGGCAGAAAATTCAATATCGTTTGGTTTCCCATTATAAATCGAAAAGACAGAAACCGGTGCGTTGTAACAGATTAATATTTTCACATTTGTTTTCATAACAGTTTATGCCTCTTTGCAGCAACAAACAAGACTTTATTAATCATTTCGTTATAATTTAATCCGCTTGAGCGGGCAGCTTTGGGAAAGCATGAATTATCGTTTGGATCCGGGAGTATTCCGGGGAGCGGATTTACTTCTATTATATTAGGCTCTCCATTTGCATCCAATCTAATATCAATTCTACTCCAATCTTTACAGCGCAAGACGTTAAAAGTTTTAAGCGCCGTCTTCCTAATTTTTAAATCAAGATCAGAATTGATTTTCGCTGGGCAAGAGAAAATATTAAGCGGATTTTCTTTTGTATCTAAAATCCATTTTGCTTCATATGAATAAATAGGAACAAAATCCTGGGGAAAGTCGTTGTAATTAATTTCTACAACCGGAAGGACCTCGGCTTCATTACCGTTACCGATTATTGCAACCGTGAATTCCCTCCCTGGTAAAAATTCTTCTATCAACGCAGGCTGATTATATTCGGAAATAATTCTTTCTACTTCGTGATTAAGTTCATTTGGATTATTTACAAATGAGGACGAAAAAATCCCTTTACTTGAACCTTCGAAAACCGGTTTAACGATAAGAGGAAATTTTAAATTAATATTTTTTACTTCGTTTAACTCAAAAGCAATAAAGAATTTTGCGTTTGGGATTTTATAGTATGATAAAACTTCTTTTGTGCGCGCTTTGTCGAGGCATGTTGCAAGAGTCAATGGATCTGATCCAGTATACGGAATCTGAAGCATATCTAGCATCGAAGGGATTTGAGCTTCTCGACTCCCTCCATTAAAGCCTTCTGCAACATTGAACACTATGTCCGGCTTCGATTCCCGAAATTTATTGAAGGCGGAATCGTCTGCTTCGATTAAAATTACGTTGTTTAAGCTTTCTAAGGCCTCTTTAAGTGCATTAACAGTATCCCAAGTATCCCATTCAGCGAATGTATCTATCGATTTTTGCGGTTGTGTTACGCGATCTTTTAAAATTGGGGGTACGATTTCGTGGAAAGTTTGACTTTCAGGTTTTACATTATAAGCTAATGCAACGTTCAATCTAACATTGAACTCGGGGGATAAAATATTTTTCTCCTTCTGTAAATTATTTTTAACAAATATAACCAATATATTTTCTAAGTCAACAGTTTTTGCTCACCTATAAAAAAATATTTTTCCAGAAAATTTTTTATCGAGCAATGATTTCAAAGAAAATTTTTTTTGCACGACAAATTTATAACAAAAAAAATTTATTAATCAAATTTTTACATGCACATTTAAACTTTTTTTTCAATAATAAATTTAATTCAAAAATATGTTATGCAATCGTAGCATAATTTAGACTATGTGAGTAGTGTTCAAGTAAATTCTTTTTTACAATACAATGGTTTTCCTTTTGGAAATGGGGATCGTTTTCTATTAAGGCAAATGCTGCTGTCTTGGCTCTGATAATTAGTTGGGTATCATTAATTAGATCAGCATGCTTAAGCTCAGGAAAGCCACTTTGCTCTGTGCCGAATATATTTCCCGGTCCGCGCAGTTTCAAATCAATCTCAGCAATTTTGAAACCGTCTAAAAAGTTAACCATTGCTTGCAGCCTGACTGTCGAACGATATTTTTCAAGCTGAACAGGAGAAAGATAATCAAGGTTTAATTTATATTTACTGCTTGATGCTGCGAATTCTTCTTTGGTTACAAGAATACAATAGCCTTGTTTGGTTCCGCGCCCGATTCGTCCGCGAAGTTGATGGAGCTGAGATAAACCAAATCGTTGAGCGTCGTTTATAACTATTATGTTTGCGTCCGGAATATCGATGCCAACCTCAATAACTGTGGTGGCTATTAACACGTCATATTTTTTTGCAAGGAACATCAGCATCACTTCTTCCTTTTCTTGCCAAGACATTCTTCCATGAAGCAAACCAACGTTTATTTTTTTCAAAAAAGTTTCGGTCAATTCCTTGAAATAAGTTTCTGCGGCTTTCAATTCGAGTTTTTCAGATTCTTCAACCAAAGGATAGACTATAAATGATTGATAGCCATCTTTTACTTTATCAACAATATATTGATAGATATCCGGCAAAGAATTTTCCCCCCGCATAATTGTTTTAATCGGTTTTCTTTCCTTAGGCATTTCGTTGATTATTGAAACATCAAGATCACCATATACTGTCATAGACAATGTCCTCGGAATTGGTGTTGCACTCATTACTAAAACATCCGGTATGATCCCTTTGTTCTGAAGTTTTCCTCTTTGCTCCACTCCAAAGCGATGTTGTTCGTCGACAATGACTAATCCAAGATTTTTAAATTTTACTTTTTCTTCAAATAGAGCGTGAGTGCCAACCACAATATCCGCTTCGTTAAATTCTATATCTACCAAATTCTTTTCTTTTACGGATTTTTTTTGTCCTCCGATTAGCAAGCTAAGTTTTATTTCCTTCTCTGTATAAATTCCCGAAAGATTCTTTAATAGTTTAGAAATATTTTTTGCATGTTGATCAGCCAATATTTCTGTCGGTGCCATTAGCACAGCCTGAAATCCGTTATCAACTGCAATTAACATTGCAATTAGCGCAACGATGGTTTTACCGCTGCCCACGTCACCCTGCAAAAGTCTATTCATCGGAAGCGGGGATTCCATATCTTTCCTTATTTCACTTAAGGCTTTCAATTGGGCTTCCGTTAATTTAAAAGGAAGAATCTTTAAGAAACTTGAAATAAGATTTGTTTTCACTCTCATTGAATTGCCTGAGAGCTTTGTTTTGTAATTGAACTTTCTTAGAGCAACTAAAATTTCAAGATAAAAGAGTTCTTCAAACTTAAATCTTTGAATAGCCGTGTTTAATTTTTCCTTACTTTCTGGAAAATGGAAATTTTTTATAGAGTCAACTAATCCTGCAATATTATTTTCTTTTAATAATTCTTCGGGTAAAGTTTCATCAAGGTTACCGGCATAATTTTCAACTGCTGTGTTTATAATTTTTCTCAGACTAAAGTCGCCTATGTTTCCCACTCGTAATTCTTTAGGTATTCTGTAAAATGGAATTATCTTGCCGGTGTTTAATAAACTATTTGATTCATCTTCAGTTATTCGGTCAAAGTCGGGATGAGTGAATTGCAGCGCATTATATTTTGAAATAACCGGCTTGCCTGATACAGCAAAGATTTCTCCGATGTTAAATACATTGGAAAAATATTTTATTCCTTGAAACCAAACGCATTCAAAGAAACCGGTTGAGTCTCGCATTTGAACCTTCAACAATTCTTTTCTGCCGAAGTTTAATTTTTCTTTTTCAACTACCTTTCCAACTATTGTGATTTCACCGTTGAAACCGTCTATCAAAAAGCCATAGGCTTTTGAGACATTTAATGTAGTTGTTCGGTCAAGATGGCGCGATGGAAAATAGAACAGTAAGTCACGGATGGTGTTTATACCGATCTTTCCAAAGGCTTCGGCGCGTTTTGGTCCAACTGATTTTATAAATTGAACAGATTGTTTAAGTATTTTTTCTTTTTCGGAATTCATTGAAATAAAAATAATTCATGCTAAAAGTAATTACAACTTAATTAATATTTCAAATTTAATTTAGTATTTTATAAGTAGCTATTTTGAAAATAAAATTTGAGACTAACGTGGATTGGAAAATACTTTTATCAAGAACGAGGCTTGGCGAAGAGAAAAATCTTCCGCAAAACAATTCAGACGGAAGAAGTGAGTTTCAAAGAGACTTTGACAGAATTGTTTTTTCATCAGCTTTTAGAAGACTGCAGGATAAAACTCAAGTATTCCCGTTGCCGGAAAGTGATTTTGTGCATAACAGATTAACACATAGCCTTGAAGTTTCTTGCGTGGGGCACTCACTTGGAAATTTGGTGGGTGAAAAGGTTTTATCACGAAATAAAAATCTCCAAAAAGAAATAACAAAATTTCACTTTGGTGAAATAGTTGCTGCTGCTTGCCTTGCACACGATATTGGTAATCCACCGTTCGGACATTCAGGTGAAAGCGCAATCTCGGAATATTTTAAAAGTGGGAACGGTAAAGCGTTTGAAAGTAGTCTATCTGATAAACAATGGAATGACTTAACGAATTTTGAAGGTAATGCGCAGGGTTTTAGAATTTTAACTCGCCTTCAAAATCCAAATATTATAGGTGGACTACATCTAACCAATGCAATGCTTGCCGCTTTTACAAAGTATCCCAAGGAATCTCCCTCGCTAAAAGAAGTTGAATCTAAGGAAATTAAAACATATAAGAAGTTTGGATTTTTCCAATCAGAGCGCGATATTTTTGTTGAGGTTGCAGAGAATGTGGGTTTGAACAAAAAAACTTCTGATAAAAATATTTTACAATATATCAGACATCCTCTTGCATTTCTTGTTGAAGCGGCAGACGATATTTGCTATAGAATTATGGATCTCGAAGATGGATTTAGGCTTGGGTTACTTTCATTTAAGGACACACAAAATCTTTTAATGCCATTCATTGAAAAGAACAAATTGAACAATTATAACCGCCGTGATACAAACGATAAGATCGGTTATTTGCGTGCTAAGGTGATAAGTAGTCTTGTTAATCAGTTATCGGAAATATTTTTAGACGAAGAAAACAATATAATGAGTGGGAAATTTGAAACTGATTTGATTTCAATTTTACCTTCTATCAAATCTCTTCAGGCAATTGAAAGGATATCTATAAAAAAAATTTATTCTTATGAAAGCGTTGTAGAAAGAGAAGCCGCCGGTTATGAAGTGCTTGGCGGTTTGCTAGATTCGTTTATTAGTTCGGTGAACGAAGCATCAAAAGGAAAAATTTCCCCAAAGAGTAAAACACTGCTTAAGCTGTTACCTGAACAATTTGGAGGAAAAGAAAGAAAACCGGAGAGAGAGCTTTATTCACGACTGCTAAGTGTAATTGATTTTGTTTCGGGTATGACGGATTCTTTTGCTGTATCTTTGTTTAGAAAAATAAAAGGAATTTCCTTGCCCGGAAAATAATTTTGAATTCATTTATTCAGTTTGCTATTTTTCCTTTGATTCAATGTAAATACTTTTAATAATATAATCTTAACTCACATTACGCAAAAGGTTATTATGAAATAATGACTACTATTATATTTTAAATTACCTGCGTATTGTTAAATCTTAATTAAATAAAAAGGTGTTATGAAAGGCATAATTTTGGCGGGCGGTTCCGGATCCCGACTGTATCCGATTACAAAAATTTACAGTAAACAACTGACGGTTATTTACGATAAACCTTTAATTTATTACCCACTATCAATTTTAATGCTCGGTGGGATTAGAGAAATACTAATTATTTCTAATGAAGAGACAATCCCATTTTACCGGCAGCTATTTGGAAATGGTTCGCATCTTGGATTAAAAATTGAATATGCCGTCCAACCTGCACCTAACGGAATCGCCGAAGCATTTATAATCGGAGAAAAATTTATTAACGGTGAAGGTGTTGTCTTGATTCTTGGCGATAATATTTTCTACGGTTCACTAGAGTTTTTCTACCGGGGAATTAGAAATAATGAAGGTGCAACAATTTTTGGATATCAAGTAAATGACCCCGAAAGATATGGCATTGTTGAGTTTGACAGAGACGGTAAAGCAATTTCGATTGAAGAAAAACCAAAAATACCTAAATCAAATTATGCTGTTCCAGGGATTTATATTTACAACAAAGATATAGTGGCGATTTCAAAATGCTTAAAGCCTTCAGCCCGGGGAGAACTTGAGATTACCGATGTGAACAAAGAATATTTAGCTAAAGGAAAATTAAAGGTTGAAAAAATCGGACGCGGTATTGCATGGCTTGATACCGGTACTCCTGAGGCGCTGCTTCAAGCCTCAAATTTCTTTGGCGTAATTGAAGAACGCCAAGGATTAAAGGTAGCGTGTATCGAAGAAATAGCATTTTATATGAACTATATTAGTAAAACTGAATTTGAAATAGTAATTAATTCTATTCCGAATTCTCTTTACAGAAATTATCTTGAAAAAGTATTGAGAGAATCTTAACACAACCTTTTTAATAAAGAATAACTGTTATATGAAAATTATTAAACCAGAAATCACTGGACCGATAGTTATTGAACCGGATGTTTTCCCGGACGGGCGCGGATATTTTTTCGAGTCTTTCAGTGCTAAAAAATATATTGAACATGGATTGAGTTTTAATTTTGTTCAAGATAATATTTCAAAATCAAAAAAAGGAACCGTTCGCGGTCTTCATTATCAAATCGGAGATAACGCGCAAGGAAAACTCTGCCAGGTAATTTTAGGCAATGTTTTAGATGTCGCGGTAGACATTAGATTTAATTCTCCATCATTTGGAAAATATTTTTCTGTTGAGTTATCGGAAGCAAACCATAAACAACTATGGATTCCTCACGGTTTTGCTCACGGTTTCTCAGTTTTATCAAGTGAAGCAATTTTTCACTATAAGTGTACTGCTTATTATAGTAAAGCTGATGAAAGATCTATCCGATATAACGATCCACAGTTAAACATAGAATGGCAAATTGAAAATCCTATTGTTTCTGAAAAAGATTTATCAGCAAAACTATTAAAAGATATTGAAATGGATTTTATTTTCTAATTTTGTAAAAGAATAAGCGAAATTCTCCTTTCCATTACTTCTAATTCTTTATTAAATTTGTTTTAAAATTATGGAGTATTTATGCGCGTACCACTGTTAGACCTTAAACCGCAGTACCTTTCTTTAAAAAAAGAATTAGACGAAGCGATAATCAAAGTTGCAGAATCTCAGTATTTTATTCTTGGCCCCGAAGTTGACTCAATGGAAAAAGTTTTTTGTGATTATTTAAATTGTAAACATGCGCTTGGCGTTTCATCTGGCACCGACGCTTTGTTGATAGCTTTAATGGCTATAGGAATTCAACCGGGGGACGAAGTAATAGTTCCCACCTTTTCTTTTTTTGCAACCGCAGGTGTTGTTTCAAGATTAAATGCTACGCCGGTTTTTGTTGATATTAACCCGGTTACATTTAATATAGATCCAAAAGAATTTGAAAAGAAAATAACTGTTAAGACAAAGGCGGTTATCCCTGTCCATCTTTATGGACAAAGTTGTGAGATGGATGAGATAATTAAAATTGCAAAAAAGAACGGATTAAAAGTAATTGAAGATGGCGCACAAGCTATTGGTGTTCAATATAAAGACGGAAGACATGTAGGAACTATCGGCGACATTGGTTGTTTTTCATTTTTTCCAAGTAAAAATTTAGGTGGATACGGCGACGGCGGATTGGTTATTTCAAATGATGACAAACTTGCTGAAAGATTAAAAATTTTACGTGTCCACGGCGGGGAGCCTAAATATTATCATAAAATTATCGGAGGAAATTTTAGGTTAGATGCAATTCAAGCCGCGGTTCTTAAAGTTAAACTTCCGTTTCTTGATGGCTGGTCACAAAAAAGAAGAGAAAACGCCGAAGATTACAATAAGTCATTCATCGCCGCCGGATTGGCTGAAGAAACGGGAAAGATTTATTTCAATGAAAAGAATAAAGTTCTTTTACCGAAGGCAATTTATAAATCAGACGCAATAAAAAATTTCCATATATACAATCAATATATTATACGGGTTGAAAAACGTGATGAACTGCGCCAATTTTTAGCGAAGAATGAAATCAGTACAGAAATTTATTATCCTGTTCCTTTTCATATGCAGGAATGTTTTGCAAATTTAGGATATAAGCGAGGCGATTTTCCACTGTCAGAAATGTCAGCCGATACTTCAATTGCGCTGCCAATCTATCCTGAACTGTCTAAAAATCAGATAGAGTTTGTTGTAAAAACGATCAAAGAATTTACTCAAAATCAATTTTAACATTATTCGGGAAGGTTAGTGAAATCAATAGAAAAATTTATTCATAAGAAAATTTTCCTTGCCGGTCATCGCGGAATGGTTGGTTCGGCAATAAAAAGAAATCTTGAACACAATGGTTATAATCATTTAATTACTCGTTCGCAGGCAGAATTAGATTTGATTAAACAAAATGAGGTCGATAATTTTTTTTCAAAAGAAAAACCTGAGTGTGTTATAATAGCCGCTGCAAAAGTAGGCGGAATTTGGGCTAATAATATTTATCGTGCAGATTTTATCTATAATAATTTGATGATCGAAGCAAATATTATAAATGCAGCTTACAAAAGCGGAGCTGAGAAATTAATTTTTCTTGGAAGCTCGTGCATCTATCCAAAACTCGCTCCACAGCCTTTGAAGGAAGAATATCTTTTATCAGATTATCTTGAATTTACAAATGAACCTTATGCCATCGCAAAAATAGCAGGTATTAAATTGTGCGAAAGTTTTTATCGCCAATACGGCGTTAATTTTTATTCAGCCATGCCGACAAACCTCTTTGGGCCGTATGATAATTTTGATCTTGAAACTTCTCATGTCCTTCCCGCACTGATTAGAAAATTTCACGAAGCAAAAAATCAAAAAGATATAAATAATTCCGTTACTCTTTGGGGAACGGGTAAACCCAAAAGAGAATTTCTTTATGTTGAAGATTTAGCGGAAGCAATCCGCTATCTTCTTGAAAATGTTGAAGCCAAAGATTTATATGAAAACGGAATTTCTCAAATAAATATTGGAACCGGTGAAGATTTGTCAATAAATGAATTAGCCGGATTAATTTCCGACGTTGTAGGCTTCAACGGAAAAATTGAATATGATAATTCCAAGCCGGACGGCACTCCGCGTAAGTTGATGGACGTTTCAAGAATCCACAAACTCGGATGGAAGCATCAAACTTCTCTGAAAGAAGGAATTGAAAAAACTTACGCTTGGTTTCTAAACAACGCAAAACTTTAGATTAGACATTTTAAAATCAGAGGACTTAAATTGAAAAAGGCATTAATTACCGGTATTACCGGACAAGATGGAAGTTATTTAACAGAAATTCTTATCGAAAAAGGATATGAAGTTCACGGCATAATTAGAAGGAGCAGTTCCTTTAACACAGGAAGGCTTGAACATCTTTATTCCGACAAAGAAATTCTTAATAAAAAAATGTTCCTTCATTACGGTGATCTTGTTGATACCAGCAATCTTAATCGCTTACTTGAAAAAATTGAACCGGACGAAATTTATAACCTTGCAGCACAAAGCCATGTTAAAGTATCTTTTGAAGTACCTGATTATACGGGGCAGGTTGACGCCCTGGGAACATTAAGATTTTTAGATGCAATAAGAGAAGTCGGATTAAAGCAAGTAAAATTTTATCAAGCTTCTACAAGCGAACTTTTTGGAAAAGTTCAGGAAGTGCCGCAATCGGAAACAACTCCGTTCTACCCCCGTTCGCCTTATGGCGTTGCAAAACTGTATGGATACTGGATAATTGTGAACTACCGTGAGGCATATAATATTTTTGCCTGCAACGGGATTTTGTTTAATCACGAATCTCCGAGACGCGGTGAAACTTTTGTCACCAGAAAAATTACACGTGCCGCTTCGAAAATCGTAGCTGGTCTTCAATCTACTGTCGCGCTGGGAAATATGGATGCAAAACGGGATTGGGGTTTTGCACCAGAATTTTGCGAAGGAATGTGGAAAATTCTTCAACAAGAAACTGCTGAAGATTTTGTTCTTGCTACCGGTGAAACGCACACAGTTCGTGAATTTACCGAACTGACATTTAAAGAGGTAGGAATTGAGATTGAGTGGTCCGGTAAAGAAGAAAATGAAAAGGGGTTGATTAAAAAGATTGATATGGAAAAAGCAAAAAATTTAATTGGTTATGGCGATAACCCATCTAAATATAAATTTAATTTTAGCGACATCTTAAAACCAGGCAAAACTGTTGTGGTTATTGATCCAAATTATTACCGCCCGACGGAGGTGGAGTTACTTATCGGAAACCCTGCAAAAGCAGAAAAGATTCTCGGCTGGAAAGCCAAAACCAAATTTGACGAATTGGTGAAGCTAATGATAAAGTCAGATCTTGATAAGGTTCTTCAGAGAGGTTATTAGATTTATCTGATAGCTTAGAAAAAGATTTTCATTTTCTATTTACTAAAATTACTCCGGCTGTAATTATCAATCCGCTCAGAATTATTGTCAAGGTTATGGTTTCGCTTAAAATAAGCCACGCTGACAAAACTGTAACGAATGGTTCGAGATATAAAAAGGACCCTACTTTTGTTGCTTCAAGTTCCTTTAATGATTTTGCCCACAGGACATAAGCAATACCTGAACAGAAAATTCCAAGAAATAAGATAGAAACCCATCCTATTAAAGAAAGATGAATTACTGCATTTATTGATTGTCGAGTTACCGTAAATGGCGAAATAATTACTGCCATCATTATGAATAAAAAAAGGATTGTCATCATTGGGGGATATTTTAGACTAATCTTTTTATTTACCAGTGAATAAACACTCCAAGTAAATGCACTTGCAAGTACCAGCAAATCTCCTTTCTGTTCAATAAATTTAATATTTGAAATATTGCTTCTGCTTACAAGAAGAATTAGCCCTGAAAATGCTACAATTATTCCGATAATTTTCGTTTTGCTAAGTTTTTCCTTAAAAAATATTATGCTTAGGATTGCCATAAATACCGGTGTGATTCCAACGATCCAGCCCGTACTTGCCGCCGAAGTATACTCCAAACCCGTAACTTGAATCCAAAGATGAAAAACCGCAATAAGCGCTAAAATAAAAATTGCTCCGTGGTTTTTTAGATTTAGGGTAAAGTCTTTTTTGGTGTAAATAGCAAATACGGCAAGTAAAATGATTCCTAACAAAAGGCGAAGAAGAATTATCGTTTGTGGGTTTAACTCCCGCAGTGCAAGCTTAGTTGCAATGAAAGAATTTCCCCATAAGATAACAGCTAAGAGAGGTTCCCAAAATCGGAGGAGTTTTTTTTTCATTAATTTACTGATATCAAACTATTTAGATTTTTTTGTTTTTTTTGCCGATGTATATTTTTCAATTTCATAGTTGATCATTTTTTCAGGCATTTCAGTTTTTACTATCTCTACTCCGGAGGTAGTATAAAATTGTGTTGCAAGCGTGTCATGAAAATCCGAAAAAACAACTACGCGGACTATACCTGCAGCTATCAAAGCTTTTGCGCAGGTTGTGCAGGACATGTTTGTAATATATGCGGTAGCGCCTTTTAAGGTCACTCCGTGAATTGCCGCCTGAGTAAGCGCATTCATCTCAGCATGATTTGTTCTTACGCAGTGATTATCTACAACTAAACAACCAATATCTTCACAATGCGGATGCCCGGGCAAGGAGCCGTTATAACCTGTTGCCAACACAAATTTATCTTTTACAAATACACATCCGCAATGCATTCGCGGGCAGGTCGATCTTTCAGAGGCAAGCATGGCAAGCTTCAGAAAATATTCGTCCCACGATGGCCGTTTCTTTTTATTCATATAATTTTATTTGCTCCAATCTTTCTTTAGCATTGAATACACAAAAAGATCAACATACTTATCATATAGGTACTGTCCCTCTTTTTCAATTCCCTCAAAGGAAAAATTTAATTTTTGTGGAATTGCCTGACTCTTTTTATTTCCTTCGGCACATTTAATGGTAATTCTGTTTAAACCGGCATCATAAAAGGCGTAATTTATAAGTGCCTTGCATGACCTGGTCATCACCCCTTTTCCTTGAAACTCTTCACCAAGCCAATAACCTATCTCAGCCTTCTTGTTTAGACGATCTCCGTTATGTACATCGATCAGCCCTGCTAACAAATTATTATACCATATTTCCATAACATACCGGCTGGAATACATATCATGTTCGGACATTGCAAAAATGTAGTTGATAGTATCCATAACACTCCTTGTTCCTTCTACAAAGCTCAACCACTCACCGAGATAACTGCGATTTGTATCAATCAATCTATACAATGCATCCGAACTAGACATTTCTAAATCCATAAGTGTAATTTCTGAATCTATGACAATCATAACTGTTTAGAATAAATATTAGTTGAAAAATAATGAAGACCCCTTTTTGTAAATTCACATTGTAAAACAATAAATTAAAATTACCGGGAATCTTAATGTCTCAAATGCAAAATAATAAAATCTTGATATAATTCATCAGGAAGAGTATTTATATTAAACAAATTATCCATGAGCATAAATTAAGCACAAACTACAAAAAAGTTCTTGCTGTTAACCGGCTCTTATTGTTATTATTATATTATAAAAATATAAATTCATTTTAGGTTTATTATGAAAACAAATCTGACGGCTATCATTATGTTATCACTTTTCATTTCTGCTGTAATTATTCCTCAGACAAAATTAAAATATCCGCTCACCAAAAAGGACGATGTTAAAGATAATTACTTTGGTACTATTGTTCCCGATCCATACCGCTGGCTTGAAGACGACACTGCTTCGGCTGTTAAAGAATGGGTGAAGGAAGAAAACAAAGTTACTTTCAGCTATCTTGATAAGATTCCTTACAGGGAGAAAATTAAGGCAAGACTTGAAAAACTATGGAACTATCCGAAATATTCTGCACCGTTCAAGGCGGGTAACGATTATTTCTTTTTTAAGAATGATGGACTTCAAAATCAAGCTGTGCTTTATATCCAAGACGGGCTTAATGCGAAACCGGAAGTTTTCTTAGACCCAAATAAACTTTCAAAGGATGGAACTGTTTCGCTTTCTGCATATGCTCCTTCAAAAGATGGAAAATATTTTGCTTATGGTACTGCTTCGGGCGGCTCTGATTGGAATGAATTTCACGTTATGGATGTTGCGACAAAAAAAGTCTTAAGTGATGAGCTTAAATGGATAAAGTTTTCTGGTATTGCCTGGTTTAAGGACGGTTTCTTTTATAGCCGTTATCCTACTCCGGCAAAGGGAGAAGAATTAACATCTAAAAATGAATATCATAAAGTATATTACCATAAACTTGGAACAGAACAGTCGAGCGACAGCTTGATATATGAGAATTTGTCCCAACCTAAGTTAACGGTAGGTGCTCAGACGACTGAGGACGAGAGATTTTTAATCCTTTATCTTTCGACAGGAACAAGCAATAATGCACTTTATGTTCAAAACCTAGAGAAGCCTGGTTCAACGGTGTTAAAAGTTATTGATAATTATGATCATAATTACAGTGTTGTTGATAATATTGGTGATAAGCTTTTAGTTCTGACTGATAAAAATGCTCCTAAGTACCGGTTGGTCCTTATTGATCCTGAAAATCCAAGTGAAACAAACTGGCAAACTATTATTCCCGAAAAGAATGATGTCCTTCAGTCTGTTTCCGTTATCGGCGGAAAGTTAATTGCAATCTACATGAAGGACGCAAGCAATAGAATGTTTATGTATAGCCTTTCCGGCAATAATGAAGAAGAAATAAAATTACCTGTGCTCGGGACAATTGAAAGTTTAAGTGGAAAGAGAAATGATAATATTGCTTTTTATGATTTTACATCATTCACATTTCCCCCGACAATTTATGAGCTAAATGTAAAAGATAACTCTTCTACTATTTTCCGTAAACCAGAAATCAATTTTAACTTTGATAATTATATAACTAAGCAAGTATTTTACAATAGCAAAGACGGAACTAAGGTTCCTATGTTTATTGTTTATAAAAAAGGACTGAAGAGAAACGGAAATAATCCTGCTTTTCTTTATGCATACGGCGGTTTTGATATCAGTATAAATCCTGCGTTCAGTATTACACGATTAATTTTTCTTGAGAATGGCGGAGTGCTTGCAATTCCTAATATTCGCGGAGGGGGCGAATACGGCGAAGCATGGCACAAAGCCGGTATGCTTGGCAAAAAGCAAAATGTGTTTGATGATTTTATTGCGGCAGCAGAATACTTAATTAAAGAAAAATATACTTCTTCCCAAAAGCTTGCGATTAATGGAGCATCAAACGGAGGAATGTTAATCGGCGCTGTTACAAATCAACGACCTGATTTATTTAGGGTTGCAATACCTCAAGTAGGCGTACAGGATATGCTTCGGTTCCAGAAATTTACTATTGGTTGGGCATGGGTAAATGAATACGGTTCAAGTGATGATTCGGCTCAGTTTCAATATTTATATAAATACTCGCCGCTTCAAAATATTAGGTCGGGTGTAAACTATCCGGCAATAATGGCAACTACGGCTGATCACGATGACCGCGTGGTCCCTGCACATTCTTTTAAGTATATCGCAACACTTCAGGATAAGTATAAAGGAAATAATCCGATCTTAATTAGGATTGAAACTCGTGCGGGACACGGCGCAGGTAAGCCTACTTCAAAAATTATTGATGAATGGACTGATATCTGGTCGTTCATATTTTATAATTTAGGTGTGAAGACTATCTACTAAAGTTTTCCTATATGCCGAGTCTGTTACACAACTTCCAGATGTCATTTCGAAGGAGTCCCGCATACGGGATAAATCATCGACTGAGAAATCTTTTAAGTTTTCAGCAAAGGAGATTTCTCACCGGCTAATCCGCTGAAAGCGGACGGATTCGAAATGACAAGGGTGGTCATTCTTTTATAAATAAAGGCAATGCCTTTTTCAATAACTCGAAATAACAACAAAGTAGTTATGCAACGCTCTCTGCCGGCAGGTTGGAGAAATGGAATAATGGGGTAAATCCATTATTCCAAAACTCCATTACTCCGGAGAACTTTTTGTTTGTAATATGATAGTTTAAGCTATTTCTCATTCATAAATGGATAACGCCAATCTTTTGGAGGAACAAATGTTTCTTTAATCGAGCGTGCAGTCATCCACCGCATGATGTTCATTGCACTACCTGCTTTATCATTTGTACCTGATGAGCGACCGCCTCCGAATGGCTGTTGCCCGACAACCGCTGCGGTTGGTTTATCGTTAATGTAAAAATTGCCGGCAGCATTGCGGAGTTTGTTCGACATTTTTACCAATACATTTCTATCTTGAGACCAGATAGCTCCAGTTAGTGCGTAAGGCGAAGTCGTGTCGCATAGATCCAGTGTCTCATCAAACTTATTGTCATCATAAACGAATATTGTAAACACAGGGCCAAATATTTCTTCTTCCATTGTTTTGAATCGGGGATTGGTAGTTACGATTGTAGTAGGCTCAATAAAAAATCCTTTCGAGTCGTCGCACTTGCCGCCGGTAATAATTTCTGCTTCTTTCGATTCCTTTGCAAAATCAATATAGGATTTTATAGTATTGAAAGCTCCTTTATCAATTACTGCGGACATAAAGTTTGTAAAGTCTTCCGGGTTGCCCATTTTTATTTTATTGACTTCTGCAACATATTTTTCTTTGAATTCCTGCCAGCGAGATTTTGGAATATACATACGTGAGGCGGCGGAACACTTTTGTCCTTGATATTCAAATGCACCGCGGATAGCAGCAACAACAAGGGCATCCACATCAGCAGTATTATGTGCAAAGATAAAATCTTTCCCGCCGGTTTCTCCGACAATGCGAGGATAATATTTTGCCTTATGAATGTTTTCTCCAATGGTCTTCCACATACCTTGAAATACGGCTGTCGAACCTGTGAAATGGATACCTGCAAGGTTGGGGCTTGCGAGGACAGGGTCGCCAACTTCGCCGCCGGAACCTGGTACAAAATTAATTACTCCCGCAGGTAAACCAGCTTCCTCCCAAAGCTTCATTAGAAAGTATGCAACGTAAACTGCACTCGAAGCAGGCTTCCATAGGGAAACATTTCCGACAATCACGGGTGCTGTCGGCAAATTACCGGCAATCGAAGTAAAGTTGAACGGTGTTACGGCAAAAACAAATCCTTCAAGCGGGCGGTATTCTTCGCGGTTCCACATTCCTTTTGGAGAATATGGTTGGTCACTCATCAACTGGGTCATATAGTAAGTGTTGAACCGCCAGAAGTCTATTAATTCGCAAGAAGAGTCTATTTCAGCTTGGTAAATAGTTTTCGATTGACCGAGCATAGTAGCAGCGTTTAGTGTAGATCGCCATGTGGTTGATAATAGTTCGGCAGCTTTTTGAAAGACAGAGGCGCGGTGTTCCCATGGCATATCAGCCCAAGATTTTCTTGCTTCAAGTGCGGCTTCAATCGCCATGTTAACTTCTTTAGTGCCGGCTTTGTGATATACTCCTAATAGCTTTGAATGATCATGAGGTGTACGGATTTCGGCAGTTTTTCCAGTTTTAATTTCCTTGCCACCTATGATAAGAGGGATTTCAATTTGCTTAGATTGAAGCTCTGCAAGCTTCTTTTTTAACTCAGCTTTTTCCGGTGTTCCCGGCGCATAAGTCAGAACCGGTTCGTTTACCGGTATCGGAAGTTTGAAATATGCATTGGACATAAATGTTTTCCTTTAATTTTGTTTTGGATATTATGTATCCGTTTAATAATAAATTCAATACTTAAATTTATAATTGGCAGAATGGAAATGCAATTGTTAATTGATAGATAAGTACTAGATAAGGAAATGAGAAGTGCGTCAGAGTGTATTCACAATGCATTCAGAGTGCATTCATAATTTTTAGAGGGGTAATAGGGATTTGTGAATCAATAATTTGTGAAGTGATGGAGTAGTGGAATAGATTAATTTTTTCCATTATTCCAACATTCCATTACTCCAAAGGGAAATCCTGCGTAATGTTAATCAATAAGTAATTGGAGTATAATTATTGAAGATCGGGTGTCTATCGACTTTTAGACATTAAACAGAAAGTGCATGACATCTCCGTCTTGGACAACGTAATCTTTACCCTCCACACGCATAACACCGGCGGCTTTACAGGCGGATTCGGATTTATATGTAATGTAATCATTATAGCCGATTACTTCTGCACGAATAAATCCTTTTTCAAAATCCGTATGAATTACTCCTGCGGCTTGCGGAGCCTTCCAGCCACGGTGAATCGTCCAAGCCCTTACTTCTTTAGGCCCGGCAGTAAAATAACTGATTAAGCCCAGTGTATGGAAGCCTGTGCGGATAATTTTTTCAAGGCCGCTTTCTTTAACACCGTAAGATGCAAGAAATTCTTCACGCTCTTCGTCTTCAAGTCCGACCAATTCTTCTTCAACTTTAGCAGATATTTTTACCCAATCGGCTCCCTTTGATTCGGCGTAAGCTTTTAAGGATTTAACGTAATCATTATCTTCGGCTAAACTGCCCTCATTAACATTGGCGCAGTATATCATATTTTTTGCGGTCATTAGACGGAGTTCATTAAAAATTTCTTTTATAGATTCTTTATCTTTTTCGGGAAATGATGACGCAGGGTTTCCTTGATTCATAAAACTCATAAGCGCTTCGGCATCTTCGGCAGCAGCTTTAGCATTCTTATCTCCCTTAGCCATCTTTTGCAGTCGATCTATCTTTTTTTCAAGGGTTTGAACATCGGCAAGGATTAATTCCGTCTCAATTACTTCAATATCGCGAAGAGGGTCGATGCTGCCGTCAACGTGGACAATATCATTATCCTCAAAACATCTTACCACATGCAAGATTGCTTCAGTTTCGCGGATATTAGTTAGAAACTGATTGCCGAGTCCTTCGCCTTTGCTGGCTCCTTTAACAAGTCCTGCAATATCAACAAAATCCACAGTAGAATTTACAAGACGTGCAGGATTAACAAGGACAGCCAATTTATTTATCCTTTCATCAGGCACCGGTACTATCGCCTTATTCGGTTCGATAGTGCAAAAAGGATAATTTGCTGCCTCCGCGTTTTGTGCTTTGGTAAGCGCATTAAATAAAGTGGACTTACCAACATTTGGCAGACCTACTATTCCGATACTTAGACCCATTTGGAGGCTCCGGATAATTAATAAAAATAGTTTTTTCTATGAAAATATTATAAGAATAGAAATTTACTTGCAAAAACTAAAGACAGGAATTTGCCCAACCTTCAGTCAATTCCTGTGTTGCAAAAATGAATATTTTTCGGCATAATAAAGCATCTGCTCAGTAAAATCTTCAGGATAACTAATGTCTATGTTGACAATTTTTCCATCTTGATAATCCGGTGTTAGAACCGGGTTAATAAATCCACGGTAAGGAGCAATATTTAATTTTGCATATCTCTCTTTAACTTCTTTGTGGATTTCCGTGTCAACTTTTACACTGTAAGTTTCAATCAAATATTTTGCAGCTTCATAATCTCCTTCAGAAGTTATTCTTTGAATTTCTTTCAGAAGCTCGCCAAAGATTATTCTAAGCTTATCAAAATCATTTATTACAAAAAAGGTTTTACTGTCTTTTACTATTTTTTCAATAACATCTTTTTCAACTTGTTTATTAGACAAATTAGCGTCTGATATATTTTTGCTTCTGCCTCTATCGTAAGCCCATTTTGAAATGAGTTGACGGTTACGCATGTGAGACTCTTCAATATTGTCTCCAAACTCAATTCTATAAAGCTGGAGCATCAAACCATTCCGGATATATTTTTCAATGCCTGCCTTCACTGCTTCAAAATTAGGAAGTAGTCCAAGCTCGAGCAATTTTTTATCCGGCAGATAATAAAGCGCAACTAAGTCCGCGCGGGTTTCTTCAATTGCAGATGCATAATTCTTTAGGGTTTGTTTCGGCGTTCCGACGCCGGGGTTTATTTGTCCGGAGCCATGCCCAATTACTTCATGCAAATCAGTGTGAATATTATCAGCAAGAGGTGCATACTTTTTAGCTCGCTCAATTTCTTCATCATTAAAACAAAATTCATGCAACAACTTTTCGGAAGCGGCTTTGTCGTATGCATAAACAATATTACCGAGGTTAACTGATTTGGAACCGTATTCTTTTCGTATCCAATTAGCATTGGGAAGATTTATACCAATCGGAGTTGAAGGAGAAGCATCTCCCGCTTCAACAACAACAGAAATTACCTTCGCTGAAATACCTACGCAATTTTTCTTTTTGAATCGATCATCTATAGGAGAATTATCCTCAAACCACTGAGCGTTATCGCTTATTGCTTTTATTCTCTTGGTCGCTTCAAGATCCTTTATCGAAACAATTCCCTCATAAGCACCGCGATAACCGAGCGGGTCGCCGTAAACTTCAATAAATCCACTAACTATGTCGACATTACTTTCGGTGTCTTTAAGCCAGGCAATATTATATTCGTCAAATAACTTTAGATCACCAGCTCTATAAAACTCAACCAATTTATTTAACGCTAATTTCTGGGATTCATCTTCGGAAATTCCACATGCCTTTTCCAACCAATAAATTATCTTCTCTATCGCTGGAGAATACATTCCACCGACTTTCCAGACTTTTTCTTTAATCTCTTCGTTTTCCTTCACAAGCTTTGAATTCAATCCGTAGGAGATTGGTTTATCGGAATTTTTATTTTCAATTAATGAGTAAAATTTTTCAACCTCTTTTTGAGTTAACCCTTCATAATAATTATTCGCTGATGTTTTAATTACGTCTTTATTTGAATCAAGGTTTACTCTTTGTGAATCTACGATGGGATCAAAAATTATGGGGGTTATTTCTTCAAGAAACTCTTTGATTGTTTGGTTTGGGGTTAAGGGAAATTTCTTGGTGTCTGAATTAAGAACCAGATACTTAAAATATTCTTGCGAGATTTCAGGAATGAATTTCTTAGTTGAATAGTGGTGATGAATACCGTTTGAAAACCAAACACGCTTAGTATATATTAAGAATTTGTTGAAGTCGGTGGATTTTCTATCACCAGCAAAGGATTTTACGATTGTATCAAGGGTTCTTTTAATTTTTATATTGTGCTTATAGTTTTGATCGTAAATTATTTCTCTTCCAGATAGAGCAGCTTCATATAAATAATAGGCAAGAGTTTTTTCTTTCAATGAAAGCGTTTCAAATCCAGGAACTTGATAACGGAGAATTTCTATATCTGAAAATTTTTCAGTAGTGAACTTAAAATTATTTTCTGTGTCGGGCATAAGTTATATTTAGAAATAAATTAAATGATGTTTTTTTCTTTTAAATCAGACATAAGCTTTTCATAACCAAGAAACTGAACCGCATCCCAACCAGATTTTTGTGCACCTTCAACGTATTCTGCTACATCATCAATAAAAATATGTTCTTCCGGAGGAAAATTTGTAAATGCTTCTACAGAGCGGTAGATTTTTTCTTCAGGTTTTACTGCACGAACTTCATAGGATAAGATTAGCTTATCGAAATATTTTAAGAATTCATTATCCTTCCATCCGTATTCCCGATGAATCGAATTGGTATTAGAAAGTAAGACAAGCTTATATTTTTCTTTTAGCTTTGGAAGTAACGCAGCAACATCATGGTTGACGGTGAATATTTGAGAATAATACTTGCAAAAAGTATCACCGTTAATTTTGTGTTTAAGGACATCAAGCATTTTTTGTATAAAATCTTGCTCTGATATATCTCCCCGCTCAAATTGGCGATGAATATCATAATTGTTTTTATAGTAATCGGCAAACTTATCGCCAAGCCCTGGTTTTATTGCGTTAAATCTTTCCGTCATTAAGCTATGATTGAAAGGAATAAGAACATTACCTAAATCAAAAACAATGGCAGAATATTTTTTCATCAACGGTCTTTCATCATTTTTCAAAATCTGTTATTAACAGCAGTATTTTACTTTGGTTCAAAAATACTATCCTTCAAGCCGGTGTTCACCTTGATAGAAGTAACTATAAAATCAAGGTGTTGCGGTCCAAGAGTTTGCTTAAGCGAAAAGGGATACTTAACTCCGTCGACATCACGGTAGTCATCAAAAAAAGTATCCTGAGTAAAAGTACCCTGCGGAACAGTAATTGCTTTTGATTCTTTTACTTTTAACCACGTTTGTGTATCATAATATTGAATCCATTTAGTTCCCGAAGGCAGAATCATATCAATTTTATAAGCGTCTTTTCCATTAACTTTTTCAACATCTTCTAATTTTAGTTTTATGCCTGATGTTCTGATATGGGTTAGCAAATCAAGCATCGATTCATATCTTAATTTTTCAAGCTCGCTTCCTTTTACTTCTATTGACTTTCCTGATATTTTCATTAAACCAGTTTTGCCGTTAAAATAAATATCTTGTTTCATAGCTCCGGCAGACACTTCCTGCATCATTTTATCAGGAGCTTTCTGATATATAACCATAGAAACAGTCATGCCCTGAACGTTTCCGGTCATTTCTGTTGTTCTATCCTTTACTTTTCGAAGGTTTTCTTTTCCACCGATGGCTTCAATATAATTATCAATAATTTTTTCTGCAGTAAGCCCCTCCGGTATAGAACTTTTAGTAGTATCTACAATATTTCCAAAAGTATCGTAATATTTAACCGGGCCAAACTGAGCCAAACCTTTAGCAACTTGATCCGCATTGCCCACTACTAGAACATACGAGTTATCCGGAAGTATATATTTATCTGCTTCTTTCTTGATATCTTCGGTTGATACATCTGCAATGTTTTTTAAATAATTTTGGTAATAGTCTAATGGTAAATTATATTTTGCAATATTGATAGCGAATGCAGCGATTGTTTGGGGCTGTTCCAACGAAATAGCAAAATTTCCGGAGATGTAATTTTTTGCACGCTGCAGTTCATTTATAGAAACTTTCTCTTTTTTGATGCGATTCATTTCAAATAAAATTCGAGCAATAGAACTATCGGTTACATCATTTCTAACATTTGTATAAGCATCAAAAGAACCAACTTGCTCATCTGAGGATAAACCGGAGTATGCGCCGTAAGTATATCCGTGATCTTCCCTTAAATCCTGAAACAATCTAAACGAATCGCCACCCAAAATTGTATTCATTATGCTGGCACTTATTATGTCTTTACTTCCCGGTTGTAACTGCACGGGATAAGTAATGTTTATTGATGATTGAACGGCATTTGGCCTATCAACTATAACAACTTCCCTATGTGAGGGCGGCTCAGGGGTTTTATAAGTAAACTTTGGAATATTTCCTTTCTGCCAGTCGCCAAAATATTTTTCAACTAAAGATTTCGCTTCGTCATTTGAAATATCTCCGACAACGGCAAGGTAAGAATCATTAGGATGAAAATATGTCGAATAATAATCTTCACATTTTTTAAGAGAAATATTTTGAATCGTTTTCTCTGTCATCACTTCTCCGTACGGATAATTTTTCCCATACCTTAAGACATCGCCCACTACGCCAGAAATAGCACCGGGATCGTCTTTGGAAGCTTCTAAGTCAGACTTCATCCTTAGCTTAATTTTATCTAATTCAGATTGTTTAAACACCGAATTCTTAACAATATCGGACATAAGATCAAGCAAAGTTGTTACATGATCTTTAAGCGCCATTGCAAAAACCCCTTTTGACGAGGTTGATAACGAAGCACCAAGGAAATCTATCTGATTATCTATTTGGTCTTTTGTTCTTGTTTTCGTTCCAGTACCCAAAAGCTTTCCCACCGCAGAAATATAGCCGGTTTCGTCACCCTGTATAATAGGTGTTCTATTGATAACTAAATAAAATGCTACTCGAGGAAGTTTGTCGTTTTCAATAACAAAAACTTTCAAACCGTTCGGAAGTTCAAAGGTATCATACTTGCCAAGTTGAATTGCCGGAGCTGGTCCTGGTTTTGGAGGCTTTGAGCGATCTATCTGGGAAAAAGATATTGAAGCAAACCCAGCCATAAGCATCACAAATAAAATTCTTCTTAACATTTATTTTCCCTCCTTATTCTGCAGAGCTTTTGGCAAATAAAACAGCACAACTCTATTTTCTTTTTTAAGATATTCGTTCGCAACTCTTTGTATATCCTGCTTAGTAACATCCAAGTAGCGTTGAATGTTCGAATTGATAAGGTCCGTATTTCCATAAATAACATGATACTCGGCAAGGTTTTCCGCAATTCCAGCATCAGTAGAAACCGCACTAACAGCCCTTGACTCTATTAGGTTTTTTAATTTCTGTAATTCTTCATCTGTGATTAATGTCTTTTTCACCTTTTCTATTTGAGCGTCGATTGAATTTTCTAAGTCGCTTGCATTTATTCCTGTGTTTGCAATACCAAGAGAGATAAATAATCCGGGGGCTTCAAGACCAAATGAAAAAGCCTCCACGTCGACTGCTTTTTGCTCGCTATCGACGACGGCTTTATAAAGGCGGGAGCTTTTTCCAACAGCAAGAAGAGTCGTAAGCATGTCAAGCGGATAAAAATCTTTTGTTCCTATTGCCGGGATATGATATGCTTCAATCACCGCCGGAAGCCTGATGTTATCATAGACAGTATCAACAACCTCCGCTGTTTGGGGCGGTTCTACAACATCCGGGCGATAAATTTTTTTTGTTCCTTTCGGAATATCGCCGAAATATTCTTTAATTAATTCTTTTGTCTTTTCAATATTTATATCGCCGGAAATTGACAAAGTAGCATTTTGGGGCACGTAGTAGGTATGATAAAAATTTATAAATTCAGGCAAGGTAGCTTTGTCAATATATTGAACAGATCCGATCGGCACCCATTTGTATGGATAGACTTTGTAGGCATACTTAAAAATATTTTCAAACACACTACCGTATGGTTGATTATCAAAGCGTTGCTTTCTTTCTTCTTTAACCACCTTGCGTTGAGTTTCTACGGATATGCTATCTATTTTTAGATGTAGCATTCGTTCAGATTCCATCCACAAACCAAGCGATAGCTGGTTAGACGGAAGAATTTCATAGTACAGGGTTCTATCCTGGGTTGTATTGGCATTTAACTGGCCGCCTGCATTTTGAATCATCTTATAGTAATCACCCCGGGGAATATATTTAGATCCGGAGAACATAAGATGCTCAAAAAAATGTGCAAAGCCGGTTCTATCCGGTTTTTCATTTTTTGAACCAACATGATATAAAACCGTAATAGCAACTATCGGAGTAGACTTATCCTGATGAAGGATTACATGCAATCCGTTGTCAAGATCATACTCTGTGAAATTTATTTTAACCTGGGAAAAGCCAGGAGAAATTAGAATTAAGGACAAAAGAATTGTCCATACAAATTTCCTATTCATTATGAAATCCTTGAGTTAATAAAATATCTGATAAAAGTTTATTTAAAATTAACAGATTAGAAATTTTATTGAAATGAATTAATAATTCAAGTTAAGCGGACTAATTCAGATATAATCGTTGAGGAGATTAAAATTCAAAGAATTCTTTCCTTTACTTACATCGAAACTTTGGAGTTTCTCATACATTACATAATGTGAATTAGTTCTTTAGCCAAGCTTAAATTATTATTCAACCGGATTTATATCAACGCTATCTTCATCCGGAACAACCTTCGCGATATCGGCAATCATGTCACCTTCACTCAATCGAATTACCCTAACGCCTTGAGTATTTCTTCCCATTACCCGGATGTCTTTTACGCTTTGTCTAATCACCATTCCTTTTGAGGAAATAATTACAAGCTCATCGCCGTCGACAACATCCATTAAAGAAATCATCTTCCCGACTTTATCACTTGTTTTAACAGTGATAACGCCTTTGCCGCCTCGCTTTGTAATGCGATAATCATTAATGTCAGACCTTTTTCCGAAACCTTTTTCTGTAACAACTAAGATACTGTCATTTCTCTTAATAATAAGTAATCCGACCACTTTATCATCTTTGCTAAGTCTAACGCCTCTGACACCGGTAGCGGTTCTTCCCATATCCCGCACATCGTTTTCGTGGAAGCGAATAGCAAATCCGCTTCGCGTACCAAGTACAATATCATTATTGCCCTCAGACATTTTAACGGCAATTAGTTTATCCCCTCCAGCAATATTTATTGCATTTATTCCACCCTTCCTAACATTTCCGTAAGCCGAGAGGACCGTTTTTTTAATGGTTCCTTTTTCGGTTGCCATTACAAGATAGCTATCGTCTTTAAATTCTTTTACAGTCACGAACGCCGCAATGTTTTCATCTTTTTCTTTTTCAATAAGATTTAACATAGACCTTCCACGAGTAGCTCTTCCACCTTCCGGAAGTTCGTGAACTTTTATCCAGTAGCACTTTCCCTTATCTGTAAATAATAGAATGTAGTGATGTGTGGAAGCGACAAACATATGCTCGATAAAGTCATCGTCTTTGGTTCCTGCACCAGTGACACCCTTGCCACCTCGTCCTTGTTTACGGTAGCCACTTACAGGGAACCTTTTTATAAATCCACCATGGGTTATTGTAACAACAACATCTTCCTCTGCAATGATATCTTCAAGAGAAAACTCCTCGTAGTTATAAATAATTTCGGTGCGTCTTTCATCGCCGTATTTTTCCTTAATTTCAAGTAACTCATCTTTGATAATTAAATATCTTTTTTCTTCGCTGGCAAGAATTCCCTTTAACTTTTCGATAAGCTTAATTATATCGCGGTATTCATCTTCTATTTTCTTTCTTTCCAGCCCAGTTAATCTTTGCAGACGCATATCTAAAATTGCTTTAGCCTGAATTTCGCTAAGCTTAAAGCGCTTAATCAAATTAGCTTTAGCTGTTTCGACATCTTTAGACTTTTTGATGGTTTCGATTACCGCATCAATATTATCTAGCGCAATTATGTAACCCTCCAAAATATGTGCGCGTTTTTCGGCGGTATCTAATTCAAATTTTGTTCTTCTAACAAGAACATCCATGCGGTGGTTGATGAAATGCTGCATCATTTCCTTAAGCACAAGAACCTTAGGCGCGCCGTTTACAAGAGCTAGCATAATTACGCCGAAAGTAGTTTGCATTTGCGTATGCTTAAAAAGTTGATTAAGAACCACCGGCGGTTGAGCATCGCGTTTTAGTTCGATAACCACACGCATACCGTCACGGTCGGATTCGTCTCTGATATTTGAAATATCACCAATTTTTCCTTCGTGAACCAGCTCTGCTATTTTTTCAATTAGGTTTGCTTTATTTACCTGATACGGAAGCTCAGTTATAATGATGTTATCTCTCCCGTTTTTTAAGCTTTCAATATTAGCTTTTGCACGAACTAAAATTCTTCCACGACCGGTTGTGTAAGCATCTTTAACGCCACCGTAACCATAGATAATCCCGCCGGTTGGAAAATCGGGAGCGGTAATATATTTCATCAATTTTTCCGAAGTTAATTCGGGATTTTTAATAAGCGCAATCAAGCCATCAATGACTTCGGTTAAATTGTGCGGAGGAATATTTGTAGCCATACCAAC
The DNA here is from genome assembly GCA_021817845.1 of Bacteroidota bacterium. Taxonomy (GTDB): domain Bacteria; phylum Bacteroidota; class Ignavibacteria; order Ignavibacteriales; family Ignavibacteriaceae; genus FEN-1297. The sequence continues at coordinate 129,708 of JAKAFW010000006.1, forward strand.
TGCAATTCCGCTGGAACCGTTAACAAGAAGATTGGGGAGATACGAGGGCATAACAGTTGGTTCTTGAAGCGAGTCGTCAAAGTTTGAGACAAAATTAACAGTGTTTTTATCCAAATCGCGAAGCATCTCTTCGGCAATTTTAGAAAGTCGTGCTTCTGTATAACGCATAGCCGCAGGTGAGTCGCCGTCGACAGAGCCAAAATTACCCTGCCCGTCGACCAAAGGATATCGAAGGGAAAAATCCTGCACCATTCTAACCATGGTATCATATACTGCCGTATCGCCGTGGGGATGATATTTACCGAGAACCTCTCCGACAATTCTTGCCGACTTTTTATATGGTTTATTATAAGCAACTCCAAGTTCGTGCATCCCGTAAAGCACCCTCCTGTGTACTGGCTTAAGTCCATCACGCACATCAGGCAAGGCACGAGCTACTATTACCGACATTGAATAATCTATGTAGGAAGATTTCATTTCATCTTCGAGGGAAACGGGAATTATTTTTTCAAAAATTGTTGCCATGTTTTTTTCAATTAGTTTTTATGTTTATTATTCATTTTCTTCATATTGTGAATGCGAACCGAATAAAGTTATTTTCTTGGATTGAGTTTTTTCTAAATCGTCACCAATTATATTTTGAAACGTTTCTTTCGTTATAGTTAAAATTATACATCAAGATTTCTAACATACTTTGCATTCTTTTCTATAAACTCTCTTCTTGGTTCTACGTCGTCTCCCATTAGAGTTTCAAAAATTTTATCTGCTGTTGCAGCGCTTTCAAGATTTACCTGAAGGACAGTTCTTGTTTCCGGATTCATAGTTGTTTCCCAAAGCTGTTCTGGGTTCATTTCCCCCAAGCCTTTGTAGCGGGATATTAAAACGCCCTTTGTGGTTGTTTCTTCGCCGGGGTTTTCTTCAGAGCCTTCGTCGGCTTCTTTACCGTTAGATTTCAATCTCTTTAAAATATCGTCTCTTTCGTTATCATCGAAAGCGTAGAATTCTTGTTTCCCTTTTTTAACCTTATAAAGGGGTGGCTGCGCGATATAAATTTTTCCCTCGTTGATAAGGTCTTGCATGTGGCGATAGAAAAATGTTAGGAGCAAAGTTCTAATATGACTGCCATCGACATCGGCATCTGTCATTAAAATTATTTTGCCATAGCGTGCTTTTGAAGCATCAAAGTCTACTCCTAGTCCAGCGCCTATTGCAGAGATAATAGCTTTAATTTCATTATTCTCTAAGATTTTATTAAGCTTTGCTTTTTCAACATTTAAAATTTTTCCTTTAAGTGGAAGAATCGCCTGAAACCTTCTATCGCGTCCCTGTTTAGCGGAACCACCAGCAGAATCACCTTCGACGATATAAATTTCGCAATGTTCTGGGTCGGTAATGGAACAATCAGCGAGTTTTCCCGGCAAGTTCATCCCATCTAGTGCATTTTTTCTTCTAGTTAAATCGCGTGCTTTTCTAGCTGCTTCACGAGCCTCTGCAGCGCGCATACATTTTTCAATTATTTTTTTCCCTACGCTGGGATTTTCTTCAAGAAACTCTGCTAATTTTTCCCCAACCATAGTTTCAACCGCAGATTTTGTTTCGCTGTTGCCAAGCTTTGTTTTAGTTTGCCCTTCAAACTGAGGTTCTGCAACTTTAACGGAGATAACAGCTGTTAGTCCTTCCCTAAAATCATCTCCGGTTAAAGTAATTTTTCCTTCTTTAATCAATCCGTTTTTGTAAGCATAATTGTTTAGTGTTCTTGTCAACGCTGTTTTAAAACCAACTAGGTGTGTTCCGCCTTCGTGAGTATTAATATTATTGACATAAGAAAAAATATTTTCGCTGTATGAGCCGTTGTATTGAAATCCTATTTCAACCGGAGTGTTGTCCTTTTCCCCCTCAATATAAATTGTTTTA
>JAKAFW010000073.1:0-7539 GCA_021817845.1 Bacteroidota bacterium
TTTTGCAGTTGCCGGTATACCCTTAAATAAATGTGTGCTACCTGAAGCTATTATCATAATTGGTGCTGTGCCAACTGCTAAGTATGGTCTTCCATCAACAATGGAAATACCAGATGCTATTAGAGAACATATAAAAAATTCAGATGCTATTTTGTTGGAGAATCATGGAGCGCTGACTCTGGGGAGTGATTTATTGAATGCTTATCATAATATGGAAACACTTGAACACACAGCAAGCATTGTCTGGAAAGCTATTCAATTAGGTAACTTGAATGTGTTACCTGAAAATGAAAGAGACCGCCTAATGGGTTTACGTGAAAAATTCAAATTGCAAGGACGCGTTGCTACTTGCGATGCTACCCCTATGCCGAGCAGTGAAGCACCACTAATTCAGGTTAAAGAATTAACCAATCCGGGAAAAAAGGATATTACAGAACAAACAATTAGGGAAATTGCGGAAAAAGTTCTTGCAAAGATTAAACAAGGATAAGAGATGGGGTATGGAATATGGTGTATGGGAGATGGAATATGGGGGGAACTGACATTGAAAGATAGGACAGGCTCGCTTACTTTTAGACAGGCTGGTTTGAAACAAAAACGATCCGCCGTAGTGGATAAACGATAATGCCTAATATGAAAATTTTAATTGCAAACCCCGGTAGCACCTCTTACAAATGTAAGTTGTATGATATTACTGACCTGCCTACCCGGCAGGCAGGCCTGCCAACACGGCAAACAGGCATAAGGATTTTGTTTCAAGCTACAGTTGAACGAATTGGCGATAAAGAAGGTATATATTCATATAACTTTGAAGGGGACGAAAAAAAATTATTAAAACTTGAAATTCCGGATTATACTTTTGCTATCAATCTTACCTTAGAATCAATTAAGGAAAGAATTTTAATTGAAGAAATTAATGCAGTCGGCTTTAAGACCGTTCATGCAAAGGGAGTAAGCGGTTGTGTTGAATTGACGGATGATGTCCTTAAAGCTATGGAAGATTATCGCTTCCTTGCGCCGGTTCATACAGATGTTTATATAACTGCAATTTCAGTCTTTAAAAAATTATTAAATAATACACCTTTAATAGGATTGTTTGAAACTCATTTCCATAAAAACATTCCTCCGGAAGCATATTTATATGGGATACCTTATGAGTATTTTGAAAAATATGGTATTCGCAAATATGGTTTTCACGGCGCTTCGCATAGATTTATAGGAATTAGAGCAAAGGAATTATTCGGAGCCGAGAAAGTAATCTCTTGTCATCTTGGTGGGAGTTCTTCTGTTTGCGCAATTAAAGACGGTTTGTCAATCGATACATCTATGGGAATGAGCCCACAAAGCGGTTTACTACAGGCAAAGAGAGTAGGCGATTTAGACCCGTTTGCGTTATTGTATTTAATGAAGAAAGAAAACCTGACCATAGAGGAAGTTGGAGATATATTAATGTCTAAGGGTGGAATCTATGGTATTTCCGGAATCAGCGGCGACTTCAGAGATATTGAAGAAGGTATGTTAAAAGGGAATAAAAGGGCAGAATTAGCATTCAAAACTTTTGCCTATTATGTAAAAAGATATATTGGGGAATACTTGGCAGTTCTTGACAGCGCTGATTGTATTGTATTCACTGCAGGTGCCGGACAAAACTCCGCCCTTCTTCGTAAAGAGATATTATCCAACATGGACAACTTAGGAATAATTATAGATGAAAATAAGAATAATTCAAATCCTAAAGAAGGTCTGATTTCTCATGAGAGTTCCAAAATTAAGATAGCTATCATACCTACTAATGAAGAGTATATTGTCGCTAATGAAGTAAAGAATTTCTTAGAAAATAGAATTTCTGCAAAATAAATTTTTCTCTCTATTGTCATTTCGACCGAAGGGAGAAATCTCACATTTATAAAAGATTTCTCACCGGCTAAAGCCGGATTCGAAATGACATATTTCTTATTTTGCAATAACTCTAATAAATAATTAAGTCATTTTACAGGGAATAATGGAAAAAATGGATAGGAAATTGACTCAAGATAAAAAATTTATCGGCTTTGATCTTGGCGCCGAAAGCGGACGCTGTGTAGTTGCAAAACTAAATGAAAATAAAATAACATTGCACGAAGTTCATCGCTTCACTACTCATAGTATCAAATATGAAAATGGGTTTCATTGGGATATTTTAGCAATTTATAAAGAGATGATAGTTGGACTAACAAATGCCCAAAAAGCGTTTGGCAGTGAGTTTGATGGAATAGGAGTCGATACATGGGGTGTTGATTATGTTTTAATTGATTCAGAAGATAGAATACTTGGGTATCCGTATCATTACCGTGACGATCGTACTGATGATATCATGAAGCAAGCATTTCAAATTGTTCCAAAAGCTAAAATTTATAATATTGTTGGAATTCAATTTGCACAATTCAACACACTGTTTCAGCTTATGTCGGAGAAAAAACGGAAATTAAATTTGTTAAATGTTACAGATAAAATGCTACTAATTCCTGACTTCTTAAATTTTTTGCTTTCCGGTAAAAAGAGAGCTGAATTTTCAATCGCTTCTACATCTAGTCTTGCAGATCCAATTGAAAGGAAATGGTCGTGGGAATTAATTGATGCATTTGAATTACCAAGGAAAATATTTCCCGAAATAATCGAACCCGGCACTATATTAGGGCCACTACTACCATCTATTGCAGAGCAGACAGGATTAGGTAAAAATATTCCGGTTATAGCAAGTGCCTGTCATGATACAGCTTCAGCAGTAGTTTCCGTTCCGGCATACGAAAGTAGTCCTGCAAAGGGGGCAGGTTGGGCATTTTTAAGTTCCGGCACATGGTCATTAATGGGTATTGAATTAAAACAATCATTGCTATCTGCTCAAGCAATGGAGTACAACTTTACAAATGAAGGGGGTGTTGAAAAGACAACACGTTTTCTTAAAAACATTATTGGCTTATGGCCTATTCAAGAATGCAGACGGTATTGGCAAGAGAAGTCTAACGAATATAGTTATCCGGAATTAGTCTCCATGGCTATGGAAAATGGATTTGCAAGAGCATGGGTAGACCTTAGTGATGCAAGATTTCTTAAAGCAGGTGAAATGCCTGAAAAGATAATCGCATATTTAAAGGAAACAGGTCAAACAGTTAAATCCGATACCGGATTTATAATAAGGGTTGTTCTTGAAAGCCTTGCGTTTAGTTATAGAAATACAATTAATGAAATAGAATCGGTCTCCGGAAATAAGATTAAAATATTACATGCAGTTGGCGGGGGAATTCAGAATGAACTTCTTACACAATTAACAGCCGATGCTATCGGTCGCAATGTTCTTGCCGGGCCTATTGAGGGAACAATAATAGGAAATATTGGAGTTCAAGCAATAGCTTCAGAAGCTGTACCGGATCTTCATGCATGGAGAATGATTGTTGCCAACTCATTCGAGCTAAAAATGTACGAACCAAAAAATTCAAGTTACTTCGATGAAAATGAAGCGAACTATAAAAATATACTAAGATAAATTATTAACCCATGTTACGCAACATTTGGAATATGGGAAAAATGGAGTAATGGAAAAATGGAGTAATGGAAAATTGGAGTAATGGAATAGTGGAATTCAATATTCCATTATTTGGCTAAAATCCAAAAAAGTGTTTTTATGCAAAATGAAATTAATAAAGATATAATAGAACAATTTATTGCATCGGCTAAGGAAGCGGTTGCAACGGTTGAAAGAATTCCTGCTAATGCAGAGTCACTAAATAATGCATTAATAGCGGCAACTGAAAATGAAATGGTCATTCTCGCACAACCGGATGATTTGGACCCGGAATTATTTTCTATATTTAAATTAAATCAAAACGTCGTAACCGAACCGACAAAGGAACAGCTTTCAACCATTAAGACCGGTATTACGGATGCTTTTTGTGGAATCGCTGCCACAGGTTCTGTTTGTGTTTCCATTACCAAAAATTTATCAATCCCTGCAAGCATGCTTACACGTAAACATATAGCTATCGTCGATAGCAAAACAATAATTCCTAAACCCCGTGATATTTTTTCAGAAAAATATTTGGAAGGGAAAGGGTTAAAGCGCAGTTTCTCAATAATCACCGGACCTAGCGCTACCGCTGATATGGGACCTTTAGTAAGAGGTGTACATGGACCTGGTAAATTGCATATAATAATTGTGGACCTGCCTACCGGCAGGCAGGGTAGTTAGATGGAAAACATTAACGATTATAAAATCCACCCAAGACAAGTAGCTGACAAATCTTCTAAAGAAACCCTTAAGAAAGCAATCAAATTAGCTCTTGATGTTGAGAGCGATGCAGTTCGTCTTAACACCCAATCTTTTAATACGAACAGGTATAAAGCAGTAAAAAAACTAGATGATTATGAAGAGTTAAAAGATCGTGCGCGTAAAATAAAAGAGGACTCCATTCAAAATTTGCCTGCGCTTATTGATAAGCTTAGTAATACAATAAAACATCGAGGTGGAAAAATTTTCCTTGCGAAGTCAAAAAAGGATGCCACAGATTACATAAAAAATGTTTGCCTTTCACACAAAGCTAAGCTTATAGTGAAAGCCAAATCTATTACTTCGGAAGAAATTGGATTAAATAGTGTACTGGAAAAACAAGGTTTCGAGATAGCGGAAACAGATTTAGCTGAATTTATTTTGCAGGTTTCTAAAGAACAACCTTCCCACAATGTGGCGCCTGCAATTCACAGAAGCCGTGAGAGTATATCAGAATTATTTAAGCGGAATTTTAATACAGATAAATCTCTCGAGACCGGTGAAGAATTGACCGAATTTGCCAGAGATATTTTAAGGAAAAAATTTCTTTCAGCCGATATTGGTATCAGCGGTGCAAATCTAATTGCCGCCGAGGAAGGAACCATTCTACTTGTAGAAAGTGAAGGAAATATCCGGCTTACTACGCAACTTCCGGCAGTTCACATTGCTATAGCCGGAATAGAAAAAATAATTTCGAGCAAAAAAGATTTCGGGATATTCATAGAACTTTTAGCTGCAAGCGGAACCGGCCAGCCATTGACGTCATATACAAATATATTAGAACCCCCATTAGATTTACCAATATTAAACTTAAATGGAAGAGAAGACAAGCAAAGAGAATTTCATTTAGTCTTAATTGATAATGGCAGAATGCAGATGCGGGAAGATAAAGATCTGAAAGAAGCTCTTTACTGTATTAGATGTAGCGCTTGTATGAACTCATGTGCAAACTTCCAGGCAGTGGGCGGGCATGCCTTCGGTGGTGAGGTATATACCGGTGGAATTGGCGGTGCTTGGACTGTAGGAACTACTGGTATTCTCGAAAAGGGAAGGTTCGCGGAATTATGCACGGGGTGTTCAAGATGTGTACCTAATTGCCCGGTTCGAATTGACATTCCAAAGTTAAATACGACAATTAAAAATCGTTTGATTAAAGCTGCCGGCGGACCGTCATTACAGAAATCTTTTTTCGGCAACTTTTCAATATTAGGAAAGTTTGCTTCAATTACGCCTGGATTGTCAAATTGGGTAAGCAATCTATCAATTAGCAGAACCATAATGGAAAAAATTATTGGCTTTGAAAAACGACGGAAGATTCCGCGCTTTGCCAATAAAACTTTATTAAAACAATATAAGGAATATCGGAAGGCAAATAAACTCAAATCAAAAATAAACGAATTAACTCCCGGGTTAGTCTTATTTGCAGATGTTTATACCAATTATAATAATCCCCAAGTTGGAATGGCGACAATAAAAGTATTTGATAAACTTGGAATGCCGATTACACTAAGTAAATTACTTGATGAAGGGCGGGCATCTCAATCACAGGGACTTGTTCAATTAGCGACTAAAAGAGCCGTAAGACTCGCTGCTTATCTTGAAGAATTAATCGATGATGGTAAAGAAATTATTGTCGCTGAACCAAGTGTATTAGCGCTTTTCAGGTATGATTATAAAAAACTTCTCAACAACGATAATCAGTTTGATAAACTTGCGAGACATACCTATGACCCAATCGAATATTTGAATATGTTAGTTGTAAACCACAAATTAGATATTGTGAAATATATAGCTAATGTTGATTCATCAAAGCCTGCCTACCGGACAGGCAGGCCAAAGATTTTTTATCATGGTCATTGTCAAATGAAAACTATTGGTGCCGGCTATGTAGCTTCAGAATTTTTTCAAAGACTAGACTATACTGTTGATGTCTCTAACGTAGAGTGTTGCGGAATGGCTGGAAGTTTTGGTTATAAGAAGGAATATTATGCAATAAGTAAAAATATTGGAGATGATTTAATACATCAAATTATAAGATCGGATTCTTTTGACAGCAACACAATAATCTTAGCAAGCGGCACTTCTTGCCGCGAGCAAATCGGGGACGAATTGAATAATCCTATTTATCATCCTATTGAATTCCTTCAAAAAATAATGAACTACCCCGCCGCAAGCGGTCGGGGTATCAAAGCCCAAACACACTAAAAAGATACGCCGCGAGCGGCGGGGAATTTAACCCAAAGAGATTAAAATAAAAAAGGCGATGGTCATAGACTAACTGTGAATGCTGGACATGTTGCACTTTAAAAGCACTTAGAAAATTTTAATTACATTTATGGGGTCTGATTCAATAATTCATTATTTATTAAAAGTTATAGGTTTTTTGTTGTTCCTTTAACTTTCATAATTCTGTACGCAGCTAAATTATCATTATTACCCCCCCCAAAAAGAAATATACCATCCCTTTTAATTTTCCTGATAAATGGTACGAAGTTTAAACCAACTCCATTATTGCTTATAATTCTAGTATCAATAGAAACAGAATATTCATAATAAAAAATGAGATATTTTATTTCAATCATAACTCATTTGTAAATTAATTTATAAATTAATATATACATAGTTTATATAATGGAGAAAATAATTTTCTTAGTCAACTTATTATATGCTGGAACATAAAAATTTTAAATTTTTATAAAGGTCATTGTAATCATTTCCAATAAATTAACGAACTCATAGACAAAGCAAGCACCCATCTAGTCGTGATAATTTTGCTATTATGACTTAAAAAATATTTAAGAAGCAACTTCAACGTTCTTTTCGCAAGTTAAAAAAACATTATTTTTTTCTTGACTTTAGATTATTAGTTTAATAATTTTTCTTAAAGGATATCGCAAAGCATTAAGTAATTTGTACCACAAAGAAATTTTTAGTGTGGCTCACGGGGCGAAGCTGTATTTAAGATAAATATTTTTTTTATGCATTTCTTAAAGGATATCGCAAAGCATTAAGTAATTTTTGTAAAGGAGTTAATTCCCATGATAAATAAGAAGACAATCGAGGCTGAATATCAGTATTCAAAACAGCAGTATTCCTCATTAGGTGTAAATACAGATGAAGCAATAAGCAGACTGGATAAGATAAAGATAAGCCTTCATTGCTGGCAGGCAGATGACGTTGCAGGTTTTGAAACCCCTGATGCAGAACTTGGCGGCGGTGGCATTCAGGTAACGGGC
>JAKAFW010000038.1:0-32652 GCA_021817845.1 Bacteroidota bacterium
TGGATTTAGATTTATAGGTGGTTATTCCAATTTCAAAAAAGAGCCATTGAGGACGGATACAAGACTAATGAGAATGGTATTCGAGAAGTGAAGACGAGAGCCGACTGACCGAAAGCGAACTAATCGGGCTTCGATGTTCTTTACGGAATAGTCTGATTATTCTATTGCTTATTAAAACCAAGTTGTTTTTAAGGTAGGTAGTTCTAAAAAGACAGTTTTATAAATTATGACACTATGCTGAAGCCTGGAGTTCTTGCAAAATTTAATCAGGGCTAAAGTCCCGGGTTGGTTGGTGTTTCTTGACCAAGCTAAAGAGGCTGTGTGAAAATTCAAATGTAATAAATAATTATTCCAATTATTATTATGAAGTTGTTTCTAAAATATAGTGCTTTTGTATTGCCCCGGCATTCATGCCGGGGTAGGGTTATCCAAACAAAACATGGGCTTTAGCCCCATATTTGCTGTTTATGTGGCTAAAGCCAATTTTGGTTATACGCTTCTGGAACAGGCGATGAAACTGCACTATTAAATTGTTGTTTGGCATCATGGCAATCCGGTTGGCTATTAAGACAAGAAAAATATCTTGTCATAGTATATCAATGTTCAGGCTTAGATTGTAATTGGTTCAATCAAACAGGGACATGGACTATTAAAACAGCTTATTATACGACTTCACAATACATATAATAATAATTAGGGATGTTAATATGAAAAATATATTAATGATTATGTCTTTATCTTTATTCTGTATGGGTTGCTCATCATATTATACAGCAAGGGACTTCTCTTCCAAAGAAAAATATTATAAGGACTTTAATAATTTTGCAAAGAATAAAAATATGACGGTTACATGAATTAATGATAGTTCATTTACGACTTACGTAGGCTCGGAAATATTAAATGATACTCTTTCCTTTCTTAGAGAAAAAGACTTTACACATGAAGAAATCCCACTTAAAAATATTAAAAGCATAAATTACAATAGACATTGGTTAGGACATTATTCCTGGATTTTTTGCGGGAATTCCTTTGGGTGCTATTTTAGTTCCAACCAAAATTATACCAACATATGTGGATGAAGGTAATCCACCCAAATTAACCTATGATTATATCGGTGCCAACAGTTTAGGACAAACATGACAAATCTATTTTTTTCTTGATTCACATATTACAATTTAATATGCTTAATATAGTCAAGCATTAGTTCTTTTTCTTTGCATCTTATAACTTTATAGCTGATTCCTTTTTATTCTTCCAAAACCATTCAAAAAAGGAGTAAGAATAACCCCTCCAAATCTTCTGAATACGTCTCAATAGGCATTCTAATAGTCTTATCTTGTGCAAATCTCACTATAAACCTCAATTATTCCCATAATCAAACTATAGAAATTTTTCTATTAGAGCTTTATCATTTTATTTCGGACAGTAATAGCTCTTATACTTTTTCAATCCTTTATTTCGTTATTAAAGTTGTTTAATTTGCGTAAGACAAAATTTTGAACAGATATATCTTAATAAACCTAAAATATCAAAATTAATCTGCTCATTACCTCAACAAAAAATTTAAACCACAATTTATGGTCAGTTATGAAGGTCGGAAAGTATGAAATTCAGATAATCAATTCGGGATACTTTTGGCTCGACGGCGGAGCCATGTTTGGCATTATCCCCAAACCTCTGTGGGAAAAAACTAACCCACCTGATTCCGCAAATAGAATTAAACTTTCCACAAGAAATTTATTACTTCAAAATGGCAAAAGGAAAATTTTGATTGATTCGGGAATGGGAAATAAGTGGGATGCTAAATCAAAAAGCATTTATTCTATAAATCAGAATGAATTTTCTTTGGACAACGAATTGGTTAAAGCTGGAATATCAGCCGGCGAAATAACGGATGTTATAATCACGCATCTTCATTTTGATCATACCGGCGGATCTATAAAATTGGAAAATGAAAAACTAATACCGGCTTTCCCTAATGCTAAATATTATGTGCAGAAAAAAAACTTTGAGTGGGCTGTTAATCCCTCAGAAAGAGACCGGGGAAGTTATATAAAAGAAAATTTTATTCCGTTATACGAAGCGGGTGTGCTAAATCTTATCGACAATAATATCAATTTTGATGACGAGATTGAGTTTTTAGTTGTAAACGGTCATACCTTTTCTCAGCAGCTTGTAAAAATATCTGACTCCTCTTCTACAATTTTATATTGTGGTGATTTGATCCCGACTTCTTCACATATTCCGATTCCTTATGTGATGGGCTACGATCTCCAACCTCTTATGGCTGTACAGGAAAAGAAAAATATTTTATCTCAAGCTAATGAAGAACAATGGAAATTGTTTTTTGAACACGATCCTGAGTTTGCTTTAGCCACAATTAAAAGAACTGATAAAGGATTTCAAGTTGATGAAAAATTCAGAGAATTGTGAGCAAGTTGATTTGGACGGCTTTGAAAGAGTATGCCCCATAAAAAATCTGTCTGAACAAAACGGAAAAAGATTTATAGTTAACGATGTCGAGATTGCTGTCTTTTTAGTTAATGGAAAAGTTTATGCCCTTAATAATATTTGTCCGCATCAGCACACGGCACTAATTTATGATGGTTTTATTGAAGACGGATATGTCATTTGCCCTGCTCACGGATGGATGTTCAATCTTGAAACGGGTAAAATGCCCTCAAACAGAAATGGCCTTGACAGTTATCCTGCTTTAGTCTGCAATGAAAGTGTCTATGTGAAGGTTGAGAAAAAAGAACTGAAATGGTAATAAAAACTATTTACGCTGAATGAAAATTACAAATGAAATAATAGTTCAGAAAGCAAAATCAAATGGGTTTGATTTAGTTGGCTTTGCAAAAGCAGATGAACTGAAGGAAGAAATTAGTCATCTTGAAGAATGGCTTGTCAAAGGTTATCAAGCAGAGATGTCTTACATGGGAAACAATGTTGATAAAAGAAAAGATGTCTCTAATATTTTGCAGAATGCTAAAAGTGTCATTTCACTTGGCTTAAATTATTACCACAATATAAAATTTTCCAACAATCCAGGGACAGGCAAAGTATCAAGATATGCATGGGGAAAAGATTACCATCTTATTATATGGGAAAAACTTTCCCGGTTAGAAAGTGAATTAAAAGAAATAGATAATAACTTTGAATCAAAATCTTATGTCGATACAGGCCCTGTCATGGATAAAGTTTGGGCAGTAAAATCCGGTTTAGGTTGGATGGGCAAGCATACCAACTTAATCAACAAGGAATTTGGAAGCTGGTTCTTTATCGCAACAATTATTACAAACTTTGAATTTGACTACGCAATTCCTATCCCGGATTTTTGCGGTACCTGCACTGCTTGTATAGATGCATGCCCAACCGACGCAATCGTAAATCCCTATATCGTAGATTCTAATAAGTGTATCTCCTTTTTGACTATTGAAAACAAGAATGAAATATCTGATGAGTTTAAGGGAAAGTTTAATAACTGGATTTTTGGCTGCGATATTTGCCAGGATGTCTGTCCATGGAATATTAAATTTTCACAAGAAACCTCATCCGAAGATTTTAATCATCCTGAAAATATGGAACTCAATTTGAACGAAGTTCTTGAGATGAGCGAGGAAGAATTCAAATCAAAGTTTTTTAATAGTCCGGTAAAAAGGACAAAGCTTTCAGGGCTCAAGAGAAACGCGAAATTTCTTTTGCAATAATTATTGCTTGGGTTATTCCTATAGGATAAATTGAAACCTTCAACGATAAAATGAATCTAATTATAAATACAGATAAATCAATATTTTATTAAACAAGATTTTTTGAAACAACAGCAAACGGAGAAAATATGGCAGGTAATCATTTTAAAGTTATAATCATCGGTTCAGGACCAGCAGGGTTTACAGCAGCATTATATACCGCAAGGGCAAACCTAAGCCCTCTAATGTTTGAAGGAATGCAACCGGGCGGACAGCTTACGATTACAACCGAAGTAGAAAATTATCCTGGCTTTGAACATGGCATTCAAGGACCGGAACTTATGGATATTATGCGCAAACAAGCTCAAAGATTTGGCGCAAAATCTGTCTATCAAGAAATCACTGAAGTTGATTTTTCTAAACGCCCATTTGTTCTGAAATCTTATGACGAAGTTTATACCGCTGATTCAGTAATTGTTTCTACCGGCGCTTCAGCAAGGCTTCTTGGATTGGAAAGCGAAAATAAGTTTATGGGTTATGGCGTTTCCGCTTGTGCTACATGCGACGGATTCTTCTTTAAGGGTCTAAAGATACTTGTCGTTGGCGGAGGAGACACTGCAATGGAAGAAGCAAATTATTTAACAAAGTTTGCCTCGGAAGTTACAATTGTACATCGACGTGACGAATTTCGTGCTTCAAAAATTATGCTCGATAGAGCTAAAAGAAATCCCAAAATAAAATTTCTAATGAATAAAGTAATCAAAGAAGTTGTTGGAAAAGATGAGAACGGCAGAAAGTCAATGACCGGAGTAATTCTCCGTGACACAAAAGATAATTCAACTTCGCTGATCGACGCAGATGGTTTGTTCATGGCAATTGGGCATAAACCAAATACAGAATTATTCAAAAATATATTGGATATGGACGAAACCGGCTACTTAAAAGTAAAACCTGGTTCAACTTACACAAATGTTGAAGGTGTTTTTGCTGCCGGAGATGTTGCCGATAAAACTTATCGTCAAGCTATTTCTGCTGCAGGAACCGGATGCATGGCTGCAATTGATGCGGAACGCTGGTTAGAATCGCAAGAGTAAAATTACGAAAAATTAAAGCCGGCTTTAAGTTATTTACTCACCTTAAGCAAAAGGTTATTATTACATAATGAGAAACCTCCGAGGTTTTCCTAAACCTCGGAGGTTTTGCACTTTAATTCCATTATATTGGAAATTGTCTGCGTAACATGAGTTATTTAGTAAGGTCTTTTGATTCAAATTTTTTAGATATAAGATTAGCAACAACAAAGCCAATGCCTGTTATCGTGAATAAAGAAAAAGGCACATAATAGTCACGTCCTAAAATGTCCTGCAACATTAATCCGAGGCCTAATCCTATTCCGAAAAAAACACATATGATCCCTACTTTCAACATTCTATTTGGATCTCTTTTTCTTTCGAAATACTCTTTTATTGAATCTGCAGATAGACCCTTTTCAATCAGCATTTGTCTCTCCCTATACCTAAAATAGTAATATGCAATAAGTACGAGTCCTATTACAAGAAACATTACTATTGGTACAAAAACTTCAACAACTCCTTCATTCATTTTTTGTTTTCTTTCTAATTTATTTTTCTAAATATTCAACTAAAACATCTAATTTCGAGTCCTTTTATTTATACTCTCAATGCTTATGACTTGTATTTATGCGAATAGGTTACAACAAAAAATATTATTGCATCTTATATTACTTGTAAATATTTTTATACTGACATATGCTTTCATATTATCTTTTTACTAATATGTAACCTTTTAAATGGTGAGTGAGTCATAAAAGTAGATGAAAAATATAAGCGACTTAGAAATAATAGAATCTGTTAAGAAAGGAAATAGAGCAGATTACTCAATATTGGTAGATAGGTATAAAAATAAGGCGTTTTCATTGATTGTAAGAATGGTAAAAAATCAAATGGATGCCGAAGAAGTTCTTCAGGATTGCTTCGTAAAGGCTTATAATTCATTAGAGAGTTTTAAACAGCAAGCAAAATTCTCAACTTGGTTTTACCGGATTGTTTATAACACGGCATTAACACGACTTTCAACAAAGAAAAGAAAAGTTGAGAATGATATGTCTTCTATTGACGAATTATATTTTCTTGAAAGCAACTATAATCCTGAAACTACAGAGCAAAAAGATTCTTCACAATTTATGCAATCGATGATCGAAAAACTGCCTCCAAGCTATTCAGCAGTCATAAATATGTTTTATCTTGATAATATGAGCTGCGAAGAAATTAGTGAAATTATGCAGACTTCGGTTTCTAACGTAAAAGTTATGCTACATAGATCTAGAAATTTATTGCGTGATATTCTTATAAAAAATAATTACGCAGAGGAAATATTATGATTCCCATAGACGACGAAACATTAAATCAATATATAGACGGTGAGTTAGACCAAACAAAACTTAAAAATATTAAAGAACATTTAATTAACTCTGAAATTGATAGAAAAAGATTAGAATATTTACAAAAAGTTCACGGAGACCTAGGACAGTTGAAGATATATCAAACTTCAACAAATTTTACCAGCTTTGTCATGTCAAAGTTAGAGAAAAAATTTAAGGCAAGTAAAAAGGACAAAATTTTTATATTATCTATATCTTCAGTCTTCATGATTTTTTGTCTGGCAATTGCCGGTTATCTGTTATTCAATATTATTTCCGATCCTTCTAGTACAGGGTTAATAGTAGAGAAAACAGATTCATACATATCGATTTTAATGCAATTTACCGAAAGTGCGAAAGGAATATTTACACCTCAAAATATTTCAATATTCGGATCAATTATTTCATTCGGTTTCCTTGCTGTAGCTTACTTTATGTATGAAGAACATAAATTTTCTAAAAGAAAAATTGAACAATAGTAGCAAACCAATACATATTCTAAAAAAGGCTGTTGTAATTACAGCCTTTTTTTATTTTATGGTAAATTATTGCCTCCGCCATTTAATATTAGTTTGTATATTTGTATTAGAAAAAATAACAATTAAAGAATAATAAGATGACAAAAGCAGGATATGTAGCAATTATTGGTAAGCCGAATGTTGGTAAGTCAACTCTTCTTAATGTTTTACTTGGGCAGAAAATTTCCATTACCACAAGCAAACCGCAGACTACCAGAAAAAGGATCCTGGGTATACTGTCAACAGAAAAATATCAAATAATATTTCTTGATACTCCGGGTATACTTGCGCCGGCTTATCTTCTACAAGAAAAAATGATGGAAGAAGTAGAGCAATCTGTACAAGACGCCGATATCCTTATCCTAATTTTAGATTTGATTGAAGATCCCGATGGATTAAAAACTCTTCAAAATGATTTTACGTACAAGCTTTTTATGAGGGTTAAAAAGCCTAAAATTCTATTGCTTAATAAAATTGATTTGACATCGCAAGAACATGTTAAGTTACTAATGAATAAAATTAACTCAACACAAAAATTTGAAAAGATAATCCCGGTTTCTGCATTAGAAAAATTTAATATCCAACAAATAGTCGATTCAATAGTTGAGCTTCTTCCGCAAAACCCTAAGTTTTATCCTGATGATATTGTATCCGACGAGAATGAAAGATTTTTTGTCTCTGAAATTATACGTGAAAAAATCTTCGAGCTATACCAGGAAGAGATCCCTTATAGCTGCGAAGTAGTGATCCAAGAATTTAAAGAAGTTGAAGGAAGAAAAGATTTAATCCAAGCAGAGATATTTGTAGAGAAGGATAGCCAAAAAGGTATTCTTATAGGAAAACAAGGGGCTGCTATAAAGAAAGTCGGAGAAGATGCACGTCAGTCAATTGAAGAATTTCTTCAACGTCCGGTGTTCCTGGAGCTTCGTGTAAAAGTGAAAGAAAAATGGCGCTCGGATGAAAATGTCTTGAAATCTCTCGGTTATACAAAATGGAAAGAATGAATTTCATTTTAAACTACTTACCGGCAATTTAATAAGAATGGTTAAAAAATATCTTAGCGAAGGATCATTATTATTTATCACAATTATTTGGGGCGCCACTTTTGTAATCATCAAAGGAGCTTTAAGTGAAATAACTCCGATGCTTTTCATCGCTGTTAGATTTACATTAGCCGCAGTTTTACTATTTCCATTTTTCTTTCGCTCCGTGTTAAATTCTTCTAAGGAAACTATAAAAGACGGGCTCATTCTGGGTGTAATCTATTTCCTTGGGTTCGCTACTCAAACTATTGGACTGCAATATACAACAGCTACAAAGTCAGCATTTATTACCGGTACGTTTGTATTGTTTACGCCAATATTCCAATTAATTTTTGAAAAGAAAATCCCGGGAAAAGGAAACCTAATTGGAATATTGTTTGTAATTCTCGGTTTAATTTTCCTTTCAAGCAAAGGAGAAAACGCACTTGATGTTTTTTCTGAAATCGGAAGCGGATTTAATATCGGAGATTTTTTTACCTTAATCTGTGCTGTGTTTTTTGCAATGTATCTTGTTTATCTTGATATATCAAGTAAAAAACACGATTACAAGCCGCTGGTCTTTATCCAAATTTCACTTACCGGCTTATTGGGTATTATTTCTGCACTTTTTGTTTCTGCCACTGGATTGCAGGCTGAAAAACTTATTATAAACTCTTCTCTTATCTTTGCAATCATCTATACTTCCGTCTTCGCAACAATTATTGCCAGCACAATCCAAACAAAATTTCAAAAGGTGGTTACTCCAACTAAAGCGGGAATTATTTTATCCTTCGAACCAATTTTTTCTGCCATCTTTGCCTTCTTCATCTTGACTGAAAAAATTTCTAACTTTGCTGCATTAGGTTGTGCACTTATTTTCTTGGGACTTTTAGTGGCAGAAATTTTTGATAAACTAAATATTTTTTCAAATGAAAAAGCGAGCTGAAATAATAGCCTCCGGTTTAGTGCAAGGAGTTGGTTTTAGATATTACGTTTCACGCCATGCACAAAGTTTGGGACTAACCGGCTTTGTAAAAAATCTTTTTACAGGTGAGGTTCAAACTATTGTGGAAGGTGAGGTTGCTCTTATTGAAGAACTTTTTCTTAAAATTAAAATTGGTCCTTCTCACGCTTCCGTTAATAATTGTAAAATTATCTGGCACGAGTTGAAAAATGAATTTAATAGTTTTGAGGTAAGATTTTGATTGAAGATTTTAGAACAGGAATCGGTTTTGACGTTCACGCATTTGCTGAAGGAAGAAAATTAATTTTGGGCGGAATTGAGATCCCTTACGAAAAAGGTCTGCTCGGTCATTCCGATGCAGATGTTCTTCTCCATGCCGTTTCAGATGCCTTGCTTGGAGCGCTGGCATTGGGCGATATTGGTCAACATTTCCCGGATAGCGACCCAAAGTATAAAAATGCAGATAGCGTTCTTTTGCTAGAGCTTGTTTACCAACTCATAAAAGAGAAAGGCTACCAACTCGGAAATCTCGATGCCGTTGTTGCTATGCAAAGACCAAAAATATCTCCATTTATTTATCAAATGAGAAATCGAATTGCTGAAGTTCTCCAAACAAATATCGACATGATTTCCGTTAAGGCAACTACTACCGAAAACCTTGGATTTATCGGAAGAGAAGAAGGCGTTTCGGCATTTGCAACTGTTCTAATTATTAAAAAAAAATGATATGATAGAAAATATTCTTGACTTATTCTCCAATCTAAATCCTGTTTGGATTTATTTCGCACTCTTTCTTTTTGCATTTATTGAAAATGTTTTTCCCCCTTCTCCGAGTGACTTAGTTGTTATAGTCGGTGGTTCATTAATCGCGACAGATTCACTCCATTTTGTTCCGACATTACTATTTACCACTGCCGGAAGCGTTCTAGGATTCATGTCCCTTTTTTTTATCGGTAGCCAATTGGATAAAAAAATTGTTCGAGCCGGAAAAATTAAATTCATTTCTGTTAAAGGCTTGGAAAATGCTGAAAATTGGTTTGGGAAGTATGGATACATTATCATTTTAGCAAACAGGTTTTTGCCCGGTACTAGATCAATCATTTCTTTGTTTGCAGGTTTAAGCGAATTGAAATTTAAGAAAACAACTCTTTTGGCTACAATTAGCGCCCTATTTTGGAATTCTATTGTCATTTACCTGGGTTTTATTTTCGGCAGAAATATCCATAAGGTTGATAATTATATTTCAACTTATAGTAGACTTATTCTCGTTGTTACAATATTTATTGCGGCAGTTTTTGTAGTGAGATATCTTTTTAAGAAAAGAAAGAAGAACAAAATTGAGTTTTAACCTTTGGCATAACAGAATTAGAATTTCGCCTGAAGAAAAAAGGGTAAAACGAAAAGAAAGATTACTTCTGATTCTTAGTGGTATACTCATAGGGGTTGGCTTTCCACCGTTTCCTTTTCCGTTTACTCTTTTTCTATTTGTAGGATTAATCCCATATTTTATTGTAATTGAAAAAAGAAAAACCTTAGCAGAAATAAACCGCGCTACTTATCTTACTTTTTTTGTTTTTAGCGTCATCACCCTTTATTGGGTTGGCAGTTGGCAAAAGGAATCTGATCCGTTTTTAATGATTGCCGGTGGAACGTTACTCTTTTTTGAACCTATATTATTCTTGATCCCTTCAACTCTTTTTTATTTAGCGAAAAAATCTTTTTCCGGAACTGTCGCACTTTTTTTGTTCCCTATATTTTGGGCTGCCTACGAATATCTCTATATGCTTACCGACATAAGCTTTCCCTGGCTAACGCTGGGACACGGTCTTGCTGAATTTATTCCCTTCATCCAAATTGCAGATACAATTGGTGCTGTTGGTTTGTCTATTATTGTTATCTATATAAATATTTTTTTGTATAAAGCCTTTTTCAATCTAAAATTATCGAAAAGAAAATTTCTATTACATCTATCAACAGCACTAATTATTTATATCCTTATACTTGGGTATGGTTTTTTTAGACTAGATACTTTTCACGTTTCAAGCAAAACAATTAAAGTTGGACTAATTCAGCCAAATTTAAACCCATGGGATAAATGGAACGACAAAAATTTAAACAACTTAACAATCGAATATCTTAATCTTTCGCAGCAAGCCGTTAACAAAGGAGCGCGTCTAATTATTTGGCCCGAAACTGCTTTGCCTGTTTTTTTGATGGATGGTTTTTATAGTATTACCCTTGATTCAATTTATAGCTTCCTGCGACGCAATAACGTTTACCTTCTTACGGGAATGCCTGACGTAAAGTATTTTTATCCCGGGGAAAATGTTCCTTATGATGCTAAAACCAATTCAAGCGAAAATATTTCCTATGCGACTTATAATGGTATACTCTTGCTTTCCCCCGATACAAGAATTGTTCAGAGATATGCTAAAATGAAGCTCGTTCCTTTTGGCGAAAGAGTCCCATTTGTTAATCAACTTCCTTTTCTTGGAAAACTAATTAGATGGAGCGTCGGGATTTCAGGTTGGAACGTTGGTAAAGATACTGTCAATTTTAAGCTCCCTGATATTGAGAATAACAGACCTCCATTTACAACTTCTTCTAAAGATTCAATCAGTATAAACGGACTTGTATGCTACGAATCTGTATTCCCATATTTTGTTACTAATTTTGTTCAGCGCGGTGCTAGGCTTATTGCTGTTGTTACAAATGATAGCTGGTATGGTAAATCAAGCGGGCCATATCAACACAAAGAAATTTCCGTATTACGCGCAGTTGAAAACAGACGTACCGTTGTAAGAGCTGCTAATGGTGGAATTAGCTGCATTATAAACCCTCTCGGCGAAACAAAAATAGAATCAAGACTTTTTACTAAGGATGTTATTGTTGGCGATGCACCGTTAGAATCAAAAGAAACTTTTTTTACAAAGTTTCCACTAATTGTCCCGGAGATTTCTCTTGCGGTTTCATTATGGATATTGGGAATTTTTATTCTGAAAAAGATTAAGAAAAAATGGTTAACGTTATAGATTAAATAAACCTAAGAGATTGTTTATCTTATTATAAATATATTGGTAAAATCAAATTGGAAAGGAAAAATTTTAAGGCTATGAATAATTTTATTGACCTCCGAAGTGATACAGTTACAAAACCTTCTGAGGAAATGCGTAAAGCGATGTTTAAAGCCGAAGTCGGGGATGATGTTTTTCAAGAAGATCCAACAGTAAATCAACTGCAAGAATATGCTGCGGACCTTTTAGGGAAAGAAGACTCTCTTTTTGTCTTAAGCGGTGTAATGGGAAATCAAATTTGTCTGAACGTGCTTACCAACCCCGGTGATGAAGTTATATGCGAAAGAGACGCCCACATTTTTCAATACGAGTCAGGTTCGCCGGCAGCATTAAGCGGAATCCAGATAATGCCTGTCGATGGTAACTCCGGCGTTATTACACCCATACAAATTGAGCCCTACATTCGACCGACCTCAGCTTACTACATGCCCCGGACAAAAGTAATCGAAATTGAAAACACTCATAATCGTGCGGGAGGAACTATTCATCCAATTGAAAATATTATCAACGTGGGTGAACTAGCAAAAAAATATAATTTATTCTATCACCTTGACGGTGCACGAATTTGGAATGCTTCGGTTGCCTCAAAAATTTCTGTTAAAGAATATGCATCATACTTCGATACCGTCTCATGCTGTTTATCAAAAGGACTTGGCGCACCGGTGGGCTCTATTATTGCCGGATCGAGAGATTTTATTAAAGAAGCTTTTCGGGTACGCAAAGCCTGGGGAGGAGGTACACGTCAGATAGGCATTCTCGCTGCTGCCGGTCTCTATGCTTTGAAAAATAATATTAACCGTCTTGCGGAAGACCATGAAAAAGCAAAGTTACTTGCCGCGACAATCAATAATTGTAAAAAATTGAAAATAAATTTACAGTCGGTTCAAACAAACATCTTAATCTTTCAACCTGTCAATATTTCCATTGATGATGCATTGATCCTGTGTAAAGAAAAGGGATTGCTTC
The DNA here is from genome assembly GCA_021817845.1 of Bacteroidota bacterium. GTDB lineage: Bacteria > Bacteroidota > Ignavibacteria > Ignavibacteriales > Ignavibacteriaceae > FEN-1297. Next base: position 12,674 of record JAKAFW010000038.1, read on the forward strand.
TTTCAACGGGTAAACCCGGCTTCCTCAGGGCAATTACACATCTTGATGTAAGTTTTGATGAAATTAAAATTGCCAGTAAAATTATTGAAGAGGTATTTAATTGAAAATGGATATAAAAAACTTCAAACACAGCATTAAAATTAAGGTTAGATTTTCCGACCTTGATGCAATGAGGCATGTAAATAACGCAACATTTTTGTCTTATCTTGAAGAAGCAAGGATTGCTTATTTCAAAGATGTCCTTAACAAACCGATGGAGGGTCTCGATTTCGATGCAGTAGTTGCAAGAATTGAAATCGATTATCAGCAGCCGATAATTCTTGGGGATGAAGTAGAAATACTCAGTCGTGTTTCAAAAATGGGGAATAAAAGTTCCGATGTGGAACATCTAATTATGGTTAATCGCAAAGGAAATAAAATCATTGCAGCTTCTGCCATAACTAAGCTGGTTTCTTATGATTATACCAAACTGACTTCATTCCCGATACCCGAAATCGTAAAGAAACAAATTGAAAAATTTGAAAAAGGCTAAATGTTTTTTTTGAAATAATAGATGATTATTAAAACGGCTAAAAAGCTTATACCACCACCTCGATTTCAGCCAAATAAAAAAAATATTTTATGCTGGGGAATTCTAATCATTTCGCTAGACAAGAACTATTTCATAAAAATTAATTTTTTTGTCTCCACAAAACTTCCAGCCTGCATTCTGTAAAAATACACCCCGCTTGCCAACTGCTTATTTCCCAATACTAATTGCACACTATAATTTCCTACCGGTTTTTCTTCATTTACTAAAGTTGCTATCTCTCTCCCAAGGGCATCATACACCTTTATACTTACAAAACTTTCCTTTTGGACAGCAAAATTTATTGTGGTAGATGGATTAAAAGGATTAGGATAATTTTGCGCCAAGAAAAATTCTTGAGGATAACTATTTTTGATCTGTTTTACTACCGTTGGTGTAAAAATGTTATTTAATGAAAGCACATATACTCCAAAAGAGCCTGCAAAAATATTTGTATCTTTAATAACCAAAGAAGTAACATCCGAATTTGATAGTCCTGAATTTATAGGAATCCAATTAAAAGTGTTATTAGTTGAAGCAAATACTCCTCCGTTTGTACCCACAAAAAGCATTGAATCAACTTTTGCAAAAGTCCAAACATATTGAGTATCAAGACCTAATTGTTTCCAATTAGCACCATTATTTGTGGAAAGAAAAACTCCTTTTTCAGTTCCAGCAAAGAGATTTGTATCACTTATAAACAAAGACCACACATATTGATTCGTTAGTCCCGAATCTATACTGACCCAATTAGTGCCGTTATCTTTGGACAGAAAAATTCCTTTTGCAGTACCTGCAAAAATATTTGTTCCGTTAGGGCTTACAACTAATGCGTTAATAACAAAATTTGTTAGCCCCGAATTTATTTGAGTCCAGTTTGTGCCGTTATTAGAAGAAAGAAAAATTCCCTTTTCAGTTCCTGCAAAAATATTAGAACCGCTACTTGCTAATGACCATACATATTGACTGTCTAATGATGTTTGTGCCCATGTCGCTCCGTTATTTGTTGATAGGAATACCCCGTCACCATAAGTCCCGGCAAAAATATAATTACCGCCAACCGGATTGGGTAATCCTATTAAAGATGAAATACCCAAACTAGTAAGTCCTGAATCAGAATGTTCCCAAGTTGCTCCGTTATCTGTAGAAAGAAAAATTCCCCCTCCACCGGAACCGGCAAAAATATTTGAGTCGATTACTGCAAATGTCCAAACATATTGGTCATTCAGCCCTACGGATTTCCATTGTGCAAACGAGCTGACGTTAAATAGAATAATAAGTAATATTATATATAAAGTATTTTTTTGACTCATAAGAAATTCCTAAAAAATGACAAGAATACGAAATATTGGTTTAATCAATCTTGAATTTTTCATTAATAAAGATTGACAAATCTTAATTTATGATAAATTAAATATTTCTATAACTAAATACGCAAAAATATTTCGAATAAAAAAGGTAGATAAAGAATAGTAAAAAAATATTTAAACTTTGATTTAAATAGGGAAGAGTATAGTTGAGTTTTTATGACATGCATTTAAATGCACATTGAATGATATTATAATAAACCCGGCATCAAAATGAAACCGGGTCAGAAATAAAATTGGAAATTCTTTTAGAAAACGAATGTTAAGCCGACTTTGAACTGATCATAAAATAAAGGTGCGGCGGAATCAAAAGGCCAATTCATTTTGTCTTTACGAAGTTCATATACACCGTAAGAAAGGGCATTCTTCAAAACAAAATTAACAATAGGCGCAGCATAAGGAGAAGAATCCATAATCTCATTAACAAAGCTATCTATTGCCCACTGCCCCGCTGTTTCAATAGCCACGCTTCCTACCCATTTCCAAAAAATATGACGAGGGAAGATTATGGAGTGCTCGTATGCTGCACTTACTTGAAGTTGTGGGATAAGATTTATTTTTACCCCACCTTCTGTACTTGTACCAAAACGAAATGAATTGTTGTAAAGATCAGTTATACTTTTATCATTCGCATTGGCAGGATCGGAATTAAATTTTAATTGCGACCAATCAATTGAATAGTCATAATAAGGAATTATCTTAAACGAGTTACTTATCTTATAACCATACCCTGAAGCCCAGCCAAAACCAAAGCGCCAAAGATCGGTATTATAATCATCCGAGTTGGATGATGTTCCTGATAATTTTGTGGTAATATTACTTAAGCGAAAATAATGAAATCTATATTTCAAAATATCGTCAGATTGCCAAGATGGCTTTTCATTTGAATAACCAAGTTTTAATTCAACGAGATTTGGGTTAACAAAACTTCTGTTCAACCCATTTTGGCTCATTTTAGAAAAGCCATACTCAAGTGCGATAGTTGGTTTGCTAAAAAATTCATTGCCCCAAAAATCAAAATTAAAATGGTGCCGATGCTTCCAGTCAGGACTGTTAGAAAATGTTGAATCTTGGTTATTCTGTGGATAAACAAAGGCAAACGCTGAAAGTGAGATTACTAAAATGAAAAGTAATTTTTTGCTATGCATTTTTTCCTCCAGTTAATAATTTGTAAGGTAAAACAAATCAAACTTTGTGCCGGAAAAGGAATTAAATTTTGTTTTGGAAAACGAATCAGTTTGACATCTGTGAACAAAAATGTGGACATAGGTGCCATTAAAATAGTCACTTGCTGTAATGTTTTATCAATTGAGACAAGGAACAAAACAGAAAAAGTTACTAGCAAATAAAAGAAATTTTTATAAGGAAGAAAGTTTATTTTAATGAACAGAAGAATTCGATGAAATGCGGTAAATATATTTGATAAGAAGCTAGGGAATTAAGTTAAAGAAATTTCTTAATTACTTCATCAAGGTAGGGATGAAATTTTACGGGAAGGTTTTTGTACTTTGACTGCAAATTATTCTTTACTGTTTCAAAGTCTTTGCCTGCAAATATTTTTACATCGGTCTCTATATTCTTGACAAATGTTAGTAGTTTTGCTTTTACTCTGCTATTCATTTCTGCATCATCTGAAGCTGAAAGGATGAAAGAAGTTGCATTCAAATCAAAATTATTTTCTACCAAAATTTTTAGCGAAAAGCCCCTGTAATTTTCCGAAACAACGTTTCGACTGACATTTCCTAATTCTTTTGCAGTGTCAGTAATGGAAGAATGAGAGAATTTTTTATGGCGCAAAGATTCAATAACGATGTCGTCAAAATTAAATTTGCTGTCTTTAACAATTTCATCCGGTAAATCGGCAAGCTGGATTAAATTTCGTTCGGCGCTTCTCGCAAAAATTGCGGCTCGTTTAATTACTGCCTCCAACTCTCTAACGTTGCCTTTCCATTCATATTCTAAAAGTGATTCCGAGGCAGATTTTGAAAATAGAAATCGGCTTGTTTCCTTTTCTAAAAAGTAATGGGATAATATCAAGATATCTTCTTTTCTGTTGCGAAGAGGTGGTAATTCAATTTTAATTACGTTCAACCTGTAATAAAGATCTTCTCTGAATTTTTTTTCTCTTACTACAGTTTCCAAATTCTTATTTGTCGCAGCAACAATACGTACATTAGTGTGAAATGTTTTTGAAGAACCCACCTTTTCATAATCACCGGTTTGAATTACCCTAAGAAGTTTTATCTGGAAATTCTCTGTTGTTTCCGCGATTTCGTCAAGGAAAATTGTTCCGTTGTTTGCAGCTTCAAATCTCCCAATTTTATCGTTTATTGCTCCGGTAAAAGCGCCTTTAACATGACCGAATAATTCACTTTCTAGTAAAGTGTCTGAAAGTGCACCACAGTTTACGGCTACGAAATTATTGTTGTTTAGTTTACTCAATTTATGGATTGCTTTGGCAACCAATTCCTTTCCCGTGCCGCTTTCACCAAGAATCAAGATGTTTGCATTTTCTGGCGCCGCCATTTTTATCAGGTTTACAACATTATTCATCGCTTTAGAACGATAAATAATTCCATGGAAGTCTTGGGTATCGTCAATGTTATCTATTTCTGCCGCTTCTTTATCATCTTCTTTTTCTCTTAGCTTGTCGATGTCCGATTTCAAGGATTTAATTTTTTCCATTAACTTAAATGAATTTGCGCTTTCGGAGACATTAAGCTCTTTTTGCAGATTAGAAAGTTCCTCTTCCTTAGTTAAAAGCAACGATTTAAGAATCTGACTTTCATCAATGGCACCTTCAAGAAGAATCTTCTTTTCAAAAAGATAAAAGAATATGTCACTTAAAAGAAATGCTAACATTGGCAAAAAATAAAACGAATATCCAAGCTGATAATTAAAATAAGCGTAAAGAATAAATGAAATGGCAATAAAAGGCACAAAAGCATAGATGTAAAATCTAAATAAATGTTCTTTGAATTTTTTTGTCTCAAAGGACAAGAGTATGAAGACTAATAGTAGAAAGATAATTCGAGAAAGGATAAGGAAATTATCGTTAAGAAATCTATGTTTTAGAATGTTATCAAGGGCAAAAGCATGAAGAACTACACCGGGAACACCGGAATCAAAATTTGTAGGAAACACAGAAGCTATATCGGGATCACTAATACCAATTAAAACTATTTTGCCCCTTAATAGATTTAATGAATCACTGTTGTTATTTACAAGTTGGAAAAAATGAAGAAGTGAAAATTGACGGAACTTCTTCCATGACGAAATGAAATTTACTTTTAATTGTTTATCCTCTGCAAACTTGTATTTTGGTCCAGCAAGCTGAAGAGAAAAAGCTTTTTCGATCTGACCATTGCTGTTGAGGTATAACGGTATATTAATGCCGTTATCACTGACATAATTCAGATGACCGGTCTGTAAAGTCGAATCTAAAAGTTTTGGACTCGGATAGCTTAAAGAGTCGGTATAAAATTTTCCTCTTGAAGAATAGACTTCACCTGCGACTGAGCTTAAGATTACTCTTCCCGACTTTTCAATTTCTTTTGTAAGAAGGTTATCGTACAAAGTTTGGGTTACAAACTTAGCGCTAAGAAAAACTTCTATGCCGATTTCATTTACGCCGTAATCTGACAATTTGTTTACAAGCAATGCGTAATAACTTCTTTTAATTGGCCAGTGACCAAGGGTATTTATATCCTTAGATGAAATATCAATTATAACGATGTTGGTATCCGGTTGAACTTGTCCACGGAGGTGGGTATAAACATTTTCAACGTTGTGGTCAAAAAAATTTCTCACGTTTGGGTGAAGTACTAACAACAACAATACTGCGCCAGCAAAGGTCCTTTTAATGATACTCTTATTCTTCAGTACTGATTTCAAATTCGGCATTGTTTTTACCAAAAGTTATTACTTTTTGTAAACTAAAGAATATACTTGCTAAGATCTCTGTCTTTAACAATACTATCTAACTTTTGTTTTACGAACTTAGCATTAACTTTTACTGTAGAAGCCGGTATCTTATCAGGTACGTTAAACAATATTTCGTCAAGCAGAGTTGTTAAAATTGTATGCAGCCTGCGCGCGCCTATATTTTCAACTTGCTCATTTACTTCTGAGGCGATTCGAGCAATTTCTTTGATTCCGTCTGCGGTGAATTCTAATTTTACTCCCTCTGTTTCAAGCAAAGCGTTGTATTGTTTCAACAAAGCATTTTCCGGGGTTGTTAAAATCTTTACAAAATCTTCTTGAGTAAGGCTTTTCAATTCAACGCGGATTGGGAAGCGACCTTGTAATTCTGGAATCAAATCTGAAGGTTTGGAAACATGAAACGCACCTGAGGCAATGAACAATATGTGATCGGTTTTAACAACACCATATTTTGTGTTGACGTTTGAACCTTCAACAATCGGAAGTAAATCTCGCTGTACGCCTTCCCGCGAAACATCTGGGCCTGATCCTTTTCCACCGCCTGCAACTTTATCAATTTCGTCGATAAATATTATTCCTGAGTTTTCAACCCTCTCAATAGCCTCCTTTTGAACAGCTTCCATATCAATTAATTTTTGTGACTCTTCTTGGGCAATTACTTTGCGGGCTTCAGAGATCGCAGTTTTCCTTTTCTTCTTTTTTTTCGGCATTATATTGCCCATGATTTCCTGAAAATTAATTCCAAGATCATCTATTCCAAAAGGACCGAGAACCTGCATGCCTAAACCGGTTTGAGTATTAACGTCAAACTCAATTAACTTTTTATCAAGCTCGCCGCTCCTTAATTTTTCTCGCATCCATTCGCGCGTTTTTTTATTTTGTAGAGTCTCATTATTACCTTCAGCGTCGGTATTCTCACCTAAATTAGAATTTTTTCTTAATGGCGGTATGAGAATATCTAATATTTTTTCTTCGGCTAATCTTTCCGCTTTCTCCTGAACTTCTAATGTCATTTCCGATTTTACAAGATTCACGGCATAGTCAACAAGATCGCGAATCATCGATTCAACGTCTCTTCCGACATAGCCAACTTCCGTAAATTTTGAGGCTTCAACTTTTACGAATGGCGCTTCCGCGAGTTTGGCTAAGCGGCGTGCAATTTCTGTTTTGCCTACTCCGGTCGGACCAATTAAAATAATATTATTGGGAAGAATTTCTTCGCGAAGATTTTCAGCTACTTGCTGCCGGCGCCACCTGTTTCTAAGTGCAATTGCGACAGCTCTCTTTGCTTCCGTTTGACCGATGATATATTTGTCGAGTTCATTTACTATCTGTGAAGGTGTAAGTGCATGCATTGATTTATTTTTCATTTGTTAATCTTTTATTACTTCAACATTAATTTTATCGTTTGTATATATACAAATTTCCGAAGCGGTTTTTAGCGCTTCGGCAACAATTTCTTTTGCTGTAAGGTTGCTATATTTTTTTAACATTCTTGCTGCGGCTAAAGCATACATTCCTCCGGAACCAATCGCTACAATTTGGTCATCCGGTTCTATTACATCCCCGTTGCCAGAAATAATAAGCGCCTTACCTTCGGCTACTATTGCAAGCATTGCTTCTAATTTGCGGAGGTACTTATCAGAGCGCCATTCTTTTGCTAATTCAACTGCAGCACGGTTAACATTTCCGCGATATTGTCCAAGTTTATCTTCAAATTTTTCGACCAGTGTAAAAGCATCTGCGGTTGCGCCAGCAAACCCGCATAAAACTTTCCCGTCGGATATCTTTCTTATCTTAACGGCATTATGTTTCATAACTGTGTTGCCAAGCGTTACCTGACCATCACCGCCAATGGCTGATTCCCCGTTATGAACCACACCGATTATTGTTGTTGCGTGCATTGTCATTTCCATTTAAGCCGCTCCTTTTTCATTTTTGACTTTTTGTAACTTAAATTTATTATCATATAATTTTTAATCCAAACTTTAATAGGTCAATTCTAAAAAATTTGTTTTGATTTGACATTTTTCACTATGTTGAAAATTTTATTCCAATATAAATATATCGGTACAATTCTCGGAACCTGGTTTTGATAATCAATATAAATTTGACCGAACATCGCTACCATTTTAATTTCTTCATAAAAAGAACCTATATAAAAATAAGCAATAATGCAGGCAAGAAAGCTCGCATAAAACAGATTCATCTCCGGTCTAAAAACTAAAAAGACTATAGAAAAAAAATATACCGGATGCCGGCAATATTTATAAGGTCCTTCAATACGTAAAGTTAGTTTTTCATCAAGTTCATCAATTCTGTATTGATGATGATACCATCGAAAGATCTGATTTATTCCTAAAAATTCTTTGGAGGAAAAATATTTGAGTGTCCAAAGTAAACCGGCAAGCCCCAAGAATTCCGGAATTAAAATTATAAAATCAAACGGATACGGAAGATCATAAACAATTAACTCTGGGTGTGGAGCAATCTTGTATATTACTCCAAATGATATTAATGAGAAGAGAACATATGTTAAACGATAAAATGCTATAAGGCTACCGAATTTTTTTATTAGAAAGTTCTTAACTCTATATGAAGCTAAATAGGAATGCATGTAGCCAAAAATTCCGAAGAGCAGAAATACTGCAATAACATCGACGGAATATTTTATCATAGTTCTCTGCGTAGCCTTGCAATTGGAAGCCTTAACTGTTCCCTGTATTTTGCTACGGTGCGTCTGGCAATATGAATACCTTCGTCATTCAGCATCTCGGCTAATTTATCGTCGCTGTATGGAAAATTTTTATCTTCCGATAAAATAATTTCTTTCAATCTTTCTTTAATATGCTTGTTTGAAATCTCTTCGCCGGAGTCAGTGCTTAAGCCTTCACTGAAAAAATATTTCAGCTCATGAATTCCCATCGGGTTTTGAACATATTTGCCGTTAACCACACGGCTTATTGTAGAAATATCCATGCTAATTTCATCAGCTATATCTTTGTAAATCATTGGTCGTAAAAACTTTGGACCCTTATCGAAAAATTCATACTGCTTTTCTACAATTGCCTGCATAATTTTCATTAGGGTTTCACGTCGCTGCTGGATGCATGCGATAAACCATTTCGCTGATTCAAATTTTTCACGCAAAAACTTATAAGTGTTCTTATCCCTTTCCGAAGTTTTCTTGGTCCTTTTATTTGAGTCGATCATTTCCAGATAAGTTTTGCTTAATGTTACGGAGGGAACGCTGCGGTCGTTCAAAGTGATTATAAAATCATCTTCAACTTTTTCAATTATAAAATCCGGTGTAATTTGATTCATCTCAACCGATTCTATATTCCCTTCGCCCGGTTTTGGATTTAAGCTTTGAATCAAATCTATTGTGGTTTTTAATCCTTCGTCAGTCAAATTCATTTTTAGTTTTATGGAATCAAAACGCCTCTGTGTAAAATCACGGAAGTGTTTTTCAAGCATTTCTTCAGCAAGATATGAATAGTAAGGATCGTGAGAAGAATTTCTTAATTGAACAAGAAGACACTCTTGCAAATTTCTCGACGCTATCCCTACCGGATCAAATGTTTGAATCCTTTTAAGCAATGCTTCAGCAACCTCAGGCTCAATGCTAACATGTTCGAACATTTCAAGTTCTTTTAAAATTTCAGGTAAGCTTGTCTTCAAATATCCGTCCGCGTCCAGATTCCCGATAATTTCCTCTCCCAACATTAACATATTCGCATCAAGACTAATCATCCTTAATTGCTCTTGAAGATGTTCGCTAATTGATTCTTTTGCAGGAGCCAGGGGTTGATAAATTTCATCGTCTTTACTTCTGTTTGAACGATCGCCTTCAAATTCATTATCGTTCATAAAATCTTCTAGCTCGAATTCTTCATCGGAATTATTTTCATAATCTTCATCAACTTCACTGGTTTCATCATTCTTATCTTTCTCTTCGGAATCTATTGTAATTTCCATCTCCTCGTCCATCACTTCTTCGAGAATTGGATTTAATTCAAGCTCAGTTTTAATCCTTTGCTCAAGAGCCATGGTATTTAGTTGAAGCAATTTTTGATATTGTATTTGCTGCGGCGATAATTTTTGTTGCTGCGAAAGTTTTTGACTTAGAGATAACATGTTTTCACTCGATCGTTTCTTTTAAAATTGAATACCATTTTTTCCCATATAATCTTATTAATGAATCTTTACAAAAATCTAAAAGTTTGATATTGTTCTTAGCACCGTTCTCCAATGCGGGGGCACAATCGCTAAATTTTTCATATCTCAGAACATCACCTCCGAATTTAGAAACGCGAATCGGAAACAAATGACATGAAATTGGTTTCCTAAAATCTGTTCCTTCTTCAAAAAAAGCTTTTTCAATGCTGCATTTTGCTATTCCATTATTGTAATATACAAAAATGCAATCTTTGTTGTCGATGCTCCGCGTTAAAAATTCACCTTCTTTGTTTTCAAAAAAACCATCGGCTTCAATAATTTGAATATTTTTTTCTGGAAGATATTTTTTTGCTTTTGCTAATACATCAACAATTTTTTTTATTTCTTCTTCCAAAAGTGGCGCACCATATTCGCTTTCCAAAGTGCAGCAAGCTCCTTTGCATTTGTCTAAATCGCATGCAAACTTGGTCTCTGCAATCTCTGGGCGAACTAATATGTCTTCAATACGAATAAAATTACTAACAAACATTGGAATAATTTTTGATGGAAAGATAATAATTTGTTCTCTAATTGAAAAGTCCACAGTTCAGAATTGATAGCTTATCATTCATGATTCTTTATTATTTTTGTCCCAGATTATAATAGCACGGAAGAGGAAAAAATGCTTGAACTAAAAAATAAAAATATTCTTATAACAGGTGCTTCAAGCGGAATAGGTTTGGAATTAGCTAAGAAATTTGCTTTGGTAAATTGCAATCTTGTTCTGCTTGCCAGAAGAAAAGAAGTTATTGATCAACAAGTAAAAAATTGCATAAATTTACAAGCTAAAATATTATCTGTCAAATGCGATGTTAGCAAAAAAGATGAAGTTAAGTCAGCTATCAAAGAATTCAAAAACACGTTCGGAAAAGTTGATGTCGCAATTTTAAATTCCGGAATAAGCATTCCGCAAAAGACAATAAACTTTAAAAGCGATGTAGCAAAGGAAATTTTCGATATCAATGTTATTGGATTGTTTAATTTTGCTGAAGAATTAATTCCTGAGATGATAACAAATAAAAATGGCTGGATTGTAGGCATCTCAAGTTTGGCTGACGGCAGAGGGTTTCCTCAAAACGGTGCTTACTGTGCGAGCAAAGCAGCCGCATCTATCTTTCTTGAAAGCCTGCGAATTGAATTGAAAAGGTATAACATTAAAGTTATTACCGTTAAACCGGGGTTCGTTCGAACGCCGATGACTGACAAAAATAGCTTTAAAATGCCTTTCCTAATTAATGTCGAAAAAGCAGCAGAAATTATTATTAACGGAATGAAGAATGAAAAAAGGATAATACAGTTTCCTCTCCCAACTTCAATGGGTGCTAAAATTTTGAAGATAATTCCTAATTTTCTTTTTGAGTTAATCTCAAAATCATATTAGTTGCTTTTTATTTTAAGAAAAGTTTTTTCTAAATTTAGTATTATTATTTGGGTAATATTTTTATCAATCTGTAAGGGGATCTCATGAAAAAATTTCTACTTTTTTTTATTCTCATAGTTTCTATCGATTTTTTCCCGCAGCAAAAAAAATTAATTACCATTAATGAAATAATGTTTAATCCGCAAACCGGTCATAATGAGTTCGTTGAGGTGTATAACGTAAATGAAAATGATTCTGTAGATTTGAATAATTTCAAGTTTAAATATTATTCTTCTCAGCCAAACATAATAACTTCGACAGGATTCGGTACGGTACTTCCTCCAAAATCCTATGCAGTTATTCTTGAAGGAGATTATGATTTTACAAACGGAATTTACAATTCAATAATTCCTAAAAACGCGCTGATATTGAAAATAAAAGAAAATTCTTTCGGATCATCGGGAATGGCTAACACCATTGATAGACCAGTGTGGTTGCTAAACTCTTCAAATGATACTCTTGACGCTTACATATATTCAACTAATAATGATAAAGGTTTTTCTGATGAAAAGATTTTAAGCGAGGACGATAGCTCAAAATTAAATTGGAAAAATTCACTGCAGATTAATGGTACGCCCGGATTTTTAAACTCGGTTTCGCCGAAAGAATCTGATTTGGCTGTTACCGATATAATTACAAATCCGCTTTTCCCAACTTTAGGTGACAGCTTCGAAATTGAAGTGAAGATTCAAAACAATGGCCTAAAAACTGAAAATTATTCTCTACAACTTTTTGAAGATACCGATCTTGATTCTTTGCCTGATATTTTACTCGCAAACATTGATCAACTTCAGTTAGCTCCCGACGAGTCAACAATACTTAACTCCAATTTCATTGTAAATAATTTTCAAAATAAAAAAGCATTTTACGCAAAAGTTTTATGCCAGGGCGATCAAGTAGAATCAAACGATTATTTATACAAAACTATTGCACCTGGCTTTTCTGCTTCAATAATTTTGATAAATGAGGTGATGTATAATCCTGCTAATGGTGAGCCTGAATGGGTCGAAATATACAATACTTCAAGCGATTCCATTAACTTGGAAAACTGGTCAGTCACAGATGTTCTAACAACGCCGGCAACCGCGACAATCAATCAACAAATTTATATTCCGGCAAAATCTTTTTTGGTTTTTGTAAAAGATTCCTCAATCCAAAATTATCATCAAGCAATTCCAGTAAAAATATTTTTATTGAGCTTACCTGTTTTAAATAATGATCGGGATGGTATAGTATTAAAAGACAACCGGGGTTTTACTATTGATTCTCTTTTTTACGACAATAGCTGGGGTGGAACGGCCGGCTATTCTTTAGAAAGAATTTCATTATCTGTGCCTGCGAAAGACAGCGCTAATTGGATAACATCCATGAATGAAAGTGGCAGCACACCAGGGCAGCCAAATTCTGTTTTAGAAATTTCTTCCTATAATAAAGGAGAAATGGTAATAAATGAAATTATGTTTGATCCGGCGATTGATAATAGCGAGTTTATTGAGTTATTGAATAACAGCGGTAAGACAATAAATATTTGCGGCTGGAAAATTGAAGACGAAAACAATAAATTTTTTAAACTTTCTAATATGGGATATATAATTCCGCCTAATGACTATTTTATTTTGAGCTCAGATTCTGCAATGATTAAAAAGTATTCATTGCTTAATTATCAATTCAAAAATATTTTGAATATAACTTCACTCGGTTTGATAAATTCCGGAAAACTAATTTTACTTAAGGACGCTCATGGCAATACAATTGATTCTGTTTGGTATTCCGCAAATTGGCACAACAAAAATTTTATAAGTACAAAAAATATTTCTCTGGAAAGAATTAACCCTAAATTGAATGGCAATGATCCTCTTAATTGGAGTAGTTCTGCCGATAAGCTAGGCGCAACTCCGTCAAAACAGAACAGTATTTTTTCTATCAACATAAATAAAGCTTCAAAAATTTCAGTTTCAACAAATCCATTTTCACCAGACAACGATGGATTTGAAGATTTTACTATAATTAATTATAGCCTTACTCAAATAATTTCTCAAATAAGAATAAAAATTTTCGATAGCCGTGGTAGACTTGTTAGAACTTTGGTGAATAATCAGGCAAGCGGCTCAAATGGTTCGGTTATTTTTAACGGTCTTGACGATGCCGGAAATCCCCTGCGAATCGGAATTTATATAGTTTTCCTTGAAGCGCTTAATGAAAACTTTGGAACGGTTGAAAATCTTAAAACGGTTGTTGTAATTGCAAGAAAGCTCCGTTAAGCGATGAACTTGAAAAATCCGCCAAAATAAAATTAGGCGGCTTTTTTATTTGTTTCTTAAGGTAGCATATTTCCGCGAGTCGGCTGACCAAGCAATTGAATATTCTATCGCTTGCAAAACATTATCCACAGAGGCTACTACTTCCCACATTTTTCCGTTTCTTTCATCCATAAATCTTTCTTTGATTGATCTATCAAGCAAGGCTAAACACGGATCAAAAAAATTCTTTGTGTTTACCAAAATTATCGGGCTCAAATATAAACCGAGTCTTTTTAAAGTAATTACTTCAAATAATTCTTCTAAGGTTCCCGAGCCACCGGGTAAAACAATTGTAGCATCTGTCCCCTCAATCATCATTTCCTTCCTTTCACTTAACGAATCAACAATTTTTAACTCGGTAATTTTATCGCTCCCCCATTCCAAGTCGAACATGAATTTTGGAATTATACCATAGACATTTCCTCCTTTTGATAATGCACCGTCTGCAAGTCTTCCCATACAACCTGCTGTGCCTCCGCCATAGACAAGGTCTACAGAATTATCTGCAAGAATTTCCCCAAGCTTAAATGCAGAATCTAAAAAAACATTATCCGACAAGTCGCTCGAAGCGCAAAACGCACAAACTTTTTTTATATTTTTTGTCACACCTACCTTTAAGTTATATTTTAATCAAAAGAAGATTATTTTACAGTTCAATTTATAAAAAATTTGGAAGCATTTACAATAAAAAAATATTTTGGAATAAATCTCATGAAATTATTAATTGTTGCCTTGATAATCTTTATATCCAATTTGCCTTTTGGTTATTGGCGTTCTAATGTGAAGAAATTTTCACTACAGTGGGCATTGGCTATTCACTTGCCGGTTCCTTTTGTAGTTGCCTTACGTTTTATCTCAGGGATCGGATTCGCATTTATTACATATCCTGTTTTAGTATCTGCTTTCTTTTTGGGACAATTTATTGGCGGTAAGTTAAATATGATTTTAAAAAATAATGAAGTCCAGCCTTTAACTTCTTGCCTTCCATGCGATTTAATCAAAAGCTTTGTCTTAACACAAAGGAAAAAATAGCGAATGGAATTTTTATTCTTGTGGATTACTGACTTCTGCAGCTTTTTTTATAAATTGATTAGTAAAATATTTCCTAATTAGAAAAAATGATAGAAATAAATAACCTTCACAAAAGTTTCGGAAATAACAAAGTTTTGAAAGGTGTTAATCTAACGATTAATAAAGGAGAAACTTTAGTTATTATAGGAAGAAGCGGTTGTGGAAAAAGTGTCCTTATCAAACATATTGTCGGTTTGCTTCAACCTGACAGCGGCTTTGTTAGGGTTGAAGATCAGATCGTAAGTGAACTTAGCGTTAAAAACCTTTACCTGCTTAGAAAAAAATTCGGATTTCTCTTTCAAGGTGCTGCTCTTTTTGATTCCATGACTGTCGGCGAAAATGTATCTCTTCCGTTAGACGAGTCTGATTCCGGATTCTCTACAACTGAAATTGATAAAATTGTAAATGAAAAATTAGAACTTGTAGGATTGATAGGCATGAACAAGCTAAAACCTGCTGAGCTTTCCGGCGGAATGAAAAAACGTGTCGGGCTTGCAAGAGCTTTGGTCACAAATCCTGAATATATTTTATACGACGAACCTACTACAGGGCTTGATCCAATTATGTCTGACTCAATTGATGGTTTAATTAAAGAATTAAGCGATAAAATATCAGTAACATCGGTCGTTGTGACCCATGATTTGTATAGCGTAAAAAATGTTGCGGACAAAGTCGCAATAATGCACGAAGGCATTATCCACTTTACGGGAACACCACTGGAGCTCTTAAACTCGGAAGACGAAGTAATCGTCGACTTCATCAAAAGAACGAATGCATAAAGTAAATCCCGCCGGAATTATTTAAGATTAAAATATTATATCAAACTGCTTCAAAGTGTTGTGGACAATTCGTAAATTTAATATGAAGTTAAAAATTTTTTATATAGGTAGACAATGATTGAAAATACCTCCATAGTTCAAATGATTCAATTAATGTTAGCCCCGGGTATTATGATTTCCGCTTGCGGGTTGCTTTTACTCGGAATGAATAACAAATATTCATTAGTGGTAAACAGAATCCGGCTTTTAAATGAAGAAAGACGAAAAATTTCAAAAAATATTAATGATAAAGAATTTAATTACCACGAAAATATTCGGCTCGAAAGTCTTTCAATGCAGATTTCTGCGCTTGATTTAAGAGTTCGCCTTGTCAGAAATGCAGTGTTATCATATACTGTAGCTGTTGCCTTTTTCGTGTTGACATCACTATTCATCGGACTTCAATATACCAGCAGTATTCAGAATATAAATCACTTTATAACATTTCTTTTCCTTGCGGGGATGGTGCTCGTCCTTGCCGGTGTAATTTTCGCAGCTTATGAAACGATAAGAGGCTACGAAATTGTTCACCTCGATGTAAGAATTGATGAGTAAAGTATTTCACGATGATTACACAAGAATTTTCAGGGGCTGATTTTTTAAGAGATCCGGAGCAGATGTTATCCCTTTATGCTCGAGGTGCCTTCCCTATGGCGGATGAAGACGGTTTAGTGGATTGGTATTTCCCCAAAATCCGAACAATAATATCTCCGGATAAATACAATATTCCCCGCTCATTTAGAAAAAGTATTTCTCAACTAAATTTCGAAGTAAGGATTGATACTCAATTTCTATCCGTTGTTAGAGCTTGCGCTGATAGAAGTGAAACCTGGATTTCTGAAGAAATTATTGAAGCATATTTACGACTCGATAAATTAGGGCATGTTCATACTGTCGAAACCTGGAACAATAATCGTTTAGTCGGTGGCTTATATGGCATAACTTACCATGGAGCCTTTTTTGGCGAATCAATGTTCTCCCGTGTTTCTCAAGCATCAAAGTTTGCTTTGATGAAATTATTAGAACATCTTAATGAAAAAAAATTCGTTCTGCTTGATGTTCAATTTATGACAGAGCATCTCAGAATGTTTGGAGCAAAAGAAATTTCCTTTGAGGAATACAGCAGCTTACTGCAAAAAGCTTACAATCAAGATTGCCGCTATTAACCTCTAATAAGCATCAACTGTTTCTGTGGTTTTGAAATAAACTCACACCCGTTCTTTGTAACAAATACTTCTTCTTCTATTGTCGAAGTTCCGTAATCTTTTACGTAGAGCCGGGGTTCAATAGTATATACCTGGCTTTCTTCAACGGGTAGAAACGGAGTAGTGCCATATTTTTCCCATCTCGGAAGTAGACCTCCACCCCCGTCATGTGCTTCCCTCCCAACCTGGTGTCCAAGCCCGTGCGGAAATTCTTCATAACCTTGTCCGGTAACATAGCTGCGAGCAATATCGTCCATCTCGTAGCCTTTAACTCCAGGCTTCAAATTATCCGCAACTTTTTGAATTGCATCACGGATTACACTAAAACCCTTCTCAACTTCTGCAGGAGCCTTATCTTCACCATCCCTTAATACATACCATGTTCGTTGAAGGTCAGAACAATAACCATGATACTTTATCCCGAAGTCAACATTTACCATATGTCCTTTTTCTACCTTCCTATTTGTCGGTCCGGCGTGTGCGCTAGTTGCTTCTGGCCCGGTAAACACGGATGGGCAATGATCCTCTTCCCACGATAATCCGAAGCCTCTTTCTTTCGCAACATCTTTTATCTGCTCCGCAATCTCAATTTCGGATTTTCCCGGCTTGATGAATAACGACATCTCATCAAAAATCTTCAAAGTTTCCTCAACGGCTCCCTTCATTATTGCAAGCTCAGCTTTAGATTTTCTTCCTCTTAAAGCCGAGATTATTTCTTCCGATGAAATTAGTTTTTCGCTAAAGGTAGTTCCTTCTAAAATATCTGCCAAAATAAGAAACATTCCGTGAGTTAACCCATCGGCAAGGTTTGAGTTTTTAGAAAAGTTGATGGCAATCTTCGAAGGATTTTTTTTATTTAAATAATCCAACAATGGCTTTTTAACAGACTGAACATAACCAACCACATTTTTATATAATCCCTTTGTCTGAAAATTTTCAACCTCAAGAGTACCTACAATCGCTGTTGTATCACCATCTTTCGAAATCATTAATCCCGACTGCCACGTGCATCCTGTTCCGGCAATCATATCCATCGCGGGGTCTTTTATGTTGCCGCTTTCTCTTACAAATGTAAGCCACAGATCAATTTTTTTTTCATTCAATATTTGGACTGCTTGGGCTATTTTTTCTTTAAGAATATTATCTATCATTTTAACCTCTTTTTCGTTTAAGATTTATCAGCTTTTTAGAAAATTTATTACTAATTTAGCAATAGAAAAATTCTTTCGGAAGAGATTAGAAAAGAATTTATGAATATTCTTCCACTTAAAAAGCAAAATATTTCATATAGGGAAACAAATTATTTGTCAGCCATGTATATTACTTGGTTGATAAAATTTTTTAATACTGCCTTAAGCGCAACCCGCTCGCATAGCAGTAAACCGGAAAGTAAGCTCATGGGAGTTATTTTCCGCTGGAAATTATACCCACAATTTCTGAAACCTTTAAGCATAACAGGGCAACAATCCTTTTTAATCAACCAATTATTTATTAACCTATTCAAAAAAATAGTGAGTGTTTTATGTCTGAATACATTGCAAAATTAATGTTGGAAGTTAAGGCCAAAAACCCTAACGAACCTGAGTTTCATCAAGCAGTTCAAGAAATAGTAGAATCTCTTGAGGTAGTTTTAGAACGTCATCCCGAATACCGTTCCGCAAAAATATTGGAGCGTATGGTAGAGCCGGAAAGATTAATTATGTTCCGCGTTCCATGGATGGATGATCAAGGAGAAATTCATATCAACCGGGGATTTAGAATTGATATGAATAGCGCAATCGGTCCCTACAAAGGCGGATTAAGATTTCACCCTTCAGTCAATTTGGGAATTCTGAAATTCTTAGCATTTGAACAAGTATTAAAAAATAGTCTTACAACCTTGCCGATGGGTGGTGGAAAAGGCGGTTCAGATTTTGACCCCAAAGGAAAAAGCGATAATGAAGTAATGCATTTCTGTCAAAGTTTTATGACCGAACTCTTCCGCCATATTGGTCCAAATACTGATGTCCCTGCCGGCGATATTGGCGTAGGAACAAGAGAAATCGGATTTTTATTCGGGCAATATAAGAGATTGAAAAATGAATTTACTGGCGTTCTTACCGGCAAGGGATTAAATTGGGGTGGCTCTCTTATTCGCCCGGAAGCTACCGGTTTTGGGGCTGTTTATTTTGCACATGAAATGTTAAAAACTAAAGGAATGGAAATCGAAGGTAAAACTTTTGCTGTCTCCGGCTTTGGAAATGTTGCCTGGGGTGTCATTCAAAAAATTAATCAGCTCGGCGGAAGAGTCGTTACAATTTCAGGCCCGGATGGATTCGTTTATGATAAATTCGGAGTAAAAGGAGAAAAAGTCGATTTCCTTTTACAGATGAGAGCAAGCGCTAATGATAGAGTCCAAGAATATGCAGATAAATTTAAAGTGGAATTCTATCCAAATAAACGACCTTGGAGCGTTAAGGTTGATGTTGCAATGCCATGCGCAACTCAAAATGAAATTTTTGTTGATGACGCAAAGGAGCTTCTTAAAAATGGCTGCCAGTGTGTGTGCGAAGCTGCAAATATGCCTACAACTCTTGACGCATATAAAATCTTTAGAGATGCCGGAATTTTGTTTGCCCCCGGCAAAGCTGCCAATGCTGGCGGAGTAGCTGTCTCTGGTTTGGAAATGTCGCAAAACAGTATGCGTCTTCCCTGGCCTAAGGAAGAAGTCGATCACCGCTTAAACCAAATTATGAAACAAATACACGACACTTGTATTTCAACTGCTGAAAGATTTGGTACTCCGGGTAATTATGTGAACGGTGCAAATATTGCAGGCTTCCTTAAAGTTGCAGATGCTATGCTTGATCAAGGTCTAGTTTAATTTTGAATGTATTCTATCTTTGTGTAACAATCACAATTTGCACTATTTTAAATAAGAAATCTCCTTTTAAAGGAGATTTCTTATTGTCTCCAACTGGGATTGGGGGGCAAAAACCCTCGCCTTTAGGCGAAGACTTTAGTAGATTAGCTATATGGAGAATTATCGAAAAAGCAGTCATAGTGTCTATGACCTAAAATACCATATAGT
>JAKAFW010000039.1:0-32079 GCA_021817845.1 Bacteroidota bacterium
ACGCCAGAAATCATAAAGATTGCACATGACGAAAAGGCTTGGCTTGATAACGTAAAGAATAAAGCAATTATTGATTTTACGATTTATGCGCCACAGTTAAGTGCATTATGACAATTCTGTAATTTATACTATAAAAACTCAAAAGTTTAAGTTCAAGAAAAAAACAAAGAAAATATTCCGCCGGAGAATGGGTAGGGTGGCTTGACTCTCTTTGTCAGTTTATGAAACAGTAGTATTGGCACAATTTTCCAACCGACAAAATCTCCGCCAAAAATCTTAGCATACTTAGCTTAGTATTTTAGAATTAATCCAGTGTGAATTTAGAGCAGTTATAAAATATCCTTTTGCAAAAGACTGACATTTTCGAGAACAATTTCGAGAACAATTAGGCTTTCGAGTATTTTCTTAAAAACAAAAAAACCTTGCAACATTTTATATTACAAGGTTTTACTGATGTGCACCTGTAGGGATTCGAACCCCAAACCTTCTGATCCGTAGTCAGATGCTCTATCCAATTGAGCTACAGGTGCGAATTTAATTAACAAATATAATTATACTGTACCTTAAGTCAAAAGATGAATTGCTAAATCTGCTTTTTGATTTTGCAGCTTGTGTCTAGGCTTTCAAATATTTTATTTTTGAAATTATTTGATTAGTTCAAATCATTGATTTTGTTGCATTTACCTTTCAAACAGTTTATTTTTTACAATCAATATTTATAATTTATTTTAGGAAACAACAATGTTCAAGGGCGTCGGTACTGCCTTAGCTACTCCTTTTACTTCGGATTTTAATGTAGATATTCCTTCTTTGAAAAAGATTTGTAATCATCAAGTCGAAAACAATATTGATGCTATTATTGTGCTTGGAACTACGGGTGAATCTCCGGTAATCAGCATTGATGAAAGAAAGAAAATTATTGAAACCATCATCGAAGAGACTAATCATAAACCAGAAATAATTGTCGGTACAGGAACTAATGATACTAAAAAAGTTGTAGAACTAAATAAAATTGCAGAGGGACTTAATGCCGATGCTGTTCTAATTGTTAATCCTTATTATAACAAAGGAACTCAAGAAAGTTTAGTAGAACATTATAAATATATTTCGGAGCGTACTTCTCTTCCAATTATTTTATATAATGTGCCCTCCCGTACAGGAATGAATTTACTTCCTGAAACTATAGTTAAAATTCATGAGACTTGTAAAAATGTTGTTGCTGTTAAGGAAGCTAGTGGGAATATTTCACAAATTGCTCATTTAATTTCTATTAAGCCCGATACATTATCTGTATATTCAGGCAATGATGATCAGACCTTACCAATAATGGCATTAGGCGGGATTGGAATTATTTCCGTTTTCTCAAATGCATATCCAGAGGAACTTAAAAGTATAACTAATGCAATATTTAGAAATGATCTAGTTTTAGCTCAAGAACTTAATAATAAATATTTAAGTATGATGAATGCCTTATTTATTGAAACAAGTCCTTCACCTTTGAAATATGTTATGAATAAGCTTGGCCTATGCGAAAATATATTGCGATTGCCTTTAGCTCCGGTGTTAGAGAAAAGCGAAGCTTTCCTTGATTTAGAGATTGAGAAAATTACAAGAATGAAGTTGTAAATGACCATAAGAAAAATTAAATATGGAATAATTGGAGTTTCGGGACGTTTAGGAAGCGAAGTAAAAAATGTCTTGAACGAAGCCGGTCATAATCTTGTTTTTCAATATGATGTTGACGGTGAAGTAATTACTGAGAGACCTGAAGTTATAATTGATTGTTCACTACCAGATGTATTTGAGAAGACGATGGTCTACCAGCATAAATACAAAACTCCGCTGATAGTTGCGACAACCGGTTTATCGGAACAACAGCTAAATTTATTGAAAAGTATTTCGAAAGAATATCCTGTAGTCCAAAGTTATAATTATTCAATTGGTATTCAAGTAATGTTAAAGCTTTCCGAAATGGCTTTCGATAAGTTGAAAGATTGGGATATCGAAATTACAGAGACGCATCACCGTCTCAAAAAAGATAAGCCGTCAGGTACAGCTAAAATGATTCAAGAGGTCGTTAAAGAAAAAAATGTTAACGTTTCATCGTTAAGACTTGGAAACGTTGCGGGTGATCATACAATTAGTTTTGGAGGCTTAGGCGAAGTATTATCAATAACACACAGTGCTACTTCAAGAAGGACTTTTGCGGAGGGTATACTTAAGTCTGCTGAGTTCATTATCAATAAAGATAAGGGGTACTATTCTTTTACTGATGTAGTATTTGGAAAATAAATAATTGAAAGCTTAAATGGATTCATACGAAATTATAAATTACATTGCCAACTCAAAAAAGAAGACTCCGGTTAGAGTTTATCTTCAAGGAAGTTTAGATAAAATAGATTTTACCGGATTAGATTTTTTCGGTAATAATGATTTTGGGATTCTCTTTTGTGAGTTAAATGAATTTCAAAGAATCTATGAAATAAATAAATCATTCATAACAAAATATAAAACTGATCTTGATAGAAGAAATTCAGCAATTCCTTTAGCCGACTTAACCAAATATAATGCAAGAATTGAACCTGGAGCAGTGATAAGAGATTTAGTAGAAATCGGCGACAATTGTGTTATTATGATGGGTGCTGTATTAAATATCGGTGCGGTAATCGGGGAGAAAACAATGATTGATATGAATGTGGTTGTCGGCGGCAGAGCTATAGTAGGGAAAAATTGTCACATTGGTGCAGGAACTGTTTTGGCTGGTGTAATTGAACCGCCAAGCGCAGAACCGGTAATTGTTGAAGACGATGTTTTAATCGGCGCAAATGCAGTTGTACTTGAAGGCGTACGAATCGGAAAGGGATCTGTTATTGCAGCGGGATCAGTTGTCGTAAAAGATGTCGAGCCGTTTTCTGTTATGGTAGGAGTTCCGGCAAAGATGATTAAAAAAGTTGATGAGAAAACAAAAAGCAAAACTCAACTTATAGATGATTTGAGAAAATTGTGACCGGAAATTTATTGTGAGCATTGTAGTTCAAAAATATGGCGGCAGCAGCGTAGCAGATGTTGATAAAATTAAATCAATTGCAAAGAAAATCTATGATGTTAAAAAATCAGGTAATGATGTTGTAGTTGTTGTTTCTGCAATGGGGAAGACTACAGATTCATTAATTGAATTAGCGAAATCTATTTCCGGCAATCCTCAAAAGCGCGAAATGGATATGCTTCTTAGTACCGGTGAGCGAATTACGATGTCGCTTTTATGCATTGCGTTAAACGAACTTGGCATTGAATCAATTTCTTTAACTGGCTCACAAGCAGGAATTATTACTAATGACCGTCATAACGATGCCAGAGTAATAGAAGTTCGCCCTTTCCGTGTACTCGATGAATTAGCTAATGATAAAGTTGTAGTTGTAGGCGGTTTCCAAGGTGTGAGTTATAAACGCGATATTACAACCCTCGGCAGAGGGGGTTCAGATACATCAGCAGTAGCGCTTGCCGCTGCATTAAATGCCGAAAGATGCGAAATTTATTCAGATGTTGACGGAGTTTATTCAGCGGATCCTTCGGCAATAAGTGAAGCGCTTCATTTGCCGGAACTTTCATATGAAATTATGCAGGAAATGAGCGAAGCAGGCGCAAAAGTTTTAAATGCTCAAGCAGTACAGTTTGCAAAGGAAGCTAAGATTGCTATTTACGCGAGAAAATCTTCCGGCGGAGAAAAGGAAACGATTGTTAGGCTAATGCCGGCAGGCTTATCAAAAGGTGTTAAAGCAGTTGTTCATGAAAATGATTTGATTAGGTTGATTTTTACGGGTAGCAAAAATCAAAAGAATATCTATGAGTTTTTGAAGTTGGCTGAAAAAAAACAATATAAAATAAAAGAATTAAACCATGCAATCTCTAATAACAAAGGCGGTATAGGAAAAGCATCCATTATAATTTCAGGGAAAAATATTATTGACCGTAAAACTTTTGAGTATGAGTTAAACAAAAATTTCGGAGACGAAGTTTCAATCGAAAACGAATTAGGTGCTGTTTCTTTAATAGGCGATGGAATCAACCGGGATAATAAAATTATTATAGAATCCTTAAATTTGATAGAGGAAAGCAGAATAGAGGTGCTAGGAATTTCCACCACTTCTTTCCGGATAACATTTTTGTTATTAGATAAAGCGGTAAAAGATTGCACGAGAGTTTGTCACAAAAAATGGATAGAAGATATTTCGTAAACTAAAGAATAAAAATAAGACTGTTATAGAGAAATGAAAAATATTATAGTTCAAAAATACGGAGGAAGTTCTGTAGCTGATTCAGAAAAGCTGAAAAAGGTTGCGCAGAAAATCGCTAAGAGGATTAAGCAGCAGTTTAAGCTCGTTGTAGTTGTTTCGGCAATGGGAAAGACTACTGATAATTTAATTAAACTTTCAAAGGAGATTTCGATTAATCCAGCTCCAAGAGAATTAGATATGCTGCTTACTACCGGGGAACAGGTATCGGCATCATTGCTTGCGATCGCTTTAAACGAAATTGGTGTTAAGTGTAAATCGCTTAATGCATTTCAGGCAGAGATATTGACGACCGGAGATTTTAATCAAGCGAGGATTAAAAACTTAAAAGTTAAGAAGATCAAGGCTCTGCTTAAAGAAGATGATGCAGTTATTATAACCGGGTTTCAGGGAATAACTGAAGAGGGTGAGATAACAACACTAGGAAGAGGTGGGTCTGACACTTCTGCCGTAGCGCTTGCAGCAGCCATGAGCGCGAAATGTGAAATTTATAGTGATGTAGCCGGTATATTCACAACCGATCCGAGGATACACCCGGGAGCTAAGAAATTAAAATATATTACCTATGATGAGATGCTGGAAATGTCCAGTTTAGGCGCCAAAGTTCTTCACAGCAGATCAGTAGAAATTGCTAAGAAATTTGGTATAACAATTTATTGTGGTTCAACTTTTTCAGAAGAGGAAGGTAGTTACGTTATGAAAAAAAATATTGAGCAGCCGGTTGTTTCCGGTTTAAGTGTTATGGATAATCAAACTCAAGTTACATTGTCAAATCTTCCGCTTGATTATACACTTGTTCATCAAATTTTTGAAAAGGTGGCAAAGGAAGGGTTGAATGTTGACATGATCTCTATTATTAGCAATGGGGGATTAAACATTTCCTTTACTGTTATAGAAGATAAAAAGGCTCATGTTTCCAAAGCACTATCCCAGATTCTAAAAGGAATGAAAGATTTGAATATTGACTATAACTCCGGATACTCGAAAATTTCTATCGTAGGAATAGGTATGAAATCGAGCAGCGGTGTTGCGGCAAAATATTTCAAGGCACTTGCCGAAATTCCGGTTAAACTAGTTACAACATCAGAGATTAAAATATCTTGTCTCGTTGAAGAAAAATATAAAGAAAAAGCTGTTAAGGCTTTGATTAATACTTTTGAGCTTTAATTTTATCAAAGGTGAAGTTATTTCTCCGCAAGAATTAAGACATATATTACATCAGAATCCGGAATTATCCTTTCATGAATTTGAAACGACAAATCTTCTTAGGAAGTCGATTGAAGAATTAAAAGATAGCTCTAAACTAAAAATTCATTCTCCATATCGAACCGGGCTGTTAGTTGAGTACAGAGTAAATAATTCCGGTTATATTCTATTTAGAGCAGATATTGATGCACTGCCGATAAAAGAAGAAAATCAAATTGAATTTTGTTCTAAGAATAATTTTATGCACGCCTGCGGACATGACGTTCACACTTCAATTCTTTATAGTTTTTTGAATTATGTTTTAGAAAATAAAATTAAACAAAATATTCTTTTCCTTTTCCAGCCTGCCGAAGAAAGCGGAGGCGGAGCGATGGAGTTTTTTAAGACAGGGATATTCAACCAGTTTACAGTTACTAAGGCTTTTGCTTTGCATGTAACGGATGAATATTCTCAAGGTACAATTGCAAGCACGAAAGGGGTGTTGTTTGCATCTTCTCTTGAAGTTAATATCAATTTTCAAGGTGTAAGTTCGCATGTTGCCTTTCCTCAGGAAGGGAAGAATGCTTTTAATGCTTTAAGATTATTTCTTGATTCTGTAGACAAAATCCCAAGGAATATTTCCGAGCCCTTTGTTTTTGGTGCTGGGAGAATTGAAGCCGGCGAAATTAGAAATATTATTCCTGGGCACGCAAAACTTGAGGGCACAATTCGTGGTTTGTCAAATGAGGGGGCTCAAAAATTCTATGAAAGTCTTATAAATATACTTGAAGGAATTCAAAAGATAACGGGAGTAAAATACCATGCTGAAAAGGGTGCAAGCTATCCTGAAGTCATCGTCAATGAAGAACTATACGATCAGCTTACCCCTAAACTTTCAAAAGAATTTAATTTTATTGATTGCGGATATAAAATGACTGGAGAGGATTTCGGTTATATTTCGCATCAGTATCCGTCATTTATGTTTTGGCTGGGGACATCGAACGGGGAGAAGTTTGGGCTTCACAATCCAAGATTTCTTCCGGATGATTCCGTAATAGAAACGGGTAAAAATGCTTTTGCAGTGATCCTAAAATCAATTACATAATTATTCGTTAGTTAATAGCTCACAGCCTGAAGGAATTTCAGGTTTGACAAGTAAAACTTCCTCCTTAAGCAATGCTACTTTACCCGGTTCCATTCCCTTTTTCTTAATTACATATTTTTTTAATGTATAAGATACAGGCGCTGTTCCGGAGGTTTTTGATTTACTGTAAAATGCTGCTAAGGAAGCAGCCTTTTTCAAAATACTTTTAGGGATTCCTTCTTTTGAACTCTGAACTCTTAATACCACATGCGATCCAGAAACGCTTCTTGCATGGAACCAATAATCATTTTGTTTTGCAAATTTTACGGTTAATAGGTCGTTGCTGGCACTGTCTTTTCCGACGAAAACATTATATTTGCCGTCAATTAGAAAGTGCTTGAATTTATTTCTAATTTCATCATGAGCATCGCTCGATTCCTTCCCGGATAATTTTAATTCTTTCATAAGCATATTCAATTCATCTATAGTTTTGGACTTATTAAATCGTTCCTCAATAATTTTCAGTTTATCAAAGTTTGCTTTGAAAAATTTAATATTTTCTTTTGCAAGTTCAAATTTAATTCTTTCGCTTTTAGCTTTCTCGAAATAGTAGTCGACATTTTGTTTAGGTGAAAGAGTTTTTGTTAATTTTATCTTAAGCAATAGATTGTTTTTATAGACATCCTCAAGTTCAATTAACTCCATACCCTTTTTCATTCCGGAAATATTTATCAGCAATAGATTACCTATCCTGTTGTATTCCTCTTCTTTCGATTCCGAGGTTAAAATTGATTGGGCATTATTCAATCTTTCGGTAGTTTTTTCAAATTCTTTGGATAAATATTTAGAAATAATTTTTTGAATTTCACGGTAATCATCGCGGCTAAATTTGAATTGAAGAAAATAATTAAGTGCAGTTACAACAGAATCAAATTCTTTACGTAGTGTGAAATCATTGCTGAATGAATCAATGGTTAATTCTGCATTACCGGAAGGGATATAAGTACGGTTATTGCTATCATTAAAGCAAACTACTAATTTATTCTCGAAAGCTTCTTCAATAACTTTTTCTAAAATAATGGAAGCTGTTGATCCTTTGACTAAACTTGCACGCTTCTTTGCTTCGTTAATTATTTCCTTACCCAGGAATGGAAATTGATTCTTTACTTCAATGAAATAATCATTCTGATATTCAAAGTTAAGCTCTGGTATGTTTCTATGCGGAATAAAATTTGTATTACTAATTTCCTTTACTATTTCAGTTGTAAATAAATCTGTTTGTTTTTTAAAGAATTCAGTCTGGTTGAACTTATCTATAATAATTACATTTGAATATTTTCCTCTAATAAAAAAGTAAATCGAAGAATCTTCAAGATGAATCTTTATTATTCTATCCGAAACGGAGATTTCAAAGGAAACAATTTTTGCAGGAATATGGTTGGAAAAGAAATCGATAGTATTCCTTTTAGCTCTCGAATAATTATCGCGCAAGGTTATATATTCAAAATGAGAAGAGGTTGAGATTTCGATAAATTTACTTTGGATACCATTTGATAACTCAAAAAGAAGTTTCTCTTTTTCTTGAGTAAATGCGGAGATTATCCGGTATCCTTTAAGCGAAGCATTAGCTTCGAGAACAAAGCGGTTTAATATGAAATAATTTCTGAACATTTAATACAAACATAGTTGAAATAAAAATCCCCACCATACTTAATAAAAGCCATAGTGGGGAGATTATAAAAAAGTTTTATGCTACTCCGTGCATCATTTTTAGCAATAGCTTATAAAGTATAAACAGAATAATTGAAGCCACAGCCGCCATAACAACAAAAATCATAAAGAAGGAAGGTAAATCCTTTACTGCATAACCAAGGAGGTAATGAATTGATGTTGTACCATTTTGGTTAATAGGATAAAGAGTGCTCAATTGTCCGGCTAGCCAATCTGCGGCTGCATTAGCCAGAAACCAGACTCCCATCAGCATAGATGAAAATCTGATCGGAGACAGTTTTGTAACCATTGAAAGTCCGATTGGAGATAAACTTAATTCACCAAAAGTGTGAAGAGTATATGCTGCAGTTAACCAGAGGGGACTCACTAAAACACCTTGCTGAGCTATTCCTCCTCCTATTACCATTACTACATAACCAAGAGCAAGAATCATTAATCCCATTGACATTTTAAGTGGGGAAGAAGGTTCCATATTCCTTTTACCGAGACCTGTCCACATAAATGCAAAAAGAGGTGCAGCAATAAAAATAATTATTGGATTTATTGATTGGAAAAAACTTGCCGGGATTACATAGTTTCCAAGCCAGCCAACAACACGGTTGGTCTGAGATTCAGCAAAGAAGGTAAGTGAAACGCCTGCTTGTTCGTAAGCAGCCCAGAAAAAGATCACAAAGAAGGATAGTATGAAAATCACAGCTATTCTTTGTTTCTCAATTTTAGTTAAAGGTTCGTCCTTTACATAGTCAGCGCTTTTTTTATCCCTTTTGGTAGGTATCATTCCAACAGGTTTACCATCCGGGGTAACAAGGTTTTTATCTTTCCCGAAGTAAAAGATTATTAAACCGAGTATCATTCCAATACCTGCTGATAAGAAACCCCATTTAAAGTCAGCAGGATTACCAGTATCTCCGAGTCCGCCGCAAATTAATGGAGCTAAAAATGCACCTAAATTTATGCCCATATAAAAAATGGTAAATGCAGAATCTCTTTTATGAATTTCTTCTTCAGGGTAAAGACTTCCGACCATTGTTGATATGTTTGGTTTGAAAAATCCGTTTCCTACAATTAGGAGTGTTAATCCAAGTATAAAGAATATTTCTGCGAAACCGTGGTTCGTAAATACCTGCCCGCTAAAAGCAAGTGCAAACTGTCCAAGTGCCATTAAAGCACCGCCGACAAAAATTGATTTTCTGTTTCCCCAGTATCTATCGGCTACGTAACCGCCAATAAGAGGAGTAAGGTATACAAGTCCGGTATAATATCCGTAGACCGAAGAAGTAAGCTCATGATTATACATAAGTGCTTTGATCATGAAAAGGGCAAGAATTGCTCTATTGCCATAATAACTAAAGCGTTCCCACATTTCAGTGAAGAATAGTACGTAAAGTCCTTTAGGATGCTGCTTAAACATTAATTAACCTCTTTTTAATTATTGGTCAACAATCAATGGGGTCAAAAATATATTATTATTTTTTCTTTTCATAATGATAATTCATGTTATGAAGGATTTTCTCTTGGAGTCGTGGAGGAATGGATGAATGGAGTGGTGGAGGAATGGAGTGATGAAGGAATGTTGGAATGGAATAATGGTTGCGTGAAATAATATTCAAGGGGGAGTTAATTTTTAGTTTGAGGCTTTAATGTCTCGACACACAACAAAGAGAAATCAGATTTAATGAATAGGATAGTTTTTGAACAATAAAAAAGGGCTGACAGTCTATTCGACAGCAGCCCTAATAGTTAAGGTATTACTGACTTTACTTGAGGAGAACCATTTTCTTTACTTGAGTAATATTACCTGCGGTATATCTATAGAAATATGTGCCGCTAGCGACTGAAATCCCTGCGTTATCACAGCCGTTCCATAATACGCTGTAATTACCTGAAGGTCTCTCTTCATTAACTAATGTTCTTACCTCTTTACCAAGAATACTGTAAATTTTAATTGTGACAACAGCTTCTGATTTAAGGCTGAAATTAATTGTCGTTGATGGGTTGAAAGGATTCGGGTAATTTTGTTCAACATTGAATGATAACGGCAGTACTTTTGCGTTATCAACACCTGTTACGGGATTCTTAATGCTTCCATTACCTATGACGAGTTTGAAGTTTGAGCCTTCGGTAAATGGAATCGTGTTATCAAATAAACCGGATTTTAGGAATAGAGTATCAGTAATAGTTGTAGCTTGAGAAAGCACAACTCCTGCTGCATTGTTGATTGTAAGATTAGCTACTGAATCTGGTAAGAATGTTCC
Source organism: Bacteroidota bacterium (assembly GCA_021817845.1). GTDB lineage: Bacteria > Bacteroidota > Ignavibacteria > Ignavibacteriales > Ignavibacteriaceae > FEN-1297. Next base: position 10,548 of record JAKAFW010000039.1, read on the forward strand.
GGTAATCTGCGCAATAGAACCATTGAAAATATAATTTGCTGCGTTACTAAGAGCTTTTGCGCCGCCCACGTTTATATTTCCATTTAAGCCAAGTGGGTGACCTGTTGCAATTGTTCCTCCAGGCTGAATTGTAAAAGTACTGCTACTACCTGTGAATATACTTGTGTCCATATCGACAATAGCACCACTAAGAATATTAGTGTTAATATAATTATTATTTGTCAAAACGCCTGCTCTATAGGTTTGTGTGCTGGTTCCCGCAAAAATTAGAGAGTCGGTTGTTTTTGAATGAGAGTAAAATGATGACCCGGTTTGAAGATTTACATTTCCCATTATTACCAAATTATTTAAGTTTTTCGCACTTCCAGGACATAGGCTTACATTGCCTGAAACATTGAGATCGCCTTTGACCAATAATGTTACGCTCTCTGGTCCATGTGAACTTGAAAAGTCATCGATAGCAATAGAAGAAGTTGTATCTACTACAAAGTTTCCATTTATTGTAATAGTTTTAGGACTGCCAGTGACCTCATACCCAGTGAGAGCATAGAATAATGGCGAAGAAGGATTAGTACTATTAGTGCTTTGAATGGTTACCGTCCCGGCTATTGTATTACTAGCCATGTCAAAGTGAGCCGGATATGATTGCGAAAGTAACGAATCACAAGCGACGGTGAAATTATAGAAGTTTTGATTAGCACCCGTTGGACCAAGAGTTTTTGTACCTGTTACAAGACATGTAGAACCTGTATCCCAAGTTGCTGTTGGAATAATACCGCCATCCATATTATGCTGATAAATTCCGTTGACGGTAGCTGTACCGTTACATTTAATTCCTTTATCATTAATTAACTTACCATTTATGGTCAATACACCATTTATTGCCAAGGAGTCAGTGGTAGCTACACCGGCAGTATCGTTTATTGTTAAGTTATTAACTGTATCAGGGAATAGAGAACCTGTTGTTTGTGGTGATGTACCTATATAAGAGAAATTAGCTCCAGTGCTAAAGGTGTTTGTACCTGTAGTTTGGATTGGTCCACTTGCAGCATCTAATCCTGCTACTGCACCGATGTTTAATGTTCCGCCAGTATTTAATGTGAATGATCCGGTGCCTGTAATAATTGCACCTGGATTAGTAAAATCTGCTGTTCCACCGTTAAGGATATTAAGAGAGCCACCGTTTGCAACATTTATTGAAGCAACAGTGCCGTCATTATTAACTCCGGTAATATAAGGTGTCAAGTACTTTCCAACATTAAGGGCTCCGGTTGAGCCGATATTGACAGCACAAGCTTTTGTAGCAGAGTCTGCAAAGACTGCGTTTGATGAAGGCATATTAATTGTGCCCTCAATATTGAGGACTGTAGAGACTTTTCCAAGTGCTCCTGCAGTAGGACTCATCATAAGGTTACTATTCGAGGCGAAATTTACTGTATCACCGAGATTGACTGTAATAGTGTATTTATTAATACTACCGCGACTAGTATAAATTCCAGCACCGCCTAAACCATTAGAACCGGAGTAATTGAAATTTACATTAGCTGCAATGATTAAATGCGGGTTGGTCAAACCACTACTGTATGGACGCAATTGAGCAATATTTATTGTGCCGCTTCCACCAATTGTAAGCGTTGTATCAGCAGAATTGTTTCTTTGTTCTAACATCAATGCATCAGTTGGACTTCCAAAAGTTCCATCAACCCATAGGACAGCTGGAGACCCGGTGAGTGAGATAACAGTGAGTCCATTGGTTTGAAGTACGCTGTCAGATTTTAATACTGCTCCTGCTTGAATAATTAGGCTTGTCGATTTCTGGGCATCTTTATCATAAGTAACAGTTGTTCCAGTCAAGATGAAAGTTTGATGAGAACTTCCAGGGCCACCTGTTGGAACTGTATTCCATCCTGTACCATCCCATTGTCTAAATGTAGTGGCATAAGCGCTCCAATTGCCGGAAGCGACTGAACCATAGTCACCAACAGATGGTGTAGGTGCTTGTGCATATACTCCTATTGATAAGATAAGTATAAGCATAGCAGAGAGTAGGGGTGTGGTAGAAAGAAAATGTTTCATATTTTTTTCCTTTTGTTATTGGTTATTTATGTTTGCACATTCTACAAAAGTGAAGACGGCTTTTGTAGTGCATTGTGATTTAATTGCTATTTGTAAATATCAAACTCTTCTATATTCCGGTACGAGATAGATATTTAGCAGGGTTTGATAGCATATTATAAGAAAACCAACTCTATATATAAGGTATGTCTGATATACCTAATATATCAGCATGTAAAAGATAAGATATTTTCATTCTTATGTCAAGCAAAAAGTTTATGAGTTTACCGAGGAAAGTCACACAATTTGATTCTGGAATATGGACATTAGGTAATATGAATCAAATTTCAACTTTTTGGGGTTAGGCAGCAAGAATATTTAGGTAATTAGGCTAAATTTCCAATAGTTTGATTATTAAAATGATAGAAGTTATTAGAGATATCAGTACAAGATAAGAAGGATAGAAGTGCATTCAGAGTGTATTGAGAGTGCATTCACAGTGCATTCAGAATTCATCCAGCCGGAATTAAAAACATTTGAGCAATTAGTTTTGAATTTTTGTTCAACTTTTTGGATGAATTAGTAATCATCAGTCCTAAAGTTATGAAATATTTAGAAATAATACTAATAGCATGTTGAAATAATAGATAAGTAGAACATTGGGGTAATATTAGCTAATTAATTCAGTTATTGACAATAAAAGAAAATATTATTAAGTTGTGCTACTAAGTATACTAAGTATATTACTGAACTATAAAATTATTTTGATAATCTTGGAGAAGGAATTATGGTTTTTCTCAGTAGGAACAAGAGTCTATTATTATTTCTTTTTTTTATAATTATATTTTCTGCAAAATTCTACGCTCAATCCGGAGATGTTACAGGTACTGTATTAGATGCCTCAAACAACTCACCGTTATGGGGAACAACAATAATGATAAAAGGTACTTCGATGGGGACGAACACCAATGAAAAGGGTTTTTTCCAACTTCTAAAAGTACCGGCAAAAAGACTAACCTTAATTTTTAGTTATATTGGTTATGAAAGTGATACAGTCAGGGTTAAAGTTATCAATGCTCAAACAGTGAACATAAACATCAAAATGAATCCGCAAAGTATAAAGGGAAAGGAAGTTGTAGTCACAGCACAGCTTAGGGGGCAGGAAAGCGCAATAAATAGGCAATTAACTTCTAATAATATAGTTAATATAGTTTCAGCCGATAAAATACAAGAACTACCGGATGCAAATGTAGCTGAATCTTTGGGAAGGCTTTCCGGAATAGCGGTTGAGCGAGATGCAGGAGAGGGTTCATTGATTGTTGTGAGAGGACTTTCTCCTCAGTTTACTAATATTGAAATAAACGGAGAAAAAATTCCTGCTACCGATCCAATTACAAGGTCAGTAGATCTAAGTATGATTTCGCAGGATGTTCTTTCCAGTATTGAAGTATTTAAGGCCATCACCCCGGATCAAGACGGAGGTACGATTGGCGGTACAGTTAATTTAATTACTATGAACGCACCGGATAAACTTCGATTTGATTTAAGAGCTCAAGACGGTTATGGTAGTCTGCCTAATGACTATGGGCAATATAAATTTGATTTAAGCCTAAGTAACAGATTTTTTGATAAAAAGCTTGGAGTCTTTGTAGCAGGAAGTATTCAAAGAGAAAATAGAAGTTCTAATGATTTGACAGGAGATTATATTTCGAGCGGCGCAAATTTAAATCCGATAGTACAGGTTGCTGATATCAATTTACAGGACGATTATCAAATAAGAAACAGGTACAGTACTGGTATAAATTTAGATTATAAATTAGACAATGGAACAGTCTGGTTTCATAATTTTTTAAGCGGTTATGATAGAAGTGAGGTGAAGCGTAGAAAGAGATACCGTTTGGATACATTTACTACTGTATATGACATCACCAACAGTACAACAGATCAAACATTAAACCTGAACAGTCTGGGTGTTAATTATACAGTTAGCAATTTAATCCTAGACGCACAAGGTTCTTATTCAAATACAAGACAAGAAATTCCTTATTCAAATTACTCCCGGTTCATAGAAAACGGAGCCTTTAAGAATGGAATTATTCTAAATCAAGGACCAGAAGTAATACCAAGCTTTGCATTTAATAATTTAGCAAACACATGGTTTCAGTATGGAACATTTGATCCTCAAGAGATAAATGATAAAGATTATTCTGGTAAAATAGACCTTAAATTGCCCGTAAATTGGGGCGAAGATGTCTCCGGATTTTTTAAAGGCGGATTTAAATACAGAGATGAAAGCAGAGTAAGAAATATTACTGAATATAGAACTGATTATGCAGTTGTTGACTCAATTGGGATGTTAAGCCCAAACCAATATCAAATGTGGCAAAAGCATATTCTTATTTCAAATTTTATTGATCCAGGTTTTACAGTTAATAACTTTTTAAACGGGCAATACACGTTTGGACCGGGATTAAATTCGGAGATGCTTAATACTTTTTATCAGACTAATAGTTCCCGTTATGCACTAAACCGTTTAATTTCATTAGATACTTACACTGCTGGCGAGAAGGTGATAGCCCTTTATATAATGGGAGAGTTTAATTTATTCAAAAAGATTATGATATTGCCAGGGCTAAGATATGAACGGACATCTACAGATTATAATGGCTTTGTAGGAAAATTAACTGGTACTTTAGGGCAGACTGGGAGTGTCATTGATTCCATAGGCGGTCAAAATTATGAAGACTATTTGCCGATGTTTCATATTCGATATAAAATGTTTGATGATTTTGACATTAGATTGGCATATACTCAATCTTTATCGCGCCCGGATTATTTTAATCTTGTGCCTTATCAATTAATAGATCAGGAAAATAAGGCTATTACACAGGGGAATCCTAATCTAAAACACATTCAAGCCATTAACTATGATTTATTCTTTTCTTACTATAATAAATTTGGGCTTTATACTCTTGGGCTTTTCTATAAAAAATTAAATAACATCGATTATACTTTTGAATCACGGGTTGCAAGCGGGCAGTATCAAGGATATACACTTACTCAGCCAGTAAATAGCCCGGAAGCAAAAGTATACGGAATTGAATTAGATGCTCAAACTAATCTAACCTTTTTACCTGCACCGTTTGATGGAATTATTATCGGAGCAAATGCATCGAGGATTTATTCACAGACATTTTTTCCTTTATTTGTAATTGGGCCACGAAGTACTTTACCTCCATACGCACCAATTATAATAAATACATTTAGAGAAGGCAGAATGCCCGGGCAAGCTAATTGGATAGCAAATTTTACTGTTGGTTATGAGAGGGGAGGATTTTCAGGAAGGGTTTCTATCAATTATCAAAGTGATATTTTGGAAACGGTTGGGAACACAAGCATTTTAGATGGATACAGCAAAGCTTATACAAGAATTGATATATCTTTATCTCAAAAAATTATGAATAGAATAAGTCTTTTTGTTGACGGAAATAATGTTACAAATCTTTCCGAAGGCTCTTACCTTGGTACAGAAGCTTATCCCACTTCAATTCAAATATACGGATGGACAGTAGATGCCGGAATAAGATATAAGTTTTAAAAATGATGATGAAAAATTCAATTGAATTAAGTTATGCAGACAATTTCAAATTTAATAGAAGTGGAATGCAACTCCGAGGTTTAGGAAAACCTCGAAGGTTTCTCGAGATAAATGCTGGGGTTACAGCATAGCGCGGCAAGCCGCAATTTTGAATTATGAATCCGCCGCGGCGGATGAATTTTGAATGAAACGCAATGAAATTTATCATAAAAATATCTTGACATAAAAAACAATCCGCCATTGCGGATAAAATTCAATACTATAGGTAACTTGCGAAAGATAATATAATAATATATATATGGAGAAAATATGAGACTAAAAAATAAAACTCTTGTGTGGTTTCTATTTAGCGTTATGATCGCAATTGCTGCCCAAAATATATTTGCCCAAAGAACAATTATAATTCAACCCGGATTTGGCACTTTTGGTTCAACCATAATGGGTGATACAACAAGTACCGGTGGACGTGATACTACAACTGTTTATTTACTTAGTAGAGGCGGTCTATATATTTTAGACGGGACATTTAGTCCGACTTTTCCCGTACATATTGAAGCAACAGGAACCGGAGCGATGCCAAGGGTTATAGTAGGACTCCCTACAGGTGGGAACCCACCAAGTCAAGCTTTTCAAATATTTAATAGCCTATATTTAAAGGGAATTTACCTCTCGGGGCAAGTAGAATTGGGAGGATCTGTACTTAGAATTATTCGGGTTTCTGCAAACAATATTAAAGTATATGTGGATAGTTGTCAGCTTGATGTATCATCGCAATCTGCATTTCGAATCGAATCAAATAACGTAGATTTAAGATTAACCAATAGTATAGTAAGTAATATTGGGCAAATGGTTAGCCCCGATAATGGTAGAGCCGTTGATAATAGGGGTATTCCCCTTGATTCAGTTTACATTCAAAATTGCACATTCTATAATATAACGAGTAGCCTCTATCGCGACGGCGGAGGTACTGTAAATAATCTATATTATAATCATAATACGGCTGTAAATATTGGATATAATGGGCTAAAGATAGGGGAAGCAAAGTATGCTTTTGTATCAAACAACATTTTTAAGGATTGCGGTTTCTTAGGCCAAACAGGTACTGTTACGCATATTATATCACTTTCTTCTTATCCCGATCCTACAGTAACTCAGCAAGCTGTCTTTAGGAATAATAATTTTTTTATTGACACAAGTATTATCAATCTATATCCTACTCTACTTCAAACGGTGCTAGCACCAGTTACCTTTGATTCACTTAGCCAGTCCTATGTTACTAACAGTGGATTTGCAAACACCAATATAAATGAAGCATTAAATTTCATGAAAGAACCTGCTTTACCGCTACAGACAATAAAAACTTTTTATAATACTCCTTCGGGTACGCAAGTGGATATGGATACTGTCGGGCAAGCCAATTTTAATTTTTCATATGCTAATACATATAAGTCGTACACCGGTTCAACTGATGGAAAGCCATTGGGCGCAGTTAGCTGGTTTGGATTGATGCTGACCGGGATTAAAGGAAATCAGGCAAATAATGTTCCGGCAAAATATGAATTAGACCAAAATTATCCGAATCCATTTAATCCGACAACCAACATTCAGTACGTACTTCCCCAGCAGGGAGAAGTTAGTTTAAATATTTACAACTTACTTGGACAGATGGTTCGAAGTTTAGTTAATAATGTTCAATCGGCAGGAACGCATTCGGTGACGTGGGATGGAGCAAACCAAAGCGGACAAATGGTAACCAGTGGAATTTATTTTTACAGATTATCTGCAGGAAATTTTGTTAGTGTTAAAAAGATGATTATGCTGAAGTAATGAACCAGCTTGCAGGCGGGGCGCTCTTCCCGGCATGTCGTGGGATGCCCCGTCTCATAATAAATTGGAGGGATGGAATAATGGAGGAAGGGAGTAGTGGAATAATGGAGTGGTCAATTATTATAATATTATAAAAATAATATTTATTCAATAGTTTTTATATAAGGAGATAAAGCGATGTCTGACGAAATTAATTTTAACGATCCGACGCCTCTTTACGAACAGATTGAAAAATCTATTAAGAGAAAAATCGAGATGGGAGATCTGTTACCAGGAGATCCTATCGGTTCTCAAAATGATTTGAGCAAAGAATTTAAAGTAAGCGTGATTACGGTAAAAAAAGCATTATCTGATTTAGTAAATGAAGGTATCCTGTTTACAAGAGTAGGTAAAGGAACATATGTAGCTGATCAGACACAAAAACGAATCGGCATCACAAAACAAAAAACTATAGGGCTCGTTTTAAGAGATATTAAACATCCTTTCTTTTCAATGGTAGTTCACGGCGTAGAAGAAAGAGCTTACGAATTAGGCTATAATATTTTACTTTCAAGTTCTTCAAATAAAATTGAAAAAGAAGAAAGTCAAATAAATCATTTCAAGGAGATTGGAGTGGATGGATTAATTATTGCCTCACTTTCATTGGAATATAGAGCCACAGATTATATCCAAAAAATCCATAACGAAAACTTCCCATATATTATGGTTTCATACATGCATGATCCAGATTACTGGTACGTAGGTTCAGACCAGGAAATTGGGGGGTTTATCGCTACGGAACATTTAATCAAAACAGGATATAAATCTATAGGTTACGTTCATATTGGCAAAGGAAATTTGTTAAGTGAGGTTAGGAAAAATGGTTATTACCGGGCTTTAAACGAGTATAATATACCCTACGATTCAAAGTTACTTTTCTTTTTAGGAACTGAAAATTTTGATTCAGGTTCTGATAGATTTCAACTTGGATATGAATTTGGGAAGACATTTAAATCGTTAGAGAAAAAGCCGGATGCGCTTTTTATTTATAGCGATCTTACTGCCTTAGGTTTTGAACAAGCAGCACTTGAAGCAGGAATTTCAATCCCTGATGAAGTTGCTCTTGTTGGATTTGACGATCTTGAAATGGCACGATATGCCTCAATTCCGTTAACAACTGTCAATCAGTCCGCAGAAAAGATAGGTAGAAGAGCCGTTGAAATTATTGAAAAAAGGATTAATGGCAGCGACATTGGAAACAGGACTATTCTTAAACCATCACTAATTATCAGAGAATCCTGCGGAGCGAAAAAGAAGGCTGCAGGCGGGCTAATAAATTTGCGCGGGGCTACGATATAAATGTATAAAATTAAATGGGAATTTTTTTAATAACTTTTATTGGAAAAGTATGCTATATCCGATTACAAATAAATTTAGGACAATAATTGATTTATCAGGTTTCTGGAAATTTTCTATAGATTCTGATAAAATTGGCGAAAAAGAAAAATGGTTTGAAGGACTTTGTCATAGCAAAGAGTATCAGAAATCTAATATTGAAATAGCGGTACCCGGAAGTTGGAATGAACAGTTAGAAGAAATTGGATTACTCCACTATGTTGGCAGCGCCTGGTATGAGAAGGATTTTTATCTACCCGTGGAATTAAATGGGAAGAAAATATTAATTAGAATTGGCTCTGCGGATTATAATTCAAAAGTTTGGATTAATAATAAATTAGCGGGAGAAAATAATCTTGGTTTTTTACCTTTTGAGTTGGATATTACAGACATTATTGAACCAGGGAAAGAAAACAGGGTAGTTATGCTTGTAAATAACGAGCTTAACGATGGATCAATTCCCCAGGGGATTAAGTCTGAATATTTTTCTAAAGAAAATAGGCTTCGTGAAGAAACATATCCTGCAACGAGGTTCGACTTTTTCCCATTTGGCGGAATTCACAGGCCGGTTATAATATCGATTATCCCGGAAATTCATTTAGAGAAAATTAAAGTTGAAACTTATGTAAATCCTTCGGATGAAGGTTCAGCAATTGTAAAAGTTTGGACAGATGGTCTCGCGGACGGAGAAATATCGCTTAATATTACCGGCGGATCAAATCGTTTAAAGAAACAAATTATAATACAAAATAACTTTGGCGAAACCGAAGTTGAAATATCTCAATGCAATTTTTGGTCACATGAAAATCCATTTTTGTACAACTTTAATTTCCAACTATTAAAGGACGGAAATATTATTGATGAATACTCTTTACCTGTCGGTGTTCGTGAAGTCAAAGTTGAAGGCAATAAACTTCTATTAAACGGCAAAGAAATCTTCTTAAAAGGTTTCGGTAAGCATGAAGACTTTAGTGTGATTGGGAAAGGACTTTTCCTTCCGTTAATCGTAAAAGATTTTGGATTAATGAAATGGTGTAATGCAAACTCATTTAGGACATCTCACTATCCTTATTCTGAAGAATTGATGTCGTATGCCGACAGAAATGGATTTTTAATAATTGATGAAGCTCCTGCTGTAAGCTTAGACTTCAGACATGTAAATGAACAAACTTTAGTGAATCATAAAGAATTTATTCAAAGACTGATAGACAGAGATTGCAATCATCCATCAGTAATCATATGGGCTGCCGGTAACGAACCGAACCTTGTCGGCGAAGAAATTTATTTTAACGGAGCCGGAAAAGAGTATTGGAGAGAAGTAATAAATTTCACCAAGAGTTTAGATCCAACCCGCCCTATTACCGTACCCAATTGTCAGCGTGCAGGGATTGAAGACCCTGTATTTGAATTTTGCGATATAATCTCAATCAATAGATATTACGGATGGTATGAACACCCAGGGCAATTAGACAAAGCAATTGAAGCGCTTAGCAAAGAGATGGATGAAATTTATCAGCGATATAAAAAGCCGATTCTTATTACAGAGTTTGGAGCTGACACAATGCCCGGATACCATTCAACTTCTGATCAAATGTTTACTGAAGAATTTCAGGCTAACTTGATTGAGGCATACATTAAATTAATTGATTCAAAAGATTATACTATAGGTGAACAAGTTTGGAATTTTGCAGATTTTAAGACACCTCAAAATTTCCGAAGAGTAGTGTTGAATCTCAAAGGTGTTTTCTCGCGAGACAGAGCACCGAAGCTTGCGGCATTTAGGTTAAAGGATTTGTGGAGCGCAAAGAAAGGTATAGGGGAAGTTTAAAGGAAGGAGTAATGGAGGAGTGGAATAATGGAGTGATGGAAGATTAGAAGAATGGAATAGTGGAAGAATGGGAAATATTATAATATTCAAGACTTCCATTATTCTATTAAGTTTTACAGAGGAGTTATTAAATATTAGTTAAATATAATATTTTATGTAAATTTCTTAAAATAAAAACAGTGTTGTAAATATGATTTTTGGTTTAGCCCCGCTTGATTGGGTTATTATTTTAAGTTATGTGGCTGTGATTGTTTATTTAGGAATCAGAGCCAAAAATAAGGTCAAAAATACCGGCGATTATTTTATGGCCGGTAGACGAGGCAACAAGATTTCCATGATTGCTAATGCGTTCGGCGCAGGGACGCATACGGACCAAGCTATTGGAGTTGCAGGAGCTACGTATCAAATCGGATTAGCCGGTATTTGGTATCAATGGATGTATCTTTTTGCCACTCCTTTTTTCTGGTTAATTGCTCCAATCTACAGGAGAGTAAGATATGTTACTACCGGAGATTTTTTTGAAGAAAGATACGGCTCCAAAGTAGGTGTTGCTTATTCGGTAATGGGACTTCTCTATTTTATTATGGACCTTGGTTTAATTCTAAAAGGTACTGGAACAGCAATAGAAGCGGTCACTCACGGTGCTATATCATCTCTTGCAATCATTATAGCCGTTACAATATTCTTTTTAGGTTATAGCATTCTTGGAGGATTGGTTTCTGCATTATCAATCAATATGATTCAAGGATTTTTCATTTTAGTACTCTCATTTCTTTTGATCCCATTTGCATTACATACAGGAGGCGGAATAACGGCTATCAAAGCAAAACTTCCTGCATATATGTTCAGTTTTATCGCCCCAAAAGAAGTGACTCTATTCTTTATTTTGGTTGTGGTGATAAATGGTTTAGTCGGGATAGTTGTGCAACCGCACCATATGGCGGTTGGAGGCGCCGGTAAATCTGAAAAGAGCTGCCGCTCGGGCTGGACTTACGGAACTTTCACAAAAAGGATTGTAACGTTAGGTTGGGCTTTCGTTGGTGTGTTTGCAGCCGCATTATATCCGGGTTTAAGTCATGCTAACAGAGAAAATGCTTTTGGAATTATGGTAGCAAATTTATTGCCTTCCGGTTTAATAGGCTTGATGATTGCTTCTATGGTAGCAGCCGTATTAGCAGTTTGTCACAATTATATGGTTGGCGGTTCGGCAATAATTACTAATAATTTCTATAAAAAGTATTTTGCAAGAAAAGATAAGCCGGTTAATGAATTAAAAATCGCAAGACTTTCTGCTGCGATTTTAGTTATAGGCGGAGTAACTTTTGCACTAACAATCCCAAGTGTTATTCAAGGACTTACATACACATGGTATTTTACCGCATATTTTGGTATCGGGTTTTGGATGGCAATATTTTGGAAACGGGCTAACCGGTACGGATTTTGGGCAAATCTTATTGTCGCTTCAATTGTTAATCTATACACAGGACCTTACTTCTCTTTTGGATTAGGTTGGAGCACGGCATATCAAATTGCTGCTTATCTACCGGCGGGCTTTATTGCAATTATTGTCGTCAGTTTAATGACCAAAAAGGAACCTGAAGAAAAATTAAATCGTTTTTATTCCCTGCTTCATACGCCTGTAGGGGAAGAATATAAATTAAAAGAAAAAGGAATTGAAATAATGCTGGAAGGGGAATCAACAGGCAAACCGCTTAACGGAGATGAGTCGTTGGAAGAAAACGGTCAAAGTTTGTTATTGGTTGACCTTCTTTCACTACATAAAAAGTTTACATTCAAGCGCTACCGTGTAGATATTGTCGGCTTTAGCTGGGCGCTTCTATTTGTACTTGGAATTTTAGGAATCGGATTACTTGCAGCAAGGATAGGATAAGAATAATGGAGGGGGGAATATTGGAGGAATGGAATTGAACAGTATTTTCGATTATTCAATCATTCCGAAGGGATGTTTTAGCATAGTAGATACCTGTTTTCGCGGGTATGACATGCAGTTTTACAATTTTGCGTAACTTCAGTTAACAAAATATAATGGTATAAAATGTATAGAATTAAATACTTTCTTGTGAGAATATTTTTTGTTTCAATTGCCTCATTTTTTTGTTTTACAAAAATATCATTTGCCGAGACGTCAGATTCATTACGTACGGAAATTATTCAAGGTATAAATGAATGCGCAAATTATTCCGCCAATATTCTTTTGGATGATAAAGGGAAATCACGATGCGATTATAATTTGGTTGAAGGGAAATGGCATCCTTATGAGCCGGCATGGCACACAGGTCAAATAATTAATGCTTTGGTCGATGCTTACAAGATTACAAAAAACGAGAATTATTTGAATGCTGCCGAACGAGCGGGCGATTGGTGGTGTAGTTTGCAAATTAAAAATGACCCAAAATTGAATGGGATGGTAAATGCGGTTCACGGGGATTACGTAGGAGACTATATTGTATTTGCGACAGTTACAGACGGTACGCCAGGATTATATAATCTTTATCGAATTACCGGAATAAAAAAATATGCAGAAGTGCCGACAAATGCAGGGAAGTGGATGCTGAAAAATATGTATGTTCCAAAGTCAGGAGTTTTTTACGATGCAATAAATGCAAAGACCGGTGAAGTCATGAAAGACCATTCTCCTTTTTGGCCTGATAAGAAAAATCAAACATTGTTTGATGTAGCGCGCCCAAATAATGAAGGATATCTATTCAAAGATATGTACGAGTTTACCGGAAACAAGAAATATAAAAAAGTATTTATTGACTTATGTGAAAGCCTCGTCCAGAAACAAGGTAAAGAAGGATTGTGGATGCAGTTTACGCCTAACAATGAGAAAGACGGTTCAATCCATCCCAGGTTTAATCTTTGGTATGCGGAATCTTTATTGGAAGGTTACGACTTGACTAAAGACAGACGCTATCTTGATGCAGCATTGAAGACATTAAAAACATTTCAAAAAATACAGAGACCGGACGGGACAATTTTTTATAAGAATTACCTTAACGGGAAATTTGACGATAATTCTGTAACCGGATCTGCTGTTGCATTTGCGGCTTTACTCTGGATAAAAGCAATAGATTACGGCGTTGGAAATGAATTTAAGTCAAGCATAGAGAAATCCTTTAAATGGATAATGAAAAACAGATTTTCAATAAATAATCCGGATAAAAATCTAGCCGGGGGTGTGCTTGATACAAGGATGAAAATAGGTCACGGAAAGGTAAATCTTATTCAACGCGACGTTGGGACTTCATTTAGTTTAAGATTTCTTGCAGCTTATTACAATTATAAATTTGGCATTAAATAATCAAATGAAAGCTAACAATGCGGAGAGATTATTTTTTATAATATTCGTTATTGTTTTTTCTTTTGTAGTAAATTTGCATGCTCAGATAGAAAATTCAAATACTCATTTGATTGCCCGAAGAATTGCCGATAGAGTAATTGGCGAAACAACTTTTGCACTGACAAATACCGAACTAAAGCCTGTCCTTAATATTCAAGTAATAGATTTTTCAAAAATATTCCGGAATAAAAATACGAACCCGTCATTTGCATTAGCAAAAATATCAGTACAGGAAGGTTCGAAATTTAATTTTGGTATCAGTTATACGGAACCGGTTAAAATATGGATAAATAAAAAATTTGTATTTAATGGAAAAGATAAAGATAAATTTCACTTCAAAGAGATTGCATATTCAATATTTTCTTTTCAGGACACATTAGCGGTACAGCTTAATAAGGGGATGAATAGAATTATTATTGAGTCGCCGGGAGGAAGTAATGCGTTAATTTATCTTCGTGAGTTAACAGACGTTGAAGAAAATCCACGTTCGAAAATATTACCTATTGTCAAAAAGAATCACTCTTTATTTGCGTGGGGATTTATAACTAATTCAAAGAAGGGATTAATGATTGGAAAGAATTCCGATTCGGAGAAAAATTTAGTAGATAGTCTATTCTCAGAGCAATTTCTTTCGAGCGTTCAATTGGAGTTTCCAAAAACTAATATCATCAAAAGACTAACAATAAATCCCTCAACCACTTTTAATAAAGATTCTTTTGCAGATTGGAATTATCCGAACGGCATATTGATGATGGCAATGATGGACCTTTCGAAAGCAACGGGTGACGAGCGCTATCGTGGATTCGTAAGAAAATACTGTGATTTTATTGTAGGAAATTTGTCTCTATTTAAAAAACAATATTACGACGACCATGATTTACGCACAAGTTATTACCGCATATTCAGGAAAAGTATGTTAGACGATGCCGGTGCACCGGCACTTCCATTTGCCGAATTAAGCTTATATGACAAGGTTCATAATTATGATTCACTTCTTTTTGAAATGGCGGATTATGTTTTATACGACCAACCAAGATTACCAGATGGGACATTATGCAGACCTGAGCCGGAGAAATGGACAATTTGGGCAGACGATTTATTCATGTCTGTACCGTTGTTAGTAAGAATGGGAAGGATAACAAATCGAAGGAAATATTTTGATGAAGCTGAAAAGCAGATTATCAACTTCAATAAGTATCTTTTTGACTCCCAAAAGAAATTATACAAGCATGGTTGGTTCAGTAAGACGAATCGAAAATCCAAAATATTTTGGGGAAGAGCTAACGGTTGGATATTATGGGCGGAGTCTGATGCTTTAAACTACTTACCGAAGGATAATAAATATTATAATGAAGTGGAAAGAATTTTTATAAATCATATAAAAGGGATATTGGATTGCCAGGATATCAACGGCATGTGGCATCAGGTGCTTGATGATAAAAATTCATTTGAAGAAACTTCTTGTACTGCAATGTTTATTGTTGCATTAGCAAAAGGAATAACAGGCGGTATTTTAGATAAAAACTTAAGTGCCAATGTATTTAATGCATGGAAAGCTCTTCAAACAAAAATAACATCTGCGGGCGTAGTAAAAGACATTTGTTGCGGAACCGGAATCGGAGACAGTAAAGAATTTTATGAAACAAGACAGAGATATGATAATGATCCGCGAGGATTAGGCGCAATCATTTGTGCGGATGTTGAGATTGCCAAATTAGAAAATTATCTAAAACTTTGACAATACCGGCATTATTAAATGGTAAATATTTGAATGTAGTTGTTTCGGGCATTAGAAAAGCAAATGCGATAAAGGATGTTTTATCAGGTAATATATCAACAAAATGTTCTGCTTCAATTCTTCGAAAACATAAAAATGTAATCCTTTATTTGGACTTAGATTCGGCGAGTAAATATTTAATATCAGCTTAAGGTTTATAATGAAAAATATTTTAAGATTTATTCTAATTGGGATACTGATTATTTCGTTTCCTAATTTATATGGAAAACCTTGTAGTTTAGGGAGCAAAGGGGGATGTACAAGTTCAAGATCAAGTGTAAGTTTAAGTTCAGGGGGAAGGCAGTGGAAATATTCCGCCTTGTCGGACAGGTCTGATACAAAAAACAATGATTTAAGTACCAGCCATATAAAGGACAGCCCTAAAATAGGAGATGATGTAAACGGTTATGTCGGAAAAATTTGGCAAAGCGAAAAACGTACATGGAAAGACGATTCGACCGGATATGAAATTACACAGTGGACAAATACCGGGACGAATTGGCATCTTTATTTTAACGATGAATCTTTTATCGATGACAGTACGGCAATAATTTATTCAAACCGAACCGGAAGAATCAATTTATATAAGCTGAGCCTAAACAATGGCGAGTTGACACAAATGACTGCGGATTTACATGTTAGACCAAATGTGTGGCATTTAAAAGATATTCAAACATTATGGTATTTGAACGGCGATACTTTAAAGACATTAAATACCGAGACTTTAAAAGCTAATATTATTTATGTTTTTACAGAATATAAGCCGGTATCATTTTCAGTTACGTGCGATGCAAAGTATTTTGTGTTTGCAACGAATAAAAATCCAGGTTACACAAGAAAATGCAGCACAGGTCCTTATGCAATTTATAGATTGAATTTGACCACAAAGGAATTAACCCAGATAAGCCCGGATTATGGATTTAGAATTAACCATGTACTCTGCAACCCGGTAAATCCTGAAATTATTTCTTATTGCTGGGCACATGTATTTGAGAAGAATAAACCGGGAATATTTGGGATACCTCCAATTCGTATATGGTGGTTGAACATTGATGGAACGGACGGTGGTCCGGTTGCGCCACAGGAATTTGGTTTACATAGGACGCATGAATTTTGGTTTCCCGACGGAAGTATGTTAGGATTTACTGCCCGATATAAATTCGGTGCAGACAAAGGGAAACAATTTATTGGTGCTACTAATTATAAGGGAAGTGATCATTTTATGATCCAGTTAAATGTTGAAGCAGCACATCCGCAAATATTTAGCGACAATGAAACATGGGTTACCGACATATATAATGGTCCATATTTGGCTATTTATAAAATTGAGAATCGTCAATTGAAGGAAACTAAAGTATTATTCAAGCATAATTCGAGCTGGGAAACAGGGGCATCAGAGCCTTGCCCGGAATTTAGTCCGGACGGCAAAAATATAATTTTTAATACCGACAGGACAGGGAAGACACAAGTATATACGGTACGAATAAATTTAAGGTAAGGGTACTTATCCAACTCTTGGAGGATTGGAGTGATGGAGGAATGGAATATTGGGCGATGGTTAAATGTAAGGTGACTAAAGTAATTAATTATTATACAAAAGAACATTACAATGAAAAATAAAATAATAATCTTTTATTTGATCTCTGTTTCTCTATTTGCTCAAACAAGGAATTCTATTTTTAACATAAAGGATTTTGGTGCAAAAGGAGATGGAATTACTTTAAACACAAAAGCAATTCAGAAGGCGATAGATAAATGTTCTGAATCCGGTGGCACTGTATTGGTGCCGGCAGGGAAATATTTAACCGGATCATTAGACTTAAAGAGTGATGTCAAAATATATCTTTCAGCCGGGTCGATAATTTTGGGCAGCACTAATTTGAAAGATTATCAAGAGCATAAACCTAAGCTGGAATCCTATAACGATCACTTCTTGAAGTATAGTTTATTTTATGCGGAGAATGCTGAAAATATTTCCTTTGATGGCGATGGAACAATAGACGGGCAAGGCAAAGCATTCAAAGTAAATACTAAAAAGAAACCCGAAAGATATGAAAACCGTCCATTTGTTATTCGTTTTGTGGAATGCAAAAATATTTCAGTACAAAATATTACGTTGATAAATTCAGCAATGTGGATGGAACAATACTTAGCTTGCGAAGGATTGACAATACGCGGGATTAAAGTGTTTAACCACGCAAATCAAAATAACGATATGATGGATATAGACGGTTGTAAAAATGTTATCATTTCGGATTGCACAGGGGATACAGACGACGATGGAATAACCTTGAAGAGCACTTTACCAAAATCAGTTGAGAATGTAGTAATTACTAATTGTATAATTAGCAGTCATTGTAATGCAATCAAAATAGGTACGGAATCTACAGGTGATTTTAAGAACATTACGATTTCCAATATAGTTGTGAAACCTTCTGCTGTTAAACAAGTAATTTATGGTTCACCGGAAGGAACAAGCGGCATTACACTTGCAACGGTTGATGGCGGTAATATCGAAGGGGTTACAATTTCAAACATTAGAATTGACGGGCCTGAAGTACCGATATTTCTTAGATTAGGTAACAGGGGGAGAAAATATAAAGATGATGCTGCGTCACCAAAAGTAGGTGAATTTAAGAATGTAAACATAAGCAATGTTGTAGCTGATAATGTAAAATCCATTGGTTGTTCAATTACAGGAATACCAGGTCATCATATTGAGAATATTTCGCTTAGTAATATCATAATTAACTACAGCGGAGGTGTAAATAAGAATGGGTATAAAGATGAGGTTCCTGAACTTGAAAATAATTATCCTGAAGGAACAATGTGGGGCAACTTACCTTCGTATGGTTTTTATGTACGTCATGCGGAGAATATTTCATTTAATAATATTGAGTTGAATTATGAAAAGAAAGATGTTCGACCTGTAATTGTATGTGAAGATGTAAACAGAATTTATTTATCCGGCTTAAAAGCCGAATGTGATAATGAGGCAAAATCATTTTTAACTTTTTCGGACGTTAGGAATGGAAAAGTTTATGATTCTGAATCTACAACTGGGACGAATCTATTTCTTGATTTGGAAGGAGACAAAAATAGTAATATAAAATTATCCGGTAACGATTTTACTAATTTCAGAAAAATATATAATGGACCTAAAGGAATGGTAAAGTTTGAAGGAAATTTCCAATGATAGAAAGTTAGAGTAATTCAAAGGGAATGAAATTAATCTCAAATTTGCACTTGTAGATCAATAGACATTATCAATACTTGTAATGTTTCTTGGAAAAAATATTGCTAACCTTTTCATGCATATGATGAATCAATTTTATACTTTTCTTAAGATGATTTATTAAGCTTTTACATATATAAAATTAACATGAAAATTCTCATTGCTCCAAATAGTTTTAAGGAATGTGCGGATTCGGTTTCAATTGCTAATCTATTTTCCTATAATTTAAGAAATCAAAAGAGAGTCATCTTAATTTCTAAACCTATCTCGGACGGAGGAGATGGGTTCTTAAATGTTTGTATGGAAAACTTCGGATTGGATATAATTTCATATAAAATTCCTTTACCTTTTGGCAGAAGGTTAATCGATTGTGAAGTCGGATATAGCAAAAATGATAAGAAAATATTTATAGAGTTGGCTAATTGTGTGGGATTAAAATTAATTCCGAGCGACAAAAGGCATCCTCTTTTAATAAATTCAAGAGCAATGGGAGTTCTATTACAAAATATCATTTCCGATATAAAAGCGGGGAAAATATTTGTAGATAAAGTAATAATCGGAATCGGCGGTACCGGAACTAATGATATGGGGATCGGTATGCTTTCCGAATTCGGATTGAAACTTATTGATGCAAAAGGTGCAAGGATCAAACCTATTCCAGGAAATTTTGGTTTGGTAAAAAAAATGGATTGGAAAAAAATAAATTTACCCTTTCAAATTGATTTAATTTCAGATGTGAACAATCCGTTGCTTGGAACATTCGGTGCATCGAAAACTTTTGGTAAACAAAAAGGTTTAACCGGAAATGAAATTAAAATAGCCGAGAAAGGCTTTTCTAATATTATTAAAATAATTGATGAACAAAGGTTATCTGCAATCCCAAAATTTATTTCCGGCGCAGGCGGAGGTTTGGCTGCAGGATTTCAAATTTTTTTGAATTCAAATATAATTTTTTCCGATAAGTTTATTTCCCGTAACCTTGGGATAAAAAAAACGACCAGGTATTCTGCCGTTATTACAGCCGAAGGTTCGTTTGATAATCAGAGCTTTATGAATAAAGCCACCGGCACAATCATAAAGAAATTTGCAGAAACCGGTACAAAGATATTTCTCGTCTGCGGTATTTTGGATAAAAAAATGAGGAGCAAACTGCCGAAAAATGTGCATCCGGTTGAATTATCAAAATATTTCAAGAGCAACAGTGATTCTATCAAATATTATAAAGAGGGAATCAGGCTGGCGAGTGAAGAAATAAAAAGCGCCTTAAATTATTGAATATATTTCCAATCCTTGCTAATATTCATCAACCAAGAGTAAAAAAATAATTATCGCTGCAATAGACAATCCTTCTTAAGTCAAATCGGTATCATTTTATTATAAAACAGAAATTGTTATTTTGTCCTTGAATCTTTTCAAGTTATTCTTCATAAAGGAAATTTGTCAATGAAAAAGGAGTTATTGCTTTTCGGTGCAAGTGGAGCATTGGGGAAGGGAGCTTCGGATGTATTTGTACAAAAGGATTACGACAAAATATTTCTCTTTGATTCAAAATCAGAAGTAAATAACAAAAACGAAAAAGTTGAAACTGTAAATGTTAAAGATTTAACTTTGGAAGTTAATGTTGCTGATGCTTTTAAGTCGGTTAAGCCCGGAAAAGATAAAATCTTTTTCCTATTCAACACTATTGGAGGATATTTCGGAGGAAAGAATATTTGGGAAACAGAAGTAAATGATTTTGAAAAAATGTTCAACATGAACTTAATGACAAGCTTTTTAATTGCAAAACATTTTTCCCTGTTAGTCAAGAATTCAGCCGCCGGCTCGATTTTATTTACTGCTGCTTTTACGGGCACAAACCCCGAGGCAAAAAAAGCAGCATACGGAGCATCAAAAGCATCTTTAATTCATCTTGTAAAAACATTAGCTTTGGAGGGAAAAGAAATAAAGTTAACTGCAAATGCTATCACACCTTTGGTTATTGACACTCCGGCAAACCGCAAGTGGATGAAGGGGAATTATGATAGCTTTGTTAAACCGGCTGAAATCGGTGAGTTAGTGCATGGAATATTTAATAACTTTAATTTCGTTACCGGAAACATAATTCAACTTGCAGAGAGATTTAGTGTTGAGTAAAAATAATTTTTAATTTAGGAGTTTAGATGAGCTTAAAAGAAAAAATAAATGAAGACTTAAAAAAGGCTATGAAATCAGGCGATAAAATCCGGCTTGAAACAATCCGTTCAATACGCGCTTTGATTTTAGAATTTGAGAAAAGCGGAATCGGTAAAGAGTTAAACGCTGAAGAAGAAATTAAAATGCTGAGCACAGCGGCAAAAAAAAGGAAAGATTCTATCGAACAGTTTAGGAACGGCGGGAGGGAAGAATTAGCAAAAAAAGAAGAATCTGAATTGCAAATACTCCAGGAATATCTTCCGAAACAATTATCCGATGAAGAAATCCAGTCGGAGATCAGA
>JAKAFW010000074.1:0-7341 GCA_021817845.1 Bacteroidota bacterium
ATAATGCAATATATAGAAAATCAGGATGTTGAGAAAGAAGACGAAGATTTTCGGATAAGTGATTAGCCGAAGTCGGCTTTAGACGAACCTAAAGCTACCGGCTTACAGCCGGTAGTTGTTTACTTTTGACAGCTCTTCATGCTACAACTTATTCTCAAAATAATATTATTGATGATGAATTTATACTAAATAAGGGGTGGTTTTTATGTTCATCTGGAAAAGTTTTTGATAATGGTTCTCAAATATCATCTCCCGAATATTCGACAAAGGATTGGTATCCAACATCTGTTCCTTCGACAGTTTTGGGCACCCTTGTCAACGATAAGATTTACAAAGACGTCTTTGTAGGAGATAATTTAAAAAATATCCCTTCTAAACAATTTAAAAAACCTTGGTGGTATCGTACTGAATTTTATCTTTCTCAAATGAAAGATGACAAATTTATAAAATTAAAATTTG
This sequence comes from Bacteroidota bacterium, assembly GCA_021817845.1. Classification (GTDB taxonomy): domain Bacteria; phylum Bacteroidota; class Ignavibacteria; order Ignavibacteriales; family Ignavibacteriaceae; genus FEN-1297. The sequence continues at coordinate 460 of JAKAFW010000074.1, forward strand.
AAGGGATAAACTACCGTGCAAATATTTGGCTTAATGGGAAATTTGTTGCTGATAGTAGCAAGGCTGCTGGAGCCTACCGGATGTCCGAATTTGATGTTACCAAGATTATAAAACGGAGAGGGAAAAATATTCTTGCTGTTGAAGTATTCCCTCCCAAAAAAGGAGAACCTGCAATAGGCTTTGTTGATTGGAATCCTTCACCCTCTGATAATAACATGGGTATTTGGCGCCCAGTTAAGCTAAAATTTTGCGGCGACGTTTCAATCAATTATCCTTTCGTTCAAAGCAAAGTCGATGCTGAAAAGTTTAAAACTGCTAAACTTACCGTTTCTGCTGAATTGGAGAATTACTCAAATAAAAAAGTTTCCGGAGTTTTAACTGGTGAAATCGGGGAAATTAAATTTTCAAGGAATATTAATCTTGAAGCTTTAGAAAAACGTTTAATTTCTTTTACACCGGGAGATTTTAAACAACTAATTATAACCTAAATTGAGCGATTTATTTGTGCGTACAAAAAACTGCACCACAAAAATCATTTTTTAAAAATTACACAGAGAAATTTTACTTAATTCTTTAAAAAATATCAAAATTTATTCACAAATATTTTAGCATTAATACTCTTCGGCTAAGAATATCGTTTTTAAATATAGTGATCCCCGCGACTGATTTCTTTTGAAGTGAATTGTCCTTTTTTTCTCTGAATTTCAAATGTTAAACTTGAATCACCTGTTGCATCTGACAGAGTTCCCATAACCTATAAATGTTCAGTCTTTCTTTGATTTCATTTGTAACTTTGAGAATAATCTCTCCACCGTGGGAAACTATTTTTACGGCAAAATCAATAAGTTGTCTGCGAAAGGTATTCGGATAGCTTTTTATAGGAAACACTTCGTAGGTAACATCTCTCTTATACGATTCAAATAAAAAATGTGATATTGCCAACAGATAATAATATGCTCTATTCATTCCCATCTGCTGAAACGGGAGTTGTTCTTTTGTAGCTAATTCTTTTATTGAACGATGAATCAATTCGTCTTTACCCCGCTGATGTGCAAGAGAAATAATTGAATCGGCTGTTAATAAATCTTCTTTCCCGGCTTTCTTTAGTTGTTCTGTAAACTCTGTATCTTGACCAAGGTTGGTATAGAGAATAGTATCCGGTCTTGCAAATTCTAAAATTAATTGTCCGCTTTCCTCTGACACTAACGTGGTAAATATTGCTCGTCTGAATTTATCCCAACTTTTTAATTTGTTCCCGAGTTCAATGTAGTTCCATATCCCGCTGCCTTTGAACTTTTTGTATTCCTCTGCAGGCACTTTTTCTATGTAATTTTTAATGTCATCATACATCTTCCCGGTAATAACATATCCTATCTTTAGGGTTTCTTCAAAATAGGTGAATGCTTTGTCAGCTAAAAATCCACTGTCGCAGACTACTATTATTGGAACTTCCGCTTTGTAGTGCTTTCGTATCAGTTTTGTGATACCTTCTACACTGTCTATAAAATCTTCTCCGTGGTTTGAATGACAACTGCCGCTTCGAAATACTATATCAACCAAATATGAACCCCAGCTAATATGCAGTGGCTGATAACCTTTTTTCTTTTTATAGGTTGGCTCTACTCCTTCTCGTTTTTGGGCATCGTTATTATCCATGACCATAGTATCTACGCCTAATATTATGATTTCAGGCTTTTCAATCTGTAGTCTCCAGAGGAAGAGTTTGTGGAGAATTTTTCGATAGATTGTGTTCCCGATATTGTTATTCATCAGCTTTCGGAAAAATCTTTTCATTTGGTGCGATGAACTCATTGCTTCTTCTTTATTCTCTAACAGAGCGGTATAACCGCTATCTTTTTTCCTATCATTAAAACTTTCCATACTCATATAAGTAGCATCAATAAAGTAGGCGAGAATTTGTTTCATGAATTGATATAATGACAAACCTTTCGATGATATCCGTATATGCCCCAATATTTTTTCAGAGAGGTCATAAAATCCTATTTGTTCAACGTAGCGGAGAAAGAATGCAAGTCCGCCTCTTCCTGAAATTTTGTTGTTGGTTATTTCAATTTTGCTAATTTGTTGTTGGTTTTTATGATTGTTTTTTTGCATCTTTGTTTCACCTTTTGGGTTGTTTATTTTTGTTTTTTTATCATTACAAAGGTACTGTTTTTACAGTACTTAAACATCCAAAAGGCTTTTTTTATGTAAGCTAATCGCTCAAGTTAGGTAAAAGTTACTTTGATAAACGATAGTTCATTTACTACATTAAAAGCCGCAAGAATATGGAATGACTCTCTAATCGTAAATGTTAAGAATGAAAATGTATTATCATTGAGTGAAATCGTGAACATGAAATACAACAATACCAGTTTCGTACATTCTTCCGCTGATATAATTCTAAAAGATGGTGAGACACTAAATGTAGAAAATATCAAAATACTTCATGATTCATCAATTCAGTTCACTAACTGCAAAGGTATCAAAGAATATTTGCCTCTGAATAAAGTGAAGAAGGCAAGCTATTTACAACGATTACCCGGAGTTATAACAGGTTTATCTTTAGGCACTATAACTGGGGCTATAACTGGTGTAATTGTTTTATATGTTCTACATTCATCCGGCCTCGGAAGCAATAGTGAATCGTCTAATAATTCGGATGCTGCATTTATGACTTTTATTTTTTCAGGTGCTGTAATCGGCAGTGTAATCGGCAGTGTAATTGGCTGGATAACCGGTCATAATTATGTCTATCAATTCAACCCATAACTTCGGTTATTTAATTTATTGATCTCAAGTTGACCACCGCTTAAAGTAAGCCGTTAAAACAGCTGATTTATAATGTCCAGATAAAGCAGCCCACGACTTCAGAGGCTGTGTGAAAATTCAGAAGTGATGAATAAATATTCTAATTATTATTATGAAGTTGTTTCTAAAATATAGTGTTTTTGTATTGCCCCGGCATTCATGCCGGGGTAGGGTTATCCAAACAAAATATGGGCTTTAGCCCCATTTTTGCTGTTTATGTGGCTAAAGCCAATATCGTTTTTTGCCGATTAAATCCCCGCCATAAATGGCGGGGCAATTGACAAAAAATATTTAATAATAGAAAACCAAAATAGCTTATACAAAAACATAAATTTTTATTCTTTGAAAACTAATATTGAGATATGTCTCACTTGTTTAAATTGACAATCAGACAAATTTTGGATAATTTTGCCCAATAAAAAAACGAAGTCTAATTATGCTTGTTCAATATATCCCAGTGTTTTTAGTTATTGCCGTAGCAATAGTATTTGCAGTGGCTACCGTCTTCTCATCGGAAATATTTGGTCCTAAACGTCCGACACAGGCAAAGCTTTCTACCTATGAAAGCGGAATGAAACCGGTTGGCACTACCCATGAAAGAATGTCGGTTAAATACTATCTCGTCGCTATGTTTTTTATCATCTTTGATCTGGAAGTAATTTTCATTTATCCCTGGGCTGTTCAATTCAAAAAGTTATATATCGAAAACGGTATATCTGTATTTTTCTCGATGGTAATCTTTTTAGTTGTACTGGAATTGGGATATCTATACGCTTATAAGAAAGGCGGTTTCAAGTGGGACTAGAAGCAAAATTAAATCAAGAAAGTTTCTTTACTACAACTGTTGATGCTTTAGTCGCATGGTCAAGAGAAAACTCTGTATGGCCTATGCCAATGGGTATTTCGTGTTGTGCTATTGAAATGATGGCCGCCGGTGACCCTAGATATGATATCGCTCGATTTGGTTCTGAAGTTATGCGGTTTACGCCCCGTCAGTGTGACTTAATGATCGTCGCCGGTACTGTTACTTACAAAATGTCTCATGTAGTTAAAAAGATTTATGACCAAATGCCCGACCCGAAATGGGTTATAGCTATGGGTGCTTGCACCTCTTCAGGCGGAATGTATAGGTCATACTCTGTAGTTCAAGGCATTGATCAATTTTTGCCTGTGGACATTTATGTCGCAGGATGTCCTCCTCGCCCAGATAATTTGCTGAATGCACTTCTTCAAATCCAGGAAAAAATAGGAAAATCAAAGGCGAGAGATTTTAAAGATATTCCTCTACCAACTCTAAACGTTCTACAAAATAATTGATATTATGGAATTAAAAGATTTAATAATTCAAAAACTAAACGATAAATTCAAAGATATTAAGCTTGAAGTTGTTGAATACAGAAATGAATTAACCATTTTATTTGACAAACAAAATATTGTCGATGTGTGTAAGTTCTTAAAAGATGACGACGATCTCCAGTTCAGGCTTTGCGAAGATATTACTGCTATTGATTGGGCTAAAACGAAAAATCGATTTACAGTAGTATATCATATTTTCTCTCTAAAAAATAATTTTAGACTTTCCTTAAAATCTAATGTAGATGAATCAGATTGTAGTATCGATTCAGTATCTTCTGTCTGGCGAACTGCTAACTGGGAAGAGAGAGAGGTGTATGATATGTACGGTATAAAATTCAATAATCACCCGGATCTAAGACGCATGTATATGCCTGAAGAATTTGAATACCATCCTCTAAGAAAAGATTTTCCATTGATGGGAATTACCGGCTCGCTTACACTACCAAAGAAATAATGAGATAACATGCAGAAATTAACTAAAGAAGATGTTCATCCTAAAATAATTGAAGCACTCTTAAGCGCTGATACTAATATTACAATCGAAGATGCGCTTGAAAATGAAATGATCCTAAATATGGGGCCGCAGCATCCAGCCACCCACGGCGTGCTTCGATTACTACTACGCCTTGACGGTGAAACTGTTATGGCTTGCGTTCCGGAACTAGGTTATCTTCATAGAGGCTATGAAAAAATGGCCGAGAATATGTCCTACTATGAATTTGTTCCTCATACTGACCGACTTGATTATCTTGCTCCTATGGCTAATAATGTTGCATGGGTTCTCGCTGTAGAAAAATTAGCCGGCATTGATGTACCGCCGCGTGCACAATATATCAGAATGATGGTTGCAGAGCTTGCTCGTATTGCCTCTCATCTTGTTGCAATGGGCGCACTGGCTATGGATGTCGGAGCTTTAACTATTTTCCTTTGGACTTTAAGAGAACGCGAAAAAATTCTTGATATTTGGGATATCCTTTGCGGTGCGCGGTTTACAAACAGTTATACGCGTATTGGTGGAGTTGCAAATGATGCTCAACCGGAAGCACTAGCAAAAGTTAAATGGTTCATCGATCAATTCGACGAAAAACTGGAAGAGTGTGAAAGACTACTTAATACTAACCGTATCTTTGTCGAAAGACTCGAAGGTATTGGAGTTGTATCTGCTGAAGATGCAATTGATCTCGGACTTACCGGCCCCAGTCTACGAGGAAGCGGGGTTGAGTTTGATCTTAGAAGAGCTACACCTTATCTCTTCTATAATGAAATGGACTTTAAGGTTATTACTCATAAAGAAGGCGATAGCTTAGCCCGGTATTTTGTGAGAGTCGAGGAAGCATATGAAAGTGCAAAAATAGTCCGCCAAATCCTTGATAAAATGCCCCAAGGCGAAACGATGGCTAATCAACCAAAGAAAGTTCTTCCTAAAAAAGCTGAAGTCTATTCCAAAATGGAAGAATTAATACATGACTTTATGATAGTAAATTTTGGTATAAATCCTCCCGTGGGAGAAATCTATAGTGCAGTTGAAAATCCTAAAGGTGAACTTGGATTTTATCTAGTAAGCAAAGGGGATGGACATCCATGGAAATGCAAAATCCGTTCCCCCTCGTTTGTTAATCTTCAGTCAATTCCTCATTTGGTAAAAGGTCATTTAATATCAGATGTTGTTGCTATTGTCGGAAGTATAGACCCTGTTATGGGCGAAGCTGATAAATAGGGAACTTAATCATAAACTTGATCTTAAACTTAAACTTTTTATATGGAATTTACATTCACACCAGAAAATCTTAACAGAATAAACGAAGTTATTTCGCATTACCCAGAAAAACGTCCGGCAGTTATGGGAGTCCTCTACATTGCACAGGAACAGAACGGTTGGATTTCCTATGAAGTAATGAAGGAAGTTGCCAATGTACTCGATATGAAGGAAGAAGAAATCCTAGGCATAGTTTCTTTTTATACTATGTATCATGAAAAGCCGGTCGGCAAATTTCATCTCCAGGTTTGTACTAATGTCTCTTGTATGTTAAGAGGCGGGTATAAAATATATGATCATGTTAAAGAAAAATTAGGAATTGAAAACGATGGAGTTACAGAAGACAAATTGTTTTCATTGGAAGAAGTTGAATGCATGGGATCATGCGGTACAGCTCCGATGATTGCTGTTAATGAAGATTATTTTGAAAATTTAAATATTCAACAAATCGATCAAATTATAGAATCTCTAAAGAATAAATAATGGAAAAGATTGTCCTTCCCGATATAAAAGACCTACATCTAATTGATGTTTACATTCAAAACGGCGGTTATACAGCATTAAAAAAAGCTTTTTCTCAAACACCGGACGACATAATTGACCAGGTAAAAAAGTCCGGGTTAAGAGGCAGAGGAGGCGCAGCTTTTTTCGCTGGTTTGAAATGGAGCTTCATGCCTAAAACTTCAAGCAAACCTAAATATCTTTGTATCAATGGTGATGAAAGCGAACCTGGATCTTTTAAGGATAGGCAAATCCTTGAATTCAACCCTCATCAATTAATCGAAGGTACTTTAATTGAAGCTTATGCTATACAAGCTAATGCCGCTTACATTTATATCAGAGGTGAATACCATAAATGGATTAAACTTCTCGAAAAAGCTTTAGCTGACGCTTATGAATATGGGTTTGTAGGCGATAAAATGAAGGAAAAATTAGGTGGCAATTATTCTGTCAATATT
>JAKAFW010000040.1:0-31571 GCA_021817845.1 Bacteroidota bacterium
TATATGGTATTTTAGGTCATAGACACTATGACTGCTTTTTCGATAATTCTCCATATAGCTAATCTACTAAAGTCTTCGCCTAAAGGCGAGGGTTTTTGCCCCCCAATCCCAGTTGGAGACAATAAATACTTTTAGTACGTTAAATACAAGTGATTACAAAGGTTAGGGAGTTTGGAAGAAATATTAGGTTGACGCCTATGCGATAAAATCGGGACTGTTTGTTAAATTTTTAGGAAGTGGTTTCCCTAAAAATCTTTATACAATATTTTTTTTATTTACATTTTATCCCGATAAGATCAGGATTTCATTTCATTCAACATTTTTATTTTTGTTCTTTTCACATAGTGATGTCTCGGCAGACTTATTGTCCAAAATAAAGTTCTTTTCCCTTTAATTTTAGACAGTTGCAAGCGTTCGTTCTTGTGCTTTTAGGTAACGATAGATTCTACCAAAGTTCACACTTATCCCACCGGCAAAGGCAAATATCCTTGCTTTGAAGTAACCTCTGACTTTTAGCTTCCGATTATTCATCTTTCTTGTGAACTCTGAAACGGTTGCTTCAATGTTTGTTCGTAAACTTCTTCTTTCTTTGGGTATCTTTTGTATACTTACTAAACGCTTCTTTTTAAGGGCACTTCTAAAAACTTCAATACCTGCGAACGTTGCGTATTCTTTGCGCCCTTTGCGTTAAATTTTTATAAAAGATAGTATTTAGAAGTGCCCATAATATAAATTACAATCTTTATCATTCACCGTGCGCAGTAATGATATATCCGACACGAATAATGAAGGACAAAAAGACTTAGCAAAGGAAAAGTTAAACTTTGCCAAAATTATGTGCGTTATGGGCTATGCTATTAATATTGACAGTCTAACAAGAGCTAATAGGTTAACATATTTTATAAAGCCGCTAATCGGTTTAATATAACCACTTGACGAATAAACAAAGCTTATATCTTTTAGCTCTTTACAAATTCGAAAGTCTTTAATAGGTTTAACATAATAATAAAAGCAGACAACTTTTATTGGCAATATTTTTCATAATAATTACTTTCGGGAAGGACATTAAATGTCTCTATCATACTTATCGATTACAGCAGCTGCAATTTTCTTTGGGATATTTTTTCTGGGAATTACCATTTCATATATTTTTTCACTATCATCCGACTAAAATTAGATTTAGTCAAAAAAGTTTTGAATACGGAATTTATTTAAACAAAAGTTAACATATTTAAAATCATACCCCCTTCGTTAAACAGGGAATAAACTTGGCGTCAGTACGTCCGCTTTCTGCTTTGAATATGTTCTCTTTACATTTCTTAATAACTCATAAACATCTAATAGACTTATCAAATGTATCCGAACTAAAGTTGCTATGGTTGAAAATGCTTTCTTTACGTCAGCTATTTTCTGTAATACGGTCAGTAATAGTTGGGCTATTAATGTACACCAGACTTGTGTTCTGATTGCATTTTCGTTTTCACCATAAAAGTAATGTAACTGAAAATTCTGTTTCATCTTCTTGAACAACAATTCTATTTGCCAGCGTTTCTTATATATAAATGCTACTTCTTCTGCTGTTATATCAAAATTATTTGTTATAAATACAAATTGACGCATCTTCTCATCTATATAGTATATCCGCCGTAATTTAACTGTCTTTTCTTCTTTGTTTTCTTTATATGTGACTTCTATAATTTCTTCTTTGTATACTCCAAATGTACCTTTCGGTAAGATTTTATCCTGAATGATTTCTAATATTTCACATACAGCATTTTTCTTCTGTCTGGTTACAAAATAAATCATCTGCTCTGACCATTTAGCAAATTGTTTATAATAGTTATATGCTCTATCAAAGACTAACATACTATGTGCGGGCGCTATTATTTGTGTTAAAAAGTTTTTGTCGTGCACTTTTGCTTCAGTTATTCTCACAAACTTTGCTACCGATTGAACTGCATCTATTAGCATATGTACTTTTAATCCACCTTTCTTCTTTCCGTCATTCTTTGGATTTCTTCCTACTCCCTTTAGTATATCGCTAAACAATCTGATTGTTGTGGAATCTATTATTAGTAACTCTTTGAATGTTAATCCAAATGTCCGGCTGTCCGACAAAAATCCTTTATACTGCTCTACAAGTTTGTAATATAGTGCCTCGAAGAATGAACTGTCCCGGTTTCTCAATCCATCTGATGCTGTACTTTTTGCCGGTGCTTTTTCCATGCCGAGATGATTTAACTTCCCGCCTAATGCCTTCATTCCCTCGCATATTTCAGACATCGAATCGCACCTGCTCAATATTCCAAAGAGCATTACTGTCAACTGGTCCCAACTCCTAAATGCTTTATAATAATAATCGCTCTTCTTGTCTCTTACTAATTGTACAAATGTTGACTTATCTATCAATTTCATTATTTGTCCGAAAATCGGCTGTCCGACAAATTTTATTTCATTATCTTTGCTCATGTCGTTCTCTTGTTTGTTTTTTGCTTACAACAAAATTACGACATCCGGGAGCTACTTTTCGTAGCTCCCTCAATTTTTTAGTCGGTTAGTAGTGATATTTTTTATAAAATCCGGAAAAAATCGCCTTATCAATCCAATCCATCGTAGATAATTTATGTACAATTCAAAGTAGATTTAGAATGAATTTAGATCAAAGTATATTCGATTTACTCGGTATTTTAACAATTATATTTTTTTTAGTCATTTCTGTATCTTATCTAATTTATAAATTAAAGAATAGATCTCTTTAAGTGATAGATGTTAAGATATCGGAACCGGCTTGACTATTCCGTTTCATTTTTCCCGTTTATAACGGAAGAATGTTTTACTCAATATTTTTCGCACTTCATTTTGATTGCGAACATTAACAATCATGCCCCTCTATTATAGTGAGGCAAACCTAATCCTATTTGTACAACTAATCATCTTTCACTTTCGATATTATTTGTATTTAGATTAATCAGTAATCAGTTATTTTATCAATTTAAATAATTTTTATGCCTCATCTAAGTTTACAATATTTTTTATAAATTTGTTATATATAAAGTAAAACAGAAACGTAAAACTATGAATAAACAGACTTGCATTAATATTCTCGTTATTTTTTTGCTATTAGGATTAGCTTCGGTTTTCGCTCAAGATAAAGCCGGTTATGATCCAAGAAAAGTTTTTGATCCTTTATTCGACAGCTCTCCCGGCACTGTTTATAGAAGCGGAAGCGGTGTACCGGGTCCAAAGTATTGGCAAAATAGAGCAGATTACAAAATTCATGCTCAACTTGATGAAAAGAATAATTCGCTATCCGGTAATGAAGAAATTACCTATACAAATAACAGCCCGGACAATTTGGATTTCCTTTGGCTGCAGCTAGATCAAAATCAATTAAGCAAAAATTCACGCGGAGAATTATCTTCTGCTCCCTCAAATATTCCAGATAGGTTTTTCGGCGGCGACAATATTAAGTCTGTAGAAATTCAGTTACACGGAAAAAAAATCAAAGCCAACTATATAATTACAGACACAAGGATGCAAATAAGATTACCGGAAGCTGTTAAGCCGGACGGTGATAAAATTATTATTGACATAGATTATTCATTCCCAATTCCACCGCCTAATTATGGACGCTGTGGTTATTTAGAGACTAAAAACGGGAAAATATTTGAGCTTGCTCAGTGGTATCCCCGGATGGCTGTCTATGATGACATAAAAGGATGGAATAATCTTCCCTTCTTGGGATCTGGCGAGTTCTATCTTGATTACGGGAATTATGATGTTTACCTAAATGTTCCCTGGAATGAAATAGTAGTAGCCCCCGGTGAACTTCAAAATCCGGAGAATGTCTTGACTAAAGAAGAAATCAAACGGTTAAAAGAAGCCAGGAATAGTGATAAAACTGTTTTTATTAGAACAGCAAATGAGATTAACGATCCTCGTACGCGCCCTGTAGATAAAGGCAGGTTAACATGGCACTTTAAAATGAATAATACTCGTGACTTTTCATGGGCTTCATCCAGAGCTTTTATATGGGATGCAGCAAGGATAAATCTTCCGAGCGGTAAAAAAATATTAGCTATGTCTGTGTATCCAATAGAAAGCAGTGGAATAGATGCATGGAGCCGTTCAACTGAATTTGCTAAAAACAGTATTGAAATTTTTTCAAAGGATTGGTTTGAATATCCATATCCTACTGCAATAAACGTTGCCGGACCTGTCGGGGGGATGGAATATCCCGGAATTGTTTTTTGTCATTGGAAGGCTACCGGGAAAACTCTTTGGATGGTTACCAATCATGAACTTGGACACAATTGGTTTCCGATGATTGTCGGTTCAAATGAAAGAGAGAATGCTTGGATGGATGAAGGCTTTAATACGTTCATAGATATTTATGCTTCGAACGAATTTAACAATGGAGAATTTGCGCCAAAGCGCGACGGAGAATATGCCCCTAAAGGCGGAAACCCTGCCCGACAGATTGTTCCTTATCTTTTAAGTAAAGATTCCCAACCAATCTTAACTTTTGCAGACGCAATTCCGGGAAGATTTGTTCATACGCTTGAATATTATAAAACCGCACTTGGTCTTGTAATGCTAAGAGAATTTGTTTTAGGGAAGGAAAGATTTGACTATGCTTTTAGAAATTATATTAAAAATTGGACATACAAACATCCTTCGCCATTAGACTTTTTTAGAGCAATGAATAACGGTGCTGGTGAAAATTTAAATTGGTTTTGGAAAGAATGGTTCGTAAAGAAATGGACTCTTGACCAAGCCGTAGACAGCGTTAAATATGTTGATAATGACCCTTCAAAAGGCAGTCTAATTACAATTGAAAATAAGAACGAAATGGTAATGCCTGTAGAAGTTGAAGTAAAAGAATCAAACGGAAACTCCGGCAGGATAAAATTGCCTGTTGAGATTTGGGAACGTACAGGATTATCGACTTTCAAATATAATTCAACTAGTAAAATTGATTCCGTAATAATTGATCCGGATCAAAAGTTACCGGATGTAAACCCGGAAAATAATTTTTGGCCTTCAAAATCTAACGATGGCGGGAAATAAGAAAACTATCGGATTAGTATTCAATCAAAAAAATTAAGTTGAGTTGAGTTTACAATTTGGTCAAAGGATTGTCCTAGTAAAGTTAGTATTGAATCAGCAATTGGCTTTAATTGCTTTTCAATATAATGTTGATAATCTATGTCACTGACATCGAGTTCTATGGGAACCGGTCCGCGCTTTGTAATTATATATTCAATATATCCGCTGCTAGTACCAATTAGCTTTGCTGCCTTTACTTGCGGCGGAATATTTTTCACATATTGGTCAACATCCTTTCTTAACCTTTTCCGGTAAACAAGTTTGTCATTGTAGAGACCTTCTAAAAGTTGATTAACAAATTTTCTTACCCATTCTATAATCTCCTCGTTGTTAAATATTTTTTTATAAAGTTCTACCTGAAAATCTTTTGCAAGACGGGTCCAATCCGAGCGGACAAACTCCATTCCAACAAATTCTAATTTTTCATTCCCATTTTTGGAAAGAAGGCCAGCATATCTCTTTTTAGCGCCGCTTTCACTTCCCCGGGCTTGAGTCAAAATAAATTTGCGATAATATTTTTCATACTCAACTTCAAGATAAGATTTGACCTTGAAATCTTTCTGTAAAGCTGTCAACCAATACTTATTGAGATCGAGTGCCAAGTTTTTACCTAGCGATTCAACATTTATTCCTTCGCAATGATTCAGTTTAACGAACAAAGAATCCGTATCACCGTAAAGGACTTCATAGCCAATACTTTCAATAAAACTTTTACTACCAAGCAAAAGCCATTGGCCTGTACCGGTAATAGCTGTAGGTAAATCCGGATGATAAAATCTACACCCGTAAGAACCCATTACCCCATAAAAACTATTCATTAAAATTTTTATTGCCTGAGATAGATGGGCATCATTATTTTTTTTTGCTTCAGCGCGCTTTGTCATAAGCGTTTCGATAAAGCCTGGAAGGAAATGTTTTGTAGAAGAAAATTTCAACCCTGTTGGAGTAATGATCGTGTCAGTTTCCGATAATAATCGTGATATCGGATCAATTTTAAAGGTTTGAATAATTGACGGGTACAAACTCTTAAAATCAAGGACAATAACATTGTCATACAAACCGGGTTTTGGTTCGATGACATAACCACCTGCGGCGTGTTGCATTTCTTCAAGGTCTTCAACATTAGGGGCTACAAAGCCAGAGCGATGAATATTCGGAAGGAAAAAATGGTCAAATGCTGCCGTCATCATTCCAAGATGGTCAATTAAAAGCCCAGATAACTTAGCGCGCTTTACGGAAAGATCTATCAGTCCTGTCTTTTGGAAAATATTAGTAACAAGCACAGTGTCTTGCAAATTATATTCGGCAAGGTTTTTCTTATCCTCTTTAAAAAGTCGCTCAATTTCTTTAATCTTATTTTGCTCCGGTTTTATAGTTTTGCCTATACCAAGCAATTCTTTAGCTACAGTATCGAGTTTGAAATCCTCAAAAGAATAGAAAGCTGAGCGTAACGCCGGAGGTCCATCGATAACAATTCGTCCGGGCAGATATGCAAAATATCCTCCAGAATTTCTTTTCCTTAAAGTTACTTTTGTCTTACCTCTTCCAAGGTTAAAAGGAATTTCATTTTCCTGAAATTTCTTTTCAAGAAACATTAAGTCGAAACCAATTACATGCCAACCAATGATAATATCCGGATCGCATTCTTTGAACCATTCAAGAAAATTTTGGATAAGATCTTTTTCACTAGGAAAAAGCTTAAGATAAGCTGGCTTTTTTTTCGTAGTATCTCCTATCATAAATACAATTTTCTCATCATCCTTACGCGAGGTGACGTGACAAGCAATTGAATAGAGTGAATTACTTTGCGATCCGGTTTCTATATCTAAAGAAACAATTTTAAACTGAGGATTAGCTTCGGCTGGTTTAATTTTGGGATTAAGAAAAGAAATAATTTTTCCTCTAGTAATTGATTCACCGCTTAGATTCACCTGAGCGTTTATAAAGCGTTCCATCAAAAATCTTCTTGCGGGATCAACATCCGTTTCAAAAGTTAAAATACTTCTTGATTTGCAAAATTCAGCTGCATTTTTCAATTCTCTCATCGTATTAAAATAAAGGACATCCGCATCAACGCCGGAAAAGGATTTTAACTTGAGGTTTTTTCTGAAATATCGAACTGTGAGCCCTTCCAGAGATGCTTTGCGGTCAATAAAGAAAACCGGTTTAACAGTACTTATAATGAATTCCACCGGAATAGAATCATCAGAAATTCCATAGAATTGCAATATGTTTTTCCCCCGTACATCCTGCCATTCACTAGTCAAAATAAAAATATTTATGCTTTCCATATCATTATTTATCTTTGACCATTTTTGTGCCATTAAAGTTTATCAGTTGCTCATTTGTTTTTAGTATTGAGCCGTTTATTAAATTATAAATTGCAAATAATTCTAATGAAAAAGGAAAGTACCCAAGGTATCCCAAGATAGGCATCTCAAAAATATGGATGATATTCACGCCCGGTAAAAAATAAATCCACTTAGGGTAGGAAAAATAATTCCACATTTCCCAAAAGAAGGCGCAAATCAGTACGCCTATGATTAATGATAGCAACGGTTTCCAATTACCTGCAGATAAGTAATTAAACAAATTTTTGTTCCCGAAAAGTATGTTTACCGGTTCGATAATTAAATACAAGGAGACCCATATTAAGAAATAGAAATAATGAGGCAGCAAAATAATTAAAAACAGCATAACCAAACCGAGTATTAAAAGTGAGTATGAATATTTTTTATCCGGCTTTATTTGTTTAGTAATTTTAATTTTGTCAACCCAATCAAAAGTTGCAACTAATTCTGCCGATTCAAAAACAGCAGGCATTACCGTTGAGAAACATAAGGAGGCCAACAAAACAAATTGGAAGTCTGAAAAATATTGTCTTCCTTCATAATACCAATTTTGGGTAAAATAATTGAGGGCTTCAAAGAGCCACCAAACAGGGATAGAAATAATAAATAGTACAATAAATTTATTCTTATTTCTACTCAAAATTGAGCTTCCTTTGGCAGAATACACCAGGGCATCGACCAGAAGAATAAATCCAAGCCAAAGCGGGAAGAAAGCCCATTGCGTTCTTAAGCCCGGTACTGACCAGTTCAAAGTCCAAAACAATATCACTAAAAAGGCACCGGCAAAACCTCTGACAGGTAAAATCCTTTTCATAATTTTTCTCTTAATCAAAAAATCTAATTTCTTTTGAAAAGATAATTAAAAATCAAAATAATAAAACTTCCATTTCTGTTCTAATAAAATCTTATAAAATAAGGGGAGATAAAAGTTAAAAGCGGCAAAGTGATCTGATTGCTAATCCCCAAGTTTTTCTTTGAATGCTTTTTCAAATTTTTCAACTTTCGGAGCAATTACAAAAGCACAATAACCTTGGGAAGGATTTTTTTCAAAGTAATGGCGGTGATATTCTTCTGCAGGATAAAATTTATTGAAAGGAGTAATTTCCGTTATAATGGGAGAATCGAACGCACCTGATTTAACAAGTTCATTTTTATAATATTCTGCCTCACGTTTCTGCTCTTCATTATGATAAAAAATTACCGAGCGATATTGAGTCCCGACATCGGCACCCTGCCGGTTTAAAGTTGTTGGGTCATGAGTTTTCCAAAAAACTTTTAACAACTCAGCATAGGGAATCACATTCGGGTCGAAGATAATTTGGGATACTTCCGCATGCCCTGTTTTACCAGAGCAAACCGCTTCATAAGATGGATTTGGTACTGAGCCTCCCGAATACCCACTAATCACTGATTTGACGCCTTTTAATCTTTCATAAATTGCTTCTGAACACCAAAAACAACCGCTACCAAGAGTAGCAGTTTCTAATTGGATATTTTCCTCTTTCATATTGACTTAAAAATGATTAATAAACAATAAAATTCAATCTAAAACAGGATTAAATAAATTTATTTTTGCGTCTAATCCGATTACTTTTATTCCTCTTTAACAAAGTACCATAGAGTAGCGGAAATAGCAAGAGAGATTGCGCTAACTATAAATATTAAACTTTTATTTGAAGCATTACCAACAGCTTGTCCAACGCCAAAACTTGCAACTAGCTGAGGCAGAACAACAGCGAGATTAAATAAACCCATATAAAGCCCCATTTTTGCTTGATCAACTTTTTGGGACATTATAGCAAAAGGCAGGCTAATAGTTGATGCCCAGCCAATGCCAAGGAATGCCATTAATAGATAAATAATCATAGGACTAAATCCGAAGAACAATAATCCTAAATAACCAATCGCCATGGTTGAGATACAAATTGCGTGTGTTTTCGTCCTTCCGATTTTTCTTGTTAAGGGTTCAAGAACAAATGCTGGAAGTATAGCGCCGACAGCATTTAAAATTAGAAAACTTATCGAAACCACACGCCCCATTTCTAATTGAAGAGAAGCTGTAGGTGTGACTCCTACTGGAATATTATAGACCTTAAATTGAACATAAGCGAACATGTAAATGAACATAGTTTGAATTCCGATCCAGGTAAAGGAGTGCGCTGCAAGAATCTTTTTGAACCCAATTGTTCCCGATTCCTTTTCAGACTTTCCTTTTGAAGTTTTCAACAAAACTTTTACAGTAAAGAAAATCGTAATTACAAAACAGAAGATTTCTACGTAATAATTATTAAATTCAACATGCATTAACCGGATAGTTATCGTGTAAACTGCATAAAGCAGAAACCCCCATAACGGTTGAATATTATTTAATATTTCCAAGAAAGAAGTATGGGAATTTTTCACTTCCGTTTTTTGTAAGTCCTGGCTTTTCAACTCGCGCGGTTCTTCAATAAAAAAAGTTGGGATTATCGACAAAGCAAGTACTAACACTACTCCGACATAAATCAGAATATAATTATCCCAAACAGCACCGATAACATAAGCTAAAACGCCAAACGTGCCGGAAATGGTTTGCATCCAGGCATAACCTTTTGTGCGTTCAACACCTTCGGGAGTAACGTCTGCAATTATAGATCTTGTGGGGTTAAAACTTACATTTATTGCTAGGTCAAGAGTTAAAGCAATGGCAATAGCAACACCTAATATTCCGTCAAAACCAAGTGTTTTTGTAATTATATCAATGTTTGGTAGTGCAAGAAGCATTACTGCAGCAAGAAAACCTCCGATAAAGATAAAGGGTCTTCTTCTGCCATTCCAGAGCCATATTTTATCACTGACTATCCCAATTATAACTTGCCCTAAAATTCCAGCTATCGGACCGGAAGCCCAAACAAGTCCAACGTCTTCAATTTGCAAATGATATTTTGTTGTTAGTATCCAGCTTAATGCGGAAATTTGAATAGATAATGCAAAGCCCATCGCAGTGGCAGGCAAGCTTAATAAAGAATAAAAAGAATTTGTTAATTTTCTTTGGATATTAATCATAGCTCCTCTTTGTCTAATTATTTGAGTAAGAGAAAAAAATATTAGCGTTCAAAATCATTTTATTAATTGATAAATGCCCTCGGAAACGCTGTTGATATTTAATTCATTATATTTGTTCAACTCTATAGTATCTCCTGTCAGCAAGTTTTTCAAAGTTTTAACATTTTTTAATTGATCATTGTACATGGAGAGATTTATTATTTTATCTTTGGCATTATTATTTACTACCACCATTGTTCTATCGTCATTAAAAGACTTGAAATAAACGAAAATATCATTGACAGGCGGAAATTGGATCAGCTTTCCAAATGACAAAGCTTTATGCTCAGAGCGTAGCAAAAGCAATTTATGGACAAAATTATAAATAGCATTTTCATCTTTAGTCCTGCCTTCAGAAGTAAAAGCATCTTGTTTATCACCAGGAAAACCGCCTGGGAAATCTGCGCGGGCTAAATCATTACTATTCCCTCCTTCGATACCTATTTCTGTGCCGTACAATAGTGAAGGTATTCCTCTAGAAGTAAGAAGCAGTGTCAACGCCAATTTAACTTTATTTATATTGCCATTAGCCTGCAATAAAGCCCTGAGTAAATCGTGGTTATCGATAAATGTAACGAGATTGTCAGGGTTATGGTAGATAAAATCCTTGGCAAAGTCTTCATAAACAGCAGAAAGCGAAGACTTACCCCGGAGAAAACTTGAATAAACATCATACGTAGCAAAATCAGTAATCGAGGGCAAATTAGTATCAAATTTTTTGGGATAATAGTTGTGACGCTGAAAGGTTGATAGAAAAACGGCATCGCCTGTCCAGATTTCTCCCACAATATTCATTTTGGGATATTCGTCAAGAATTTCTTTAGCCCAGTTCGCGAGATATTTTTGATCACAATATGGATAAGTATCCTCGCGAATTCCATCAACGCCGGAAGATTCAATCCACCAAATTGTATTTTCAATTAAATAGTTCGCAAGATAAGGATTGGCTTGATTTAAGTCCGGTAAATAATTTGTGAACCATCCTTCGGTATTTATTTTTATAGTCGAAGAATCATGATGAATATCAGAGAAAGCCAATTTATCGTTATTAGTCATCAAATGATTTTTTACTGAGCCATTGATCCAATCCGGAAAGGGTAAATTTTCCATCCAGGGGTGGCTTATGCTGATGTGGTTGCTGACATGGTCTAAAATAATTTTCAATCCAAGTTGATGTGCTTCCGCAACAAGTTTAGAATAAAGATTATTTGTTCCGAAACGAGGATCAATTTTATATAAATCAGTAGCTGAGTACCCGGCATATCCATAAAAATGTTTAGGCGAATTGTTTTCTATAAGTGGAGTAATCCAAAGAGTAGTAACCCCTAAATCCTTTAGATATTTAAGATGATTTATTATACCCTGAATATCCCCACCATGACGGTCAATTGGATTTTTTATATTACATTTGTCACTCATTCCGGCAATATCATTGTTTAAGGTATCGCCGTCAGAAAACCGGTCCGGCATTATTAGATAAATCACGTCTCCCTGATTAAAGCCTTGAAATTTCCCTATTGAAGAGTTTCTTGTAAGAAATGGATATTCAACGGTCTGAGTGGAATTGTCTTTCGTAAATTTTAATTTATAATTTCCTGGAGAAAGATTCTTTGGGATTTCAATATCTACAAAACAATAGGAAGAACTTTTTGCTTGATGGACTTTAAGGACTTTGACTAGACTATTTTCAAATTTAACGGAAACATCACTTAAATTTTCACCATAAACCATCAATTGGATTTTATTTAATTTCATCCCTATCCACCAATTAGGGGGTTCAATTTTATTTATCTTAAGATTTTGTGCGCTAAGTGATCCATAGCTAATTATTAAAATAATAAACAGTAAATATTTTTTCATCAAGGTTTTTCCTGCATTGAAATACTCATTTATTTAATTACCTTTATAAGTTTTTTAAGAAGCATAATTATGAAACTCATCCAATAACAAAAACCACTCTAAATGAGTAGGTCAACGTACCTTAGAAATAAGCATGACTGATGCACAATAATTTTATCAATCGAGTTAAAGAGCGCTTCAAACCGATTTAGAGCCTATTTAGAATATCCTCAAAATGATATAGATTATTTATATTTACTGAGAAATAAAATTAGTTTTTCATTAAATTTAATCGAAAGAGGTTTTACAAGATACTACCCTAATAGAGTGATTTTTACGTTGTTCTTTACTCAAAAAGATTGATTTTGAGAAAATAGAAAAAACTTTTTCATCAATAAAATAAAAAATGTAACTTTGTAAGCGCTTTCCTTGATTTTATTCGACAATAAAAATAACTTTTAGCCCTATTTTTTGGTTCTTATGGAAAAAGATGAAGAGAAAAATATTACTGTAAATCGAAAGGCAAGATTTGAATACAGTATAATTGAAACGTATGAAGCTGGAATTGTTCTTACGGGCACCGAGGTTAAATCTCTTCGTCAAGGGAAAGCCAATTTAGTTGATAGTTATGGCAATTTGAAAAATGGTGAAGCTTGGTTGGTTAGCGCTCATATAAGTGTATATGAGCAAGGTAACATAAACAACCACGAACCGACAAGAAGCAGGAAGTTATTATTAAATAGAAAAGAACTTAGAAAATTGAGCGGTAAAATAAAGGAAAAGGGTTATACCTTAGTTCCGCTTAGGTTATATTTTAAGAACGGAAAAGTAAAAGTTGAAATGGCGCTTGCCAAAGGGAAAAAAGTTTACGATAAACGCGAAACTATTGCGAAAAGAGATTATGAACGAGATAAAGCAAGAAATTTTAAAAATTAAAAGTAATTCATCAATTTACTTTTTTATAAATAATCATTGGAGATAAGTACGAATTGAAATTCCTCCCTCTCAACGAACAAATGGACCTCATAAAAAGGGGCGCACACGAAATCATACCCGAAGATGAGTTAGTAAAAAAAATAGAAAAATCCATAAAAGAAGAAAAACCGCTAAAAATTAAACTTGGGTGTGATCCAAGCAGGCCTGATTTACACCTGGGACACTCTGTTGTGCTTAGAAAATTAGGACAGTTCCAACAACTCGGTCATCAAGCCATATTAATTATCGGAGATTTTACGGGAATGATTGGAGATCCCTCCGGAAGAAATGTAACACGCCCTTCCCTTTCTCTTGAAGAAACAAGAAAAAACGGAGAATCGTATTTGGAGCAAGCTTCTAAAATTTTGAATAAGGAAAAAACTAAGATTGTTTATAACTCAGAATGGCTAAGTAAAATGAGCTTTGAAGATGTTATAAAACTTTCATCAAAATATACCGTTGCACGAATGATTGAACGTGATGATTTTACAAAAAGATTTAAGGCGGGTGAACCAATTTCTCTTCATGAATTTTTATATCCGCTTGCTCAAGCGATGGATTCTGTTGCGATTTCAAGCGATGTTGAACTTGGGGGAACTGATCAAAAATTTAATCTTTTGGTCGGTAGAGATATTCAGCGAGAATTTGGAATGGAGCCGCAAGTAATCTTGACGATGCCTCTCATTGTCGGTATAGATGGAATTGAGAAAATGAGTAAATCTTATAATAATTATATCGGTATTTCGGATTCTCCACAAGAAATTTTTGGCAAGACACTTTCAATTCCCGATTCTTTAATTTACAATTATTATGAGCTTGCCACAGATATTTCGAACGAAGAACTTTTTGATCTCAGAAAGCAATTAAACGATCAGCAAGTTAATCCAAGAGACTTAAAAAGAAAGTTGGCAAAAACCATAGTTAAAATGTATCACAACGAAAATGCCGCAGTTGAAGCGGAAGCAGAGTTTGATAAAATTTTTATAAGAAAAGAAGTACCAGATGAAATACCGGAGATAATCTTAGATAAAGGCGAAACGGAAATCGGAATTTTAGAATTATTAGTGAAAGTAAATTTTGCTTCGTCTAAAGGCGAAGCTCGGAGATTAGTGGTTCAAGGCGGCGTTACGATTGATGGCAATAAGGTTGACGATATATCGGCAAACATAACCTTGGACAAAGAGCTAATACTAAAAGTAGGGAAAAGAAAATTCATTAAATTAAAAAAATAACTTAGAAAGGAGATGAGAATTTGTATGTTCCATCAAAAATATTTTTTACAAAAGGGGTAGGCAGGCATAAAGAGTATTTAACCTCTTTTGAACTTGCGCTGAGAAGTGCGGGAATAGAGATCTGCAACCTCGTAACTGTTAGCAGTATATTCCCGACAAATTGCAAGCGCATCACTAAGGAAGACGGGTTAAAAGAGCTAACTCCCGGGCAAATTACTTTCGCGGTAATGGCAAGAAACTCTACAAACGAACCAAATCGCTTAATTGCAGCTTCCATCGGTGTTGCGATTCCGGGAGACAATAATCAATATGGTTATTTATCTGAGCACCATCCGTTCGGAGAGACAGAAAAAGTTGCGGGAGAATATGCAGAAGATTTAGCTGCCACAATGCTTGCAACAACCCTAGGAGTAGAATTTAATCCCGATACTGATTGGAGTGAAAGAGAAAACATCTATAAAATGTCCGGCAAGATTGTCCGTTCATTTAATATTACTCAATCCGCCGAAGGCGCTAAAAACGGCTTATGGACAACTGTGATAGCCGTTGGTATTTTACTTCCTTAAAAGGAGACTAGAATGGTCGATAATTTTTTTGCTTGGATTGTTTTTACAATCGTAATTTTGATTCTATTATTTATCGACCTCTATTTTACAGATAAGCGAAAAGAGAGAATTTCTCTTAAAGGTAGTTTGATATGGAGCGGTGTTTGGATAAGCACTGCTCTTTTATTTTGTCTTTTTATTTATTTCTTTATTGAAGCGGGTCATACAAAGGCAATTGAGTTTCTTACCGGTTTTTTAATCGAAAAATCTCTTTCTATTGACAACCTCTTTATCTTTCTGATGATTTTTAAGGTCATGAATGTTTCAAGCGCAAACCAGCCTCACGTTCTTAAATGGGGAATAATAAGCGCTATTATTTTTAGAATAATTTTTATTCTCATAGGTGTAGGTTTAATAGGATTATTTCAACCGGTAATTTATATTTTCGGAATAATTCTTCTTTATGCAGCATATAAAATGGCTTTCGCACCTGAATACAAAATTGACCTTGAAAAAAATTCGATTATCAGGTTTATTAAAAGATATTTTAACCTAAATTCAGAGTATCGTGGCAGGAAGTTCTTCCTAAAAGAAAAGAAAAAAGTTTTTGTAACATCATTGTTTCTAACTTTTATTTTGATAGAATCTTCCGATATTATTTTTGCAGTTGATTCTATTCCCGCCGTTATAGCAATAACGCGTGATTCATTTATCATTATCACATCAAACATTTTTGCTGTTCTTGGATTGCGCGCTTTGTATTTTGCTATCGCTGGTATAGTAGACCTCTTTATTTATCTGAAATACGGTGTGGCACTAATTCTTTTTTACGTCGGAATAAAAATGATGATAAGTGAATTTTACAAAATTCCGACCCCGGTTTCTCTCGGAATTATTTTAATTCTCTTAAGCGGCTCCATAATTATTTCACTTTTGCATAAGAAAAAAATTTCTCATTGACCACTCCGGCGGAATGAATTAAAATAGCGACAAACAAACCGGCGAGCATCGGTTCAATTTCACTTAAAATTTTATTAGTTAAAAAGTCATTCCGTATAAAGTACCAGACTAGGCTTGCAGCAGAAGCTGAAATCATTTCGGCGAATAATATTTTTTGATTTATCTTTAGCTTCAAATAATATGAACTAATTACCGGCAGAATCATTCCCGGAATACAAATTGAGCCGACAATATACCAGATTTGAATCACCGAGGGGATATAATAAGCTAAAACAACCGAAAGGATGCCGGAGATAATCAAGCCATAAACCGTAAAATATTTTAATTTATTTTCATCTTTAACTTTTTTTAGTTTGAAGATAAAATCACGGCCTATAGTAGTTCCGCTTAAAAAATAAAAGCTATTCAGGGTAGACATAATCGTAGCAAACATTGCAGCATAAAAAAAACCTTTCCAGCCTGGAGGCAAGATCTTTTCAGCTAATAATGGATAAGATAAAGTTGGCTGAGCAAGATTAGGTAAAATAGCCCTCGCATATAACCCTGTTGAGGTTGTTAAAAAATCAAAAAGTGCAAAAAAGAAAACCGAAATTATTATACCGTACATTGCCGTATTGCCTGTTTTAGCAGCGTATGCTCGCTGATGAAAACCCGGATCAGCAAAAGTCCAAAGCGCAATTAGATACCACACAATTATAAAAGCAGGAGAAGCTCCACCCGTAAATTTAAGATGGTTTGGCGGTAAAGTGTCTTTTAGATAAGTCATCCCTCCATAAGAATGGTATGCAAATAAAAGTGCAATTATAAATCCTCCGAACATAACGAAGAACTGAATAACATCAGAGTAAATATTCGCCTTAAATCCTCCGTTAATCAAATAAGAAATTGAAAGCAGCAAACCTAAAATTAGACTTACAATAGCTCCTGTTCCAAAAATTAAAGAAATAATATTTGCAGTCATCAATAGATAAGGCGCCGGAGATACAAGAATAAAAACAAAAAATGCGGAAAGTAGTCCGACATTTTTTCCGTATATCAATGTTAACTTATCCGGGATTGTATAGAGAGAAGCAGTCCTAACTTTTTTTGACAAAAAGATTGCAAACAGCAAAGCAAAAATGTAATAAGGTATTCCTTGAGTGAACCAGCTTAACAAACCATAGCGATAGGTAAATTCCCCTACCCCAAGGATGCCGCCATACCAGCTTGAGACAGTGGTAAGGACAAAAAGGAACAAGCCGACTTTCCTTCCCGACAAAAGATAATCAGTTGCGTCCTTCGTAGTTCTTCTTCCAAAGTAAAATCCGAAGCTAAGTACTGCTATAAAGAAAACAATAATTACAAGATAATCGACCGTTTTAAAGGAGACCATTTTTCTTCATTAAATTATAATCACGAATTATAAAAATTATCCCACCTTTAACAGTTAATTTTATTTCTTTTGATAAAGCTACGTTACTTGTGCTCTCCTTTTTGCCGAAAGGAAGAGAAATATTTTGAAGAGGATATTTCAAACCTTCCGATTTAATTTTTGTCTTTGAATCAAATCCATAAATAGAAATTGTTTCACGGGAGACAGTTTCTAGTACTACCTTCCCGGTATAGGCTTTTAAGTAGGAATTTTCTGCAATAATATTCATGTTGATTTTTGTAAAATACTTCAGAACTATCCCAAGATTGCAGAATGTATGATCCAGTCTATCCCCGGTAACTCCCGTTAAGGCAACCTCCTCATAATTATTTTTAATTAAGAAGTTTAAACATTTTTCAACATCAGTACTGTTTTGATCTTTGAGACGGATTATCTTTGCTTTATTTTTATAAAACTTCAAAGTTGAGGGAAGCGCCGAATCAAAATCTCCTATAATATAATCCGGCACAATTCCGATTTGTTTAGCACTATTTGCTCCGCCGTCTGCGCATATCAAAGTAGAGTAACCATTATTTCTGAGATAATTAATCACACTTTTTCTTGGCGCTTTTCCGTTGGCAAGTATTATACTTTTTTTCATTTCTTGTTACATTCCGATTTCTATTCCGGTCAAAAAATTTCTCTCTGCACCAGGGAAAAATTCTGCGCCGATAGCGTTTGCAGAATAAAGACGGTTAAGAATATTATTCACTTGAATAAATATTTTCGCCGGTGTTAACGAATTAAATATATTTATAGTATAGCTTCCAAAAAAGTCTGCCGTAAAATAGGCATCGTTTTGATTGTCCCGATATCCCACAAATCCAGGATGTTCATACAAATATTGAATAAGATTATTTCCAAAATTATCGGAATAAAAGGAGCCGACATACTTGCCGTTCAATTGCAAAAACATGTCGTCTTTTTTATAAGTCACTCCAATGTTAGCAAGAAAATCCGGAAATCCACCGATCTTATTTCCCGAAAGATCAATTGCATTGGAGGCATCAATAAAATAAATCCCGCTTTGAATGACATTACTGCTATATGTTGCGTTCGCATGTATATCGAAATTTTTGTTAAACTTGTAGATTCCGGAAAATTCAACCCCTCTGTGCAATGTATTTTTCATATTTCCCGTTATTGGTTGTCCAAATAGATCCAACTTACCATTGTTAACAATTTCATCGTTAAAGATCATATAATAAACATCGAGTGAAAGCAAAAAATTATTTTTGATGAAAGAAGTCCCTAACTCAAGATCGTTCATAGTTTCAGGGAGTACATAAGGTTGACTAAAATTGTACGTTCCGTCTGGGTTTTGTTGAAATTGGGGAACGGCACCGAAGCTTGAACTCTCCCCGTCATAATATGCGGAAAGTATTGGTTCGCTTGAAACCCGCGCAAATGAAAAATATAAATTTTGAGAATGATTGAATTTATAGTTCACTCCAAACTTAGGATTTAAAAAGGTGTTGCTGATGGAAAAATCATTATGTAAAAATTTCTCATTGGAGACGCTGTATTTATGATAAGCTACCTGGATTTCGCCAAGTACATTAATTTTATCAGTTACATCAAAAGTACCGTGAACGTATCCGTTGATAATATCCTTACCGCCGTTAAAATAATAGAATCGATAATCTTTTGTTAAGCCAACCGGCAATTCTTCTCCGAAAGCTATACTACCCCAATGGGTAGAGCGATGCTTCCTAAATTCTGCACCAAAAATTATTTCCGCATCAGAATATTTTAAGCTCAATCTAGGAATCCATCCAAACTGGGTATTATCCACCTCAGCCTTGATCAGTGTGTTTACGGGATTTTGTGTGGGGTAGAACCCGTATTGTGACGTTAAGCGAAGCATAGTTGTGTCAGCCCAAGATCCATCGTAATTAAAAAAACCATTTCCTATGACGAGAAATGCTGCAGAATTAAAGACAGTATTTTTATTTATCCTGTACTCATTTAATAGTTCAAAATGAGGTTGGGAAAAATTTTCAATCTCAGACGGTCTTCTTAATACAGTGTATGTGTAGGAATTATCACTTTCTCCCCAATCAGAATAATTTGCCTTCCGAAGGTTCACATCTTTAATAGCAAACTTTGGCAGCCCGTTGTATGCCAAACCATCTGCAATAGGTCCTCCGTAAAAATTAATTTGAGTCGTTAAATTTTTATCGTACCTAATAGCTGAAAGGTAATAAGCAGTTAAGTTTGTCCATGAACCGTTTCTATAACCGCTGCTTAAAATTTGGGAGAGCTTTGCATAAATGGAATATTTTTTATCGATTAAACCACTTGAAAAAGATGCGCTGTACTTTCTCGTATTATAGCTTCCGGCAGCGGCAGAAAGGCTTATTTGTGGCGTATTGGAAAAAGTAGAAGTAATAATATTTATCGTTCCTCCGATTGCAGGATAGCCTACAATACCGGAGCCAGCGCCGCGCTGAACTTGGATCACTTCCGTGCTTGAAAGTAAATCAGGAAAATCTAACCAATAAACATTATGATCTTCCGGATCGTTTTGAGGAATTCCGTTTACAGAAACGGAAATTCTCCGCTGGTCAAATCCTCTTATACTTAAATAATTATAGCCGATACCGTTTCCATTTTCCGAGTAAAATGTAGTCGACGGAAGCGAGCCCAAATATTCCGGAATGTCCTGGATTGTATAATTTTCATTGATCTGCTTACGAGTTATATTTTCGAAAGCCAATGGTGAAGTCCCCTGCTTTCCCAAACTTCCCTCTACAAGAATTGTCTGCGAAGGAATAATTTCCGGTATTAAATTGATGAAAAATTCTTTTTTAATATTCCCGGTGGTTAGTAAAATTTTTTGAGTCTCATAACCAACATAGCTTATAACCAAAAAGTCTTTTGGATATATATCACCCCTTATAAGAAATGCCCCGTCTGTCTGGGTCGTAGTGCCAAGTGATTTGCCTAAAACAATAACATTTGCATCAGGTAAAGGTTGTTGAGTTTGCGAATCATATACCTTCCCTTTTAGCGTAATCTGCTGCGCCAGTATGCAAGAATTAAATAAAATAAAAAGAGCAACTAAGTATTTCATATTTCCTCCTAGGAAAAAAAATAGCCGTTTAGAAACGGCTAAGTACTTAATCACTCTCTAGCCCGTTTCCCTACGCTGGTATTATCCAGATCAGGTTCTAGGGTTTGTTCTCAGTCATCACGATTAACTCGGGACAACACCCCTAACAGCTTATGGTTTATAATTGATTTGTTATTTAAATTTATCGGGTTTCAAACTCCGTTAATATTCGTTAATTAATGCTATTCAAGTCTTATTTTTTGTCCGATTCTTATTTCATTACCTGCAATTTTATTTAGCGATTTTAATTCATTAACCGAAAGATCATAACTTTTAGCAATTGAATAAAGTGACTCACCGCGGGTTACTTTATGAAATTTCGGAGCTCTTTTTGAAACCTCTTTACGATGGCTAAGTTCTCTTTTTGATGATACTTTCGCAATTTTTAATGTTTCTCCGGCAGTGATTTCACTTCCTTTGATGCCATTCATTTTCTTAAGGTTTTTAACAGGTACATGATACTTTTCCGCAATCTTTCCAATTGTATCACCTTTTCTAATCTTATAATTTTCAATATTAGAAGTAAAGCTGCTGTTATTTGGAATATCATTTACATCAGCATCAGAATAAATTTTCAATCGCTTACCTGCAACAATTTTATTGCTTCTTAATCCGTTCCACTTTCTGATATTTGATACCGGTACTTTAAATTTATCCGCTATTTCGCCTATGGCATCACCCCGTTTTACAGTATAGTAGTTAATATTTGCGGAAGTTTTATATGTATTATCACCTAGAGAGGAGATGTGGTTATTTGTATATATTTTAACGAATTGACCAGCAGTCAATCTATTACCCACGATATGGTTCCATCTTTTTATAGCTACTGAAGGTACTCCAAATTTGACTGAAAGCTCACCTAAACTTTCGCCTCTTTTTACTTTGTATCGGAAAACTGAAGTTTTGTTAAAGGCAGCTTCTTCACTTTCCGCAACATAATTTAGTGAGTGGTCTGTGTAAATTTTTAATTTCTGACCGGCAACAATCTTATTGCCGGGAATATTATTCCAATCACGCAATGCATTAACGTCAACACCAAATCTTACTGCGATTGAATTTAGACTTTCGCCTCTTCTAACTTTGTGATAAATCCATTCTTTATCAGCTTTCACTACTGCTGATTTCAGAGAAGATTTTTCAAGTGATGTTTGGTTATCTATACTTGCATAAAAATCTTTTTTATCTGAAGGTACATAGATTACTAAATTTTGCCCAACAACAATACTTTTTGTATAAGAGATATTATTCCAGTTTCTTATATCGCTCACTCTTGTATTGAAAAGATCGGCAATACCAAGAAGATTATCGTTTTTCTTTACCTTATAATTTACGGGAGATAATCCCTCTGTCGTTACCGGTGCATTTTTAGCTACTTCAATTTCGCTTGTGTTGTCAGTAGTATTTTCATCTTTTCCTGGTTGCGCAACCATATTAGAGGCAACATTTTCAGAAGATGAATCAATTTTTTCGCTCTTATTCAAAGCAATATATGGAGAGACATATTCATCGCTTGAATTATCTTGCGCAGCTTCCACTGAATTATCGCTGCCGCTATTATTTGCAGCAACCTCAGTTGCACTATTAGAAGAATTATCTTCTACGTTTTGCGTGTTTGTATTATATGCAACGTCAGAATTTGAAAGACTTGTAATAGGAATTCTTAGTTTTACACCGCGATATAGCCTCGTTCTTACAGAAATATTATTAGCATCCGCAAGTTCAAATTTAGAAACTCCGTAACGAGCTGCTATTCTTGCTAAAGTTTCACCTCTTCCAACAACATGTACAAGATAATTTCTCTTTGCGCTTTCAGGAATGCTAGTCATATTTGAAGCGAAAGATTCGGCAGAAAGTTTTGGAATGTTTAACGGATAACCACCCGGGAAATTCGCCGGTGTTGCCATCTGAGTTAGTTCAGGATTCATTTCCTGCAGTGTTTCCACGTCCACACCGGCAGATTTTGCAAGATAATTTAGATCAATAGCTCCCTTTACATTATAAGTAGTGCAATCAAAAGGTTTATCAAGCGAAATATTCTTGAATCCGTATTTAGCAGGATTCATTGCAATTAGGCTTACAGCAATAAATTGGGGGACATAGCTTCTTGTTTCTTTCGGAAGATACTCTCTTGCCGTCCAAAAATCATTTGCTCCAGCCCGACTAACTGCTCTGGTTATTCTGCCTTCACCAGCATTATAAGCAGCTAAAACTAAATACCAGTCACCAAGATCATTATATAAATCTTTCAAATGTTTCGCTGCAGCGATTGTTTCTTTTTGAGGGTCTCTTCTTTCGTCATAATAGAAGTCCGATTGAAGCCCGTATAAATGACCGGTAGATTTAATGAACTGCCATAGTCCAACAGCATTTGCCCAGGAACGTGCCGTCGGGTTAAGACCGCTTTCAACCATACTTAAATAAATTAGTTCCTTTGGAAGGCCTTCCTTTTGGAAAATTTCTTTCATCATCGGGAAATATCTGCCGGATCTTTCAAGCCAAAGCTGCATGTGGTCTCTACCACGTCCGGTAAAATAGTCTATCCATTGTTCAACATAAGAATTCATAACTAATGGGAAATCTGATTTTACTTCAACTTTTTTTGTCTCTCCGGATTTTGCAACGGGAGTACTCTTTATTTCGGGTAAAGATTTTCCCATCCATTCTTCCAAAGCAGCAAAGGATACATTGCTAGGAAGTTCCGGTAGGCTATCTACATATTTTTTATAGTCATCAATTATTGAGTTTTGAAGTTCAAGATAAGCTTCATTTTGTTCAATTCCAGGATAATAACTGAGGTTATTTATGATTCTTAGAGCCGACTCATAGTTTGCAACAGTCTCTTTTGTACTGTTTTTTTCCTCTTTTGCCAAAGCAACCACGTAGTATTGGCGCGCTTGCTCTAACATTTCGGACACTATTCCAACTTTTTGAAGACTATTATTTTCAGTTTTTGACTTTTCATCTTTTGCTATTTCTTTATTCGCAGTGCATGAGAAAAAGAGCATTGAAAATAAAGAGATAGCAAGAAACGCTAGAAATTTTTGTTTCATGAATACTCCTATTTTTAAAATTTATATTCCAATATAACCCCTCTTTTTATATTTAGCAAGTAAAAAATTACATAAAGTTAGATAATTATTAGTTTTACAATATCTACCAGGATTTATTTCCCTTAATCCCGAAGGGGTGACATTATTATATATTATAATCAAGAAAATAGCCTAAACCAGAAGGGGTAACATTATTGTAGACCTTGAGTATTCTCGCTTATCGATTATTTAAGTGTTGGCTTCTGAACCGTTAATCCGCCGCGGCGGATTGCCGTTCTACATACATCGCAATTTCTGAGGCTAAACCTGCCTTGCCGTCAGGCAGGTTGGTTTCAGGAAGTACGGTCTTCCTTATAACTTATCCCGACTGTTTTTTGTCGGGAACTTGTCCCGACTGCTTTTTGTCGGGAGCCTGCATAATTCCCTGTGTACGCTTCATGTATTTCGTTCGTTCTATAATGCCAAAGGAAAAACGCAAAGCCGAATCGAATGAAGCGGTCAAGTTGAGTGGCGGGGTTAGTTACCGCTTATGGATTAAGCAAAACATTTATTTTATTTAATGTTTCCCTTAACGCGACCTTGGGTAATTTACAAATGAACTCAGCTTTTCTTGTTGTCCAATCCAGACTTTTAAGTTGGTCTGATAAAATTACCCCACTAATTTCTAAATCATCAGGGATTTTCACTTCAAATGGATAACCTTTTACTTGGCTTGTTATTGGACAGAAAATTGCCAAATCGGTTTTTTTCATTATACGCATAGGGAGAGATAACTAATGCAGGTCTTCTTCCCGATTGTTCGTGACCAGTTTGAGGATTTAAGTTTAGCCAAACTATGTCTCCGCTTTCAGGGACGTAAAGTTTTGATTTTACCAATGTTCATTCCCAACCTGTTTGCCAAAGTCAATCTCTCGATGAAGATTAGTTTTATTTATTCCTGTAACTAATTCTTTCAATGAATATTTCTTTTCCTCAACTGGTTCAATAACAATTTTATTTTCTTCCAAAGTAAGATTAACATATTCATCTTCACGAATTTTCGATTGAAAGGCAAAAGCTTTGGGAATCCTTAATGCTAGGCTGTTGCCCCACTTTTGAATTTTAATACGCATAATTAAACCTTATTGATTGTTTCTACAATAAAGATACATATCCAGAGTTTATTTTTCAATGAACAACAACATGAACTTGTACAAAATTGATTAAGGGCACTTCTGAAAACTTCAATATTCTCTGCGAACGTTGCGTATTCTTTGCGTTAAATTTTTAAAAAAGATAGTTTTTAGAAGTGCCCTTAAGTAACTAACGACGTTGCGTTTTAGCGGACGCCATGAAGTGTCCGCTACCAACAACATGATTTATTGGTTATAAAATTCACTTACACAAATACAAAACAAGCCTAACTTCTACCAGGCAAAACGTTATATAGAAATCATGGAGCGTGACCGCTCCCAGGAAATATTCATATGTTGGTTTAACAGAATCGAAATGACAAAATAATGTAGAAATTTGATTCATCAAATTCCTTTTATATGAAAACATAATCATTAAAGGTTATTACCATGAAACAAAAAATAATTTATGCTGTCATCATAATTCTGATATTATCTGTCCTCTTTGTCCTATTCTGTCTTATAAAAAACACCACACAAAACAAAGAGACGAAAACCGAAACGACCTATTCCATCGGGAAAGCAGAACAGCAGTACAAAAAAGGTAAAGATTTTATTACAACCGTTACAAAATCTTTTCATACAAAAGTTGCGATACAACCATCTTTAGAAGATTCCTTATACAGCTTTACAAAGTCCGATAGCCAATACGATCTATCCATAAGCATCAAACGGAAACAGACAGCACCATTGCACTGGAATATTTTTTAGACTTAACCTCAAAAGAACTGGTCCGTATAAATACTATTTATCAACTCCGTGTTGATACACTAAAAATCAAAGAAATAATTTCAGAAAGAATAGCACCGCCTTTTTACGACACCTTTTTATTTGGTGCACTAACAACAGCCTTGGTAATAATTTTAATTCTCCATTTCATTCCTTAATTCATAATAAATGACTAATGACGACTGACTTTTATATGGCACACGAAGACAAAATAAAACTCGCAATAGAACTAATAAAATTTTTCTTGTACTTAGTTACATTGATAATTTCAATTGCCTTTGCCTTCAACTCCATGGACAAGCGCATTTGCATCATTGAATCCGAAATGAAATACAAAGTCAACACCACACTCCTCCTAGAAAAACTCGATCAAGTCAAAGACGAAATCAACAAGAAGATCGAATACGAAATCTCCAAAGTCAAAAAATAATTTGTAGGAACCTTATTCTCTTGTATGTCCCTTGCTTCAAATTCCTATTGCCTTGCTACTGTCCTCCCTGAAAGGGACAAATACACATAGCAGTGGGCAACGCCCACGGTAACAAATCAATCAATTATCCGAACCCTGAAAGGGTTCAATAATTCCTGGCGAGGCGCCCCATAATATTTTGAATTACCTGTCCCGATTTTATCGGTATCAAATACATTGTTCAATCAATTCCCCCTTCACAAAAAATGTCATCCCCGATTTAATTTGCTATATTTCTTTTTGGTACCTCTTATTATTTAATTTCGCTATTTCTTCTAATATAATTGTCATTAACTTTTTATATTTGTATCTCCTCATTTCACCATCATCATCTTCATTACCTTACTCCAATTCCCGGCGCTTATGCGGTAAAAATATATCCCGGATGATACCCGTTCTCCGTTGCTGTTAATTCCGTCCCATGTTACTTCATGGAAACCTGCAGAAAAGCCCTCATTTGCTATGCATGCTATTTCTCTTCCTGTTATATCGTAAATCGTTAACTCCACTCTTGATGTCTGCGGAAGTTCAAATGCTATCTTAGTTGATGGATTAAATGGATTTGGATAATTATTGTAAAGCTTATATTCTTTAGGTGCTTCAATTGTTATACGAATCGCCTTAGTCCAGCTTTTTCCGTTTGAAGTATTGATTACTGCAATGAGAGTCGTATCTTTTCCAACAGGTGCTTGTTTATCGACCGAGAAAGTAAATTCTGCTTCGGATGCGGCATTTGCCTTAATTGCTTTGATAAATACCGAGTTTGATTTGAACTGAAGCCATGTCGGAAGATTTATAAATCTTGCTGAAACATTCTCTGCTTCAATACCGGAATTGTTTTGAACGCTTAATGAAATCGTATTGCCTGTAGATGCAAATGGAACATCCCATATCCTCCCAGTGTTATCCTCACCTGGCTCAGGGAAGTAACTATTTCCTGACTGCTCTGCCTTTAATGGCTTGAATATTATTCCCGGTAATTTAGAATTTGTATTTTGAAATTTTTTATCTGTAGTCTGAGCATCAATGACTCCCGCTAAAATACTAAGAGACAAAAATACAGTAATTAGAGTTTGTAATTTATTCTTTAACATACAGAAAAATTCCTCCTTCCTGGACTCAAATATTTATTTCATTCTTCTGATCAAATACTCGGCATTATATTTTAATAGTGCATAAGCTTCGCTTGTTAGATGCTTGCCGTTTTGTGCTTCGACTTCATTTACAAATGCATTAAGTATATTCTTTGCTGCTGTTGTATCTCCTGCTGCAAGTTTTGTCTTCGCATTATCAAGCTTTGAATCGAGGCTACTGGCAATACCCTGGGTGTCTATCCAGCCAAGGGCAAAAGAGCGATGCTTATATGAGATAAGTGTGTCGATCCATGAGCCAGCGGAGAAAATCAAAGGCGGTGCTGTCGGACCTATTGTCCAACCATGATAATTTACAACGTTTTTCATGGAATCTACATAAGCATAAATGAGGTTATAAATAGAGTCTTGTACCTCACTTGTATCCTGGTCAATGTCTGGATAAAATTCGCCAACATTGAAATAAGGATAGGCTGTGAATGCCCTGATTCCTGGTAAGGCTTTACTCATCATCACTAAGTTAGTTACTGTTGATTGAGGTTTTACGAATGGAAGTCCAACGGCAAAATTCGCAACAGAATTATGTTCTATATCAGCAGTCCAATTTAAGTTTGGTAAAGTAGGAAGTCCAATCGACTCAACTAACTTATTTGCAGGTGGATAATAGCGCCTGAATTGTCCTTCTTCAAAATAGTTAGCAAATCTCAGTCCTATAGTATCATACATAACTGAATTTGGACTACGGGTAATATCGATTTCAAAATACCATAAATCGCCTTTGTTTTTACTATCATTTGTAAGCGTATAATTATAATAATAAAATCCTGTTGATGAGGAGTATGACACTTTCGCCGAAAGAATAACATTGAAAAGGAATGGATAATCCGTACTTAAACTGTCTTCGGAAATTAAAGCCTTAACATCCTGTGCTTTAAGATGCACAGCCAATAATAGTATAAGGCACATGAAACTTGTGGCTAAATATCGCATTTTGTCTCCTTTAATTTGCTTTGTAAAATTCATAATGAACTGACTTGCCTTCAATAATTCTATATCCACCATGGGCATTCATCCATTTTTCAAGCCAAACTCCCAAGTATGTCATTATAGGAACTTTAGGATGCTTGGGATCATATATTTGAAACGGCGCAGTATTGTTGATATCGACACTACGTCCAACTCGATGAAGAGCATGCGGAGACTGCCAATTCCCATATACTCCATCAAACAATCCACCAAATGCAAGGCTCATATCATTTAAGCTTATAATAATAGGTGTCCCACCTCCACTTAGAGATCCTGACCAATTATAGAAATCAAGAATAGCACCAAACAAACTTTCACCCATGGCAGTTGTACACCAATCATTATCCGGGTGGTTTTCTGCGCCGTATGCTGATTGAGAAAAGGTATAAGGCTTCTGACCGTTCGGAATAAATATCAAATCCCTAAAATTAACAAGTCCCGGAACTTGGACTGTTAAATTTACAGTGTCCTTTATCGTGGGATCGGATTTCAATGAAGCAGTAATGAGATAATTTCCTGCGATCCTGGAAGCAGTATACGATTCGACAACAGCAATACCATTATCATCAGTTGTGAGTTCAAGTGAATTACCTTGTTTACCTTGAGCGGAAAAGATGCCTTGCAGCGATTGCGATGGAATTAGATTATTGCTGCCTTCATGCATATGGCCGCCGGAACCTTTATGATACATACTATTTATTTCTACTTCAGTATTTTTTAAAGGATTGCCGTTTCCGTCAGTAACTGAAATTGTAAAACTCCGTTCCGGATCGTATCCGGAAAGATTGTTTGCTTCGCTTCGTGTAATTCCACCGGGCAACAGAGCGGGCCAGATAGACCACGGTGCATGATTTACTATATTTACCTTGGGTTTCACATCCATATATTTTAAATAGAGATCAGCATCATCTGCAGGCGCGTTACTCCACATTTCTTCTTCCCAGCATAAATAGTCAGGCACAGTTCCCATCATATATATCTCTCCTCCGTAATCTCTTATATAATCACTCCAATCTCCCGGAGGCGAATAAGGCGTTGATCGATAGGTTCCGTTAAATACAAAATTTAAAATATCACCTGTAATAACCTTTAATGGAAACGCCCACGGCGGGGAATCGAAATATGCTGGATCTCCATAATTTTGAGAAACCACGAATTCGGTAAATATGAAGGAAGCAGATTGCCCGGTACAGCTGTTATAACTAGCCCAAACATCATTATATGTCGTTACCCATGGTATTGTATCTAATTTTATTTGACATTTGAGTACACCGTTAACAAATACTTGTATATTTGCCCAATCCGGCATCTTCGTATCACTTAGTTCAAGAACGTAATATGGCCAAACCATTAAGGTTCCGCTTTTTGGTACAACAAAACCATAATCACCTTGTATGGTAAAATTATTCTTCTTGATATTTGATTGGGGTGATATGGAAATTGTATCCTGTATGTGTACCTGGGCTATTAATATTGAGTATGGCACAATAAATAAGATAAGTGAGGCTATATGAAAGCTGCGCAAAGACTCTCCTGTTTTATTTTGCATTGATGTTTAATCCCTTCTGAAAAATAATCTTTTAAAAAACATCTTTAATGAAAGAAGTCTTCATTGCCCCTTTTTATCTTACGAGATTTAATATAATCTCTTCTTATCCTTTTAGATAAAAATAGGTTAACTCTTTGTCTCAAATAATATGCCGTGTATTTTATTTACAATAAACAAGCTTTTTAATACCAAACAAGTAATTTTTACTTTTAATAATTATCTACTATTACCTAACAATTATCATTTTTATCGAAGAATGATCTACAAAGTCTAACTCTTGCCGAATTAAACTCGTGAAAATTTTTCTGCAAATTGGATTATTTACAATAATGTCATTCGTTATCTTTTCTGTCGGTTTATAATCATATTATTGGAATGTAGTTTTAATAGTGGAAAAAATCGGTACCAGGTAAAAGACGAAATCAACAAAAAAAATCGAATCCGAAATCTCAAAAGTCAAAAAATAATCCCTTCCCTTATTTTATTCTTCAAATTGTTTTATGTCTTCGCGCCTTAAAAGAATTGCGTAAAAAAATTTTGTGTATGGTTGCCGAGTAGGTCAAGGGGATTTTCACCCCTTAACTCCGGGTAGAAGGGTTGCGCAATTCGCAACCCAGACTCCCACGGAACCAGGCGTGCGGATTTCCCGCACCTGGCTCTTCAAAGATTGATTCACAGCATTCTGCTGCTATTTCTTCCGTTTTTGTTTTCATAACTGAATATTTCCTTACTTTGAATTAAGGTTCGTAACCTCCCTTTGAATGGAGCTTATGTTTCCTTGGAAGAATTCATTCTCTGCTGACCGCTTCCCCATGTAGCAGGATTTCCCTGTCTCGGAGTACTATCAGTCAGTAAGACTTCCGGCTTGTCATCGGATCATCCTTGCTTTTGTTGAAGCTTGTTTGATCCTTTTTGGCTTCCTTGCCCATATCGAACATCCTGTTCCTGCCTTCCCTATAGAGAGAAAAGGTCGGCTGTCTCACAGTTGGTTCAATTTCGGGACTAACCTGCCGCCGGAGGCAGGTTATCCTCTTCACTTTATTCCGGCCTGCACTCTTCCCTGTCTACGCTTCGCAGTATATGTTACCATACCCCACGCAAGACTCGGTACATAGCTATTGACTATACTTTACTATCGTGGTTATTTCAAACCACTTGTATCTCACAAACTTTTCACGGCGCAACCCACACAGATCCCTACGTGCAGTATTACCGCACCGGGCTCCTCAATGACACTCGTTTCCGCATTCAGCAGAAACATGATTTAATATTTCAACCTTATTACTATTACTCCCAGTGAGGTTTGTCCCGCTTAGCGGGATTTCCTTTGCAAATTACGTATCACTGTCAACTCCTTCCCCATGTGAACGGCTCTCCAGCCTGCCTGTCCGGTAGGCAGGTTCTCCGAGTACTGTGAGTTGATCCGACCTGCCGGGAGGCAAGCTCCCTGTATGTCTTCAGCTTGTCTTCTTTTAGTTGACTTAGATTACCATTTCTTTCAATGGAACTCACAGGGTCTCTCAAGTTCCTGATACTTCTTTTTATACATGCTACACCTTATGACCTTGAATAGTCTTGCATAACGATTATTTCCCGCTACGGGATTGGCTTCTGAGCCGTTAATCCGCCGCGGATTGCCCGTCTACATACATCGCAATTTTCGAGGCTAAACCTGCCTTGCCGTCAGGCAGGTTGGTCTCAGGAGGTGTGGTCTTCCTTACAACTTGTCCCGACTGTTTTTTGTCGGGAGCCTGCATAATTCCCTGTGTACGCTTCATGTATTTCGTTCGTTCTATAATGCCAAAGGAAAAACGCAAAGCCGAATCGAATGAAGCGGTCAAGTTGAGTGGCGGGGTTAGTTACC
>JAKAFW010000041.1:0-31500 GCA_021817845.1 Bacteroidota bacterium
AGCAATCTTAGAGACCATCTTGAAAAACCTTCTGGCGGTTCACCGCAACTCAAAGCTACTAAATGAGCTTCAAAATCACCATCGGCTTTCTTTGCATATAATCTTTGACCCTTAGTTCCGTTTAAGCATATTTCCATTCCTTCTTCTACAAAACTCTTTTTTGTTCTGTCGATTTTCCTCATACTTATTTGTAATACGCTGGCAATATCTATATTCTTATTTCGATTTTCTTGAAAGTACCCTTCATCGCAATTTAATAATATCAAAGCATTCAACACTTTTTGTGAGCGGTGCTTACCTTTCTGGGTTATTGCAACTAATTCTTCACGTTCTTCTTTGGTTAATGTAACCTTATACTTTTCCATCTTAACTCCATCAGTGTTTTTTGATGAAGTAATATAATAAATATTATACGACATTACAAATATGACGAGACACTAGCATAATTTAAACCTTTATATTTTAATATTATTTATAGCATCTGAGAAACCGATGAATCGGTTAAAAGGATTTCTTTTTTATCTTTTTTCCCACGAATAAAATTCGTGGGCTGCTAGTATACCTTTTAATTGATCTCTTACTAACCACATTGTCATTCGACGATCTGCAGAAGGCGGAAGAAATCCCATGTATAGCCCAGGTGCACGAATTGAGCATGGAATATCTCCCCGCAAACGGGGCAGGCGCTCGAGTCCGCCGCGAATCCTTCGATATGACAAATGAGTTCGGGAATGACAACCCTACCTTAATTCTCTATTATAGAATTTGTAAAACTCATATTTAATTTCATCTCTTACTTTTCTAAAAACCGAAAGAATTTCTTCTTCTGTTCCAGTCGCGTCCGCCGGGTCTTCAAATCCCATGTGAAGCCGGTTAGTAACTTTTCCTACAAAAACAGGGCAAGTTTCTTTCGCGTTGTCACAAACAGTAATTACATAATCAAAAGATTCACTCAAGAATTTATCAACCATCTTAGGATAATTTTGTGAAAGGTCGATGCCAACTTCCTTCATCACCTGAATTGCTTTAGGGTGAACTTGTTTTGATGGATTTGTTCCGGCTGATAATACTTTCAATTCCGGATCAAAGGATTTTAAGAATCCTTCAGCCATTTGACTGCGGCAGGAATTACCTGTACACAATACTAATATTTTTTTCTTCACTAAAACTCCAAATTTAAAATTAAGTCGATGTTAACTGCAGCAGCTTGATGACGGCGCCGCAACTTTTGCGAAGTCCATAGTTAATATAGAGCTTATTTCATCATTGCATTCTTGTAATATACTTACTAACTGAGCTTGCTTGTCTTGAATTTCATTCTCTAATGGGTTAGATCGAATGCTGTTAACAAGTGAACGCATCTCAGTAATTTCTTCTTGAGTTAAAGAACCGTCATATTGTTTTTTCTGAAATCCGGCAGCAAGCGAATTATACTTTTTCGTAAGAGATTTTATTTCTTCATTGTTTTCATATTTATCAAGTGCCTCGTTATACTCTATAACTTCCGGCACCGCAAATAATCTATTTACAAATTGGTCTGCAATTAATTTTATTTGATTATCCATTTTTCACTCTCCTTTATGAGCAACAGCTGCTTTTTGGTTTAGCTAGTGAGGCAAAATTAAAATTTAATTTTTCACTTACGTATTGGTTTACTTCTTTGCATAAATTTATAAGCGCTTCCTGCGATTCAAAATAATTTTTCAGTGTTTCATTTTTAAGCATAGCATTATTTTTCTCTTGAACAATTTTATATTCTTGTTCTGAAGCGCCTCCGTATTGGGCTTTCGTTTGATATTCTTGCGCAGTTTGGTTATAGTCCCGCAAGATTGATTTTGCTTCTTCATCCATTCTGAATATTTCGCGCGTCTCGATGAATCGGTTGTTCTCTTTGGAATCAACTAACGCTTTACCTAAACTGCGGCAAGTATCGAATAAACTTTCTTTCACTTGCTTTGAAATTAAAATTGTTTCTTCACTCATTGTTTTTATCCTAAATTATTATTTTATGTTAAATTGATATTAATAAATAAAAGATTAGCAGCTTTCTCAATCATGCCCATACCTCTAATTTCACTATCGAGCAGAGGCATTACCGTAACCGGTAGTTGGAATCTTTCTTTTATTTCACCAAGATATTTTTCCTGCATCTTTCTTCTTTTAATGAAATATTCATTCGTGCAGTATTCCGTCTCAAGCACTTGGTTAGCAACTACAAACTGAGTTTGAATTCCGGCTTCTTTCAAATCAAGCATTGCTCTATATGCTTCAATTACCGGCGTGGATTCCGGATAAACTACAAATGAGAATATCGATTGTTCCGGATTTTTCATTCGAGCAATAACCTTATCAAACCTTTTTTGAGTAACAGATTTCGCTTCCTGGCTTTTATCATTTGTA
The DNA here is from genome assembly GCA_021817845.1 of Bacteroidota bacterium. Taxonomy (GTDB): domain Bacteria; phylum Bacteroidota; class Ignavibacteria; order Ignavibacteriales; family Ignavibacteriaceae; genus FEN-1297. The sequence continues at coordinate 2,401 of JAKAFW010000041.1, forward strand.
GTAACCATTAAACTAACCTGGTCGCTGTAATCAAAAGGCAATTCCAACAAACGAAGAGTGTGCCCGGTTGGCGCGGTATCGAAAACAACAAAATCATAATCATCGCTTTCCACATAGCTCATAAATTTATCGAATGCCGCCATTTCTTCTGTGCAAGGTGATTCAAGCTCTTCTTTAATCGCAACCATCATATCTTTGGAATATTTTGGTTTTGATTCTTCAATAATTCTTTGCTTATATTCCTCAGTAGCTTTTTCCTGATCAACAATTACAGACCAAAGATTTTCAACGCCTTTAACTTTCTGAATATGGTCAGTAATATTTTGTTCGAGCACTTCGCCAATGTGCGCTGCCGGATCGGTTGTGAGTAGTAGCGTTTTATACCCCTCTGTTGCAAACTTGTAAGCCGTTACTACGGAAATTACAGTCTTACCAACTCCCCCTTTACCTGTAAAGAAAATAGATTTTGTTTTGCCGTTTGGTGTTATTATTTCGTCAATTGAATCTGGAATGAAATTAGCAAACTCTGCCCTGCCTGTCCGGTAAGCAGGTTTTAACAATTCTCCATTACCAATTATATACGTTTGCTTATTAGAATTAGCGAATAAATCTTTCTCAATATTTAATATTCTCTCAACGCCTTTTATTTCTCCGTCGCGCTGATACATTTTTCTAATTTTAATCGGGAAATCAGATTCTATAATTTTTATATACTTTTGCTGCATTTCAAATCTGCTTTTGAAAAATGGATGTTCACAGACTTCTTCCGGAAGCATTCCGTTAATAATCAATTCAACATTTTTAACGCCTATTTCATTTAATTCTTTTGATGAGCGTTTGGTCTCGTAAACAGAAGTTTCTTCCGGCTGCAAAACAAACATAAAAGTGGTTCTTTCTGCATCGCCTAACAAACGTGTTGCTTCATCATACTTCACTTTATTTTCTTGAATAGACGCAACCGGACCGATGCAAGTATTTCCTTGTCCTTTTGCAGATTCTTCAATATGCCTACTCCAATCCACCGGCAATTCGAGGAGGCGGATTGTATGTCCCGTTGGTGCGGTATCAAAAATTACCACATCATATTTTTCGCCTTTGCTTTCTTTTTCCGCAACCATAAAATCAACAAATCTGTCGAAGGAAGCAATCTCGGTTGTGCAAGGCGAATTAAATTGTTCTTCTAATACTACCATTACATTTTCGGGCATAACTGCACGCATTGGCGCCAGTATTCTTTCTCGATATTCTTCAGTCGCTTTGTCAGGGTCGATTTCCATTCCCCACAAGTTGTTCAGCAGAGGAGTAATTTTATGTCCGATTTCTGATTCAAATACATCTGCTAAATTACTAGCCGGATCGGTTGTAACAATTAAAGTTTTATTACCTTTATTTGCATAGTGAACAGCAGTTGCGCAAGCCATCGTTGTTTTTCCAACGCCGCCTTTACCGCTGAAGAAAATATATTTTGTGTTATTTCCCGCTGGACGGGATTTCATTTCATTCAACATTTCAATTCCTTTCATTTATTCTGTCAGAGATTGCTTCGGGCTATCGCCCTCGCAATGACTGTTTCGCTCCGTCATTGAATGCGATCCTGCCTGTCGGCAGGCAGGTCTTCAAGTGAAGCAATCTACATTATTTTATAAAGTTTCATTAACTAAATTTTTTAACTCATCAAAGCTCGGATATTCTTTCTCCTTTACAACCTTACCGTCCACCAAAGTCAAAGGAAGAGCTTCGACTCCGTTTGACTGCAGCCGTTTCATCACCTCCGGCTGCTGCATAAATTTTGGTCCCTGCTGACTCAGCAAATATCTTTCAATCTTTACTTGTCCGTCGAATTCCTTTTTCATTTTAAGAATTGCTTCGTTTATATCAAGCAGGGCCGGATCGATATCCGGTCCGCACAAGCCTGTCGGACAGCACATTGGCGGATCATAAATTTCTATTGTCATTTCCTCATTCCTTTTTTTTAATTTCAATTTTCAATTCTGTCATTGCGAATGAAGCGAAGCAATCTCATTCACTGCGTTAGATTGCTCCGTCAACTTCATCTCATCGCAATGACTGTCTATTAGCAGCATCCGCCACCGCCGCAGCAGCTACCGCCACTGTTTTGGGAATCACGCGACTTAACATTTACGGATTGTTCACCAAGTATAGCAAAGCCGCCATATACCTGCTGAAGATTATCACTTCCGCATTGTTCGCAACTTAAGTTTAGCCCTTCTTCTTTTTCTTTAACTGTGGCTCTTACATCAAAATAGTAACCGCATTCTTTGCAGTGATATTCATACGTAGGCATAGTACTAAACCTTCTTAAATTTATTGCTTTGTTCCAACTACTGTAATGCTAAATATTCCTTTTAGGTTTTCTTTATATTCTTTAATTCCTTGATCCGATAGATAGAATGCTAACAAGTCTTCAGGCAAAACAATCCTTTTTGTTTTCTTTATTTCAATATCACTAAATCCGGTATCTTTGATAATTTGCAGGTAGTCATCTTGTTGTAAAGCTCCCGCTATACATCCGGCATATAATTCTGCTGATTTCTTTAGTTCTTCATTTAGTTCGCCTTGAATAACAACATCCGAGATACAAAAATGAGCGCCAGGTTTTAGAATTCTGTAAACTTCAGAAAATGCTTTTACTTTATCAGGTACAAGATTCAACACACAGTTGCTTACAACTACATTAACAGTATTTTCCTCAATTGGAATTTCTTCAATATCGCCTAGCCTAAATTCAACATTTGTATAACCGAGCTTCAAATTATTGTCGTTTGCTTTTTCAATCATCTCTTTGGTCATATCAATTCCGATTACTTTTCCGTCTTCTCCAACAATTGACCGTGCAATAAACGCATCATTGCCAGCTCCGCTGCCAAGGTCAACAACCATATCGCCTTTCTTTATTCCTGCATACTCCGTAGGTAAGCCGCAGCCAAGACCAAGATCAGCATCAGGCATATAACCTTCAACATTTTTATATTCATCTCCAATCATCGTAAAGCCAATCAGATTAGAACTTGCGCAGCAAGAAGATGACGGACCACAGCAGCCTAATCCCTGTGTGCCAAGAGCAATATCTGCGTACTTTTCCTTTACTGCTTGTTTTAATTTTGTTCCTGATGGCATTTATTATTTCCTTTCGTTTTCTTTATTTAATAAATCATCCGCTAATTTATAAATATCATTTATCGGTCTTTCCTTCACCATTCTACCAAGCTTTATCGCTTCTTCAATTTCCTGAATTGTACATCCGTTTTTAATTGCTTCCGCAAAATGATAACGAAGACAAGGTAGACAGTTGCCGCCGATGGAAGCGCCGATTGCAACAAGCTCAGTCACTTGAGGGGATAATAGTGAAACATTCTCGCTCATAACTTTCCTGCTCCTTTAATTTTTGGAATAGTTTTTCCGTAAATAATTTGGCTGTTTTTCTTTAGAGTGAAGAAATTTAACTCCTTCGAGATTTTCACAATCATTCATCAAACTTCCTCAGCCTTCATTTGGATTTTTTTCAATAAATCTTCTTCTGAAACAAAACCAACCACACACTTACCGTCCTCACGTAAAAGTAGCCGCTGTTTTAACAGTTCATAATCATTTATGAACTGAGCCCCTGTTAGAAAATCCCTTAAAAAATCAAATAACCTTCTGTTTGAAGAATCTGAGGTATCAAGATTATAATAAACCCATGTACCTTCTCGTTCAGGGATAAAAAATCCGGCGTTGCGGAGGATATTTAAGTGTTTTGAAATGTGATATTGCGGTAGTTTAAGAGCATCTGTAAGTTCACAAACACAGAGATTTCTTTCCGATTTGATTAAAAGATTAAGAATCCTCAGACGGGTTTCATCCGCTAAAGCCTTAAATTTTTCAGTTATATTGTCCATTTCTTATCCATTTTTTGTTCATTTTTCTTCTAATCTCTATATGCTAATTTTCGCATACAAATATATGCTGTATCCGGCATATTGTCAAGTATTGGAGAATTGGAGTAATGGAGTGGTGGAATAGTGGAGTGGTGGAGTGGTGGGATTCATTCCGAAGGAACGTTATGCGTGACACCCAAAGAGATTTCTTTTCGTTCAATGCACTGTCAGGCAACCATTTAAGATTTTAGAATAAGTTTGGTTGACTTAAGGTATAATGCAATTTGAATAAAAATATTTAGATTAATTCTTTTACCGCACAGTTATCGCATTCAAACTGAAGAGTGGTATGATTGATTTCGAATTTTTCATGAAGCAATATTTTAATTCGATCCTGGATAACTTTGGTGTCGCCGATAAGGATATTATCTGTTTCCACGTGAGCTTCAAAATGTGTGTCTGTGTCGTTTAATTTCCACAAATGGACATGATGAATATTTTTTACTCCGGGTATTAATCCCACTAATTCACTTAAATATTGGACATCTATTTCTGCCGGAGAAGACATCATTATAATGTCAAGAGCCTCCTTAACAATTGCATAAGCTTCCTTTAGAATATACAATGAAATCAATATTGTCAATACAGGATCAAGCCAATATATATTAAGATAAATAATAAAGACTGCGCCAATTATAACGGCAAAACTTGAGACGGCGTCACCTAACAGATGGAGATATGCAGCCTTAAGATTCAAATTTTTATCGGAACCTTTCTTGAGAAGGACTGTTCCGATAACGTTTGCACCCAGACCCACAACAGCTACAATAAGCATTAAAGAGCCATCAATTTTCGATGTACTATATAGTCTATCGAAAGCTTCTTTTATAAGGAAGAAACTTATGATTATAAGCGCACTTGAGTTAATTATTGCAGCTAAAATCTCAGCCCTCTTCAAGCCGAAAGTATATTTTAATGAACGCGGCTTTTTACTCAACTTCCCTGCTATGAAACTTATAATTAAGGCAACACCGTCGCTAAAATTATGGAATGCATCTGATAGTAATGATAGGCTTCCCGATAACATTCCTCCGATAATTTCAATTATTGTAATGAAAAAATTAAGCAGCATAGTTATTAACAATCTACCGCCGTCTAACTCCGTTGAATGATTATGATCGTGTGACATTCTCTTTCCTAAAATATTATTTTTGATAAATAGAACTTCTACGAAATAAATTTTTCCCTTAACTGTAATTTCGGACTTGCCTACCGAGAGTGTTGCAGAACTCTATTATTTAGTCTCGAACGTAAAGAGAGATCTCAAAACTGTCTAAAATGGGATTTCTCAGTCGAAGACTCCTTCGAAATGACATCTGGAAGTAGTGCAACGCTCTCTGCCGGCAAGCAGGCGAAGAGAAAAATATAAAATCCATAAAAGGATTCTCATCGCAAACGGTGCAGGCACCGGCTAACGCCTGGTTCTAAATGACAAGAGAGTCATCCTTCTTTTAAATTATGGCAAAACTATTGCCGGAAACTTTGAATTACAAATTAGCTAATTCTCAAAGACTTTAATAAATTATTTTTGCCAAAGTATTTGAGAAGTTTCCAGAGGAACATTTACACCCGGAAAATACGGAATTATTCTTGCGGTATAATCCTCTGCAGGTCGAGACGCAGAAATAGTTGCGCTATAGACATAGATATTAATTGCACCATCTAATTTATGCATATATTTCATTTCATGACGGACTTGTTTATGTCCATTTACTTGGTCGGCAAATATTTCAACTTTTATTTCATGCCGGTCAATTTCGTCAAGATAAACTTGGATTTCAAAAATATGATGCTCTTTGTTACTTTCAATCTTAAAGTCGACAAAGCGCAACGCCTCCCATTTCTGTTTTAGATTTCTCTTCCAATCCTCAATTTTCTTTCCGATTTCTCCTTTATTCGCCGATCGATTACTGTAAAATTCGGCGGCAGGAATATAATGTTGCTCTGTATATTCCCGTACTGCACGGTTAGCTGAAAATTGAGGAGTCAAACGCGCCATACTTTCGCGCATGCGTGCAACCCAGGCAGCCGGGATTCCTTTTTCGTTACGGGTATAAAATTCGGGTACAACTTCATTTTCAAGTAAATTATAAAGAGCTTCGGCTTCTGCAATGTCAACATTTGGGTCGTCTCCATGTTCCAGACCGTCTCCTAAAGCCCATCCAACTTCAGGTGTATAGGCTTCTTCCCACCAGCCATCTAACTCGGATATATTTATTCCCCCGTTGACGAGTACTTTCATACCGCTTGTTCCACAAGCTTCCCAGGGCCTTCTTGGAGTATTTAACCATACATCTACGCCTTGTACCAAATGTTCTGTCAAATGCATATCATAATCGCAAAGGAATATTACATAATTTTCTGCTTCAGTATTACGGATGAAATTTATCCATTGTTGGATTAGGTCTTGACCAGCCTTATCAGCCGGATGAGCTTTGCCGGCAATAATAAGTTGAACCGGACGTTTAGGATTTGTTAAAATTCTAAGAAGTCTTTCAGGATCATGCAGAAGAAGATTCGGTCTTTTATAAGTCGCGAAGCGACGAGCAAATCCAATAGTTAAAGTATTTGGATCAAAAAACCGGTTTACACTGCCTGCATCTTCAGCCGGAGTACCCTGAGCAATTAGCTGCCGCGCTACCCTTTCGCGAACATATTTTACAAGAGATACACTTGATGAATTACGCATTTCCCAAAGTCTTTCATCGGATACTTGCCGGATATTTTGTTCGTGCATTTTGAAAGCTCCGCGCCAGCGGTCTTTACCGCAGGCTTCCGTCCATAAATCATCGGCTGCCTGCGAGTCCCAACTTGACATGTGAACTCCGTTTGTAATGTGTTGGATAGGTATTTCATTTTCAGGCCATTTTGGGAATAAAGATGTAAATATATGTCTGCTAACTTTTCCGTGTAGACGGCTAACGCCGTTCACAGCGCCGCTGCCCTTTATAGCTAAATAAGCCATATTAAAATTTTCTGATGGATTATATGGATTTTGCCTTCCCAAAGCGAGTAATTCTTCTAACTTAATTCCAAGTTTATTAACAGCATAAGGGCCAAAATATTGTTCAATAAGGTAAGGAGGAAAAACATCAAAACCGGCAGCAACAGCCGTATGAGTTGTAAAAAGATTTCCGGCACGTGTAGCATTAAGAGCAACATTAAATGGCTGTCCGGTCTTATCCATAAAGTCGTGTGCTCTTTCAAGTACAGCAAAAGCTGCATGCCCTTCATTTAAATGACAAACCTCGGGTTGAATATCGAGCGCTGACAGCAGCTTCCATCCGCCTATTCCGAGAATGATTTCCTGTTGAAGACGCATTTCTTGTCCGCCTCCGTATAATTCGCTTGTTATACCCCGGTGAATGGGAAAATTGGCTACATCATTACTATCCAGTAAATATAAATAAGTCCTGCCAACCTTAACCTGCCATGCGCGCAGTAATACAGAATTTCCAGGTAAATCAACTTTTACGCGTAACCATTCGCCGTTAGGCTGCCGTAAAGGGGTAATGGGCAATTGACCGGGATGGTTATATGGAAAAACCGCATTTTGAGCACCGTACTTATCAATTACCTGGCGAAAATAACCTTGCTGATATAAAAGTCCAATTCCAATAACCGGAACCCCAAGATCACTTGCAGCTTTTAATTGATCGCCTGCTACATTACCCAATCCTCCGGCATAAATCGGAAGCGCTTCGTTCAACATAAATTCCATGCTAAAATAAGCTACACTGTTTAGAGGAGCTTTTGGATAAGCATTTTGAAACCAGGCAGGCTGTTCAGCAGTTTGTTGTTTATTTTTCAGCAAACTATCTACTTTATTATGGAAAGCAGAATCTTTTAGCAAGCTCTCAATTCGCTCACGAGAAACTGTTTGTAATATTCCCCAGGGGTTATGTGTTAACTTCCATAAATCCGGATCAATTTGCCGCCAAATTTCATCGGCAGCGTGGTTCCATGAACAATGTAAATCCAACGCAAGCTCTGCTAAAGATTCAAATCCTTCAACATTGAAGGATAGAAAACTGTTTATGTTATGTTTGGTTATTTCTAATTGTTTGCTCATTGTTTTTCCTAAATAATTAAATGATGCTAAATTTTTGGTCGTCATCTTAGTTTTAGAAAACAGAAAGAGCGGTTTTTCAACCGCCCTTACTGTTTTATTATATTACTTAGAAGTAGAACATCAGACCAGCTCTGGTATTCCAGTAGCTTAAATCATCAGTATTGTATTGGTATTTTGTTGAAAGATCCAAACCGAGAGATTCGCTCAGCGGTATTTCGTATCCTGTTCCTACGCTAAAGCCCCATTCACTTTTTGAATTAGAAGTACTGACACCGGAAGCATTATAGTCAACAGTATAGAAATGATAACCCGTTTCAACCATTCCGTACCAGCCACTTACAAAATAAAGCTTGGCACCGACAAGTAACGGGACATAAGAATATGTCAGGTTATTGTTTTGTGCAAAAGCTCCGTAACCGGATGTAATCATTCCCGTAAAACCTGCACCCATATTGATTTCATAACGTGCCGTTGTAGCCCAGCCAGTTGTTGCGCCGTTAGATAGGCTGCTCATTGGAAAATTTAACTCGCCGGCAACATCTATTGCCATCGGATGGTTGTATTGCGCAAAAGACATTCCTGCAAAGAAGACAAGCGCTGCGAAGGTTGTGAATAACTTTTTCATTTTTTTATTCCTTTTGTTTTTATTTATAAAATTTAATTTTTTCTTTAACTATTTAATTGTTTATTAAAGAACAACAGCTATGGCTCAACAGTCGTGCCATTATTTCGTAATCGAGCTATCTTATTGCTGTATATTGATTTATAAAATGAAATATTCCGAAATAAAAGTTAGTGCGAAATGAGATTACTCTTTTTTAGCGGCACACCATTACTTTGTCCTAAGCCAAAATGGAAATTGGATGATGTTTGAGAGAAATTATGTGGATATACGAATCTATAAATATTATATGACATCTTATTTAGCAGAAATTGTTTTATAAATGATGAAAACCGATCATCAATTTTGAATAGTGAAATATGGAGTCCATTTTATTAAATGTTATTGTAGATACCGTTCAAATTACTCTACTAGTTACAGTAATGATGATACTGGTAGATCTTATAAATGTTTGGACAAAAGGGAAAATAGAAGCCTTTCTTAGAGGCAAAGCAAAAGGGACGCAGTATGTTGTAGCTTCTCTAATCGGAACCGTGCCGGGCTGCGTGGGTGGTTTTACAAACATCTCCTTATATTTGCACGGATTAATAAGCTTCGGCGCTTTAAGCGGTTCGATGATTTCTGTTTCCGGAGATGAAGCTTTTGTTATGCTTGCCTTATTCCCTAAATGGGCAATGATTTTATTTGCAGTGCTTTTTGTTGCCGGCATTTTGGGTGGTTATATCACCGATATTCTTGTAAAGAAATTTAATATGAAAATATGTTCTTCATGTAATGATTTAGTGGTTCATCCTAAAGAAAGAAATTTTAGACATTACTTAAAAGACCACGTCTATAATCATATCATAAAAAGGCATATTTGGAAAACTGCATTATGGACTTTCGGCGCGTTGCTTGTTGTTGCTGTCGGATTGAAATATATTCATCTTGAAGAATTTACATCTCAATATAAAATAGCTTTTCTGTTTTTTGGCGCTTTGATAGGGCTTCTTCCAGAATCGGGGCCGCATTTAATTTTTGTTACACTTTTTGCAAGAGGGCTTATTCCCTTTTCAGTGCTTTTAACAAGCTCAATGGTGCAGGATGGGCACGGTCTTTTACCATTGCTTTCCTATTCTGTAAAAGATTCCATAAAAATAAAAGCATTTAATTTTGTTTTCGGAATAACTTTAGGATTAGCTTTACTATCATTGGGATTTTAATCCGGGTAGGCTTTATGAAAAGAATATTTGTTTGGATAATAATGATAGCCGGCGGCGCTGTCTCGGCTTTATACCTTGATACTATATTATTTAAAAATATCCATTTAAATATCGTTTTTCATGGAATAAGTTTCATAATAGGTTTTTTACTTTTGATATTAGTTGTGAAGATTAGTAGAAATACCGGACGGACTCTTGCAAAATATGGACGCAAAGGAAACATACAAAGGATGGAAACCAATATCTTGAATATAAAAATCAAGTTCCCTGGTCTTGTTTTAAGCTTAAATGCTTGGAAGAACTTTTTAAAAGAATTATAGTATAAAATAATTTTAGAGGCAATTATGTTATTAAAAGCAATTCAGGATTATTATCCGGATGAACTAAGCTATTGTTACGGCTGCGGTAGATTGAATGAGCACGGTCATCAAATTAAAAGCTATTGGGATGGCGATGAAACAATTTCACATTTTACTCCTCAACCATATCATATAGCAATTCCGGAGTATGTTTATGGCGGATTGATTGCTTCCCTGATTGATTGTCACGGTATCGGAACTGCTGCATTAGCTTCATATCGTGCCGAAGGAAGAGAACCGGATACTTTACCGCCATTTCGATTTGTAACGGCATCGCTTCAAGTAGATTTTCTTCGTCCAACGCCGTTAGGTGTTGAACTTGAGTTAAGAGGAAAAGTGATTGAAATTAAAGGAAGAAAAGTAATTTCTGAGATAACAGTTTCCGCAAATAAAGAAGTATGCGCGCGCGGCAAGGTAATTGCCGTACAAATGCCGGAAAATTTAGTTAAAGAAAATAAAACTGATAAATAAATTTAAATTAAGGAGTTATTTAAATGTTAGCACTAACCGGTTCAGACGGGAATAATTTAGAAAGTCCGGTAGCAAAAAGATTCGGGCATTCAAATTATTTTATTCTTTTCCATACAAATACAAAAACTTTTGAAGCATTTGAAAACAGAGAAGAAGAACACAGTCATAAAAATCTTGAAGAGTTTTTAGATAAAGGAGTAGAAGCGTTTATTGTTGGGAATATTGGTCCGCATGCATTTGAGATAATTGATTCGCCGAAGAGCAAAGTTTATCTTGCAAGAAAAATGAATGTTCAAGAAGCAATTGAGAAATTCCAAAGAGGAGAATTAAAACAATTGGCTGAACCAACTGCTAAAAGAAGTATAGGACATCAGCAAGACGAAGATCATCGCCATTAATTCATTTTATATCCGACTTATTTACTTGTGCTGAGTTAAATTCCAAACTTAACTCAGCGCCCAACTATATTAACATTTTCAAAAGTTATACTTTTTCTAAAGCTTGTTCCAAGTCATTAATTATATCGTTAACATCCTCGATACCTACTGAAAACCGCACTAAGTCGTCGGTAATTCCTGCTTTTAATTTATCTTCTTTGTTTACTGCAGCATGAGTCATTGAGGCCGGATGTTGTATAAGAGTTTCAACGCCGCCTAAGGATACGGCTAAAGTAGCTAAGTGAACATTATCCATAAGTTTTCTTCCCGCTTCCAACCCGCCTTTGACTCCAAAACTGATCATTGAGCCAAAACCCTTCATTTGTTCTTTTGCCAAATCAAATTGAGGATGAGATTTTAACCCCGGGTATTTTATCCAACTAATTTTAGGATGTTTTTCTAAATAATTAGCTACTTTAATAGCATTCTCTTGATTACGCTCTATACGAAGAGATAGTGTTTTTACTCCGCGCAAAACCAAATAAGCTTGATGCGGATCCATATTACATCCCATATAAACCATAGAATGCCTGATTTTTTTATATAATTCCTTCTCTTTAGTGATAACTATTCCGCCTACAATATCTGCATGACCATTGATAAATTTAGTGACTGAGTGAAGAACCACATCTGCTCCTAAATCTAATGGCTTTTGCAAATAAGGAGTTGCAAAAGTATTATCAACGACCAAAACCAAATTATGTTTTTTTGCAATCTCAGCGCAAGCTTTTATATCGGTAAGCTCCATTGTTGGATTTGCCGGCGTTTCAACATAGAGAACTTTTGTATTACTTTTTATGGCTGCTTGAATCTCTTTAATATTTGCTGTATTTACAAAATCAGCTTCTACGTTAAAGCGGGAAAAATCTTGCTCCAAAACTCCTCTTGCAGGACCATAGACAGAAGCAGTACTGATAATGTGGCTGCCGGCTCCTAATAATGCCATATATACGGTTGTAATTGCGGACATTCCTGAACTAGTAGCTATTCCGTCATAACCATTTTCAAGTCCGGCGATATTTTTTTCAAGAGCCCGGATTGTGGGATTAGCTATTCTTGTATAAATATATCCATTGCTTGCACCCGAAAAACAATCGGCGCCGTGTTGAGCATTTTTGAACTTAAATGTAGAGGTTTGATAGATGGGTACAGTTGCACTGCCAAACTGATCTTCAAAATCATCTCCATGAATTAACTTAGTGCTAAATCCTAGATCCTTGGTATTCATATATTAACCCTTGTTTGTTTATAGTTATTTTTGTAACTGTTTTATCAAAAAGACTTATGATCTTTTGATAATTTATTTTTAATCTGCGCGTAAAAATATAAAAGTTTTACCACAAATTATATTTCAATTTCTTTTGGATCAGTTTCCAAATCAACAACTCTCCACTCGTTTTCTTCTTTATCAAAATCAGTAATTTTATTTAATGGCACCTTTAAGTATTTTCCGTGAGCTGTAACTGCTACCTCACCGTTTGGTAAGATAATTTCTCCTGTTCCTTCGAACATTCTGCTATTTTCAGCGGTAATTCTTCCGATGACCTTTAATTGCTGATTTAAAGGTATTGGTTTTTTGAATTTTGTATTTAATTCTATCGTAACTCCCCAGACTTCAGTTTCATATTTATTTAGAATCGCTCTTCCGATAGTTTCATCAAGAATAGCGGAGGCAATACCACCGTGTAGTCTCCCGGGATAACTTTGATGTTCTTCTGAAGGAGTAAATAATGCAATAAGTTCTTGATTTTCAGTTATATAAAAATGTGCTTGAATGCCAAATTTGTTTTTCAATCCGCACACAAAGCAGAGTTTTGAATTGTGCTGTTTACCGTTGATTTTATGAATCATAAGAATCTCCGAGAATTATGATGAACTTGATCTACAATAATTAAGAGTAGGGACATACAACTTGCGGGGTGAGCTACGCCCGAGAGTATAAGATCCACAGAAGTGAACGTTAATTCGTTAAATTAAAATAAGGGCACTTCTAAAAACTATCTTTTATAAAAAATTAACGCAGAGAACGCTAAGAATACGCAACGTTCGCAGAGAATATTGAAGTTTTTAGAAGTGCCCATAATCCCGATTTTTGGAAAAAATGAATTTACAAAATAAATCAAGTATATTGTTAGACTTTAGAAGTAACATTATTATAAAATATATAGAACCTTTTTTAATGAAGAAAACGGATAATCTGAGGATTACTAAATTCAAAGGTTTTATTAAATCATCAAAATTTTTTTTATCTCAATGAATTATATCCGCCAAGAATTCCATTTTTCGAAAGAACTATCTGCCAAAGCTGGTTTTTACTTCTTGCCCGGCATGCTCCTGCGCTTGAAAGCAAAAAATATTTCCACATCCTATAGAAACGGTCATCGTAATTGCTTTTTATTAGCTTCCAATTTGCTTCAAAATTTTCGTACCAAGCCATCAATGTTTTATCGTAATCTGCACCGAAATTATGCCAGTCTTCCATCACAAATAAACCTTCTATTGCTTTACCAAGTTGGGCAATTGAAGGGAGCATTCCGTTTGGGAAAATATATTTATGGGTCCATGCATCCGTACTTTTTAATGAACGAATATCCCCGATAGTATGAAGTAAAAACAAACCGTCATCTTTTAAGTTTCTTTTGGCAATTTCAAAATACTGCCTATAGTTCCTGTAACCCACATGTTCGATCATCCCAACCGAAACGATTTTATCAAACTTTTCATTTACTTCTCTGTAATCTTGCAATCTAAATTCCACAGGCAGACCTTTACACAACTCTTTTCCGAGTTCAACCTGTTCTTTAGAAACAGTAATTCCGACAACTTCAACACCATATTTTTCGGCAGCGTATTTCCCAAAAGCACCCCAACCGCAGCCAATGTCAAGTACACGCATACCGGGCTTAAGAATTAGCTTTTTGCAAATTAAATCCAGTTTATTTTCTTGAGCTTCGTCTAAGGTAGTTGCGTTTTTCCAATAGGCACAACTATAATTCATCCGCTTATCGAGCATCTTACGAAATAATTCATTGCCTAAATCGTAATGCCTTTTGCCGATTATAAATGCTCTACGTCTTGTCTGCATATTTATCAGCCAAAAACCGGCAAGCTGCAAAGCTACTTTATAATTATGCTTTACCTTGTTTTGCAAATCAGCCCGGACAATTCTGTAAATCATCTCATCGAGTTTATCTACATCCCACCAGCCGTCCATATATGATTCACCAAGACCTAATTCTACTTCAGTAACTGCACGTTTGTAGAATCTTTCGTTGTGCACTTTAATATCCCAAGGATTACTACCATTAATTTCAATATTAGCTAAGCCAAATAGCATTCCTACAAGGCTTTTATATTTTGAAATTTTCATAATTCTACTACTTGAAAAATCTTCGAAAAAGATTAATTTAATTCCAATTGCTTTTCCTTATTGTTAGTATTTTTGGGAACGGTATGCAGAAATTCACCGTACTGCATCGGTTCTTCGAGTCTGCAAGACCAAACTAACTGGTCTTTTCCATTTTTGTCTTTCCAAACAGTAATGTCAGGACAGCCGTCGCACATGCTTTGATCGCCGTTAGCCATAAAATCTACCGGCTGAATAATCATAATTGACTGCATATAAACTTTCTTAAAAATCCTAAAAGGATTAGCCATAAGATAGCCGAGATATTTTTTTAACGCATTGCGAACGCTTTTGTTTATCGCCCATAAATTAAGCATTGTTGCTCTACCCATGCTTAAAGTTTTAGGCGAAGCATAAGATAAGTAACGATTATTTTTATAATGATAAACTTCCATAACCATTTCGATAAACTTGCTATTAAGATAACCGAGAATCTTATCTTTTGTCCCGAGGCGTTCGGTTAACAACCATTTAAAGCTGTCGGCTTCGTGGGTCCCATTTAAGAAAGCTGCAGGTGAAAACCCGGGTTCTTTTTTTCTTATTTCCGCAACTATTTCCGGAGCTCTTAGGTTTGTAACTTCTTCCTTGTCGGAATGATAATGGATATCGTCAAAGACTATTTTCTCATCGCCGGCATAAAAATCATAAGGTAACTCGGGAGTAATGTAACGGAATAAAATAAAAACCATAGTATGCACAATATCGATATGCTTTTGCGCCCAAGCGGCTAACTCGGGGACATAATGTAATGTATCGCCATACACCGTTGAATTAAACGAGCAAGCAATGCCGCCTTCGGCAGCAAGCATTTCTGCGTAGTGCAATCTAAGTTCGTTTAACTCAAGCTCATTTTTACCTTCCCACTCCGGACCGCGCCCACGACCTTGTTTACTGTCAATGTGAAAAGTGAAACCGAATACCCCGGCTTTTTTAAGTTCGTGCAATAATTCCTTTGTTAAAGCAATTCCGTTTGAATTAATTATTGGCTTTATCCCGCGGGATTTTATTTCCGCAACCAGCTCAACAATGTTTGGATAAAGAAGAGGTTCGCCACCGGCAATTGAGATACAATCTGTTTTTCTTAAAGACTGAAACACATCCAACTCATGTTTTACTTGTTCCATCGATTTATGAGAATCTTTGATATTTTTTCGATAGCAGCCATAGCAATTTAGATTACATCGTGCGGTTGGTTCAAGCCATGAGATGCCATTATCGGGTAAAGTCCACGGCAAGCGATAAAGGTCTATTGCGTCAATTATTTTCGTTTCCATCATTTCTCCATAGATTATTTTTTACAATTAAGCACGCATTATCTCATGCGGCAAATACATAAGGTGAATTTTTAAGGAGTAAGAATATTTTTTTAGCATTAATACTCTAAATAATTTAATTTTATTTCTTATAAAATCAAAACACTATTGTCAGAATCACCGAAAGGTGTTGGCTCAAACTTATCGGCATCTGGATCATTTAACAAGGTTTTTCCATCAACTAAATATCTAAAAATATATTCTTTACCGGCTTCCAATTCTACCTGGACGGAATACAGTCCCGTTTTAGTATTCTTCTCCAACTTTGTTAAATTGGCATCCCAATTATTAAATTCACCGACAACGCTTGCGCTTTCAAAACTTTTCTCAAAATAGCCGGGTAGGGTGAAAGTTACTTTGCAGATTTTTCCTTCGTTAATATAATTTTTATTTATTGCCATGATATACCTCCTAAGAGTTAATTTATCATTGATATATTATTTAGGTCATATAACACAAAACTTTTTAGAATATCTTTACTTGTAATTAAGCCGACAAGATTTCCCTTTTCAGTTACAGGAAGCTGCTTAATCTTAAAGGCTTTCATTATTGCAGCAGCTTCTATAACTGGAGATTCTTTATTGATTACTTCAGGGAACTTTGTCATAAAATTATTTGCCGGTATGTCTTCCCATTCAAATAACCGTTGTCTTAGCGAAAGCGAATCAAAAAGATATTCTCCGTGTTCACGAATTTCATTATAGTCGGGAAATACAAACCGGAATAAGTCAGAAAATGTAATAATACCCGCAATATCATTATTGTTGTTGGTCACTAAAACACAACCGGTATTTTCAGCTAATAATTTTTCTGCAATTTCCTTTAAAGGCGTATTAATATTAACTGTAATAATATTTCTGTCCATTATTTCTTTTACTTTCATCTTCCATCTTATATATTTTGTTTATTAAAATTAATTACTTCAGAATACACTTACGTTAATATATCTTTTGGGATTTTGCTTTATATCGGAGATAAGAGAATCTATCGACGTAATTGAATGATTTAAATTCTTATATAACGAATCATTTTTTACTATTCCGCCCAGACTTCCTTTTCCTTCATTCAAACTTGTAAGCAGCAGATTTATTTGCTCTACTGCGCTTGAAGATTTATCCAAAAATTTTGTAAGATCATTGGAATTACTATTTAGCGATATTATCAACGAATCAATATTTCCTTTGTTGTTAGAGGTAATCTCGTTAACATTTGCCAAGATGTTTTTTAGATTCCCGCCAACTTGATTCTTCAATTGCAATATTGTTGTATTCAAATTATTAAGGGTAATATCTACCCTTTCTTTAACATCTTTTCCGGTAAGTGCATCCAAATTTGACAAGACTTTATCAATCTTGGGACTTAAATCTTTTATTACGGCTATAGCTTGATTTACTCCATACGCGGCAGTGCCGCTTACCGTATCTCCGGGTTGGAAGTATCGACCTAAAATGCCGGGAGTAATTTGAATTGCCTTTCCGCTTATGAGACTGAAGTCACTTATCTCAAATCTTGAATCTCTTGGAATTTTATCGAGCTCGTCGATTTTCAACTTTAATAAAACTCCATCCCTAATAATCGAATTCCCAAGCACATTCCCGATTTTTACACCGCGAAAAAATATCTCATCTCCATTTTGAATGCCTTCTGCATTTTCTACAATCAAATTAAGCTGCATGCCTTTTGAAAAAAAGTCGGATTTCCCAAGCCACATAGTAGTAGAAATTAAAATAACGATGGCAATTGAAATGGATAGTCCAATTATAAATTCATTTTGTCTGGTGTTCATTCTAAACTACCTTCCCGCTAATAAAATTGTTAAAAGTTTCGTTGTCTTGATTCATTAATTCATCCGCAGGACATGTTAAAATTATTTTCCCTTCAAATAGCATAGCTATACGATCCGATATATTTTGAGCGCCTTTTATATCGTGAGTAATTATAATAGCCGTAATTCCAAGTTCGTCATTTAATTTTTTAATTAAGTTGTTTATTACGTTTGCTAACACTGGGTCAAGACCGGTAGTCGGCTCATCGTACAGTAAATATTTAGGCTGCGTGGCAATTGCTCTTGCAATAGCCGCTCTTTTAAGCATACCGCCACTTAATTCGTCCGGATAAATATCTTTTATTTCTCCGAGTTCAACCATGCGCAGACTTTCAGCAATTCTATGATTTCTTTCCTTTTTATCCAAGTGCCATTCAATTTGCAAGGCAAGATCGATGTTGCCTCCGACGGTAAGCGAATCCCAAAGCGCACCGTTTTGGAATACGTAACTAAACTTAGGACGTATTTTTTTATTGAAGTCCCTTTCGGAAAAACCGGTAACATCAATTCCGTCAATTATAATTCTTCCATCATCGGGTTCAATTAAATTGATAATTGATTTAATAAGCACAGATTTTCCTACCCCACTTTTCCCGATTACTGATAATATTTCGCCGTCACAAATATTTAACTCCACGCCTTTTAAAACGTCAAGTTTGTCAAATGATTTATATAGTTTATGAATTTCTATCATATATAAAACATTACTAAGGATACTACATAACTTAAAATAAAAACCATGATTGAAGCTAAAACCACAGCTTGTGTTGTGGCTTTACCTACGCCTTTTGCTCCACGCTGAGAATTTAATCCATAATATGCTCCGGAGATAACGATAGCGATTCCAAATGTGAATGCTTTAATAAGACTAATTATTACATCTTTAAAATCGAAGGAGAAACGCAGCCCTTTTACGAATGCACTCCATGAAAGACTTATAGTCATGTGGCATGAATAATAACCAAAAAAGATCGACGTAAAATTTGAGAATATTAATAACGTTGGCACTGCAAACATTGCCGCAATTAAACGCGGCGAGATTAAATATTCTACCGGATCGATTGCAAAACTTCTGAGTGCATCAATTTGCTCTGTAACTTTCATAGTGCCCAACTCGGATGCAATACCCGCTGAAATTCTTCCCGATAAAACTAAACCGAGCGTAAGAGGCCCGATGTCAATTAGTATTGTTCTTAATATTAATCCTCCAGCCATCCAGTGAGGGGTAAATCCTGTCATCTGGAAACCAACTTCAACGCCAATTGCTAATCCTACAAAAACGGAAATAACAAGCACCAATACCAACGACCTTCTTCCGATATAAATAAATTGCTCAACAATTTGCGGAATATAAACGGGAGCTTTAAGAATCGCTCTGAACGTATTAAATGTCAATATTGAAAATATTCCTATGTTTGTGAATATCCTTATCGAATAAGAACCAATATTTTCAATAAATTTTTTCATTTCACTTTAAGCATGATTAAAAACAATTCTCAACGCTTTCAAGATTTCAAAAATCCTTTTTAAGTTTGGCCTTCCATAATGTTCGCTGTCAAATAATTCTTTTAATATTCTTTTCGGTTGTCTATAGAAATTCATATAAGCTTTCATAAGCATCTTCTCTAAATCTTTGGGCGCAATATTATCGGTATTAAAAACCGAGTGCATTGCATCGTACTTGTCCCAATCTTTAGTAATAATTTTTGATTCCACATCCTGCCATAGACCCGTGCCCGGATACGGAGTTAATATTGAAAATTGAGCTATTCCTGGATTTATGTATTTAGCAAATTCAATCGTTCTTTTAATATCATCTTCCGTTTCCGAAGGTTCGCCTAATAAAAATGCACCCCAAGTTTCAATATCGTTTTGCTTTAATAGTTCAACAGCTTTTATTGAATAGTCTAATGAAATTTTACCGCCTTTTTTATAGGCTTTAAGAATCCTTTCGTTAGGACTCTCAATGCCGATAAACATTTGACGCACTCCTGCTTTTGACATTAATTCGGCTGTCTCCGGCTTTTTTATGAGATGATCCGATCTTCCCATAACCCAACGAACAACAGGTAAATTTCTTTTTATTAATGTCTCAAACAACTCCATCAGCCTATCATTGTTAAAGTTGATTATATCATCAACAATCAGAATGCGTTCTGCGCCATACTTTGTTATAATTTCTTCAATCTCATTTACTGTGTTTTCTATCGAACGAGCGCGAAATCGTCTGCCGGCTAATAAATGTACATCACAAAAATTACAACCATAAGGACAGCCGCGCGTTGTAATTAAAGGATACTCAATTACCCCGTTTGAAACGCCTTTGCTTGATTTGCCGTATCTCCAGTTTGCATCCCTAATTGGGAAAGGAATATTATTAAGGTTTTGAATAAATGGGCGATCGGGGTTATTGACTATTGTTCCGGTTTCTTTATCTATGTAAGAGACGCCCAATACTTTACCCGGATTAAAGTTTTTCCCGGATTTAATCCCGGCTAATAATTCAACTGCAGTTACTTCTCCTTCTGCACGAACGGCATAATCTACGAATCCGCTTCGCAAAGTTTCTTCGGGACTGCTTGTAGGATGCGGGCCGCCCATTATAACAATTTTGCCTTCTTCTTTGGCAGCTTTTGCAACTCTTATCCCAGACTTAAACTGGACCGTGTTGCAGGAAATCCCTACCACATCTGCGCCTGTAAAATCAGGAAGGGAATCGGAATTTTCCAACAATTCTATTTGGACATTATGTCCGGCTTGTTGAAGCGCAGATCCAATATAAGAAACACCAAGCGGCTGGATTTTAACACCTGAGTATTCGAAAATAGCGCCTCTATAAGGAGAAACCAATAACACATTCATTACTGTTCCTTAATATTTTATATTTTTTTTCATTGCAACTTTAGAGTTAAACCTTAGGAAAATAATCAGAGCATATAGGCTCGTATAAAACGGCATAGCCGTCCAAACGCCAACCAAACCGAATTTGAATATTACACCAAGCAGATAGGCCAAAGGTACGAACACAAACCAGTTTATCGTGACATCAGTGAGCATAACAAAAAACGACTCACCAGCGGCAAGTAACCCGTTTGCAAGTACGAAACCTATTCCAAAGAATATTTGTGCGAATCCTGCAATTCGTAAAATAGGGATGGCGATATTAATTATGATGGAATCTGTTGTTAAAATTGATACTACAAATCCGGGGAATAAAACAAATATAAGCCCGAGTAATAAAGTATAAGTAGTAGAAATCTTGCTTGTTTCAAAGCCCCACTTTTTTGCGGCTTTAATATTATTCTCACCTAATTGATTTCCTACCAAAGTTTGCGCTGCAACCCCAAAACCCATTGAAGGCATAAAAGATAAAAACATAGCCGATAAAACAACCTGACTGGCAGCTTGTTGTATTGCTCCCATCAATCCAATAATAGAGATGAATAATAAAAGTCCCGTTAAAGTAAAAATACTTTGAAACGAAATCGGTAAGGAAAGTTTTAGTATAACTTTTGCAATATTAAAATGAAAGCGAAGATTTTTGAACAATCCATATTTGGTCCTATAACTTTTCATCATGCTTACAACAACGTAAACAGAAGTCTCAAGTCCGGTTGCAATAGCCGAACCCAAGCCGGCGCCGGCTAATCCCATTCCTTTGAAACCAAATGCCCCATAGACAAGGGTGTAATCAAGAAAGATATTTGCTAAGTTTGCAAAAACTCCGGCAATCATAAATATTTTAGTTTTGCCGATTCCAAAGTAAAACCCCCGGTAAGAAACAGACGCCAAAAAAAATGGCAAACCCATAAATCGATAAAATAAATAACTGCCTGCATAGATTCCCACATTTTTATCGGCAGCAAATAGATTTGCAATATTTGATGAAAAGAAAATTACTAATACTGAAACGATTACTCCAAGTACTATACCCATTAAAATAGAAGAATTTAATACGCTCCCGCATTCCTCATAATTTTTGCTTCCGAAATTTCTTGAAACTAATATTTGTGTTCCGTTAGATAAGCTGGAGAAAAAACTTATTACTGCCCAGGTGGCATAAAAGGCGATACCAAGAGCTGCAAGTGCAAACTTTGCATCCGGCAGCCTTCCTATTATTGCAGTATCCACTAAAGAAAGTACAGTTTGAACTGATAAACCAGCAATCACCGGCATAGCCAATTGCAAGATAACTTTCTTATTATCGCCTAAACTTAGTAATTTCATAATTCTATTAGCAATTTTCCTATCATTTTAATTTTATGAATGACGGGTTCACTTTTTCTACATTGTGCGTCACTTTTGAATTTCTGTACATCTCTTTTCGGAACTGAACAAATAATATTATTGGTGCAAAAACAGCATCAAATAATTTGAATTTTCCTTTCGGCATTCCCTTTCTGTAATATGGTTTAGGTCTATTAAAGAATCTTGAAAAACTGATATAAAATTTCTTATAACTATCAATAATAAGTTTTTGTGCTTCAACCGGCGATAAATTATTAAGCTTAATAGTCGGATGCAGTGCGTCGAACAGCCGCCAATCATTATGTAAAAATTTGTTCTCTTTCTTTATATCATCGTAAAGCTGTGTGCCGGGGAAAGGAGTAAGCAATGAGAACTGGGCAAGCTGCGGATTCATTTTCTTTGCCCAATTTACCGTTTTCATTATCATTTCCTTTGTCTCGTTTCTATCGCCTACAATAAAGCTGCCGTGTATTCCTATTCCGTATTTCCTTAATAAATTTATTGCTCTTATCTGCTCTTCATTATCAATATTTTTGCCGTAGCTGTCCAGGACATTTTCATTAACGCTTTCTAATCCAAGGAAAACTCTGTAAGCGCCTACTTCTGCCATCCTTTTAACCATAGGCTCATTTTTAGCAATTGTATCTACACGCGAAAAACACCACCAAATTATGTCGGTCATTTTTCGTTTTTCTAATTCATCGGCAAACGCAAAAATTCTTTTTTTACTCAGCGTAAAATTATCATCGAGAAATTCAAATGCTCTATAACCATAATCATTATAAAGCATTTCCATTTCGTCTACAATATTTTTTGCACTTCTTGCACGCCATTTTATGCCGCCAAATTTAGATGAGGCACAGAAATAACAGTTGTACGGGCAGCCCCGGCTTGTAATTAAATTTGCCGACGGAATGCCATTCAAAGTAGTTTTATATTTGCTAATTGGTAATAAATCTCTCGCGGGAAACGGAAGTTCATCTAAATTTTTGGGCGGTAAGGCATCATCATTTCTAATAAACTTTTCTCCGTCTAAGTACGATATACCAAGAATAGTTTTTAGCCCTGTATTGTTTTCCAAAGCGTTTAATAAATTCAAAAATATTTCTTCACCTTCGCCTCTGACAACAACATCAACATACCCCGAAGATAGAACTTCTTCATCTAAAAAAGTTACATGATAACCGCCCATTATTATAAACTTGCCTGTTTTTTTTATTTCTTTTGCAATTTTAAGAGCTTCATAATAGCGGGGCGTATCGGAAGTAATGCCGACTACATCAAAATAATTAAGGTCCGTTTTTGCCAGAGCTTTTTTCTCTACATTCGCATCAACAATATGTACATTGTGCCCACCTTTTCTCGCAACCGATGCAAGATAAGCGATGCCCAAAGGAGGAAGATTCGCTTCTACTTTACTGTAGATATTTGATGCCCCAGGATTTATCAATAAGACATTCATATTCTATCCAGCTTTAATTGTATTTACCATTATATTTTCTACATCAGAGTCCGGTTCTTTTCCTAAATGGAAACCGCTTTCGTCTTCCCAACCTTCCGGCGCATTCTTCATCAGTGTCAAAAGAATTATTTCTGACGCAAAACTTATAATTGCATATATTAATATTAATTGTAACATTGTAATCTCCTTCCACCTCATAATCGTCAAATGGAAGATTTTTCATCCTCAGAAAACTTAAGTTATCATCATTCATCTAAAATTATTTTTCTTCTACGGTTTCTTCCACCGTTTCGAACTCCTCTTCTTTTCCGTTGGAATTATGATTACTCTTGCCGTTACCGTTGTGGTTGTTATCTTCGTTTATGAATTCCTTCTGCCAGATATCGTCTGTCAAAGCAAGGAATTTTTTATTGTACCCGGTTAATCCTTTATAATAAAGAGGATCTTTAACAGCTTCGGCAGCGCTTTCATCTATTGGAGTAGGTTTGGTAGTTTCAAGATGTTTGTGCGTAAACTCATAATGGTCTCTAATGCCGCACGGCGCAATTAGATTATTAACATCTTTACCGGATTTACCGAAGCCGTAATCCTTCTGCCATTTTCTAATACCAACCATTAAATCGGATTTTAGCGCGTCATTAATGGTACCGCCGTTTGCATAAATATCTTTAATATTATTTTTTGAATAAGGATAAAATACGCACGGAGTAATATTGCCGTTCCATTCAATATAAATGTAACCGCCAGACCTGCCGCCAGCTAAGCAGCCGCTTGAATAAACTCCTCCGTTCCAGAAGTCAGGTAGAAAAACATGTCTGTCGTGAATAATATGTTTTTCCTGCTCGTACATCCATTTTCTCTGTTCGGGGGTTACCATTAAATCAAGAGTTTGACTGCGCCCGATCGGCATATACTGGAATATCCATCCGTAAATAGCGCCTTGTTGATCATAGAAGAAATCGACAAACTCATCGGAAACGATTTTCTCAACATTGTGTCTTGTTGCAGTAACCGAAATTCCAAAAGGCACACCAACTTCTCTTAAGTTAGCCATCGCTTCAAGGATTTTCTTGAATACACCTTTACCGCGTCTTTCATCCGTTTCCTCTGCAAAACCTTCTACAGAAATAGCGGGAGTTAAATTGCCTACCTCTGCAATTTGTCTTGCCATTTCTTTATCGATAAGGGTACCGTTTGTGTACATCATAAAATAATTTTCAGGATTATCACGGCATAAATCCAAAAGACCTTTCCCTTCAGATTTCCAAAGCAAAGGTTCGCCGCCGGATATAACAGTAAAGTGGGAGTTCCATAATTCGGTTTTTTCTTTGACTATTCTGTCTACTGTTGCGTAATCCATTTTCTCTGCATTTGCACCGCTGCTTGAAGCATAGCAGCCGGTACATTTCAAGTTGCATTTTTTACCGGGACTAATTGTAACAAATCCCGGTGGTTCCTGCCCAAATTCTTTAATGAAGTTTTCTACATTCTTATTAGTATTATCGGACTCTACAAAGACCCGGCCGATAAACACATTAAGTAATTTTTTTCTTACCGGAGCAGAAATGTTTTTATTGGTCAACGCTTTTTCCAGCGTACCGATTAAATTGGATAATATAGTATATCTTTCAAAGCGGATATTTTTTGTAAACTCATTATCCTCTTCGACAATTTTTTTATACATATATTTCCTTGCATAACCGGCAGCTTGCTTTCGCAAGATACTATTACCTAAGATAGCGTTAATAGCATCAGGCGCGGATTTGCGAAATTGCTTTTGTAGAAAATTCATAACAGGCCTCCTTAAATTATTTTTATTTTAAATATGTTTAGGCGATCGTTACAAAGTAATTAGTACTTTGCAATATTCATCGATGAAGCCGTAGACCGCCTAAACGCATATTATTTTCAACATATATAAGACTTAATCGCGATGAGAAGAGGAAATCCGTTATACTAATCAATTCATCTAGTACTTGAATTAAATAGTTTGACTTGTCCTGATTGTACATTTTCCTCCTCTCATCTGAAATTTTTAATTTATACTTTTACCATAGAGTCAAAAAAACCGGTAAATGGAACTGGCACAAATTCATCTGCCTCTGGTTCATTTAACCATATTTTACCGTCACAGAAATACTTAAACTTATATTCGTCGTTTATTGGTAATTCAACCGAAATAAATTTAGAACCGTCTCTTTTTGTGTTTTGAAAAGGATTAATATTCACGTCCCAATAATTGAAATCTCCGACTAAATTTATTCGTTTGAATTCTTTAGCGATTTCAGCCGGAATTATAAAAGTAACTTTGCAAATCCCGAGTACTTCATTGTTTTCTTTTATTAGGCTCATTGTTTTTGACTAATGTTAATTATCATTCTTTTGAATACTGAAAGTCAACATACGTGCCACTATTTTTGTATGACTTTAATTCCTTTTACTATAATCAATTATGGGGCTTTGCGGTTATGAAGATGGTTTAGTGCGAAGTATGATTACCTAAATATTAATAACTCATGTTACGCAGACAATTTCATATATAAAGGAAGTGAAGTGCAAAACCTCCGAGGTTTAAGAAAACCGCGGAGGTTTCTCACTGTGTAATAATAATTTTTTGCGTAAGGTGAGTTAATAAGTTATGTCTTCAGCAGCGTTTGTGGAATGACTGGTGCGAAGTGTGATTACCTATTCCTTCAATTGCTTTCAGCTTTTAATTTACCATTTCAGGATAGCTCGATCTTTAATTTTAATTCCCAATTTATAAATTCTCAAGATCATCAAGATCCTTATAACGTTTTGAAGCAGCTTTGTTTTTTTTCAAATCAAGTAAACCTATAAAGTTGATTTCTACATCATCCACTTGAACGGCTTGACGGTTATTGAAACATTCCTCAAAAGAAACTCCCGAAATAGTAGTTAAAACTTCGATGCGTAATGGAGGAATGCCAATCCTGGTAACCTGATTTTCTTTAGTAAATAATTCAGTTGAGAGATTTGGAACATCAAACCCAAATTCTTTAAATACATCTACTATTTTAACAGCATTATTTATTGTTCTGGAAACCCAAATATCCATATCTCCCGTAGCCCGTGGGTAGCCGTAATAACCAACCGCCCAGCCGCCGATTACTAAATAATCAATTTGTTTTGAATTCAGCAGTTTCAAAAAATGGCTGAAGTCTTTCGGTAACCTGATCATAATTATACATTAATTGTCTTAGAAATTCGATTGCATGAATACGTTCAACAGGAGATTTTGAGCGCCAAAATTCAGTGTCGTTTCCCATTTCATTTAATGAAACAACCGAGAAAGAATTTTTATCTATCTTTAATGAATCTTCTTTCATTGAATTATAACTCTAATGTTCTTAATATGAAATGAACTGCTGTTCTATTGTTATAAATATAACTAAAATTTTAGGAAATTACATTTCCGGGCACTTCTAAAAACTATTTTTTATAAAAATTTAACGCAAAGAACGCAAAGAATACGCAACGTTCGCAGAGAATAGCACAGATTACTAATCCCGCGAACGGAACAGGTCTGTGCTACTTTTAAATTTATAGCAATGTAATTTTATCTTATTGTTTAGCTAACTTTTTTGCTAAACGATTTCTATGGCTTTGTTCAAGCATCAAATGGAAAACCGGTACTGCTAATTTTAATACTCTATAACATTTATTATTGTTTTTCCATAATGTTACATATCAATACTTTCAATAATCTCATTTGCAATGATTATACGAAGGAAAATACAAAAGGCAAACAGTTACCCATTTTAGTGCAGACCTACTGTATCTGTTTTCTTCCAGCCGCCGCCGATAGATTTGATTAAAGCAATTGCCGCCACAAATCTTTCACCGCGAATTCTACTGACGTTAGTTTGAAGCGCTAACACAGTTGCTGCCGATGTTGATACATTAAGATAAGTTATCAAGCCTGCGCGGTATTGGTTATCGGCAATTTTATATTGCTTTAGTGCAGACTCCAGCGCCGAATTTTCCGCTCCATATTGTTGGCTTAATAGATTCTGTGCAGCGAGATTGTTTTCAACATCGGCAAAGGCTTCAAGTACCGTCTGCCGGTAATTAGCTACTGTTTCATCATAAGCAGCCTTGGCTCCGCTTAGCTGAGCGCTTAGCTTGCCTCCTTCAAAGAGCGGCATAGAAAGAGACGTACCTACTGCCCACAATTCGCTTGACCAATTAAAAAAGCTTGCCGGATTGATGCTTTGAAAACCTGCAAGCCCGTTTAACGAAATGGTCGGGAAAAATGCCGCAGTTGCAACGCCGACATTCGCATTAGCCGCTGCCATTAGCCGCTCGGAAGAAGCAATATCAGGCCTGCGTTCAAGTAATTCGGAAGGCAGTCCGGGAGGAATAATTGGCGGCTCTATGTTAAGCGGTTCCGGCGCAATTGTGAAAAGCGATGCATTCTTTCCTGTTAGAACAGCCAGAGCATTTTGAAATCTCGTTCTCTGCAATTCATCATCTGGCAATTGAGCCTCGGCAGTTTTAAGAATAGTTTCCGCCTGCGCTACTTCCAAATCGGACGCAAGCCCGCCGGCTCTGCGGTTGCGAACCAACTGAAGAGCTTTACGATAAACTTGTACGGTAGAATCAATCATTACCTGGTCTGCATCAAGAGCACGAAGACTGAAATAGTCTGCTGCAATTTCAGAAGCAATCTCAAGTTTAATCCACTCGAGATTATCTGCATTTGCTTGAAGGTTAGCATTTGCAGCTTCTACCTGGCGGCGGACGCGACCCCAAAGGTCTAATTCATAATTCAAATCAAACGGCACTGAAAAATTATCATAAGTATATCCTTGTCCTGCAGCTTTGCCTGTGTTGCTCAGAGGACGGTTGCCGGAATCGTGCTGGCGTGCAGCATTAGCACCAACGCCTATCTGCGGAAATAGTCCCGACAATGCTACATTAGCTTGTGCGCGGGCTTGTTCAAATCGCGCTGCGGCGGCTTTCAAATTTTGATTTGCATCTAAAGCATCTTCTTCCAGATGGTTCAACACTGAATCACCGAATATTTCCCACCATTTACCTTTGGAAAGATTTGCTTGCGGAGTTGCAACCTTCCATCCTGAAGAAACACCGGTGTAATTTGAGGCAGCAGTTGTCGCTTCCGGGCGGACATAATTTGGTCCTACAGCGCAGCCTGAAACAAGAATCATAAATGATGTGGCAAAAATTGAGAAGATTATTTTTGAAATACGAATTGAATATAGACTCATTTTAATTCGCCCTTTTTATTCTTTGCTGATTCAATCACGGAAACAGTGATGCCGTCTGTTAAAGACTCGGATGGATTTGAAACAACGCGGTCATTTTTTCCAACACCGGATAATATTTCAATTGCCTGTCCGAAATTGCGTCCGAGCTTTACATTCCGCAATTCAATCTTTCCTTCCGGATTAACTAAGGCAACATGCGTTCCTTCCGCTCCGAACATCACTGAGTTAGATGGAAGTGTTAGAGTCGCTTCGTTTTTAGTATTAGTAAATTTTACTTGACCGAAACTGCCTGCCAGAATTTTGCCTGATGAATTATCTACTTCAAGCTCAGTTAAAAGTGTCCTCGAATCATCAGATATTTGACCGGCAGTGCGCACTACTTTTGCATTGAATGGATGGTTGGGCAATTCTGGAATTAACAGTTCAGCAGTTTGACCAGATAAAACGCCAAGAGCATTTGTCTGCGGAACATTAACATAAATACGAAGTTTATTCG
>JAKAFW010000075.1:0-7135 GCA_021817845.1 Bacteroidota bacterium
ACAATATAATTTAACTGTGGAACTGTTAACCGGTTTATCATGATATCGTTCCCCCCGTCGCCGCTCCTGCGGTTAAGTTTCCGTTTGCTGGCGTTCCTCCCGTTACCTGTCCTGCGTTAAAATTTACAGTTCCGCTTTTAACGAATGTTTCTATTGCGCTTGCTAAAGCTCCCGCCAAAATATCAGCTTGATCCTTCGCCGCCTGTAATGCTGCCTGATCCGCATTTGGATTGTTTAAATTCGCCGTATATGCTGATTTTATTGCTTCTTTTAATGCCGTAGTGTCTAATGCCATGATACAAGTGGAAATACTTCTTTAATACAATGGCATAATTAAAAAAGATTCGCTTGTTGGTAGGTTTGAGTTTTGCAAAAAGGAAAAATTAACATACTATTGACTTTTATATGTTAATTTCTATATTTTTGGATAGGTAATGATTTGAAAGTATAAACAATGAAATTAAATATAGCCCCCAAGCAAAAGAATTTGTACTCATCAATGAGCTTTCAAATTATTACCCCTTTTGTGAAGGGGCTTTTTAATTTAGCCCTATATGGAAAATACTCCAATCAAAATATGTACACAATGCAAAAGTCAATTTCCTGCCCATAAGCAATATTTTTATGCTAATAAAAATAGTATGGATGGGTTGGGTTATATCTGCAAAAAATGCTTAGGACATCCCTTTGGTACATTTGTTACTAGAAAAACCGCACCTCTTGGCTTTAAATGCTGCACACACTGTAATAGAGTGCTTCCCGCCACTCAAGAATATTACGATATACAGAGCAAAAATAAATTAAGGCAGCCTTGCAGGGAATGTCGAGGATATTCTTTTAGAAAAATTCCACAAATTGGCTCTAAAGTTTGTTCGAAATGCAATAGGGAATTACCCGCAACATTAGAATATTTTTATAAAGCTAAAGAAGGAAAGTATAACGTCGGAAAAACATGCAAAGAATGTCATGGGGCAAAATTTGGATGTTATCGGAATGATAATAATGTACCAGAAGGATTTAGAAAATGTCGTCGATGTGGGAAAGTACTTCCTAAAACAATTCATTATTTTTATCTTAATAAATCGTGGAATAATTTTTTTGGCGTTTGCAAAAAATGCTCGATTGATATTCAAAAAACACCCCATGTAAAAAAGCGTCGCAAAGTATTTTACTCTAAACACAAAGAAGAAATAATGCTTAAAGCTAAAGAATGGCGGCAAACTTCCCGTGGTAAACTCTCGTTAAGAATTAGGAATCATATCAAACAACAAAAAAGGAAGAGACTGCCTTATTTTTATACAAAAGATTTGTGGCTACAATGTGTAGACTATTTTGAGGGAAAATGTTGTTACTGTGGTCAAGAAGAAAAGCTAGAACACGAGCACTTCATACCTTTTTCCAAAGATGGAGAATATACTAGAAACAATATTCTTCCAGCATGTAGAAGGTGTAACTTTCTTAAGGGCAAAAAAGATTTTTTCGATTGGTATCCCAATCAATCTTTTTATTCAAAACAGCGTGAGAAGAAAATATTAAATTATTTAGGCTATGAATCTTCTAGAAATATTCAGCAATTAAAATTAGCAATGTAAATTTGTTTTTTGTTCTTTTTATTTGTACGTTTGAATCGTCTAAACTCTAGCGGCAATCCCGCTTCCGTAAATGCGGTTTTTTCATTTTAAAACCGCGAAGCGATTTAAACAATGCCCAAGATTCCGCTTTTCGTGAGGATTGCGGGAGCCCCTAGAGGCTTAGACAAATCTTGGGCTTTTTAATGTCTAAACTCTAGGAGTTCATATGTCCAGACCCAAGGTCCATCCGCTCGAAGAATGGCTTCGCCAATTCTGTCCTTCTCTTTTTACCGCTTTTACTGGTATTAATTATCAAAGTTGCGAAAAACTTTGTGATATATATTCTGATCGCCTTGAAGAGTTAATTAAAAACTTCGTTGATCTTGATACTAGCATCGTTCAAGAAAAGATACAACGATTGGAAACAGAAAAACAAAGTCTTCTTGCTGAACTGCAGCCTTTCAATTAATTTCCGCTCTAGCCGCCTTCGGGCGGCCTCTTGTTTTATTTCATAATTTAAGATAAGTTTTATATATGAATAATCTTATTAAATGCTTTTTATTTATTTTATTTCTAGCAAATACCATAATTGCTCAATCAAGTGATTGCCGCGATATAACATCCCAAATAAAACCGATATTAAATTCTGATAAAATTCATTTAATGCATGCGAAAGTTGTCGGGGCTTGTATAGATAATAAAAACACATTACATCTATCTTTAACTACAAGCTTAAAATATTTTATTACAGCAACTGGAATGGGCTTATCTAATATTCAGACAATTCTAATGCAAACGCTAGTACCATTTTTTTCATCGGCCACACTAATATTTAAGCAATTACCACAAATTGATAATTATCGAATATACTTTGTGGAACTTAGAGATTCAATTGATTTTTATGGGAATAAAATAGGGACACAAAAACATATTTTATGTG
Source organism: Bacteroidota bacterium (assembly GCA_021817845.1). GTDB lineage: Bacteria > Bacteroidota > Ignavibacteria > Ignavibacteriales > Ignavibacteriaceae > FEN-1297. Next base: position 2,512 of record JAKAFW010000075.1, read on the forward strand.
AAATTGGATTAAATCGATATACTGCAAATAAAATAAATTGGGTATTTATTAAAAAGAATTTAGAAGCTGATATTTTTTCAAATAATATAGATGAGATAGGAAAAATAATAAGAATGTTAGATGTATATAAGCTTTCTAAATAATTATTGCAAATCCATAAATTCATTTAATCTTGTCACAATTGCATCAAAGGTCGCTTTATTTAGCGGCGGCGAAACCACATTTCCCCCCGGAGTAATCCATGTAGCTGTATTTATTGCCGTAATTAAATCCACAAGTATTTTCTTTAACGTCTCTCCTGAGTTATTCTGCAGCATTAGTTTATCCGCCTGCAGGTTCATTATTCTGCTGCCCGAAGTATTATCCAGCAATATCTGCGCTATCTGATTGCCTTTGTCATCCACTTGTTGCAAATTTAATTTTCCGTTTAATTGCAAAATCAGGTTTCCATTTGCCTGCGATTGATCTCCTTTGAGTAATAGTGTGATATTCCCATTATTATTTTTCCCCTTTAAAGTAATTATTAAATTTCCTTGCCCATCCTCACTTACCAAATAGTATCGGTTGTCGTTATTTCTAGCAATATTTTTTTCAATCAATGAGTTATAGTTTTTTGTATCGAAATTTAATTTAGAGTCTTTATTATTCATAACTAGAGAAGTAAGTGATCCAAACGCTACTATATTTGCATCAAAGTTGTCTATGTATGAATAAAGCACATTCGCTCCGTATTCTTTTATGGATCCATCCTCGGCAATATAATAAGGCTTAGGGAGCCTTTTTTCTCCATTATCTATATCGAATTCCGGCGTAAGAAAAGCAACCCTGGAAATATCATATACCTTCTGATATGCGTCGCAAAACTTTAATTCATCTATCCCGTTTCCTTCAAAATAAGCGAAGTATCCTACTTCAAGGTTTAATTTCACATCCTTAAAGTTTTTAAAATTTAATGTCGGTTGAAATCCTTGTATCATGGCTGCCAAAACTCCGTAGTGATATCTTTCAAATCTATCTGTTGAAGGAGGTCAAATTTATTTGAATTTGATGCTTCGAATTTTTTTACGTCTTGCAAAGTCTCTATACTTATAAAATTCTTTCTATTAGTGTTTAGCCAATTGGCTGCAAGGTTTAACGGAATCCCCCTGCTTAATCCTAATGTGCTTGTAAAAAACCCTCCATAGGCAAAATTATGTGCTACTGAATCAATATGATAATGCACTCCGTCATTTATGGTTACGTCATTAACTATATCGTAATATGGCTGTCTCTTATAAACAAATCTCTCCCCAATCTTATATGAATCGCTTCCTGGTACCGTTATCTGCCCGCTCATAAAATAAGGATAAGCGAACCATTCAACAATCTTTTCCCTCTTATTCAAAAGATAATCCAGCATCGAATTATTCCCCGAGAATAAAGAAGTTTCTGTCAGCTGATCTATATTCTTTAGCTGGCTCTCCTGCATTGCCCGGTTATTGTCATCAATTATTTTTTTATAATTAATCAGTGTTGACGTCGCAATCATATCCCGCAATCCAAACTTTTTAATTCCGTCTATATTTACTACAGGAAATGATAACCCAAATTTAGATAGATAACTAGACTGGCTTGCAATAAGTGAATTCAAAAAGTTTATTACAAAATAATTCTTTGCCTCAAAATCAGATACCGAAAGGTTCTCGCTTAATCTCCCGTCTGAGGTTATCACAAACTTATCGCTTCCGTCTGCGTTCTTCGATAGATCCTCAAAGTTTACCCATCCCGTTACTGCGTTGTTCGTTATCGGATTTTGATAATTCTTAAATGAAAATGGCTTCGGCCTTATTACAAAACTGTTTCTCGCAAGCCCATCCTTTGATGTGGTTGTCTCTGTAAATACCTGGTAAAAATCCTTGTCTATGCAGCTTAAAATATAATTGTATATCGGCCCCGTATATGTTGTTAAATTAACGTCGAATAAAAACTCCCCATCCAAAAAAGTAAAATCCATCAAAGGCTTATTGTTAATATCAACAAATTGGTTTGAAAAAAATGTCTGTGGCGTAAAATCTCCACCCATCTGCACATGCGTTGCTGGCATATTCTCTAGTATATATTTTATTGCCTCCTCTGGCCTGTTTACAAATGGGCTCTTTCCGTCTTTAGTTAATCCTCTCATCCATGAAAAAAACTGTACCCTATCCCCTAATTGTTCCTTCATCACTGGATTTGCTGAAAGTATTGGGCTGTTTACAATATTATCCCTCAATAATAGCTTCGGCAATAGCATCGAACAATTCACTACTAACGTCCTTGATGACGAATTATCATTTACTATCGTGCTTTCATATACTTGATCCACAAATCCCAGGAATGAATGTACCGTCGAAGTCCTGTCTATCTTTACCGATATTACAGAGTTGATTTTTATTTTCTGTTTCCAATAATTTATAAATGCGCTCGTGGTTATAGTGGTTACTCCCAACTTATCAAGCGAAGGATTTAAAACTAAATTAAGCGTCCCCACGGGTTGATGAACTGAATTATAAGTGCGGATAGATTGAATAAAGTGCGATAAATCGTCGCTCGCTCCCGCTGCCGGATAAAATAACAATACTTCGGGTAATATGTGCCTTTCCCATCCTGGCATTAGTGCGGTACGCTGTTTTGAATTTGATGTACTCCGTCTGGCGTCGTTCCGGGAAGTATCTGAATCTTAATTCCTTTATCTAAATTATCGTTAAGCTTACTCATCGTTGTATTTACCGTATCCATTACAGCTCCCAACTTGGCTAATTGCTCGTTTATTATCTCTGGCGGTATCCCGTTTTCTACGTCTTCCGGCGTTATTCTTGTCGGATTAAATACACTCCTTTGCCCTAAATAATATTTATTTCTGGCATTTTTTGTATGCTGCGCCGCATTATACGCGTCTCGCTCTTCCGGCGTTAAAATGCCGTGCTCACCAAGTATTTTTCTAAGGTCGCTAATTGCCTGCCTCTCCGCATCAATAAACTCTTTGTTTAGCTTCTGCCTGCTTTCTGAATCTCCGTTTATTTGTTTGAATACATCTAGCCAATCCTTCTGCATACCATAAACTAATTTTCTCCATGCGTCGCCTATTTCATTTTGCTTCGCTCTTATCTCTGCCATCATCTTTTCCGTTTCTGATTTGGCGTTCCGCGCTTCATTCGTCCATCCTAATAATGCCTCCTGGCTCTCTTTTAGCTTTTGCGCCTTCTCTCCTTCGGTAAGATTGCTGTCTTTAACTGACTTGGTTAATCTCTCCGTTTCCTCTTTCAACCGGTCATATGTCATGTAAACTGATTCAACTACCGGTTTACCATGCTCAAGAACTAAATTTCCCCGCTCATCGGTTTTATTCCTCGTAATATACCTGCCTCCTGAAATTATTTCCGATATCTCTGGCAGCATTCCTTGTGGCGCATTTGGCATTAAGGCATTCAGCATCCAGTATGCCATTCCTTGATTTCCTCCCGCGTCCTTATTTATCCTATCCATTATCCGCATAAAACTGCCGTTATTGAAAGTCCCCCCTTTCATCAGCTCGTTAAATTCTTCAATATTATTTGTTCCTAATGCTCTGAATAAAAATGCTAGCTGCGCGTCGCTTCTCGGGTTCATCATATCCTGAAGGTTTGTTATCGTTGTCATTCCAAGATCCGATATTCTACCGTATGGCGATTTATTCCCAAAAAGTAATTCCGGTATATTAGCTATCATTCCTCCGTTCCTGGCATCGGCATTGATATTTAATTGAAGCTGTTTCTCCTGAATGCTTTTTATTGCATTTAGTACATCAACTATTCTTTCCGGGTTTACTCCTGGTCCATAGAGTTCTTTTGCAAATTGCTGCCCCTGTAATAAGCCTTCCGATCCCCAGTTCGCCCCCGTTATTCTTCCGCTTAAATTCAGCTGATAAATTTCCTGCGGGCTTAATCCTAACCCTGTTGCAAAGGTAGTTTGTACTCCATATAAGTTTCTGTTCCACCCTCCCAAAGTATCCGCAAATGTCATTCTCATCTGCGCTTCTTCTTCCGGCGCATATCCGTAACCCAGGCTGCCCATCACTCCGCCGCCCAATCTCGCCCTTAATCTCGCTCTTAAAATATCATAGTTCGCCGAAGCCCCTACTCCTGAGCTCATCACTCCAAACATCTGATTTAGGTATTTTAATTGTTCTTCCGTCCCCGCTGTCTGAGTTATTCCCATTATATTGGCTATCTGCGTCCCGAACATTCCTCCCGCTGCTCCGCCTGCCGCCGCTCCTATTCCGCCTCCAAATATAAATCCCGCTCCCATCCCCAGCGCCGTCCCTACCATTTGGAATATTCTCTCTCTGTCTCTTACCGCCGAAAAGGTTTCTTGCCTCTGCTGCTCGCTGAACATTCCCATCGGCGATTCAAGGCTGAACGCCGTCATTCCCCTTGCCTGTATCTCCGCTCCGGTTCTTATATAGCTTAATACAGAGTTTACACCCTCATAACCAACTGCAAATACTCCCGCTTTCCTTAAAGTATCATAAAAACTCTGCGCTTCATTTCCCGTATCCTTAAAGCCTTTTGATATATCCTGTAATTTCTGTTTTAAGAAATCAATATTATTTCCAACATCTCCTTTA
>JAKAFW010000042.1:0-29160 GCA_021817845.1 Bacteroidota bacterium
TTTAGTATAAATCTTTTCAACAAAGTCCTTATAAATCAAATACTTAACAAAAACGAATACTTAAATCAAAATCATTGTCCTGATAACCAATTGTTTTTATTCGACTTTTAACGGGACAGTAGTGATTTTGGATATAAAATTTAAACATAAAATACTTCTCGCAATTATTGGGTTCATTGGGGCATGTCTTATCATTATTTTAATAAGCCTTTACGGCGTAGGGGTGTCTCCTGACTCTGTATATTACATATCAGTAGCAAGGCATATAGCTGACGGTACCGGTTTTGTCGGTTATGATGGTTACTATTTTGTCCTTCAGCCCCCACTATATCCATTATTATTAGCGGCAATAATAAAAATATTTTCCATAGACCCTCTGATATCAGCCGGCTATTTAAATGCAATTCTTTTTGGTTTAATCGTTTATTACTCTGGTTTATTTTTATTAAATCATTTGAAGTCCTTGCCCTTAATTATAATAGGAACCCTATCGATTATGGTATCCTTTGTAATAATTCAAATTTCTTTAATTGCATTATCCGAACCTCTTTTCATTTTGTTTGTTCTCTTATATCTGAATTACTTTGATAACTATAGGATAAAGGGAACAATTACTTCCCTACTTTTTTTTTCAACAGCAGCAGCATTGGCTTGTCTAACTCGATATGTAGGCGTAATAATCATTTTAACAGGATCAATTAGCATCTTTATTTGGAAGAGAAAGACATTCAAAGAGCTATTTCAGCATTTAATTATCTTTTTGCTTATTACAATTTTGCCGACCGGTTTATGGATTTTAAGAAACTATTTATTATCGGGCACCTTCGTTGGTCAGCGTGCTGATTCATCCTATACTTTATCCGAGAATCTATTATTCTTATTCAATGTGATGTTAAAATGGTATTTGCCAATACAAATAAATGAGCAGCAATTATTTTTTATAATGCTAATTATTTCTGCCGGAATTTTTGCCGTAATTGTTTTATCGAATAAATGGAAGAAAGACGAAGTAAGATTAAAACAAATAGGCCCTTCATTAATCTTTATATTATTTTATTCGGGGATTATAGTTATCTCGTCAACAACCACCGCATATGACAAAATCGCCAATAGACTATTATCCCCTATTTTTGTGCCTTCGTTTTTTATAATGTTCTTAATTCTGGATAATATTTTAGAATGGATATCAAAGTATTTCCATCAAAGGTTTATACTTATTTTGTTTTTGATCGGAATAATTGCTTGGATGAAATACCCGGTTACAAGAACAATCTATAATATCGAAGATTATATCGGGCAAGCAGGATGGGAATACAGCAGCAAAGCATGGAGGGACAACACGGTCATTAGATTTCTTAATAGCCACAAACAGTTTGAATCAGGATATTCATTTTACAGCAATGTTCCTGAAGCCGTTTACATTTTAGCAAACAAAGAAGTGAAATGGAGTCCTCCTAAAACAATGTATAATTCTCCAGAACTTATAAAAACAAATCCGGATTTAAGAAGTATCTGGCAGGGAAAAAACGAAGCATATCTCGTTTGGTTCAATAATATCAATCGCAATTTTTTATTTACCATTGATGAGTTGAAGAAAAGTAGTAATATGGTAAAGATAGCTCAGTTGAAAGACGGCGAAATTTATAAAATTGTGAAAAAATAATTCTTTAGAACTACAAACGCTTAATAAAGCAACTGTCTAAATAAGTGTAGCTTTATAATGACAAGCAAAATGAACTACCACGCCTCTTAAAACTCATATATTGAAATGCCCATAAAATGGATTTTAGTTTTGAAGATAAATATTTATCTTGCAAGCGCTCACCTGAAGGTTATGAGTTCTGGAACACAGTCATTTATTAAGAAATAGCTCTGCTCGATAGAATTGTCTATTATTTATTTTGTGCAAATAGAAAAGGAAACGTAGTAAATGCCACATATTGAGGAATAAATAAAGACTTTTTTTTGGAAATGCTCATAAAGGTAATTTTCGAAGAGGATAAAGGAAAAACAAAAATGACATTACGGCATGTTGGACACTCGGACGGTAATATAAGTACAGTGGCCAATGCCGGAAGGAACAAATCTTTCGACAAAATCTGTGAAATCTTAAATTAATTTATAAGGAATAAATCAATATGACGAAAACTAATTTTATTGTTAAGCCGACTGAACGAAAGATAGTCATCGAGCGAAGCTTTGATGCTCCTCGTGAGTTGGTGTTCAAGGCTTATACAAATCCAAATCACATTCCTGAGTGGTGGGGACCGGAAAACCTTACTACTGTTGTAGAAAGTATGGAATTGAAAGTGGGCGGCGTTTGGCGTTTTATACAGCGGGATTCTGCAGGAAAGGAATACGCATTCAGCGGTGTATACCATGAAATCGTATTCCCTTCCCGCTTAGTATTCTCATTTGAATTCGAAGGTATGAAAGGTCACATATTGATGCAAACAATTAAGTTCGAGGAAACAGAAGACAGGACTAAGCTAACGACCACAGTTCCCTACCAGTCAATTCAAGATTTAGAAGGAATGCTCAATGCAGGTATGGAAAAAGACAATAACGAATCAATGGATCGTTTTGCTGAACTTCTGGCAAAGCTCTGAACATGTTTTCATTAGCCTCTTAATTATTATAAGTCTTTGAATTGTTAATTTTGGATGAATCTTAAAGATAAATTTAGCAATAATAGACTTGAAGGATGAAGCCGTTATACGGAGTTTATTGGCGATTTCGTGCTTGTCTTTGGTCTATTTACGAGACTGGTAGCTCTTACAATGATGATTACTATGCTAGTCGCCACAATAGTGATCAGCATAGCGGATTTATGATTGGTAGGGCGTTTTAGCATAATGATTAGTGTAGTTGTAATTCAGTTAGCTGAATCAATGGCATATAGTGTCGACTCCCACTCTTTCAAGGAAGAAGCCATCCAGGAACAACAATTATGAGACATTAGCTTAATGAGAATGAATTTTTATCTCATAATTTAGGTATAGAAATGATCTGATGTAATTTAGTTATCTCTTGATTTAACAATAGTTATAGAATTTATATCATTGGAAATGATATGATATTTTGCTCAAAGCCATGCGGAATACTTTAAATTGAATTAAGGCATATTGTTTAAAATAGCAATACCTTGTAACTTTTTTAATTACAAGGTATCGAAAAGTGTGGGCTCGGGAGGACTTGAACCTTCGACCCGCTGATTATGAGTCAGCTGCTCTAACCAACTGAGCTACGAGCCCTTTTTTTGTATGCAAAAATAATACTTCTATTTCCTTTTTGCAAAATTCTTATGACGATTAGGAAAATTTAATTGTATTTTTTGTAAACGTATTGAATGATCCCTATCTTTTTCCCATCTTTATCAGATCTTATTTCTTCAATCAAATTATTTCGATCATACTGATATGAGATTCTCTCTTCTAAATTGCCGTCGCCGTTATAGCTTTCAGATAGAATTTTCTTTCTATCTTCATTATACTTATTAATAATTTTATAGTCTAATTTACCGCTTACATCATACCATAAATCATCAATAAGATTTCCATTTTCATCATATTTGTAAATATAATACTTCTCCATCTCCCCATCCATATTATATCTTATTGCTTTGATCTTGTTGCCATACTCATTGTATTCGTATGTGTACTTTTTTACTTCTTTGCCCGTTGCATCATATCTTAAAGTCTCAGAGAGATACCCTTTGGCATCATATTCATAAGTATAACGCGATTCTATTTCCCCATGATTATCGTAAAAAATTGTCTCGGTCAAAAAACCATTTTGGTTAAATTTTTGTTGAGAATATCTTTCTCCGCGTCCTAATTTATTGCGTGAAACATAATTAAATTTTATTTTATCAATTGAGAGTATTCTCGAATTATGGATAAATTCTCGTTCAACTAAAGAATTGTTCTTAATCAGAGTCTCTGTAGGGACAACTTTAGATAAGGGCTTGGGAGTTAATTCTTTAGAAACCCTCTGTGTTGATGAACATCCTGCAATAACAAAGATCATTGCCAGGCTTAAAATCAATTTACGGATTTCATCCCATTTAATTCTAAGAAACGATATTTTATAATTTAAATTCATTCTAAAAATAATTACTTTAATTTTGAATAGGCTTCAAGCAATTTCTTTTTAGTTGAAAAAAGATCTTGTGAAATAATTTTCACTTCACCAAGGACAGGCATAAAGTTAGTATCGCCATTCCAACGTGGTACAATGTGAAAATGGATATGATCATCTATTCCGGCACCGCTCACTTTTCCTAAATTAGCACCAACATTAAATCCTTCCGGGGAAAAAACATCGGTCAATGCTTTTTGTGCTTTCTGAAGATTCAGCATAATCTCATTATTTTCTTCCTCAGTAAGCTCTGTGAAGTCGCTTAAATGACGATTGGGAACAACCATCAAATGACCGTTATTGTATGGATAAAGATTCAAAATTGTAAAAGTAAATTTGCCTTTATAAACAAGAAGATTTTCTATATCAGCAGGATTTACTTTTGCTGCTTCGCATAGGAAGCACCCTTTGTTTGAGTGTTTTTCTTTAATTGAATCAATATACTGCGAGCGCCAGGGCGACCAAAGTTTTTCCATTGAACCTCTTCAAAATAAAAGAGCGGCTATATTAACCGCTCACAAATTTAATGTCCTTCTTCTCTGGACTTTTTATATTCTTCAACAATTTTTTGTTCAACTTCTTTTGGAACTTCTTCATAATAAGCAAAGTGCGTTTTATGCCCGCCTCTACCCTGAGTTAAGCTACGCAGATTTGAAGAATATTTATGAAGTTCCGCTAAAGGAATATGTGCTTTAATTTTTTGAAAATGTCCGTCTGAATCCATCCCGAATATTTTCCCGCGTCGGCTTGAAATATCGCCCATAACATCGCCCATATATTCTTCCGGAACTGTGACTTCGATCTCATAAATCGGTTCAAGAAGAACAGGTTTTGCTTCAAGGAAGCCCTTTTTGAAGCATTGCGAAGCTGCAAGCTTAAACGACATTTCATCGGAGTCAACATCATGATATGTACCGTCAAACAAAGTAACTTTAATGTCAACTACCTCATTACCGGAGAGTACACCTTTCTGCATCGTGTCAATTATTCCCTTTTCAACAGCAGGAATAAACCTTCCCGGAACAACACCGCCAACAATAGCATTTACAAATTCAAATCCCTTACCTCTTGCTAGCGGTTCCATTTTAAAATGGACATGCCCATATTGCCCTCTTCCGCCGGATTGTTTTTTATGTTTATATTCGGCATCTTCAACTCTGCCTTTTATGGTCTCCCGGAACGGAACTCGAGGTTCAACAAGATCAACATCAACATCATATCTTTCTTTCAATCGTTTTACAGCCAAACTAAGCTGAAGTTCACCTTGTCCGGAAATAATTGTTTGAGAAATTTCAGGATCAAACTTAACGCTAAATGAAGGATCTTCTTCATGAAGTGTATGCAAGCCCGAGGCAATTTTATCCTCATCGCCTTTAGCTTTTGGAACGATTGCGCTTCTAATAACAGCTTCAGGAAACTCAATCGGTTTAATAATAACGGAAAGATTTTTCGAAGTTAAGGTATTATTAGTGTGGGTATCTTTCAATTTTACAACAGCACCCAAGTCACCGGCTAAGAGCTTTGGCGCTTCGGTGCGGTTATGTCCGTTTAGAGTTGATAACTGGCTCAATCTTTCTGATTTTGAATTAGTTTGATTTACCAAATCCATTCCCGCTGCAACATATCCGGAATAAACCTTGAAGAGTGAGAGCTCTCCGACATGCTGTTCCGAAAGAGTCTTGAATATGAAAAGTACAGGCTCGCCTTTTGCATCCGGCTTCAGAAGAAGCTTATTATTGCTTTCCTTAAGCAGCACTTCTTCGCCAGCCCTATCTGCGGGTGAAGGAAAATATTTTGATGAGAAATCCAGGAAGTTATTAATTCCAACAGCCTTAGAAGCAGAGATAGCAAATACCGGAGATAAATTTCTTTTCATCAAAGCAAGTTTTATCCCTTTATCAAGATCTTCAGGAGAAAGGTTACCGTCTTCCAAATACTTATTCATTAATTCTTCGGTAGTTTCGGCAACTTTTTCTATAAACTCTGTTCGATATTTTTCTGCTGTTTGCAACAATTCAGTAGGAATATCCGATTCGGTAACTTTTTTACTACCAACTGCGCCGTATTTATAGGCCTTCATTGCAACAACGTCAATAATCGTATCAAAGTTAATCCCTTCGTTTACAGGGAAAGTAACCACGATTGCTCCGGACGATAATCTATCCTTTGCCTGCAATTCTGTTTTAGTAAAAGTAGAATGTTCATTATCAATTTTATTAATTATAATAGCTGAAGGTAAGCCGAATTCATTTACAAACCTTCCGGTAGTTTCGGAACCTACTTCAACGCCTTCAGCAGATTTCAGAACCATAACCGCAGTATCACAAACGCGCATTGCAGTTTTAACGTCTCCCAGAAAGTCGGCGTAGCCGGGAGTATCTAACAAGTTAATTTTTGAGTTGTTCCATTCAAAGTTTAATAAAGAAGTTGAAATTGAGATTTGTTTTTCGATTTCAGTAGGGCTATAATCTGAGGTTGTAGTGCCATCTTGAATAGTTCCGATTCTATTTATGACACCGGCAGTATATAATAAAACTTCGGATAAAGTAGTTTTACCACTTCCTCCGTGACCAATTAATGCAACATTTCGGATTGATTCAGCACCATATTCTTTCAAGGGATTTCCTCCTAAGCTTCAGGGTGAGACAATAATGTTTTGATTATTTATTTTCTTTTGTAGGCATTCCAAAAAGCGCTTACAGCATTAGAAATAGCAGATAGATTTTTTATAAATTCAAAAATTGAGGTTTCAAATCCGCCTCTTATCTTTTCTTCTAAGTCTAAAATTGTATCAACGCGATCTCTTACTTCAGTTACAATATTTTTCCCGATATAAACCTGATCTTTTATTTCTTCAGAAATATAATTTAGCTTTTCGCTTAAAGCGGTCGTAGATATAATTAAAGGTTTAATTTGAGTTGAAATGTCCAGAAGACTTTCTTGAATGCCCTTAACTGAACTTGTAACTCGATTAAGAAAAATAACAAGAGCTATACAAAGAGCGCTCGCAGACAAAAGCAAAATTATTTCAAATACAGAAACTATTTCCATAAGTTTTTTTCAGGATTATTAGCTATGAATTTTTGGTATTTTTATAAGCGTCAACTCCGGCTTTGAAAGCTGACTTCAAATTATCAGTTTCCTTTTCAATAGTTTCTTTGCCAACCGAAAGAACGGTGTTAGCTTTCGCTTTAGCATCGTTAAAAATCTTTTCGGCATCTTTCAGTAATTCTTCCGATTTCACTTTTGCTTCGGAAATTAATTTGTCGGATTTTTTTCTTCCGTCATTAATTAAATCTTTTGCTTTGTCTTTTGCCTCGTTGATATACTCATTGGCATCATCCATAAGACTATCAGTTTTAGATTTAATATCTCCGCGCAATTCTTTACCGCTTTTGGGAGCATAAAGTAATGCAAAAATAGCACCGATTGCTCCGCCGGCAATAAAGCCTATTAAAAAATTTTTCCCTGAACCATTATCTTTTGACATAGCATCACCTTTTATGAAATTTTTCTACTAAAACAATATAATAACCGCCCTTCTAAAAATCAAGGCGAAGAGCGGTTTTCATAATTAAACATTCTACATATTTTTAACTATCTCTTTGCCATTTTGATTTTTCTAATTTTGAACAGTTTCTACGGTTATTTTACCGTATCTGTTTTGATAAATAGTTACACTTATGATTCCGACTAGGACCGCAAACCAAAGTGTAACAGCTCTAATTATAAAAGTTGAAGCAACTGCTATATCTTTAGAAATATTTTTTCTAATAAGCATAAAAGTTAAAGAACCTTCCGTAATTCCAAGTCCACCAGGCAGCATTGATAAAGCGCCAACGATAATCGCAAAGCCATAACTGAAAGCTGCCCACAAGAAACTAACTTGCAAGTGAAAATTAATCAGTATTAAGTAATAAGCAAAACATTCCAAAGACCAAGAAAAAATCCCAAGCACCGTCATATAAAGTAAAGGCAACGGTTGAAGCATGCTGTAGGAGCTTTCATAGGCAGTATGGATACTTTTTAGATGCTTCTCCAGAAATTTGACTTTTTCTAGAAGTTGAAGGAAAGGGAGCGCAATTTTTTTGTTACTTAACGTAATACAAACCAAAAGGAAAAATATTCCGACGCCCAAAATTATTTCTCTTCCGAAATTATATAGATAAGCGCCTATCAAAGTAATAAATATCAATGAAACAAAATCTGTTATACGCTCAACGAAAATGATAGGAAATGTTTTGCTAACGGGCGTTCCTGAAATTTCTTTGACCAAATATGATTTTAGCAATTCACCCATTTTTCCGGGGGTAACTGCCATAATTAAATTTGACATAAAGATAAAGAATGAATCTATTCTTTTTATTTTAACTTTTACAATCGAAAGATAATAATCCCACTTCAAGAAACGCAAAAAATAATTTAGAAGAGATAATAATGAAAGCAGCGGAATTAAAAACCAGTTAAATGTCTCGAATACGGCAGCAAGTTTATCAATGTTCGCATAGAAGGTAAATCCTAGATATAAAATACCTGCAGCAGCTATTGAGAATAATATTTTTTTTTTGATTTTTTGTAACAATTCAAATGATCTTTAGTAAAGCTTGATAAAGCTTTGTAAGCGGTAAGCCTACTACATTGTAATAGTCGCCGCAAATTTTCTTAACAAAGACAGCGCCGAAATCATCCTGAATACCATAAGCACCTGCTTTATCCATTGGGCTTCCGGTAGATATATAATCAATTATTTCTTGAGTTGTTAAATTACGAAAAGTAACGTTAGTACGCCCATATCCCGTTATCGTTTTTTTTGTATCGGTATTATGAAGAGTAAAACCTGTATAAACTATGTGAGTTCTACCGCTTAATTTTCTAAGAATTCTTTTCGCATCTTTGGCATCAACAGGCTTGCCAATTATTTGACCATCTATTACCACGATTGTATCGGCAGTAATTATAATACCCTTTTTAATGGATGCTTTTGCAGCAAACAATTTTTCCAGAGCTAAACGTTTGACGGTTCGCACCGGCAATTCGCCCTTCAAGAAATTTTCTTCAATGTCTGCATTTACAATTTTGAATTTTAAGTTTAATTGTTTTAAAAGCCTTTTCCGCCGCGGAGATTTTGAAGCGAGATATATTGGAAGATTACTCTTAATCATTAATTTCCTTAATTTCTGTACCCGGAAAATAAAAAGATAGGATATCCTTAAAATTTTTCCCTTGAGTTGATTGATATATAGCTCCCCATTGGCATAAGCCAACTCCATGCCCGTTACCTTTTCCGGTTATAACTATATTTGAGCCATTAAAATTAACATCAAACATTGTACTTTGCAAAATATTGCTGTCATCAGCTTTTCGTACAGCCGCTCTAATTTTATTTCCTTGGATAGCTATTGTTTTTGATTGACCATCGCTTGAAAGGACATTTACCAAAAGCTCGGCAACCCTTCCTGAAAAACTTCTCTTCCCTACCTCAACATTTTTTAATGTATAATCTCCTCCGTCAAGGTAACCAGAATTTTTCATGCGTTGAATAAATTTATTCGCAGAATATTTTTCTTCCCAATTAAAATTTGGAGAGATAGAACAATTTGGCGGAGCGCCATCGTTAACACCTCTCAGGTAAGGTTCATCGTTGCCGGGGAATACTTCTTTAACATTTGCAGTACGACCACCGCATGAAGAACTATAAAAAATTACAGCAGGTTCACCCTCATAAGTTAAGATCATGTTTCTTGTTTCGTCAACTGCCTTGTTGCCAAGTAATTTCTCACTGCTTAATCCTCCATAGACTTGATCGCGGGTATCAAGGTAAATGTCAAATAAATGTCCTTTACCCAATTTTGAAATTGCATACGTTCTTGCACAAACAGCAAAGGCTTTAAGTGCTTGGAAATAAGAGTCTCCCTTGCCCATAGGCATTTCTGCTGCAATCACACCTTTCAAATATATCTCAAGCGGAACTTGATTTATTACATTAACTGAATTTTCACCTGGAGTAATTTTTAAATTGCCGGCATATCTTACTCCATTGTACTTAATTGCATTTCCGTTTCCATCAGGTTTCAAAATAAAATATTCTCCATTAAATGTTTTATTTTGAATTATTAGCTCTAAACCATTTCCTTCCTGGTAAAACTTTAATTGGTTTCCTGTTTTAATAAGCGCAACAGGAGTTTCATCTTTAAAAAGAACAACCGGAGATTGCACAATAAATGAAATTTCACTGCGGCGGTTATTCAAAAGGACTTTAATTAAATTGCCTGCGAAGGAATTTGGTTTATTTTCTTTTCGAGAAATTCTTCCGCTACTTGCGCAACCGGTTAAATAGACTGCAGTTAGAATTAAAATAGCAAATGCGGCTAATTTATTTTTTTTCATTAGGAAAATGAAATTAGAATTGTATAATAAAACTTATGGTATTGAATTATAGATTTGAAATGCATAAAAAAATATCGGGAGCAGTTGCTTTAATTTTAGATTGATTTCTCTACTCACCGGAACATTGCTTTAATACTTCCCCAGGTCCTTTTAACGGCAGAAATACTATGCGATATTGATTGTTGTTCAAGATATGAAACAGATCCGTCATTGTCTTCAATTTTCAAACGATAAATGTATAAAACATCATTAGTTTTATAAGCTGCTCTGTCGATATAAGAATAACTTGAATTGTTTCCCTTAGGTTGAATAGTAGCAATATCAGTATAGTCCGACTGATATGTTTTGCGTTGAATAATGAAATCTTTAAGGTTGGTTTCCTGACTGGTGCTCCATGCAATTTCAATATTGTCACCTTGGTTACTAACAGTAAATATTGTCACGAAAGCACCTGCAAAAACCGTTGCGGCAAGCAGTAAAAAAAGGAAAATACTATTTAATGTTATTTTCATGGTTAAAATATATCCTACAGCACAAAAAATGTCAAGGTATTTAGAAAAAAAAGTTTACAACAAAAATTTACGAAATTAGGGATAATAACAGATTTCCTTCTTCATTGATAACATTTGAGAAAACAAATAAATAAAATTTAAGTGGAGCTAAGCGGGATCGAACCGCTGACCTTCTCGTTGCGAACGAGACGCTCTCCCAGCTGAGCTATAGCCCCAAACGTTCCAATTTTCCTTCTTGATAATTACAGTTCAAACTTAGATTAATAACAGAAATATTTCAATACCGTTTTAAAATAAAAAAGGCTTGCAAGTCAACCTTGCAAGCCTTTATCAAAAAGAGACGAATTACTTCTTAACTTCTTTTTTTTCAATTTTCTTGTGGAGCATTTTTTCTTTGTGCTCAACTTTCTTTCCTTTAGCAGCAACTTTCTTTTCTGTTTTAGCTACTTTTTTCTCTTTTTTAGCTACTTTCTTTTCTGTTTTAGCTACTTTTTTCTCTTTTTTAGCAACTTTGTGTTCTTTCTTTACAACTTTCATTTCTTTCTTTTCTTTCTTAGGGGTTTCCTGAGCAAAAGAAGGTGCAGTAAAAGAAACGAACAATACAGCTACTAAAAGAGCTGCGAACAAATTACGAATTTTCATTTTAGATCTCCAATATGAAATTGTTTAATAAATAAATTTTACGCAGTAATAATAAGGGAGAAATATTTAATATTCGGTTAACATAAGATTAATAAATTTTAATAATTTTCCGGTTATCTATATGCCTCAATTATTTAATTACCGGAACTTTATATCTTTAATCTGGAGCTCCTCCCTGCCGGATTATTTTCATTCCTAAATTTTTAAGAATTAATCACTTAGAGATCATACAATCAGAGCTAAAATTGCAAAGACATCAATTACAACAAGCATAGGGGTAATTTCATTTTTTTTACCCATTGCAAGCTTAATTATAGTCCAACTTAAGAAGCCCCAAATTATTCCCTGAGTTATAGAGTAAGTTAGCGGAATTAAGAATAAAGAAAGGAAACATGGAATTGCGTCATCAAAATTTGACCAATTTATTTTTAGAACCGGTTTCATCATAAATACTCCGACAATAATTAACGCGGGAGCTGTGGCAATTTCAGGGATAACAGCTAATAAAGGTGAAAAAAACATAAAAGGTAAAAACGATAATCCAGCAACTACAGCAGTCAATCCTGTTCTTCCGCCTTCTTCAATTCCAGTAGCAGATTCTATATAAGCTGTTCCGGCACTTGTTCCGAAAAATCCTGAGATTGTAGTGGAAAAAGCATCAACAATTAGTGAGGCTTTGACATTTCTTGGTTCACCATTCTGATCAACTAAATTAGCTGCTTCAGCAACACCTACAAAAGTAGAAAGACTATCGAACATATCAGTAAATAAAATTGCAAAAGTAATTGGCCAGATAGATAATTTTAACGAGCCTAATAAATCCATTTTCATTATAAGACTGAAATCAGGAGCTGCAAATAGTCCTTTCCAGCTAACAAGAGTCGGAAGCCCAAAGTTAACACCGGATGCATCTCCGTATAGCCTTCCAATAGGAAGAGCGAAAATAGTGGTGGCAATTATTCCAATAATTAAAGCTCCTTTTACTCGTTTTACAATAAGCAATGCCGTTAACAAAAACCCTATTAAAAAAGTTATTGTAGTTATATCCATTTTGCCTAATCTTAACAAAGTAACCGGATCGGCGATAATAAATTTTGCATTTACAAAACCTATTAAAGCAATAAACAATCCGATTCCTACCGAAATAGCATATCTAATCTGCTGAGGGATGGCCTTAACTATATAAGTTCTAACATTAAAAACAGAAAGAAGCAGAAACACTATACCAGCCCAAAAAACAGAACCTAATGCGGTTTCCCATTTGACTCCCATATTCAATACAACAGAATAGGTGAAGAAGGCATTTAGCCCCATACCGGGTGCGACAAGTATCGGATTTTTTGCATATAATCCCATCATTATTGTACTAAAAGCCGAAACAAGGATCGTTGCTGTCAATACTCCATTAAACGGCATACCTGTTCTACTCATTATTGTCGGATTAACTACAATAATGTACATAGCTGCCAAGAAAGTTGTTAGCCCGGCAACTATTTCTGTTTTGACATCCGAACCATTTTTTTTCAGTTCAAAGTAATCTTCCAATAGCAATCACCTTTATAATAGGTAAAATACGTTCAACAAAAGAAGAGAAACTGCAGTATAGTCTTTGCAGCTCTTCTTACAAAATTATTTTTCTTTATACTTAAAGTTTATGCCGGTTACTGTCCAACGCGGTCTCAAGTTTAAAGTATCGGGATAGAAAGAGAATTTTTCAGACGGTTTAAATGGCAGAACTTTTCCAAACGTATAAGTACCGCTACTGTCTGCATCTTCGTAACACCATAGAACGTACTTCCCGGGCTGGACGCGATTGAAATTAAAATTCATACCTATTGCTGGTTTTTGAGAGTATGATAATTTGTCTTTATCTATTCCTTGTAAAACAAGGATAGGATTATTCGCATCACCAGCGTTAAGGAGTTTTCCTGTAGTACCGGTAAAATCCAATCCGTTTATTGTTGAGAATTTATAGGTATAAACCGAATCATAAAATTTTCCCGCTACATTTTTAAATTTGTTTAAGTTGATTTTTATTAAATAGTCGGTTCTTGGTTGCAGCTTGGTCAAAGGAAAGACATAAAATGAAGCATCATCATAAAAATGAATTGCGAAAGGGATATTTACATGTGAAGTATCTGTAAATGCGACCGCCGTTTTTGCAGCATTGCTATCTACGGCGTCGTTTAAATAAAAAGAAAATTTTTGACCCTCATAGTCTGCTTGGGTTGAATTTCTAGGAGGTTCCGTCATAAAAATTCCCGGTTTCGTTGTATCGGGTCTATCACTAACGGTGAGCGAAGAAAAATCATTAAAATAAATATTTCCGATCTTATCAACTATCTTTTTTGCAAACAAAAAAATCTCATCTTTAAGTTCAGGCTTATTATTTGTTACCAAAACAATTTCGCTTGCTTTTTTATTTCCTCGATAAGCAAAAACAAGATTATATTGTTTCTTTAGCGTTGAATCATAAATAAAAAAATTACTTGAATGAATTACGGAAGTATCAACATCCTTTGTAAAATCAACAAGGATATGATTTGCGTCCGTCATAACCGCATTTTGTAAACGCGGCTTAACAGTATCTTGATTAGTCAAAAAGAAATTTACTCCTGCCCTTAAAGTATCTGTTTCTGAAAGATGTACATCGCCGGAAGGAATTCCTATTTGATCTTGGGCAGGCTGATACAAAAGACTGCGAGCTTTATCAACTACGGCAAAAACTCTGTAATTTCCAGGCTTTAAGCCGAGCAATTTAAAAGAGCCATCAACTCCTGCCTGAGAAACATAATCCGGTTTTCTTATTATTGGATTAATAATACTATCACCAATTAAATAAGAATACATTAAAACGCCTTGAGGATTATCAGCATATACTTTTCCTTCAATTTCGCCTTTATCAATTTTATTTCCGGTAGAAAAAGTTAATGAATATGTTTGCGCCATGTGGTTACTATTGTTGTAGTCAACCAAGTCAGTCCCAATGTTAATCACATAAGTAGTATTCTTTTTTAGTTTTGTAGGGAAATAAACCCTTACGGATGTGCCGCTCCAATCATAATTCAAATCACCATCAAGAGCAGGGGAAATAAAGATAGCATCTTGCAAAGTTCTTTTTTGTACGTACTTGGAAAAGTCAAGCTGAAAATACTCTCCCTTAAAATCAGTAGTTCCGTTAAGAGGATAGACACTTTCAATTTTTGGGGGAATTAAATCAATACCACCTCCGCCCGGAGGAAGCTGGTTAGCGCACCGCCATTCAATCAAGAGAAATAAAACTACGGCAAAATATTTTAATTTTTCTTTGATAAATTTAACCATGAATGATAATGTTCGACATTTTGAAGATGATCTTGATAGTTAGATGAAAAATTATGTCCGCCTTTTCCGTTGGCAACAAAATATAAATAATTTGTGTGTGCCGGATATAGCACAGCTAAGATTGCAATTTTGCCGGGGTTATTTATTGGTCCCGGCGGAAGTCCATTATGCTCATACGTATTGTAAGGAGAATTAATTTTAAGATCATTGTAGTTTAACCGCTTCCATTTCCCGGGTTGCAAAAATTCTATAGTAGGATCGGCCTGCAATTTCATTCCTGTTTTTAAGCGGTTAAGATAAACGCTAGCAATAAGCGGCATTTCTGATTTTTTATTGGTCTCTCCTTCAATAATCGAAGCAAGAGTTATAATTTGTGGAACTGAGTAACCAAGTTTTTTAGCCCTCAACTTTAGTGAATCGGACAAAAAATTTTGAAATCCTTTGTAGATAATTCTTAAAGCTTCTTCCGGCGAGCTTCTCTCATAGATATCATACTTTTCCGGAAGCATATACCCCAGAAGAGAATTTGAATGCAGACCGAGTGAATCCAAAAATTTTTTATTTTTACTAAGGTTTACAACGGCAGCAGAATCTATTAAAGTTTCGCTTTGAAGTCTGCTTGCAATTGAAGGAATATTTGAACCATTGAGGATTAAAAAGGTTTTAAGGAAATCGGCTTTATCGCTCATAAAGTAATCAACCAATCCCACATAACTAAGTCCGTTTGGGATATAATATCGTGCGGGCCTAATTCTTCTCTCTGCGCCGAGGAGGAAAGCGGCTATTCTAAATTTTATTTTACCGTTAATTATTTTTTTTGAATACAGCCTGTCTGAAATTTCTGTAAGCGTCTCGCCCTTCTGCACTACGAATTCTACGGGAGAATTGCCTTTATAATAATTTGGGGAAAAGAAATTGTAGAGCAAAATAGATAGGATAAAAAAAAAGAAGAAAGCAACTATGATAAACTCTTTGCGTGAAAGTAATTTGCTAAGACCTAATCTCATTTTTTTCGCTGAAATGTTAAAAATATTTCCTTTGTTTAATTCCTCACGCTGAATGGCGCGTGATTCATCCAAAATTCTTTCATAAATCCTAAGTAAAGCTTCCTTGCTAAGTGGTTCTTCAACGAAAGAAGAAATTCTTTGGCTTATTTCTTTTTCGCGCTGAGGATTATAAGTAGCAAGATTCATTGAGCGCTTCACCCGTCCAATTAAAACTGAATGTAAAGTTCTTTTGCTAATTAAATGGACGAGTTCTTTATCAATTTCGTCAACATTATCTCTTAGCTTGACAAGGATTTCATTCCTTTGTTCCGTACTTAAACTTTCAAGTTCGTTTTGAATTTTATCTATCAGATTTTCCATTAATAATTATTTTGTCTACAAGTTAAGAAAAAATATCATCGCTTAATCCCGGGAATGGGCTAGCATCTAAAGAAGAAGTAATTCCGTTCTCAAATAATTTTTGTCCCCGGAAGGCTATCATAGCTGCATTATCACCGCAAAATTCCATCCCGGGGATTACAACTTTTTTATTAAACCTTTCTCCGAGTAGAATTACTGCATTTCTTAGAGATTTATTGGCAGCAACTCCGCCTACAAGGCAAATTGATTTTACTTCAAAGTCATTCAAAGCCTTTTCTGCATTTTTGATTAAGGCTTTTACGACAGCTTTTTGAAAAGAAGCGGCTATATCATTAAGATCGCTTTCGGGAATTTTTTCTCCGGAAAAGTTTTTTTGGATATATCTAAGTACAGAAGTTTTCAATCCGCTAAAAGAAAAATTAAAAGAATTTCTTAAATCGGCAACGGGGAAATTTATCTTATCCTCGTTACCCCTTAAAGCAAATTGTTGAATTTTTGGTCCTCCGGGATAACCAAGTCCAAGCATTTTAGAAACTTTATCAAACGCCTCTCCGGCTGCGTCATCAACGGTAGAACCTAATTTTTTAATGTTCATAAAGTCTTTAACTAAAAGCAGTAGTGTATGCCCGCCAGAAACAACTAGTGCAAGAAAAGGAAATTCAGGTTTTTCTTCCATTAAAAAACCTGAAAAAATATGTCCCTCAATATGGTTTACAGCAATGAATTTTTTGTTAAGAGAATATGCAAGACCTTTAGCAAAAGTTAATCCGACAAGAAGAGCACCGATTAAGCCTGGTCCAGCTGTTGCGCAAATTATATCAATATCTTTTAATTCAAGATTTGATTTTGCCAGAGCGTCCTTTAAAAGCGGAATAACAATTTGAAGATGTGCCCGGCTTGAAAGCTCCGGCACAACTCCTCCGTATTTTGAATGGAAATCCTGCGATGAAATTAGATTGGCAGTTAGTTTATCATCCGAAATTACCGCAACAGAAGTTTCGTCACATGAGCTTTCAATTCCTAGTACATTCATTACTTAAACGAAAAAATGTTTCTGAATACATGCCCGGCTATCTGAGGATTTTCTTGTAAACGCCGGACAGAATAAGCATACCAATCTTTTCCGAAAGGAACATAAATTCTAATTTTATATCCTTCTGAATTTATTTTATCCCTCAAATCTTCTCTGACGCCGAGTAGCATTTGAAATTCAAATTTATCTTTCGGGATATTTAATGTTTTAATCATTTGATATGCTTTTTCTATTAAATACTCGTCGTGCGTTGCAATGCCGACATAATTTCCATTTTTCAAAATAGCTTCCAATATTTTGAGATAATGATCGCGAATCATTTGTTTATCACGATACGAAATATTAACCGGTTCTATATAAATTCCTTTGCACAGTCTATAGTTAGTTTCGATTTTATTTAGTTCGATAACATCATCATAAGTGCGTTTCAGCCTTGCCTGAACTACGACACCGACGTTATCAAATTCTTTCCTAAGCCTTTTTAGAAGATTAAATGTTTTATCGGTATATGGCGAATCTTCCATATCAAGCCGTATAAAATTATTTATCTCCTTAGCTTTTTGGACAATTTGTTCTATCTGTTCATAAGCAAAGTTTTCATCGAGATTCAAACCCATCTGAGTCGGCTTTAGAGACAGGTTTGCTTTCAAATTATTTTTATTTATAGTTTCAAGAACTTCAAGACACTTTTCTTTTGCATCAATGGCTTCCTCTTTGTCACTAATCGACTCTCCGAGAACATCCATAGTCGCATAAATACCTTTTGAGTTCAAATTTTTCACAAGCTGAACTGCTTCTTCAAGAGATTCGCCCGCAATATATTTGCGAGAAAAAATTCCAACAACAGCTTTTGGCATCAGTCGGACAATCGCTACAATAATTTTGTTAAAGAACGACACAATATACTCCTTCAATAGTCAATACAAATTTACTTTTGACAATTTTATAAATCAATCAGAGTTTAGCTCAACTGATAAATATTTTTCCGGTTTCGTAAGTACCGAGCATTTTTATGCTTAATGAAAATTCGGTCAGATGTTTTACCGCTTGTTTAATTTTATAATCGTATAAAGCACCTGAAAAATCGATGTAAAAAATATACTGGAAAGGTTTATGAGGGATCGGTCTGGATTCAATCTTCAATAAATTTATTTCTTTCAAAGCAAAGACACTTAAGGCTTTAAATAATGCTCCTGGTATATTCTTTAATTCAAAACAAATTGACGATTTCGGATGCTCAGGGTTCTTTTTACTTTTATTCTTGCTGATAGCATAAAACCTTGTATAATTTTCTTTGTTGTTTTGAATATCCGACTTCAAAATTTTCAACTTATAAATTTTTGAAGCATTCTTGCTAGCTATTGCTGCGGTCGGTTCCGCATTATTATTCAAAGAGATTAATGCGGAGCCCGCCGTATCGTATGTGGGAACTACTTCGGCATTTTTCATTTTCTTGAGAAATTCTGAACATTGCCCTAATGCCTGAGGATGTGAATAAACTTTTCGGATTTCCGAAAGCTTATAATTTTTCTTTGCGATTAAATTATGATTGATTTGTAAATTTAATTCTCCAACGATGTTCAAGGAATACTTGAGGAGAAGATCGTACGTTTCAAATACGCTTCCATATAAAGAATTTTCGATCGGAATAATCCCAAAATTAACGTCTCCGTTTTTCACTTTCAGAAAGACCTCCTCAAAAGAAAAAGAGGGAGAAACAATGATCTTATCACCGAACATTTTCTTTGAGGCAATTTCGCTGAACGCTCCGGATTCGCCTTGGAAAGCAACTTTAATCATTAGTTAATAAAAGTCCTTGCAAAATATTTAAAATAAATCCGCATTTTAATTTCAATTCCGCTAACGTTCCACTATTCTCTACCACAAAATCCGCTCGTTTCTTTTTTTCTTCATCCGGAATTTGATTTTCATTTCTCTTTAAGAATTGCTCTTCGGAATAATTTTCAAAACGTACTTTTCTTTCCAGCCTAAGCTTTTCATCCGAAGTTACCAGAATAACATAATCGAAAAGGTTTTCCATATCTGCTTCATAAATTAAAGCAGCCTCGGCAAAAACAAGATTATTCTTTTCCAGATTCTCTTTTAATAAAAATTCAGTTTTCTTAATAACTGCCGGATGCACTATGAAATTTATCTTGGCAATTTGTTCGTGATTTGAAAAGACTTTTTCGGCAAGATATTTTTTATTAAGAGCATCACCAATATAGGATTCTTTTCCGAATTCCTGAATGATCTTTTCTTTAATCTGTTTGTCCGCAGCCAGCAATTCTTTTGAAATATCGTCAAGGTTTATAACGCTAAATCCCCTTTCGGTTATAAACTTTGAAAAGGTTGATTTACCGGAACCGATGCTTCCGGTAACGCCAACTTTTAATTTCTTTTGCTTCATGAATTTTTCTTTTAATATATTGAGCGAAAATTCAGCCGGCAAATTTTATCTTGCATAACCAATTTTTCTAACTTCGCGAATTACCGTTACTTTAATTTGCCCTGGATATTCCATATCGGTTTCAATTTTAGCGGCAATATCATGGGCTAATTTTTCGGCAACCAGATCATCAATCTTATCATGCTCAACAACAACTCTTACTTCTCTGCCCGCTTGGATAGCGTAAGTTTTTGCGACTCCTTCAAAAGATTTTGCAAGAGCCTCCAAATTTTCGAGACGTTTGACATATCCTTCCAAAGGTTCACGCCTTGCTCCCGGGCGAGCTCCGCTTATTGCATCCGCCGCCTGAACTAGCGGTGCTATGGGATGTTCCATTTCAATATCTTCATGATGAGAACCGACTGCATTTACAACGATTGGGTGCTCTTTATATTTTTTAGTAAGCTCATAACCAAGCAATGCATGCGGACCCTCAACGCTTTTATCAACAGTTTTTCCGATGTCGTGCAATAATCCGGCTCTTTTAGCCAAAGTAGTATCAAGCCCGACTTCGGCAGCCATAATTCCGGTTAAGTAAGCCACTTCAACGCTATGCTGAAGTAAATTTTGACCATAGCTTGAGCGATATCTCATTCTACCGATATGTTTCACTAATTCAGGATGCATGTTATGCAATCCAAGTTGAAGAATAGTATTTTCTCCGTCGCGAATCATTTCTTCTTCAAGTTCCTGTTTAACTTTAAGAACTACTTCTTCAATTCGAGCGGGATGGATTCTTCCGTCAGCGATTAATCTTTCAAGGGATACCCTTGCAACCTCTCTTCTAAACTGGTCAAAAGAAGAAAGAATAACAGCTTCGGGAGTATCATCAACAATTACATCAACGCCAGTGGCGGCTTCAAATGCACGGATATTTCGTCCTTCTTTACCGATAATTCTACCCTTTAGTTCATCATTCTGAATTTGTACAACGGATACTGTTGTTTCAATTGCATGATCCGCAGCAGTTCTTTGAATTGCCTGAACAATTATTTTTTGTGCTTCCTTTTTAGCATCAGATTTAGCCTGGTCGTGGATTTTTTTTACAACATAAACAACATCGCTTTTAGCCTGGTTGGTCATGTTTTCAATAAGCATATTTTTGGCTTCTTCAGAAGAAAGTCCGGAGATTTTTTCAAGACGCAGGTTTTGCTCCGACTCAAGTTTTTCGACCTCAGCTAACCTGGTTTCTATATTCTTTTTTAAGTCGCTTAATTCTTTTTCGTTTTGCTTGTTCTCTTTTTCTTTTCTAATTACAAGATCGAATTTTTTCTCTATATTTTCTTCACGGATGCTAAGCTGTTTTTCTAAGTTTCCATGTTTTTGTCTTTTCTGATTTACCTCTATATCAAATTCAACTTTCTTTTTATACCACTCATCTTTCACCTCAAGCAATTTTTCCCGTTTAATATTATTTGCTTCTTTTTGCGCTTCACTAATTATTTGTTTTGATTTTTCGTCGGCAGCAACAATACTTTTTTTGCCGATTCGTGAATTAAACATCCAACCCAAATAAAAGAATAATACTACAAGGACTACCGCCATCGGAATTAAAAACAATATATCTATATTCATTTTTCCTCCATAGTAGGGATTTAATAATATAAACCGCCGCTGTTAGTGCAGAATAACAAAGAAAAACCTTATTACATCACAATGTGGGAACTTGCCCGAACGCTTTTCGCTTCCTCTGTTGCTTTCGCAAATAAACGGTAAACCGTTTAGCAAGGCCTGCAATAGACGCCGAAAGTCAAACTCCCTAATGTTAAGTTAGTTTTTCTATTTAAAGAGACTAACAGGGCGGCTTTAATTTAGGATGGTTCAGACATAGTTGGTTCATTTAGAAGAAGCTTTATCTTCTTTACTTTATCAGATGCCTGAATTAAAAACTCGCGGTTTTTATTTTTTTCCAAAAACAAATCGTAAGCAATATTTAAGCAGGCAATTATCGCAATAGTTTGTGCCGGTTGATCCGGAAGTTCATCTTTTGTTTCTTCCATCACTCTATTAACATAAATAGCCAACTCCTTAGCTATTTCTTCATTTTCAACCAACAAAGAATATTCTTTATCAAATATTTTTATTTTAAGCTTCTTTTTATCTGTCATTTATGTCTTTTCCACCATATGTACAATATTTTTAAGAACTAAGATGATAATCAATTTTAGAAATTAAGTTTTGTAATCTAACTTTTAAGTTATCTCGCTCCTTTAATGTTAATGAATTAAATAAATCCGCATCCCCATTTTCTTTCTTTTTCTGAATCTCGTTTTCTAATTTAGTAATTTCCTGAAGCAAGAGCATATTTTCTCTTTTTGTTTCAGCTAAAAAATTTTCTAATTCAATATTTCGCGCAAAAGTGTCCTTAAACTTGCTTATAAGAATTGAAGCCTGACTTTCCAGAGAACTAAGGTCATTTATTAATAAATCATATTTAGTTAATTCTGCCAAGCTAATTGCCTCTTAATTTCGCATCAAATTTTCTTGTAACGGAATTTATTAATCCTAAAAATTCCTTTTCGACTTCTTCTTCATTCAGAGTCCGTTCAGTTGAAAAAAATTCCAGAGTAAAAGCCATGCTTTTTTTATTTGCTCCAAGCGATTCGTTTTCAAAAAGATCAAACAAAACGACTGATTTTAATAACTTTGAGCCACTCATTTTTATAAACGCTGATACTTCTTTATAATTTACGGAACTATCGAACACAAAAGCAAAGTCTCTTAATACCTTCGGGTATTTTAATGGCTCCAAATATCGTTTTGGTTTTAACGGAATTTTCTTCAAAGCGTCAATATCAAACTCAAAACAAAATACAGAGTGCCCGATATCATACTGTTTTAAAATTTCCTTTTTTACTCTTCCCCCTATACCTATAACACTATTTGAGTAATTTTTTGTAAAATATAAATCAAAAAATCTATCGTCACTGTGATAATATGAATCCTCTAAAACATTGTCAAGCGAAATTTTGGTTAAAAAGCTTTCCACAAAACTTTTAATATCATACAAATCATAAAATTTTTCTTTAGAATTCCATCCTTTATTTGAAGATTTTCCCGTAACCACAAATATTATTTTCTGCTGTTCCAGAAAATCATCAAAATTCTGGATCTCAATGGTAGATTCTCTTTTGCTAAATACATTTCCTATTTCAAAAAGCAATAAATCCTTTTCTCCGACATTTATGTTTTTTGAAACTACCGTTAAAGCTCCCGGTATTAAAGAAGTTCTTAGAAAAGCCATGTCTGCACTTTGAGGATTAAGTACAGGAATTTTATTCCCGATTAATGCTGCCGTTTTTTCACTTTGCAACGGATTATTTATCATCTCGAAAAAACCTAATGAGGTTGCAATATTCCTTAGATCGTCTGTATACTTTGATTCATCAATTTTTTCACCGAGCAAAATATTTATTCTTGAAACGGTAGGGATATTTTCATATCCGTTTATCCTTGCAATTTCTTCTATCAAGTCAATTTCCCGTTCAATATCGGGGCGGTAAGATGGGATTTTACAGTCAATTTTTTCATCGTTTTTATTAACTATTTCAAATCCAAGTTTTGAAAGAATTTCAAAAATTTTTTCTTTGGGAATATTATAGCCTAATATTTTTTCTAACCGGTTAAATCTAAGCTCAGCGAGTTTCTTTTCGATTTTCTTTGGATAAACATCTATTGAGCCTTTTGCAATTTCTCCTCCTGTTAACTCAGACATTAATTGTGATGCCCGCTCTGCTGAATAAAGAGTTCCTGCCGGATCGATACCACGTTCAAACCTATAAGAGGCATCTGTGCTTAAAACCAATGCCTTAGAAGTTTTTCTAATGCTTGATGTGTTAAAGTATGCGCTTTCAATTAAAATATTTTTGGTGGAATTACTTATCTCGGAATTCTCACCGCCCATAACTCCTGCAATTGCAATCGGTTTTTCGCCGTCACAAATTAGTAAAGTTCCCGCCGGCAAGTGTCTTTCTTTAGAATCGAGTGTAAGAAAAGTTGTTTCAGTTTTAGTGCTTTTAACAACAATTTTTTTACTATGAAGTTTATCAAGATCAAATGCATGAAGAGGCTGACCGGTTTCATACATAATATAATTGGTTACATCAACTATATTATTTATTGGACGGAGCCCTATGTTTGTCAATTTCTTTTTCAGCCATTCCGGGGATTCTTTAACTGTTACCCCTCTTAAAACTTTTGCGGAATACCTGGGACAGTTAACTTCATCTTCAATTTCTACTGAAGCAAATTCGCTTATACTTTTTTGAGATTCGACTAATTTTATCTCTGGAATTTTCAAATCAATATTAAATAAGGCTGCTAAATCTCTTGCAACTCCAATATGAGAAAGTGCATCCGGGCGGTTCGGAGTAATGGCAATTTCCAAAATTAAATCATTCAAATTCAACGCTTCGGTAATCGGTGTACCCTGAGTTAATGAACCATCAAGAATCATTATTCCGCTGTGATCATCTCCCAATTCAAGTTCATCTTCGGCGCAAATCATTCCGGAAGATTCAATACCCCGTATCTTTGCCTTAGTAATTCTAAAATTTCCTTTTGGAATAAGTGTGCCGATAGGAGCAAAGACAACTTTCTGCCCGGTATCCACATTCGGTGCGCCGCATATTACATCCAATAATTCTTTGCCTGTGTCTACGGTGCATAATGAAAGTTTATCTGCGTTGGGATGTTTTTTCTTTTCTTTAACGAAAGCAACTATGAAATCTTTATAAATTTCAATTTGATTAACTTCATCTTCGACTTCAAGTCCACACATGTTCAACTTAGAAATAATTTCTTCAGAAGGAACATTTTTAAGGTTCACAAATTCTTTTAACCAGTTCAAAGAAATTTTCAATTTACATTCTCCGAATTAAAACTGTTTTAAGAATCTAATATCATTTTCAAAAAATACCCTGATGTCTGAAATTCCATATTTTAACATGGCAGTCCGTTCTATTCCCATTCCGAAAGCATATCCGGTATATTTTTCAGAATCATAATTAACAAATCCAAAAACATTAGGGTCAACCATTCCACACCCCAATATTTCTAACCAGCCTGTTTGCTTACAAACTTTACAACCTTTACCATGGCATAAATAGCATGTAATATCCATTTCAGCACTCGGTTCAGTAAAAGGGAAAAAACTCGGGCGAAATCGGTAGTTCAATCCTTCGCCATAAAACTGCTGTGCAAAAGAAACAAGTGTTCCTTTAAGTTCCGCAAATGTAACGCCGGAATCGACATATAAGCCTTCGACTTGATGAAACATACAATAACTTCTTGAGCTGACCGCTTCATTTCTATAAACCCTACCCGGCATTATAGCCCTCACGGGAGGCTTATGAGAACTCATGACTCTAATTTGCACCGGGGATGTGTGTGTTCTCAACAGAAATTCTTTATTGATGAAAAAAGTATCCTGCATATCTCGGGCTGGATGATCGCTGGGAAAATTTAGGGCTTCAAAATTATTATAATCAGATTCAAGTTCAGGGCCTTCAAGAATTGAAAAACCGAGTCCCTTAAAAATTGATTTTATTTCATCCAGGGTTTGTGTTAAAAGATGTTTACTGCCTAAAATTTTTGTTATGCCAGGTAAGGTAATATCTATTTTTTCATCTGTAGAAGGTGAGGCAGTTTCTAAATTTTCTTTTAGTAAGTTGAACTGAGTAGTAGCGTAATTTCTAAGTTCGTTAAGCGATTTTCCCACTAAGGGTTTTTCTTCCTTAGTAGCTGTTTTAAGATCTTCAAATAAAGTTGAAATTTCCCCGTTCCGGCTTAAGTATTTTATTCTTACATTTTCAAGATCTTTGAGGTCGCTAACCTTAGAAATATCGCTGTCAAATTCAGAACGGATAATCTGTATTCTTTCGGAAAGCATAATTCTATATTGATTAATTTAAAATAAATACCCTCTTGAAAAATGATATCTCAAGAGGGCGTGCCTGCCGGTTGACAGGCAAAAAAATTAATTAAGCGAAAAGTTTACTATTTCTGTAAAAGTTGCTGGATTTTCTGTTGCAAGACTTGCAAGAATCTTTCTGTTTATTCCTACGCCTTTGGTTTCGAGCCCGTGAATTAACTTTGAATAGTTAGTTCCGTTAATTCTTGCTGCGGCATTTATTCTAACAATCCATAGCTGTCTAAAAGTTCTTTTCTTAAGCTTCCTATCTCGGTAAGCGTGAACTAAACCTTTTTCGACATGATTTTTAGCAACCGTATAAACTTTGCTTCGTGCTCCCCAGTAACCTTTTGCAAGCTTTAATACTTTTTTCCTTTTACGGTGTGCAGCTACTTTATTTTTTGAACGTGGCATTTTATTTCCTTTTAAATTAAAATTATTGCATCATTATTCTAACGCGATTGGATTCGGATTCCGATACCAGCGTAGAGCGTCTTAGCTTTCTTTTTCTTTTGGTACTTTTAGAACTTAAAATATGGCTTTTGTAAGCACTTTTTCTTTTAAATTTCCCGGATGCAGTTTCTCTAAAAGTTTTCCTTGCACCGCTGTTACTCTTCATTTTTGGCATAAAGTTTCCTAATTATTAATTATTCTTTTTACTTTTCTGTTTTGAAGGAACAAGAATCATGTTCATATTTCTTCCTTCCATTTTAATCGGAGATTCAACTTTGGCGATATCTTCAAGCTTTAGAATAAACCTTTTTAACAGCTCTTCTCCTTGTTCGGTATAAGCCATTTCTCTACCCTTAAACATTACTGAGATTTTTACCTTGTCACCTTCTTCAATAAAATTTATTGCATGTTTTGCCTTAAATTCAAAATCATGAACGTCAGTATTTGGATGAAGCCTAATTTCTTTAAGTAAAGAAACAACTTGATTTTTCTTTTGTATTCTTTCCCGTTTCTGCTGTTCATACTTAAACTTTCCAAAATCAATAATCTTACAAACGGGTGGTTTTGCCTGAGGGGCAATTTCAACTAAGTCTTGGGCTCTTTCGCTAGCTAATCTAAGCGCATCTCTAACTGTAAAGATACCAAGCTGCGTACCATCTAAATCAATTACCCTTACTTTGGAAGCTTTTATTTCTTCGTTTACCCGAACACTTTCTGCTTGAGCGATATATAACCTCTTAAAATTGTTATTTAAATTTTATTTTTTATTTCATCATGAATATTATCAATAAATTCGGATAAAGACAACGATCCCATATCACCTAGCTTATGTTTTCTTACGGAAATATTTCCAGCGGATTGTTCCTTTTCACCGACAATCACCATATATTTAACTTTTTTTGTTTCCCAATCTCTAATCTTATATCCGATTTTTTCGTTACGTTCGTCAAACTCTGCACGGATACCGGCATCTTTCAACTTGTCAAATACATTTTTACCATACTCTGCAAAGTTTTGAGAAACAGGAATAACGGCAACTTGAACAGGTGCTAACCACAACGGAAATTCACCTGCATAATGTTCAATTAGTACTCCGATAAATCTTTCAAGTGAACCGAAAGGCGCCCTGTGAATAACTACCGGTCTATGTTTCTGCCCGTCACTTCCTGTGTATTCAAGATTAAATCTTTCCGGCATAATATAATCAATTTGTACAGTACCAAGCTGCCATTTTCTACCAAGCGCGTCTTTAACCATAAAGTCAATTTTAGGTCCGTAGAAAGCTGCTTCTCCTTCGGCGACGTGGTAAGTAAGCTTCATTAAGTCTGCAGCTTCCCTTATCTCTCTTTGAGCGCGTTCCCACAGTTTAATATCCCCGCCATACTTTTCAGCGTTGTTGTCTCTGAAAGATAATTGAGTAGTAAACTCTTTGAAACCCATTTGACCAAACACAACCTGAATCAATTCAATTACTTTACAGACTTCATCTTTCAACTGATCTTCTCTAACAAACATATGTGAGTCATCAACAGAAAATGATCTTACTCTCGTCAGTCCGTTGAGTTCGCCAGATTGTTCATATCTATAAACAGTTCCAAACTCGGCATAGCGGATCGGTAAATCTCTATAGCTTCGAGGTTTTGAGAGATATATTTGAAAATGATGTGGACAGTTCATCGGTTTCAAGAGATATTCTTCTTTATCGCCTTCTAATTTAATCGGAGGAAATTGGCTGTCTTTATAATAGGGATAATGCCCGCTTGTTTTATACAGATTTATATTTCCGATGTGAGGAGTAATGACTGGTTCGTAGCCGCGTTTTCTTTGCTCTTCACGAAGATAATTTTCAAGAGTCTCTCTAAGAATAGTGCCCTTCGGCAGCCAAATAGGAAGACCGCTTCCTACAGCTTGCGTAATTAGAAAAAGCTCAAGCTCTTTTCCAAGCTTTCTATGGTCGCGCTTCTTTGCTTCTTCAAGTCTTTGAAGAAATTCATCCAGCATTTTCTTTTTAGGAAAAGAAATGCCATAGATTCTTTGAAGCTGTTTGTTATTTTCATCCCCGCGCCAGTATGAGCCGGAGATATTAAGGAGCTTTATAAACTTTATTTTTCCGGTAGACGGCAAATGAGGACCACGGCAAAGGTCGGTAAAGTCACCTTCTTTATAGATACTAACCTGCTCTGAATTTTCATTTATTCCGGATAATATTTCAACCTTATAATTGTCGCCTTTATTTTCGAAGAATTTGACGGCAGAATCCTTTGATAAATCTTGACGGATAAAAGAGTTATTCTTTTTTGAAAGCTCAATCATTTTATCTTCAATGGCTTTTAAGCTTTCTTCAGTTAAACCTGTATTTATATCTATGTCGTAGTAAAATCCGTTTTCAATAGCGGGTCCGACTCCGAATTTTGCTTCAGGATAAATTTCCTGGATAGCATGAGCCATTAAATGGGAAGTAGAGTGCCAGTATACTTCCTTCCCTTTTTCGTCATCAAATTTCAGGAAATTAATTACTGAATCGGAATTAATAGGGGACTCAAGATCTTTGACAAATCCATTTACCTCGGCTGCTAAAGCAGCTTCAGCTAAGCCAGGCGAAATTGATTCGGCAATTCTGAATGCAGAAATGCCTTTGTCAAATTCTTTGCTATTTCCGTCGGGAAAAGTTATTAAAATTTTATCACTCATAATACTCTTTATAAAAAAAATCGGAGTATACTCCGACATCAGTGGGCTCTAAAGGATTCGAACCTTTGACCTTCTGCACGTCAAGCAGACGCTCTAACCAACTGAGCTAAGAGCCCTATTGAAATTTCTATTTTTTGTACCGAGGGCCGGACTCGAACCGGCACGGGAATAAATTCCCACAGGATTTTAAGTCCTGTGCGTCTACCAATTCCGCCACCCCGGCAAAATAATTCAAATTCTGTGCAAATTTT
>JAKAFW010000076.1:0-6557 GCA_021817845.1 Bacteroidota bacterium
CCTCTTCACAGACTTCTCTAAGACTCATATATCGTTTTGTAAATCCTGTCGATAAGTCTAATTTGAAATCCGGATTCTGAAGTTCCCTGAACTGCTTATCGCTGGTTAAAACAATTGTTGCTGGATAAACCTTTATACTTATAAAGAAAAATAGTCCAATAAATATTAATAGAATTTTTATTCTCAAAATTTTCATCTTACAATCCTTACGAATATGAAATAATTTGTTTATAGAAATATGACCCATAGTTTTGTTAAACGTCAGAAGTAACTGTGTTTATTAAATATCGGATTATATACAATTTTAATAAGGAGAACAATTAAAGACACTTCCCAATACGCACTAAATCACTTTTTCCAAATAAAGCGGTAATTGAAACGCCGGTTCGGAGCGGTGTCTCCGGCGGTACATAGCGAAATCGGGTCTTTTAGATCAGAAGGATTGTCCGCCCACTTAAAATCAAAGGTAAATGTGTCTCCCATTAAGCCAAGATACTTACGGGGTACAGCTATTTCAAGTTTTTTACCCACACAACGATAGTTTAACTTAGCAACTTCAACCCATTTATGGTTAGTCGAATTATAATGCATAAGTGTTGTGGTCTTATCGTCCGACACCTTTTTGTTGATAAGATAATCATAGCCGTACCAACCGGTATTAGGGTTTTTATCGGCATCTATCAATAAGAGCATCCAGTTGTGACCCGTGTAGGGTGTGAGTACTTCATTTGTCTCCGCATAGAAATATACATTTTCATTATCAACTGCGACTTTACTTGTTATGATATCGTTGCGGCCTGAATTGTTTATGTAATGAAGACCGCCATATCCATTATAGTCCCTATGAAAGGTATCACCTTTAGTGTCTCGATATTCAACCTTGACATTATTCCAGTCTGTAAAGTCACCATTCAGTTTTATCCGGGTCAATCCTTTTAATACCGGTATAGGGCGAACTCCTTTGTAGCGACGGATATTTTCGGCCATCTGCATGTAGTAATTGTCAGTGTATCCGCCTTTCATCGGTTGAATGTCGCGATTGAATTCGGCATTGTACTGGTCAACAAAATAGTAATTGCTGTTTCGGCGCATGAACGGAGTAGTTTTCTCTTTATTACCAGGAGGGATCGGAGAACCCGAATACTTGCCTGCCGTCCATTCATTCCAATCATTGATATAGATAAACTGAGGGTCCGCCTTTAGCGCTTCGTTCCATCTCTGCTGGAAATAAATACCGTATCCCTCAGGATGCTTAACTACTCTCCCCAACCAGGGGACATATGTAGGCACTGGTAGATCGTACTTATTTAATTTAGGTTCGCCGTTTTCTCTGCTCCAAGATTTTCCTATCAGCCAATACGCATGTTGTGCCGGAGTTACGGCTGCTTCTTCTTTCTTTCCGTTATGAGTCGAGACTAGATCGTCAGGATTCATAGCTCTTACACTTGAATCACCCAAATCATAACCAAAGCTCCAGTTGTCCTCTGTCCCAACAAATCGCTTACCATCCCATTTATAATATCCCCACCACATGGTCCTGCTTGTGAAGAAGTCTTTTACTTCTTTGGTATAATCTTTATAAAATTTTTCCGTGTAATCGGGGTTATCAAAGTGAGGATCATTTGTATCCACTTTGGCTGCAGCATCATAATTCGGATTGGGATTTTGTACGCCCTGACCATTTGCATCAACATTAGGTTTACCGTTATAAAGTAAAAGCGGCTTGCCGTCCCAATAGAACCAAAGGTCTTTATATTTATCTTTCTTGTAAATTTTATCGTATAGATTCTGAACAACGGTGATTACCGGACCGTTGAACGCCCAGAAACAAAACTTCGGGACTTTATTGCCTTCAGCCTTCATCTTCTCCATAACTGAAAAAATAACATCCCATTCGCTCCAGTATTCTACCGCATTAGTAACATCCATTATAACCACATCCACTCCCGCATCAGCAAGCATCGACATATCATGACGAATTACATACTCATCCTTGCTCAAGAAATAGCCCGTCTCAGGCTCTCCCCAATGATAAGAACTATACGGCCCCCATGCCGGACTATTGCCGTTTAACCGGGCATCCGGATCAGTTGCAAGAATTTTTGTTACGTCTGCCTTATAAGGACTCTTTAAATTATATAACTCATCCTGGTGCCAAGTAATATAGAAAATACCAACTACCCGGCGATGATCCTTTTTAACCGGACCCACTTCAGAATAATCAGGCATTGTTCTTCCGAGAGCATCTGTTCCAACCCATGTATCTGGATAAATATCTCGATTATAGTGTCCATTCGAATATGTATCAAAATTCGAACTGTCTTTAGATTGTGAGAAAATACATGGAGATTTTAATAATATCATTATAATTATGATTAAAGTGAATAAATGGTTTCTCTTCATAATTCTAACTCCTTTATATAAATGATTATTATTTTCAAATAAGTATTTTTGAATTGGGATATACTTATTTGTAAAGTTCTATTTCGACTTTATGGCTACCTATCTTGTCAGTAAGACTGTAAACACCCTGCTTAGATGCAATTTCATTGCCATCCATAGTAACACTTTTTATGTTCTTCCCTTCGCCAATCCATTTAAAATTATATATCGCTTTACGCCACCGGAAATTCTTTAGCTCTGTTAAGGGTACACCATCAATCTTTTCCGGTGCTGATATCTTTATTCCGTCTTTACTCTTTTCTAAACCATAAACTCCACAGATAAGCATGTGGAAGAAATTTCCGTTATCCCAGGTTCTACCCGCCCCGCCAGTCAAATTACCGTAAATTCCTGCACCTTCTGGAAAAGGAATCCCACCCGCATCATGCGCATGCTTCATAAGCATATCAAATATTCTCGAACGATTTGTTTCATGTCCCTTCTTACCTCTCAAATAAACATCGAGAAAACCAAGCCACGAAACACTCGAACAACCCATCACGCTTTGGTCATTATGTCCCGCCGGGGCGCAATACTCCGGACCATAAGGCAAATCGTAATATTTCTTAAAACCGGCATCCAGCTTCGCAAAAATCGATTTGTCTTGCTTGCTGCTCGTCATCCCGCACCACATAGGCACAAGATTTTCGTAAGGTATAAATTTATCCAGTATCCCTTTCTTACTATAAAATAATTTTATATATGAAGGCATTTCCTTTAGTATAAACTCAGGTATCTTTTCCTTTTCTTTAGAAATCTTCCGTATCACATAATAACCACCTTTACCTTCTTTCTTCCACAATCCGCCATTTTCAACGCTCTTATTCATTGTCTCCTTGATTTTCGCCGCAAGTGTTTCAAGACTATCAGCATATTTATCCTTGCCCAGCATTCGTGCAAGCTTCGCTACATCACTATAAGCCATGCTAGTCTTTGCACACATAAGGGGTTCTTCGGTATTCACACTGATAAACTGGTAATCGTAGCTGCCTTGAAGTGCATCAGGCAATGAATTGCCGTTCGTATCCAGCAGCTCGAGCGTCTTAGTTACGTACTTAATGTCATTCCAAATCGATTCAATAAACTTCCGGTCTCCGCTGAGTTTCCAATAATTATATGATAGCAAGATAAAATCAGCCTGAGATTCAGAACACCAAGGGAAAAAGTCCATCGCAATATTAAGACCCGTGGTATATGCTTGAGGAATGTAAAACCGTTTATCGTTTAAAGGCCACACTTTGCTCTGTCCAAGAGCCTGGTTCTTGTCCTTAGCCATTACCAGAAGACGCAGTGAAGACTTCATCATATCGAGAACAGAATCATCTCCAGCTTGTGCCCAGCCCAGAAATCCCCAGTAAAGGTCACGTGTCCAAACACTATATGATGTTCTACCTGCCCCTATATACTTGTTTTCGTCTGTGCTTTGAATAGTTAGTGTTTGTATCTTTTCACTGTCAACATTTACGTTAACAATGTTATCAGTATAACCATCCTGAAAGGCTGAGTCTATCAAACCAATATCCTTACTTCTTATATGTTTGATGTAGTGCTTTCTACCTGAGCCAGGTTTACTGCCTCCGCCTAATATTTCTCTACTTATACCCTGTGAGTAAATGCTTTCTGTTCCGATAAAACACACCAATAGGGTTGTTAATAATCCCAAAAACATTTTTGTTTTTAATGACATTGCAATCCTCATAAATTTTTAAAAGTTTTTCAAAAGATTATGAATTAAAAAGGTTAAAATTTTTCTGCAAACAGGATTGCCGCTTCTAAATTGATTGCGCTTTCCCATGGTCTGTAACGTGTACCAAATGGCTTACCATCTTTATAATATTCAACCCATGAACCTGTATCATCAAGGACGGACATCATTTTTTCGTAGATTTCTGTTTTTGCAGAATTATTTAGCTTAGTTAAATTATAAAGCAGTAATCCATAATCATATCCCACTGTAATATCCCCGCCGGGGCGCGAAGGGAATTTACCAGTTCTATGATAATTACTTACAATATCATCTACCATTATCTTTATTTCATTTTTGGTAAGTAAATCGGAACCGATATACAAAGGCATTAAACTTACGGACTGTAAAAAATATTTATGAGGCACAACCTTTGGAAGCGCTCTAGACGCAAAACAAACTGGGCAGAGATAACGGTTGTTTTCAGTTTTCTGCGTCCAGCCAAAAAACTCACAACCAGGTACTTGTCCGAGTTCTTCACAAACACCATATCGAAACTGAGGTAATTTTAGCCCTATGGTTCGAGCAGGATTATTTGTAAGGAGACGACCTTTTTCAAAAAAATTTTGCCGGTAATGTTCGATAGTTTCTCTTAATAACTTTTGATTTTCGTCTATCCTTGTTTTATCCCATAACTTGTTTTCTGTAGCAAAAGGTATAAGTTTTTTCCCGCCGGTAATAAATAACAGTGTTGCTTCCGCCGAACCATCGTTTAAAGTACTGCGCGGTAATACTCCGCCCGCAACATAAGTTTCATCTCCGTTGAATGGTAGCATATATTTTACCAGGTTTTTTTTCTGGCTCTTCCACGCCCATTCAAGCATGGGAAAAATTTCTTTTACAAAATCCGTGTCTTTGCTTTTAGCCAAATAATCAAATGCTTGAATGATTAAGTAGCCGGTGATTTCCACTTCATCGTTTTCAGCTAAATGAAATGCATCTACACCAATCCCCTGCGCATTATGCAACACACTTTTTCGCTGCCATATTTTCCAATAGAATTTCAATATATCGCGCGCCTCCTTATAATAACCTAACTTCAGCAAACAGCGAGAGACGCCATATTCATCGCGGATATATGCCAGATGATAATTATGCCCCGCCAACACGCCGCCTTCCGATGATTGCTGAGTTTTAATAAGAATAGACACGTCATCTATAGTCTTTAATAATTTATCGCGTTCCGGTATATTAGCGGGAAGTATTTTGGCGAAATCAATTCTGCGGGATGAAAATTTCTGCCAATATAAACGTGTTGATAGGAGTAATGAATCATAAGGTGTTAAAAAGGCGGTTTCACTATTCAATACACAGTCAGGATATCGAGGCCCTCCGATAAAATATAGGTAGCCCTCGCCTTTTTCACAGTCGATTTTCAAATAATGACCATTCACATTACCATTAATTTGAATGTTGTTTTTCCCTCCGATTTGCAAATACTGCTTGAAAGGTATCGGGTAATCATTATAAAAAGCAATCCCCCGGGGTGATTCAACTAATAATCCATCTTTAAAATTATATCTTCTGTAAGAAGCTGTGTTTTTAATTATACGAACCTTGTCATTCAAAATCAGAGAAAATGTAATTGGCTGCCTGAGGTTAAACTTTCGTATTAGACATGGCAATTTGGAATCTACAAAATCGGTGATCGTGCCAATTACTTTACCTTTTTTAATCAGTGTATGATTCCATATAGCAGTGCCTATCTCCCGTTCGGATTTTATTTGAATCGTGGAATCGATTAGCTTCATTTGTAAAAGCGAAGGAGAACTATATGGCGGACCAAACAATTGAATGATATCTGCTTTAGCCTCATAAGCGGCTAAACGCCCATTCCCGAGGCAAAATATATTATCTACATTAACTTGTGAATATATAGAGCCTTGGGGAAAAAATACTATCAAGAATAAACAATAAATAAAATCAAATTTCTTCATTAGTTATTTTTACCTTTTATAATGTTTACGATTTTATCACACAATTATTTTTCTACTAGAATTTGTAGCCCATTTACCTTAATGGTTACATATTCGTCCAGATTAACCGTTATTGTTTTTCCGATTTGTTTGGCATATTTTACCTCTTTGCTTGCTAATTGTTTGTCACTATCCCAGCAAGCCGCAATTAAAAATTTCCAATGTAGAATTAAGAATATCCTGTAAAAGGAAGGACAGATTGATTGAAAAAAAACTTAAATTTCAATTCTACAGAGCTTTTGCACTTATCTCGAACTTCTTAGTCTGACCATCACCAAAATTAACCCAGACCCATTTACTGTCACCGCTGACAAATAAATTGCCGGCAATCTGTTCACCGTTGCGAGTTACATTTACAGAAATTACTGAATTGTTGAAAGGTCCGATACGGATTT
>JAKAFW010000043.1:0-27811 GCA_021817845.1 Bacteroidota bacterium
TGTTGGATTAATTTGTTTCTACAATAATCAAACATCTACGATGTTTTTAGACCTCGTAGAGGTCAAATTATTGTAGGAAAGGTTTATTTTACATTGGCAAATCCTCGTAGAGGATTAACAAATTCCTTGATGATCTAAATATATAAATTCTCTAATTGTGTGAATAATAACTGCACTCCCATTATTACCTGTGGCGCCCCCGAAAGAAATATATGGAACATAAAAGAATTTCGCACATTTCTCTATTTATTATGCGGAAAGAGAGGGATTCGAACCCTCGGTACCCGTTAAGGCACACACGCTTTCCAGGCGTGCCAGTTAAACCACTCC
The DNA here is from genome assembly GCA_021817845.1 of Bacteroidota bacterium. Lineage (GTDB taxonomy): Bacteria > Bacteroidota > Ignavibacteria > Ignavibacteriales > Ignavibacteriaceae > FEN-1297. Next base: position 331 of record JAKAFW010000043.1, read on the forward strand.
TGCATCTTTCCGAAAAAGAAATGTAAATATAGAGATTTCATTTTTCTTTATCAAAATTTTGTAAGCGATTTAGAATGTCGAAGAAATTAAAAGTTCTACTTTGAAGGGAAAAGCCTGTGCATTAATTCGAATTATTAACTTTTTATTACCTATTTTATATTACCTCTTGATTATCATGATTTAATTGTTGATTTTATAATAAAATAATTTCTTATGTTTAGTTTATATCCTAAATCTATTTTCAAAGGGATACTGAAGGAATTAAAAGATGAAAATTTTAATTAGACTTGCGATATTTTTAAGTCTTTTGTTTTTATTCGGCGGATTGCTTTCTGTCGGTCTATTTGGTGACCAGAGTACAATAAAAAATAATTCAAACTCTAAAGCAGACTTAGCTGACGGGTTTTATAGTGCAAAGCCCAGTGCAAGATTATCTATGCAGCAAATTGATAGTATTAGCTCAGCTGCAAATTATCATTTTACTATTGCCAACGCTGAAGGTACTAACAACTATTCCACAAGTAGTACCCAGTAACTCATGTTATGCAACCTTTGGAATATTGGAAAAATGGATTGATGGAATTGACTATTTCTTCCATTACTCCAACATTCCATTACTCCAAAAGGAGATCCTGCGTAAGATGAGTCAGTAATATTTTTCTTCCTGAATAATTTGATCGCCTTTTATTTACTTTTATTCCTACGGGAGAAATCATTTCTGCTATTCAAGGATATTCACATTAAAATGATTTTCCAAAATAGTCCTATCCTTTTTTACTAACCAAAGTTCTACTAAATTTCATATAACGTTTATCAAAAAGAAATATTTTTTTTCTCATGCAGACTATAAAAGAAGATTTAATTGCCACAATAAAATTAGCTTATCCGGTAAGTATCGGGCAGCTTGGTTTTATAATGATGGGAGTTGTAGACAACATTATGGTAGGCGGATTAGGTGCAAATTCCCTTGCGGCTGCTTCTTTGTCAAACGGAATATTTATTCTTATCCTAATTATCGGAATCGGTGTATCTTATGCAGTAACTCCCTTAGTTGCAATTTCCATAGGCTCAAAGAAACCTTTTGAATGTGAGTCGACTTTCAAGCAATCTTTATTTATTAACTTTGTCCTAAGTCTAATTTTGTTATTAATTACTTTTTTCTTCTCAGTATTTATTCGATATCTTAATGAACCTGCTGGTGTAACCCAATTAGCTATTGCTTATACAAAAATATTGGGTTTTTCAATTTTGCCGGTAATGCTTTTTCAAACTTATAAGCAATTTATTGAAGGTCTGTCTTTCACAAGACCGGCAATGTATGTTACAATTATTGCCAACTTAATCAATCTTTTGATGAACTGGGTTTTGATCTATGGGAAGTTCGGTTTTCCTGCATTAGGACTGAACGGCTCAGGTTGGGCGACTTTTTCATCGCGTTTGTTTATGGGAATTGTTTTGATGGTCTATGTAGTTAAATCGAAGCACTTCCGCCAATTTAACATGTCTCCGAAATTCAGTAAGATAAATTTACATGTTATTAAAAAGATTCTAGATTTAGGATTGCCGAGCGCTTTTCAATATGCCTTTGAAGTTGGGGCTTTTACTTTCGCAATTATAATGGTCGGGTGGCTTGGTACCAGACAGTTAGCGGCGCACCAAATTGCGATAAATCTTGCAACAATATCTTATATGATTACGCTCGGAATTTCTAGCGCCGGTGCTATTCGCGTTGGAAATGCACTTGGTAAACAAAATATTAAGTTAGTAAGAAGAGCCGGGTTTATTGCCATTGTTTTGGGGGCTTCTCTCATGGCGTGCTTCGGAATATTATTTATAAGTTTGAAAAGTATTCTGCCTTCAATTTACATAAACGATCCGAAAGTAATTTCTATTGCGGCAAATTTATTAATTGTAGCTGCTATTTTTCAAATATTTGACGGCACACAAGCTGTCGGAATTGGGGTGTTGCGCGGCTTAACCGATGTCAAAGGACCTACTATTATTACTTTTGTTGCTTATTGGATTATCGCACTACCAATCGGATATTATTTCGGATTTACGCTTCATCTCAATGTGGTCGGTGTTTGGATCGGATTGCTTCTTGGTCTAATCGCCGCAGCGGTTCTACTTACATTAAGGTTTAATAAGAAAAGCAAATTACTTATTGAAGTTTGATATAAAAATGCCGGCTCTACCTAAGAATAAAGCCGGCTTTTTTGTCTTTAATATATTCTAAACCAAAAGGGAATATTATTTCCCTTCAATTAAAAAATCTCTAAAGTAATTCGTTATCTTTTCGTAAAGATGGTATGTGTCAATTCCTCTAACGCCATGCTCTTGACCTGGATAGACAAAATAGTCTACCGGAATTCCTAAGTCGGCGCATTTTTTAATAAACATTAAGTCATGCTGCCAAACTACAGTCTGGTCCATTGTTCCGTGAATCATCAATAATTTTCCTTTTAAGTTCTTTGCATAATTCAGAAGGTTAGATTCTTCATATCCTTCTGGATTTGCCTGGGGTGTATCCATGTATCGTTCGGTGTACATAACTTCATAATATTTCCAATTAATTACAGAACCTCCCGCAACGGCAACTTTGAATAAACCGGGAGTTCTCGTCATCAAGGTTGTAGTCATAAATCCTCCAAAACTCCAACCAAAAACGCCGAGTTTTGTCGTGTCCACAAATGAAAGCGATTTTAGATAATTAACTCCAAGTTCCTGGTCTTGAATTTCATTAGTGCCAAGATGCCTGAATGTGACTTGTTCAAAAGCTAAGCCCCTATTTGCAGAACCTCTATTATCAAGCGTAAAAACCAAATAGCCTTTTTCAGCCATATAATTAAGCCAGAGACCGGCATCGCCAAGCCAACCATTTCTGATTAATTGTATACCAGGTCCGCCATAGACATAGACTAACACCGGATATTTTTTTGTAGAATCAAAATTTGCCGGAAGAATCATCCTACAGTATAAATCAAATCCGTCTTTGCTTTTTAGCTTGAAGATTTTTGTCGTTCCCATATCAAAATCTTGCAGAGGATTAGGAGAAGATAACAGGGAAGTAACAATTTTTCCATTATCGTCTATCACTGAAGTATTATTAGGAACGGTCAGGCTGCTATATCTATCGATAAAATATTTTCCATCTTCATTTTGTTGTACATAGTTAACTCCCGGCCACGAAGTAAGCTTAGACATATTGCCGGTTTCTAAATTCACTTTATAAAGGTCCCTATCAAGAGGGCTCTCCTTAGTCGCGGTAAAAAATAAATTATTTCCTTTCTCATCAAAACCATTAAATTCAGTTACTTCCCAATTTCCTTCGGTTAATTTTTTTATAAGCTTACCATTTGTATTATACAAGTAAAAGTGATTCCAACCATCTCTTCTTGAAAGCCAAACAAATTCCTCCGGGTGACTTTTTACGAAGAATAATCCATTCAATGGTTGCACATATTTCGGGTTTCTTTCTTCAAATAATGTTTCTACTGAATCTCCCGAAGCAACGTCATATTTAATTTCTTCAAGGTGATTTTGATCCCGGTTAAGAATTCCAATGTAAATATATTTTTCATTTGGATTCCAGGTGATGCCTGTTAAATAATGATCGGTGTGCTCGCCAGTCTTTAGAAAAATTGTTTTGCCGGTTTTAAGATTGTAAACACCGAGAGTAACTTCTTCACTTGTCATTCCTGCCATTGGATATTTTACATTCTCCACTTTTGCCGGACGGGTAGAAATATCGACAAGCGGATAATCAGTTACTTTTGATTGATCTTTCCTGTAGAATGCAATATAATTTTTCCCGGGCGACCAGAATGTTCCCTTAAATATTCCAAATTCATTTCGCGAGACATATTGACCGTTTAGAATTCCTTCGTTCTCATCATTAGTAATTTGAGTCTGCTTTCCATCAACTGCTATGTAAAGATTATTTTTGATTGTATAAGCTGCAAGGTTGGAATCAGCAACATCAATATTTTCAGCTCCGTGAGTTACTTTGTTCAGCATTCTTAGAATACCTGTTCTTACTGCATAACCCCATAAAGTATCGCCGTTCCAGAATTGAAATGAGTTTTTATTAAGCCATTGAATCTGTGGAAAACTTAACAACGGTTCCAATTTCAGGCTGTACATTTTTTGATTTAATGTGGTAAGAGATAACAGAACTTCTTTTTTATTTGTATGGATATCTTCACCGGTCAGAACCGGGTCACCGTTAACAGTATCAATGAAAGAAACAGTTGTGGAAGAAGGACGCCACTCCAACTGAACAAGATGCTTAGGATAAAACAGTTTGGCGTTTGTAGTAACATCTCTAATGGTAAGTTTTTTAGTCTGTGCAAATGAAATTAGGGTAAGAGAAAGTAGAACGAATAAAGTTTGTTTAATTAGTCTCATTATTATTCCTTATTAATTAGTAATGATTTTTGTTATCAATTTTTTATTAACTTCTTCAAAATAAATGTTTACAACTTTTAGATAAGATGAGCTATATCTCCAAACCTCAGCCGGTAGATATTCTTCTTGAATATGTTTTTCCCTTTTACTTAGCTTGTCTTTTGAGGCTAACACATAAAAAGGCTTATTATAATAATGGCACAGAATGGCTGCAGAAAGGCTTCCTGCTTTATTAATGATATTCCCATTTGATAGAATTTTATCTGCTCCTATAATAACCGCATCTGCTTTACTAATAAATTGTGGTAGCATTGCATCGGTTATGAGTTCAACCTGGATTTTATTTTTAAGTAGATTCCGCGCTAAAATTCTACCTTCAAGTTTCGGGCGCGATTCGGCTATTATGATTCTTAGTCTTGTATTTTGCTTTCCTAATAGAATTAAGGTTCCTAAGATTGTTTTACTGTTTGAAAGCGTAAGAATAGTTCTCACTTTTCTTAAGTAAGGTAGTGCATTTTCGTAAATAGCTTCAAAACTCTTATCCTGAATTAGTCTAAATCCATCGATAAATCTTTTTAATGATTTGTCAGAATTCCTTTTATTATATAAGTCAATTTGCCTCAAATAATTCTGGATTACTTCAAACGATTGAAACTTTTGTTTTGCGTTTTTTAATAATAACTTCAAATCAGATTTATTATCAAGATTTGCTTTGACAATCTCATTTAACTTTAATAATAAGTCAGTAGAGCCTGAAGTTGTATCCTTAAGAATATTTCCTAATGCAGTTTTCTTTTTCATCCAACAAACTGAACTTATTTATCCATTAGCTTTTTAATATTTCTTACTGCTTGCTTAATTCGTTGTTCATTTTCAACCATTGAAATTCTTAAATATCCCTCGCCGTATTCTCCAAAAGCGATTCCCGGAGAAGTAACTACCTCTGCTTCATCAATAAGCATTTTAGAAAACTGAAGTGAGCCCATAGCTTTAAACTTATCTGGAATCGGCGCCCAGACAAACATACTTGCTTTTGGCTTTTCTACAATCCAGCCGGCACTGTTTAACCCATCTACAAGAACATCCCGCCGCTTAGTATATACCTCCGCAATTGCTTTAGTCACCGAAGGAGGGGAGTCGAGGGCGGCGATTGCAGCCACTTGAATAGGTGTGAATATCCCGTAATCGTAAAAACTTTTTAGCTTTGCCAGAGCTTTGCATATCTCTGCATTGCCGACACAAAATCCAACTCGCCATCCTGCCATGTTATAACTTTTAGACATAGTAAAAAATTCTACTGCCACTTCTTTTGCACCGGGAACCTGAAGAATTGACGGCACCTTTGTTCCATCAAAAACTATATCACTGTAAGCCATGTCGTGAACGATTATCATGTCGGTCTTTTTGGCGAATGCAACAATTTCCTTAAGATAATCAAGATCAACGACGGCTGTTGTTGGATTAGCTGGAAAATTTAGGATTAACATCTTTGGTTGAGGCCACATATCACGGGTAATTAAAGATAGATCGGGTACGAAATTATTTTCTTTACTTAAAGGAATCGAAATTACATTTGCGCCAGCCGCAATTACTCCGTATATATGAATAGGATAAGTTGGATTAGGAACAAGCACTACATCACCGGAATCAAGCGTTGCCAGGCAAAGATGCGCTAATCCTTCTTTACTTCCGATTGTCGCAACAGCTTCTTTTTCCGGGTCAATATCGACATCAAAATCGCGTTTGTATTTGCGTGATATTGCTTTTAAAATTCCGGGAATTCCCTGCGATCTTGAATAACGGTGAGTCTTAGCGTCATCAATAGTTTGTTTTAGTTTGTCCACTATAAACTTGGGAGTGGCTTGGTCGGGATTGCCCATTCCGAGATCAATCATGTCTATTCCTTGCTGGCGCTTCTTCAGCTTAATCGCATTTAGCTCAGCAAAAAGATAAGGAGGAAGTCTATCTAATCTTTTGGCAAATTTCATATCTTACCTAATGTATAATGTGGAAAAATTTCTAAAACAAAAGTACAATTTTTCTTTAAAATCCTTCGGTTAAATTAAATTCCCATAGCCAACCGACATCAGGTCGATCTATCGGGCGGACGTAGTCAACTTCGCCTACAGCATATCCAAATAAATTTATTCTTATTGCTGCCCCGTAACTTCTCACAGGTTGTTCCGTCCCGCCAAGGAAGAAAGGTTTTTCTGTATTTGTCCAGGTTATTCCTGCATCATAAAAAGCCGCTAGTTCAATAGGGAAGTATCCGTAATATCCAGAGCCTAGTCCTAATATACCGAAAAGTGGAAAGCGTAATTCTAAATTAGTGATTAGCAACTTACTACCGAACAATCTATTTATTACCGAGCCAGCGGATGTATCTGCGTACTCTTGGTCTGTAAAAGTTTGGCTGTCATATCCTCTTACAAGTCCCGGGTAACCTAAAAAAAGAGGGGAAAGACGATTATCATCTGAACCGCTGCCGTATCTTCCGGCGTGGAGAATTCTTAAAGCAACCGTAAAAGGTTTAACAGGTAAAAAGTATTGTCTGAAATCTAATAGTATATTTTCCCAGCTAAGCGAACCTAAAACCGGCTGTACATCGATGCGGAATCTTGTACCTAGCAACGGGCTTGTTGCGCCGAAATAACTGTTGTCAAAGACTAATGCAGCGTCTATGGTGGCTAGATTTAATGCGGCATCATGCGGAAGAGCTTGAGTGTTGTTTATTAGAACTGAACCGTCATATAAAGAAGTTGCCTGAGTTATTACTTCGTTATCAAAACTAATATTTCTATAACCTGCACTTAATTCAAGCCTAAATGATTGATTGAAAGGATAGGCTAAAACGCCCGATACCTCACGGTCGGTTTCCTTATAAATATATTGTTGTTGGACATAAGCAGGTGTACCGTTTATTGTTCCGTAACCAATATTGTATCCCGTAATATAATACGGCACTTGCTGAATGACTCCACCCCAATTCCACCTATCTTTGGTATTCATATAACCGACAAAACCAAAAATATTTGTTATCCCGTTACCGGATTCAATTTGAAGAGCAGTAGATAAATTATAATTACCTAGTAAATCGCTCCAGAATAATGCAACACCGCCTCCGACGTAAGTTCCAAATTGATCAACACCGGCGCCGACTGATGGTTGACCGACACCGCTTAATCTTAGAGTAGGATGATATTTTGTAGTATTAAAAGTTGTATCTGTTGGCAAACCAAAATTCGGGTCTTCTAAATTATTTGTAAGCACATTTCCGAATCTTTTGACCGGCGGAAGCTCTCCTGGATCTGTAAATGCATATTTAGGAATTACTTGGATTCCGTCCATTATCTTCGAGGAGTCGATTGAATAAATATTATACTTGCCATCATCAAAAACGCTATATGTAATATAATTTTTATTGGCAGCTACTGAAAGTGCAGGACTTAGTCCGGTTATTCCACTTACTCCACCAAATAGATTTGTAACTTGATTGATAATTCCGGAACTCAAATTTAATTTGTAAATATTAGTTATTCCATTTCTATCCGAAAGAAAGTAAATGTCTTTTCCATCGGGCGACCATTGTGGATTAATATTCTTTGAGTCTTTGAAACTGCCCGTTTTTTCAATTTTTCCCGAAGCAATATTATAAAGTGCAAGTTGATAGTTCCCGATTTTCAAATCGGAAAGGTCAGTTGTAAACCTGTCCGTAACAAAAGCAATTGTTTTTCCGTCAGGTGAAAATGCAGGTTGAAGGTCGGCGTAGGCATCGTTAGTTAATCTTTTAAGAGAATCGGTTTTTAAATCATAAATAAAAAGATCTGATAAACCGTTTGCTAAAGCTGAAAAAGCAATATAGCGTCCGTCAGGAGACCAAGCTGGGTTAAATATCTCCGCAAGTTTTGGGAATTTTATTTCGCGCACTTCCTTCCCATCATTAACATCAATTATAGTAAGGATAGGACGGTTTTCTACAGTGCCGGCGAAAACAAACTGCTTGCTGTCGGGGCTCCATGCACCCGCGGAATTAATAAATTCAAGATTTTGCAGATGTGTATTAAGTTCACTTCTAAAAATATTTTTTTCAATTTTACCTGTTTTTGCATCGGCAAGATAAAGGTCCATTGCAAAAAGGTCCTTTGATGAAAATAAAACCAACTTTGAACCGTCCGGGCTAAGTGCCGGGGAGAGATTCATTGCACCTCCACCTTGCTTCTCAGAGATTAATTCTTTTCCATAGACATCCGGTTTAGAAGTAACTTTTGCTAATGAATCATAAGCAGCATGCAGTGCTTGATGCCATTCCTTTGATAATGTGTCAGGCTTTATATGATAAACACTGTCGATACCTTTATCCATGCTGCCAAGGTGGGCTGCAACTTTTAACAATCTAATAATTTTATAATCGCCCCATTTTCCTCCCATAAAAGCAAGTAATGATTGACCATAGCGGTAAGGAAAATATTTAGGATTGTTAAGATCAGAAATATCCGGAAGTTTTCTTAGTGTAGCATCTCTCATCCACATTGCGGTATTGGGATCATCGGGACCGAGGGAAAAATACTCAGCCATACCTTCAATAAACCATAGTGGCATTTGAGCCGCAATTGGAAATCCTCCTTTATTTTCACCGCGTCTGCCGCTAGTAACATCAAATTGAAAGGCATGAACAAGCTCGTGACCGATTACATGGCTTGTTTCATCAAGTGGGCCTGCAAAAGGCAAAACAACACGCCGCATTATTGGCTCGGTAAATCCGCCGGTACCTTGACCGATTTGACCTTGAGTAACGTTTGTTTCGGAAAATTGCGGAAAACCATCATATAAAATTAAAGTTTGTTTTCCCATCAAAGTATCATCCATTAAAACTGAGTGGCGTTTATACCAACGCTCTGCAAGTCGTGCAGCAAAATCAACTCCTTCTTTTTCTTCCGGATAATAATAAATATTAAAGTGTTCTGTGTGCAAAACTTTGAAATCAAAATTATCATATGTTACTTTGTTTCTTCCAAAGTACTGAGCGTGCGCAGTGGTAAACAGAATTAACACTGCCGTAAGTATAAGAGGAAAATATTTTTTAACGGTTTTTAACAGTCCAAATGTCATTCTTGTCTTTGCCTGTAATTTTTTAATTCTAAAATAATTTAATTTCTTTCTAGATAAAATTTATTTCTATAATAAATATTATTAAAATGTAAGATTTAGATGCACTAGCCCATCACAAGGTTTATAATAATTGGAGTAATGAGAAATTGGAGAAGTTATGGTGGAATGGAGAAGTAATGGAATTGAGCGGTATTTCCCATTATCCCATAGCGCGGCAAGCCGCAATTTTGAATTATGAATGTTGAATTTTGAATGAAACGCAATGAAATTTATCATAAAAAATATCTTGACATAAAAAACAAAGATTTGAAAGTCAATACTATAGTGCGGCAAGCTTGCCTACCGGCAGGCCGCAATGGAATATGGAATATGGAAAATCATTTCAAATATCTTGACATAAAAAACAATCCGCCATTGCGGATAAACGGCAATACTATAATTCCATAGAGTTTTTTCTACATAAGGTGAATGAATAATAAGAAAGTGTATTAAAATGTAATTATAGTCTACCTGAGTTGTTGACAATTATAATACTCTTTTCTATTTTGATACTGAAGTTAGTAAATTTCAAATGCAATTTGTAAAAACTGAAGAATTCAGTTGCCCTATTGCGTTCCAAAACAAAATATTCATATTCTGTGCTTGCAGATAAATTTGACAAATGCAATGCAAGACAGAAAATTACGGGGGCATTATGCAAAAAGGACCATGATTCTCATCTCAATTAAAAACAGCTAACCAATGTTTAAATTAGCTAATGTTCGCTTTAAATATTTATTGTCCTTATAGTTTTTGTTCGAGAGAATTATTAAATTAAATGTGTTTATATAAATAAAAAAATCCGGAGGAAAAATGGCTTTCTCATTAAATAAAATTATGTTGATTGGCAACTTAGGCAAAGACGCCGAAACAAGATTTACAAATAATAATGTCTCCGTTTCTAATTTTTCGATGGCAACTACTTATGGATACAAAGGTAAAGACGGTAATTGGGTAAATGAAACTACCTGGCACAATATTGTTGCGTTTAATCTTTCTGACTATTTTAAGGATAATCTGAAAAAAGGAAAAAAATTTTATATCGAAGGAAGACTCACAAAAAAAGAGTACACGGATAAAGAAGGAATTAAAAGATATTCAACTGATATAGTGGCTGACAAACTAATTCCTCTTGAAGCAAGCGGAGGCGGCAGTAGCGAAGGCAGTGGATCAGTTTATACGGATGAGTCATCAGCTAGCGGCAACGTTAACGAACCGGATGTTAATGTTGATAGTAATAATGATCTTCCATTCTAAGTAATTTGCCCAACCTACTTGCCCTCTTCTAAGAATTAACTGAAGAGGGTAAGGCGGATGGGCTTTTGTTTTTATTTGTTCAACATTACAGGATTTATTAATATTTGTTCTTCCACTGGTATTACAAATTATCAATCTTAATCTTATTATTTTTTCTATCCGCATTCTTCTCCGGATCTGAAGTGGCGCTTTTTTCTCTTGACAGGAAGAAAATTAAAAAGGTCTTATCATCCAATCCAATTATCTACCGGTACCTACATACTCTTCTTGAACATCCCAAAAGATTATTGGTCACGGTTTTAATTGGCAATACGATAGTAAACGTTGGAGCCTCAATAATTGCCGTTTCAATAGCTTTAGACATTGCGACGCTTACTTCTTTCCCAAGGAATATCATACTTACAATTGAGATAATTTTACTGACAATATTAATTATTCTCTTTGGTGAATTAGTCCCGAAAGTGTGGGCGTCAAAAAGACCTCTGATGTTAGCAAAAATTGTCGCCGTCCCATTATATTGGATTAGCGTTATCCTATATCCGGTAGCTGAAATCTTTACAGAGTTTATAAAGCTTTCCATTTCAAGATTAAAATTTAATAAAGCAAATTCAGTTATTTTGCATGATGAAATTTCGGAGCTTGCAAACATTGGTCAGGAAAGAGGAACCATTGAAGAGGAGGAGCAAGGATTAATTAAAAGCATTGTAAGCTTAAAATCGGTTACTGTTCAAGAAGTAATGACACCTCGCGTTGATATAATTTCGGTTGATGTTAATACTAATTTTAATGAACTTTTAGAGATAATTACTTCTTCCGGGCACAGCAGAATTCCTCTTTATGAAAATGACCTGGATAAAATTGTCGGAGTTATTTACGCTAAAGATATCTTGCCGTATCTTAAAAATGAAGAGCTAAGACGTCAGATTACTATTAGGCAAATTGCCCGTAAAGTATTATTTATACCTCAGGCAAAGATGATAAACGATATGATGTACGAATTTCAGGAAAAGAAAATGCATATCGCTATAGTTGTTGATGAGTACGGCGGTACCGCGGGCTTAATCACTATGGAAGATATTCTTGAAGAAATTGTCGGTGAAATAAGAGATGAATATGATAAGGAAGAATCGTCTTTTACAAAAGTTAATGAAAACCAATATAATGTGCTTGGAAAAATTCCGGTAAGCGAGTTAAACGAATTGCTTGATGAGGATTTTTCTTCCGAAGATGAAGATTATGAGACTCTTGGCGGTTTGGTGCTTAACCAGGCAGGTCATATTCCGAAGGATGGTTATTCTTTTATATTAAAAAATCATAAGTTTACGGTAAAAGAAGTGTCTAATAAGAGAATTAAAAAAGTTCATATTGAAAAGCTTCCACCGGAATTTGAGAAATGAAGAAAGGTTGTTTTGTAAAATTAATTATAGCTTTAACTATTATCACAGCAGTTATTGCATATTTTGTAAGGTATAAATTTAACGAAATAATATTAATACCCGGTCGGTATTTGATTACAAAAAGCTTAGACGAAAATCTTGGAAGAATTAAAGAATCGCCGGAGAAAGATTCATTAAGAATATTGATCAAGGATTACGTTTCGGGAATAAAAAAAGTTGATAATGATTCCGGAAAGTCTATCGGCGAATTCGCAGATTCTATAAAAGTAATGTTAACGAAAGATAGTGTGATTACTAAAGATGAACTAAACAACATTAAAGAACTTTTAAAACGAAACATGAATAAATGAAAGACCAAAGAAAAACAGAGATTAAAGTCGGGGTAATGTTTATTGCCGGCATTATCCTTTTCATTTGGATTCTCGGTTGGGCAAAAAATATTACTTTTGCTACCAAAGAAAAATCGATAAGCGTGGAATTTAATAATGTATCCGGGCTTGCGGTCGGAGATAATGTCACTGTAAACGGCGTTCTCAAAGGACATGTCGGAAATATCTCGATGAAAGATAATGAAGTTATTGTCAACCTTACCCTTGATAACGATGTTGACCTTAGAAAAGATGCAAAGTTTGCAATTTCGATGACTGATTTAATGGGTGGTAAAAAAATTGATATTCTTCCCGGTACATCGCCCGAACCAATAGATTATAACCAAATGCAAACCGGCGTTTTTTACGGAGATGTCGCGTCCGTAATGTCTATGGTTGGCTCTGCTCAGGATGACTTATTGAAAACGGTAAAAAATGTAAACGTAACTTTAACTTCACTAAATAAATATTTAACAGATCAGCAAATAAATAATGATGTAAAGTCTTCGCTGGCAAACCTCAGTGAGCTAACTAAAAAGCTAAACATCTTAGTTGACGAAAATCTATCAAGTATCAAAAAAATTACTTCCAATAGCGTTGCCTTAACGGATGAAGCTAAAACATTTATTGCTGATAATAAAAGCGATATGTCCCAAACTATTAAGGAAGCCGCAAAGGTCTTGAAAAGTACGGACTCTCTTGTTACCAAGATAAACGGGTTGACTGATGAAATTAAGAATAAGCAGAATAATGTCGGGAAAGTATTATATGATCCAAAGGTTTACCAAAATCTTACGGAGTCTCTGCAGCAAGTAAATGAATTGACTAAGATTATTCTAAAGCAACTTAAAGAAAAAGGATTCAAAGTTGACGCAAGAATCAATTTGTTCTAAAAAGTCCGTAATATTATTAGTTCTAATTATTTCATTTTCATTTGGAACCCTTCGCGCACAAATAAATCAACCTGTCGAAGCAAAAAACGGAATGGTCGTTTCGGCAAACGGAATAGCAACAAAAGTCGGGTTAGAAATTCTTAAAAAAGGCGGCAATGCCATTGATGCCGCAGTATCCGTAGGATTTGCCCTGGCTGTTACTTATCCTTATGCTGGTAACCTTGGCGGCGGCGGATATATGGTAATTCACCTTAAGAATGGGAAAAATACTGCGAGGAAGAATGGGGAAGTAGTAAATATATCCACGATTTGGTTGAAACTATGAAATATGTATTTGCCGATAGAACTAAATATCTCGGCGATTCTGATTTTTATCCTGTGCCCGGGAAAGGATTGATCTCTAAGAAATATGCTAAAAGTATTTTTGAAAAGATCACCCCTAAGGCTATGCCGGCAATAGGTTATTAAGTTTCCTAATTAAAATTATAGAAGGCTTTTATGGTATTCGGAATTGGTGTCGATATTATTGAAATAGATAGGGTAAAAGATAGCGTTGAAAAATACGGAGATCATTTCTTATCTAAAATTTATACTGAATCTGAGTTGGAGTACTGCCTAAATAAAGTAAGCAAATATCAGCATCTCGCAGCAAGGTTTGCCGCTAAAGAGGCGGTTTATAAGGCATTATCTACAGGTTGGAATAAAGAGATCGGTTGGCATGATATTGAAATTTATAATGAACCAAACGGGATGCCGGTTGCAAAATTAAAAGGCGATTTAGAAGCATTCTTATCTAACGGAAGAAATTTGAAAATATCTATGAGCCATTCAAGGGATTATGTAGTTTGCATGGCTATCTTTTATAAGGAAGAACCTGGTCTGGGATAGTTTAATCACTAACTATTTTCTGTAAAGTGAAATTATATCTATTATTCTTTAATCTATATGAGAATTCAGATCGTGAAACCAATTTTTAATATTTATGGTGATGAATAAAGGCACTATCCTTATAATTGATGATGAAGAAGACCTTCGCAGGTTACTTACTAAACTTCTTGCCCTCGAAGGTCATAGAATTCTCGAGGCGGGCGATGCGAGGTCTGCACAGGAAATATTAAATAAAGAAGATCTGCAAGTTGTTATTACCGATGTTAAACTCCCCGATGTCTCCGGAATTGACTTAATCCCTCGGATCAAAGCTATTAATCCATTTACGGAAATTATTGTGCTAACTGCTTATGGAACAATCCATGACGGTGTCAGAGCAATTAAAGAAGGCGCTTTCGATTATATAACAAAAGGAGATGAGGATAATAAAATTGTCCCGATCGTTGAAAGAGCGATGGAAAAAGCTCAGATGCAGCAAAGAATAGAACAGCTCGAAAAGAAAGTTGAAGAGAAATTTAACTTTGAGAATATTACCGGCGATTCTATCCTTCTTAAAGAGTCGATCGATATTGCAAAGAAAGTTGCGGCAACTGATGCTGCTGTTTTAATCCAGGGCGAAACCGGCACCGGCAAAGAATTATTTGCGCAATCGATTCACTACTCAAGCAACAGAAAATCTAAACCCTTTGTAGCTATAAATTGTAGCTCTTTTTCTAAAGAGCTTCTTGAATCTGAATTATTCGGATATAAAGCTGGCGCTTTTACCGGCGCTAATAAAAATAAAAAAGGTCTGTTTGAAGAAGCTAATTATGGTACGATGTTTCTTGATGAAATCGGCGAAATAGAAATATCTCTTCAGGCAAAGTTGTTGAGGGTGCTCGAAACAAATAGCTTTATTAAAGCAGGTGATACTAAAACAACTCACGTAGATGTTAGAATAATTTCCGCTTCGAATCGAAATCTTGAAGAAGAAATTGAAAATGGTAACTTTCGACCGGATCTATATTATAGAATAAGTGTAATGAAAATTAATCTTCCTTCTTTAAGAGATCGCAAAGAGGATATCCCGGTTCTGATTCATGAGTTTACAAAATTTTACCGTGAGAAATTAAATAGAAATATTAAAGAAATTGAACCGGGGTTTATTCAAAAACTTGAAGGATATAATTTCCCAGGCAATATTCGTGAGTTAAGAAACCTTGTTGAAAGGGCAGTTATTCTAACATCGGGCGATGTCCTTAAAGAGGATGTTCTGCCGGCTGAATTACTCCTCAATAAACCGGAAGTATCAGCATCTTCGTCAAAAGAAAATTATCGCCTTGATAATCTTGAAAAAGATCATATAATTAAAACTCTTAGGCTTGTAGACGGCAATAAAACTAAAGCTGCCGAAATGCTTGGTATTGGCTTGACTACTTTATATCGTAAGCTTCAATCGTATGGAATTGAATCATGATTATTTCCCCAGCTCAACGAGCCAATTGCTTTATTAAAGCTAACCAAATTATATACTTTTCTTTGCGAGTAATCTTCTAACCATTTCAATATTGCGTATTCGGAAGATATTCTCTCAATATCACTTTGCTTATTTAATATTTTCTCGTACCAAAACATACAATGCCTAATACTATTGGATTAGAAATACTGTACTAAATACACAATACTAATGCCAAGCACATAGCAAAAAAATATTAAGAATTTTATCTATTATCCTTTTGTTTAATCGTGATTCAAAAAGGATGAAATCTAAAACCATACCGTTTTGGAAATAGCCTTTCCATTTTAGCATATCAATTACTCGCCATAATAATCTAATTGAATTCAATTTTTAATTAACATCTTCAATTATATACTCTTACTTATTGCCTGAAGAAAGATGAATTACTGGCATTTGAATTGACTTCATAGTATTCAAAAAAGGAAAATAAATATGATGGTACTTTATTTGTCATTACTAGGTGCGGTTCTGTTTTTCATTTGTTTCAAGTCGATTAACTTCTTTGATAAGCTCGGCTAAGGAGAATAAAATGATAATATTATTAATTATAAGTATTGTGGTGTTCGGCTACCTGCTTTATGTGTTGATTAAACCTGAAAAATTTTAGGATAACAAAATGAATAGCGAAATATTAGGTGTTTTAGTAACCCTGGTTTTAATGATTGTGCTTTCCTATCCGCTTGGAAAGTACATTAGCAAAGTACTTAAAGGTGAAAAGGTCTGGACTGATTTTCTTTACCCTGTTGAAAATTTCATATATAAAATTTCCGGCATTGATCCCGATAAAGAAATGGACTGGAAAGAAAATATGAAAGCGTTGCTAAAGTTAAACGTATTCTTCTTTATTTGGGCGTTTGTGATTTTTTTAATACAGGACAAGATTCCTTTTTGGAATCCTGCGGGTATAGGCCCTATGGAGCCTACCCTGGCTTTCAATACTGCAGTCAGTTTTATATCTAATACTAACATCCAACATTATTCAGGAGAGACAGGGCTTTCATATTTTTCACAGCTGCTCGTTGTCTGTTATATGCAATTTGTTAGTGCCGCAACTGGTATAGCAGCACTTGCTTTAATATTTAAAGGCCTTTCTCAAAGAAAAGCTAAAGACTTGGGAAATTTTTATTCTCTTTGGCTAAAAAGTAATACTCGAATTCTTCTTCCGTTGGCGATTGTAATCGCGGTAATTTTATTGCTGAACGGAACACCGGCTACTTTTAAAGGTCCTCAGACAATTAAGACTCTTCAAGGTGACACGGTCACTGTTGCTCTTGGTCCGGCTGCTCCGGTCGTAGCTATCAAACAAATTGGAACCAACGGCGGTGGATTTTTTGGCCCTAACTCAGCTCATCCTTTCGAAAATCCGAATTATATTACTAACATCGTGGAATGCTGGGGAATATTAGCAATCCCCATGGCTCTGGTCTTTGCTTTTGGTTTTTATCTAAACAAAAAAAGACTCGGGATAATGATATTCGCCGTGATGGCAATAGTCTATCTTTCCTTTACAGCTCTTGCTATAAAGTTTGAAGTTGATGGAAATCCTTTAATAAAAAAAATGGGGATTGAGCAAACCACTGGGAGTATGGAAGGCAAAGAAGTGCGCTTTGGTCCAGCTGCCTCCGCTTTTTGGGCTTCTTCTACTACCGTAACTTCAAATGGTTCATCAAATTCAAATCACGATAGTCAAACTCCTCTTGCCGGCGGAATTGATATTATGAATATGATGATAAACTCTATATTCGGCGGCGTGGGCGTTGGCTTTATTAACTTCTTTATGTTTTTAATCATCGCTGTTTTTATTGCCGGTCTTATGGTCGGAAGAACTCCTGAATTTCTCGGAAAGAAAATTGAGGCTAAAGAAGTTAAAATTGCTGCTTTAATAATTCTGCTTCATCCATTCCTGATTCTAGTGTCAACTGCCATTTCAGCATATATAGCAAGCCATAATCCTAATATAGGCTGGCTCACTAATCCCTCTTATCATGGATTTTCTGAAATGCTATATGAGTTTACTTCTGCTTCTGCAAATAATGGGTCTGAATTTACAGGTCTAAATGCAAACGTACCTTTCTGGAATATAATGGACGGAGTAATAATGTTAATTGGAAGGTTTCTTCCTATCATCGGTCCGGTTGCTATTGCCGGTTCCTTAGCTGAAAAAAAATATATTCCTGAATCCGAAGGAACTTTAAGACTAGATGGCTATGCTTTCGGAATAGTCCTCCTTGCTGTAATTATTGTTATCTCAGCTTTGTCATTTTTCCCGGCTTTGGCTGTTGGCCCTATCGCAGAACATTTTTCAATTTTATAGGTTGCACCAAAATGAAAAGAAAACGTAATATCAAATTATTTGAACCTGCGCTGGTAAAGCAGGCTATCACTCAGTCATTTGTAAAACTTAACCCTTCCTACATGATTAAAAATCCGGTTATGTTTACGGTAGAGATTGGTACAGCTATCATGGTCGCTGTCACAATTATCGGAGCAAATAATCCCGCTAATGGCGGCACTGGCTTTGTCTATAACTTAACTATAACTATTCTATTATTCCTTACTATCTTATTTGCAAACTTTGCCGAAGCTATTGCCGAGGAAAGAGGAAAAGCTCAGGCAGAATCTCTTCGTAAAACACGTGAAGAAACCCCTGCTAAAAAATTAAAAGATGACGGCTCTATCGAAATTGTTAGTTCTTCCTCTCTAAGGAAAGGGGACAAATATATTGCCGAAGCAGGGGACTTAATTCCCGCTGACGGAGAAATTATTGAAGGACTCGCTTCTATAGACGAATCCGCTATCACTGGTGAATCAGCCCCTGTTATTAGAGAAGCAGGAACTGATAAATCAGGAGTTGTAGGAGGCACCAAGGTTTTATCTGATAAAATTACTGTGGAAGTATCTGCAGACCCCGGCGAAACTTTCTTAGATAAAATGATTGCTCTTGTTGAAGGCGCTAATCGTCAAAAGACTCCTAACGAAATTGCCCTTTCAATTTTACTTGCTGGCTTTACTCTTGTCTTCTTATTGGTCGTTGTTACGCTGGAACCGTTTGGGAAATATGCAGGGACAACAATAAGTGTCGCTTTTTTAATTTCACTTTTTGTATGCTTAATTCCTACGACAATTGGAGGATTACTTTCGGCAATAGGAATTGCGGGAATGGATAGAGCATTAAGAGCTAATGTAATTGCAAAGTCAGGTAAGGCTGTCGAAACTGCAGGTGATATTGACGTTGTTCTGCTTGACAAAACAGGTACTATTACTATCGGTAATCGTAAAGCTACTAATTTTTTCCCGGTTAACGGTTATAGTAAAGAGGAATTTATTAGGGGCACGGTTTTAAGTTCTCTTGCAGACCATACTCCGGAAGGAAAATCAATAATTGAACTGGCAGAAAAAATTCTTCCTTCAATTTTCCCGGTGAATGTTGAAAATGCGGAGTTTATAAACTTTTCCGCTGAAACAAGAATGAGTGGTGTTAACCTGCAGGACGGAACTGAAATAAGAAAAGGTGCATGGGACTCTATAAGAAAATGGACAAGTAACGGCGATCATGTTGCGGAGGAAATAAATTCAAGAGTTCTTGAAATTGCCGGCAGCGGCGGAACTCCTCTGGCTGTTGGTATAAATAAAAAAGCTATCGGTGTCGTTCAGCTTGAGGATATTATTAAACCCGGTATCCAGGAAAGGTTCAAAAGACTTCATAAGATGGGAGTTAAAACTGTTATGGTTACCGGCGATAACCCGGTGACTGCAAAGTTTATTGCTATGCAGGCTGGCGTCGATGACTTTATTGCCGAAGCCAAACCTGTAGATAAAATGAACTATATAATTAGAGAACAGAAAGAGGGGAAGCTTGTCGCTATGATGGGCGATGGCACAAATGACGCTCCGGCATTGGCTCAGGCTGATGTAGGTGTTGCTATGAATTCCGGTACACAAGCTGCTAAAGAAGCTGCGAACATGGTTGACCTTGATAATGACCCGACAAAACTACTTGAAGTAATTGAAATTGGTAAGCAGCTTCTAATCACTCGCGGTAACGTCACTACCTTTTCTATTGTTAATGATGTGGCAAAATATTTTGCAATAGTGCCCGCTTTGTTCATGGTTACTATTCCTGGCTTAAATGCCTTGAACATTATGAAATTGGCAAATCCTGAATCTGCTATTTTATCAGCGGTGATTTTTAATGCGCTTATTATACTTGCGCTGATTCCTATTGCCCTAAGAGGCGTGAAATATAGACCAATCGGCGCTACAGGCATTTTAATCCGGAATCTGTGGATCTATGGCATGGGAGGATTGATTATTCCGTTTATTGGCATAAAAGCAATTGACATGATTGTTAGCCTTTTTTTAAAATAATGAAAAGACTTTACAATTAAAAAATGAAAGATTATATAATGAAATCATTAAGAACAAATTTAGTTTTACTCTTTTCGACAATATTATTCTTTGGAGTTATTTATCCGCTCTTTATCTGGTCAATTGGTCTGCTGCTTCCTCAACAAGCAAATGGACTTCCAATTATTGAAAACGGTAATGTTATTGGATACAGAAATATTGGTCAGAGTTTTACCGAAGCAAAATATTTTTGGGGAAGACCATCGGCTTGTAATTATAATCCTATAAATGCAGCGGCAACAAATTTAGGTCCGACTAATCCTGTTTTCTTAAATACTGTTGAACAACGCATAAATACATTTATGGTCGAAAATCCCGGTATAAAGAAATCGGAAATTCCTTCTGATATTGTTACGTCTTCAGCAAGCGGGATTGATCCCGATATTTCTCCGCAAGCAGCTTTGATCCAAATTCCAAGAATTGCAAAAGCAAGAAAGATTGATCCGGCTTTAATAAAAAAACTCGTAGATGAAATGATTAAAGAGCCTATACTGGGTCCCGCGCATGTGAACGTATTAGAACTGAATTTGTCATTAGATAAGCTTGCTGAATTAAATAAATGAAAACTTCCGTTAAATGTTGTAAATTAATTACAGATAATTAAGAAGAATTAAATGGAATCTGAAATTTCCTTACCGTCTTCTGTCGGAAAATTTCTTGAGCTGATTAAAGACTCCCAAAGAGGAAGGCTTAAGGTCTATTTGGGTCTTGCTGCAGGTGTAGGGAAAACTTTTCGTATGCTGATGGAAGGTCATGAACTAGCAAAGAATCAGATTGATGTGTATGTCGGTTTTGTAGAAACTCATGGTAGAAAAGATACTGAAAAATTGCTAGATGGGCTTCCCGCAATAAAGAGGAGAAAGATTTTTTATAAAGGGAAACAGCTTGAGGAAATGGATATTGATACAATTTTACTTAGCAAACCGAAAGTTGTCCTCGTCGATGAATTAGCACATACAAATGTACCTGGATCTAAAAATGAAAAGCGCTGGCAGGATGTAATTGAAATTATAAATAGCGGGATTAGCGTAATTACTACAGTAAATATTCAGCACCTTGAAAGTATTAATAGGGAAGTTGAAAAGATTACCGGCGTTGTTATTACTGAAAGAGTTCCCGATAAGATTATCCAAATGGCTGATGAAGTAGTAAATGTTGATCTTACTATCGATGAATTAATTGACCGGCTTAACGATGGAAAAATATACGACAAAGCTAAGGTATCAACTGCTCTCAAAAATTTCTTTAGAGAAGATAAACTTCTGCAGTTAAGAGATCTTGCGCTTAAAGAAGTTTCTCGGCAGGTAGAACGAAAGATCGCCCGTGAAATTCCTTCTATGCAAAGAGAAAAGGTAAATGCTCTTATAACATGCATTAGCTCTAACGGAAAATCTGCTTCAAAATTAATTAGAAGATCTTCAAGGCTTGCTTCTTTTTATAATTCAAAATGGTTTGTCCTTTATGTGCAAACCGATAAAGAATCTACGGATAAGATCGATACTAAGGATCAAAGGTTTTTGATTAATAATTTTAAGCTTGCAACCGAACTTGGCGCTGAAGTTGTTAAACTATCAGCTAATGATAGAGCTAAAGCAATTAAGGACTTTGCCCGGGATAAGGAAGCCGGTTTAATTGTGATTGGTACCCCTTCCGTCTCTTTGAAGAAAAAATTATTATTCGGAAATATATTCAAGGATTTAACAAAACAAGTAGAAAACTTAAACTTAGATATTCTAATTATTTCAAACCATGAAAAAGATTAAAACAAAAATATTAGCAGGAGTATTATTCCTGTTTATAGTGATTCTAATACTTAGTGTGCTTGGTATCTTTTTTATCAATAGAATTGCCCGGAGCTCAAAAGGTGCCATTAAAGATAATTATCGCTCAATTCAATACACCACGATGATGACTAAATGCCTGGATACAATGTATAAAATAAAGTTAGAGGAAGGGATATCATCTTCTAAACTTAGTAGTAAGACTGGATTGGACACTGCAAGTTTTATTACTAGTACTATAGAGTTTAAAAGCAATCTAAGTAAAGAAGCCCACAATATAACGGAAATTGGCGAAGAAGAATTAGTAAATGAACTCGAGCGTAATTACAATAGATTTTTGCATACCATAGGAATAATGGATCCCGGAGTTTCCGCGCATTCAAAAAATAATATCAATGAAATTAGTTCCCTGTATGACATAACCCGCGAAAATATCCTTGAAATATACAGACTGAATATGAATGCCATTCTGCTTCGCAGCAGCAGAGCAGAAAACACTGCCGGACAGGTAACTATTTACATGGCGATAGTAGGAGCCTTCAGCATATTATCAACGTTATTCTTTATATTCAAATTCCCGAGCAAAATTGTAAGCCCTATATCCGAACTGACCGCAAAGATAAATGAAATCTCAAACAGAAATTATGAACAGAAATTGGACATTATCTCTAATGATGAAATGGGGGACCTAGCCAGAGCTTTCAATGTTATGGTGCAGCGGTTAAAAGAATATGAATACACAAATCTTGATCAGCTTTTATTTGAAAAGAAAAGAATGGATGCGATTGTAAAAAATCTTCAGGACGGAGTTATGATTCTTGACGAAAACAAGGATGTAATACTTGCCAATAATTCTTTGATAAATTTAACCGGATTAAAAGAAGAAGATGTACTTAATCGCTATGCTCCTGATATTGCCGCCAGAAATGATTTAGTAAGAACAATGATCTCAAATCTCATGGCTGAGGAGAGAGGGGAACAATCAGAAGAAATTAAGCCGATTAAAATAATCCTTAACGGCAAAGAAAATTACTATTCAATTGAGCATATTACTCTTGAGCTTACATCAAGCGGAAGTAATAAGAACAAATTAGCCGGCTATATTATTATGTTGAAAAATGTAACTCTTTACCAAGAAAGAGATACAGCTAAAACTAATTTAATCGCTACCGTGTCTCACGAATTGAAAACACCCCTTTCATCAATTAACTTGAGCCTGAAACTTCTCGGTGACGATAGGATCGGTGAAATAAATGAAGAACAAAAAGGATTAATAAATTCAATCCGGCAACAAAGTACCCGTCTGTCTAAAGTAGTCAACGAACTGCTTGATTTTTCTCAGGCAGAAACAGGAAATATAAAATTAAAGATTACTGAAATTCGTCCCGAAGATATCGTTGAACTCGCAGTTGTTGCTTTAATGATGTTTATCTCTGAAAAAAACATCCGGCTTGAAACTTCTGTAGACGAAAGCATTTATCCGATAAATGCAGACCTTGAAAAGACAGTTTGGGTACTTGTCAATATCATTAACAATGCAATCAGATATTCTCCCGAAGGAGGTAAAATTACCGTAAAAGCAGAAAATGAAAACGGATTTGTCAAATTCCTTGTAAAAGACGAAGGCACTGGAATCTCTGAAGAAGATTGCCAAAAAGTTTTTGATAAATTCGTACAAGTTGGAAATAGAAATTCAAAAGGTTCAGGTTTAGGTCTTGCAATTTCTAAAGAATTTGTAGTTGCTCAAGGAGGAAAAATTTGGGTAGAAAGTAAATTAGGTGAAGGAAGTGAGTTCTTCTTTACTCTGCCTATTTCAAGCAAGAAAAATGGACGTTAATTTCCGGCACATTTTGAATGCACTCTGAATGCACTATGAATACACTGTGAATGCACTGATCTTCCGCTTACCTTGGCTTAATCTTGTAGTCAAACCCTAATATTATTGATTCGTCTAATAATCATAACTTCTCCTAATGGTAATTCTGCATAAAGTATCTTAATAACGTACCTTACGCAAGATGGTTCATGCAGTAACCCCAGAATTTATAATATTTCAAGTTGACCGTCGTTGAAAGTAAGCAGAAAAACCTCCGAGTTATTCCTAAACCTCGGAGTTTTCCTTAATGGTAGGTTTTCCTTAATCTTGATCTATTCCTTTGATACACATTGTGAAAAATCATTTCCTCCCGATTTCATTTTCACCGTATTTTCCTCCCATTAAATTCCTTAAGCCAGATTGCTAACCGGGTTGAAATTCTATTTCATCAGAACTAATTTCCTAGTCTCCACAAAACCACCCGCCTGCATCC
The DNA here is from genome assembly GCA_021817845.1 of Bacteroidota bacterium. Lineage (GTDB taxonomy): Bacteria > Bacteroidota > Ignavibacteria > Ignavibacteriales > Ignavibacteriaceae > FEN-1297. The sequence continues at coordinate 24,684 of JAKAFW010000043.1, forward strand.
TGTAAAAATAAACCCCGCTTGATAGTTTACTTGCATTAAAATTAACAGAGTAACTTCCCGCCGGTTTTTCTTCATTAACCAAAGTTGCCACTTCGTTCCCCAATTGATCATAAACTTTTACCGTGACCATATTAGTGTAAGGAACTGAATAGCTAATTACTGTTGTCGGGTTAAACGGATTAGGATAATTCTGTAATACATCGAAGTCTTTTGGAAGCGGGCTCTTGTCTGTAACAACATTAGTGATATCATCCGAAACTATCTTAGCATCGCTTGAAGCAGCTGTTGTGTCTGTGCCGTCTGTAACCATTCCAACAAGAGTGTAAGTGCTAGATGATGTGACAGTTCCTGCATTAAATGTAAAGTTCACTCCACTAGTTGTGAAGCTTGTATCCTTATTTGGCCCGTATAAGTTCCATAGGTAAGTCAATTTATCTCCATCCTTATCTGTTGCAGGGGTGCCTGAAACAGATATATTCTCATTTTGCTTTGTTAGAGTATCAGGAGATACAATATAACTAAAAGTTGAAGGAGCGTTATTTATCTTGGCAGAAGAGACAACACTAGATGTATCGCCAAACTGCACAGGATAAAAGCCATCACTAGCAGCAACAGTCCAAGAATATGTTGATGAAGGATTAAGAGATGCAATTGTAGCGCTATCAACAGAAACTGAGTCTCCTGTTGTTGTCTTTGTTATACTCTTCCCATTACCAAACAAAGTAAACACATAAGACGCAGGCTTAGTACCCTGAGTAGCATTCCAAGAAAAAACCTCACCGCCACTAGACAAAGTATCCTTATCAGCAGGCGAAACATTCACAGGTCTCGAAGGAGGAAGATCAATAGAAGAAACAGGAGAATCAAGATACGGATCAACTCGAACACGATTTGCCCAAGAATATAACAAAGCTAATACCAATCCATCATCATGAGTAAGCGTAGGAGACCAATTGCCGTTCTCATCCATATCGCTATTAGGATCAGGACTATTAGAAAAAAGACCGAGTGCTCTTTCAAGCTCTCTACGAACAACAACCCTAGCAGTATTAACAGTGTTAGCATCGGTACTAATATAGCAAATTGCATGACTAAAATCTCCATTATTATCATAAGAAAGTGTAGTATACCCTGCGCCTCCTGATACAGGCATCTGATTACTTGGAACATATTTTATTTCTACACTTGAGGTAGCATTTGTTGGCTGGATGCTCCATTTAACATTCTTATATGTCTTTGGACCGCTGAGTTCTGCTATTGCAGAATCAGCCTGAGCAGCCACGCCACTAGGAGCATCGAGGGAATCAGTATACAATTTTATAGGAATTAGGGAATCTTTCCACCTAAAATGGTATCCTGTCCAACTTTTCTGCCCATATGGTGCCCCGCCACTTATATTCATAAATTCTTCTAGTATGTTATTATAATATGCTGTTTCTGTAATTGGAAGGTTCTCTATTACTTGTACGTCTAGTCCTGGATAATTTCCGCTTATTGTTGTTGGTGTTAGCATGCTATCATTGTATAGGAAGTGATTTTTTGCAAGAACCTTTTTATTATACTGTCCGCTTGGAATATTCACTGTGAAATTTCCAAGAGAGTCTGTAAGCACAGCATACTGTTTCTTAGTAGAGGTATTAGTCAAAACAACCTCAGCCGAATCAAGCCCGGTCTTCGAAGGTATTGATTCTATATTGCCGCTAACTATAATCTGCGCGTAAGCAGATGAAATAAAAGTAAGAAAAATATATAATGAAAGAAGAGTAAGTTTGTAATTCATAGTTTGTCCCGGCTTCAAAAATAAATACAGGTCAAAACTAAATGATAAAGATGAATTTGACAATACTTCGACAAGCTTAGTAACCTCATTTCTACAGGCACAATGACCATACTTCGACAGGCTCATTTGTAGCATTTGAAAAATTCGATGATTGTGCCTTGATAAGATAGGCGCACTTCATCATTTAGAAAGGAAGCTTCTTAATTCTATATCTTGAGGGCTCGATTACTATGATGCTGCCTTTTAATAAATCATCTTCTAATTGAGGAAGAATTAATTTTAAGGTATCCAACTGTTTTTGCGGGTTATAAGAATAGTATCTGAAAAGGATAACCGAAGGTAAATTATGTTCCCATTTTGAAAGCAGGTATCCGAAATCAGTATCTGCAGAAATTATAATTCTGTTTTCGGTAAATGCAAGCTCAAATATCTCACGGTCATTAGCGGTTTGAAGCATCAAATCTTTAACATGTTTAGAATCGTAGCCTAACGCAAGGAGAGATTTGCTTAATGCAGGCGAAAGATTATTATCCACTAAAAATTTCATTAAACTGCCAGAGGTAGTTCACGGAACCTAATAATTTCGGAGGCATATCTTAGCGCTTCATTTATATCTTCAATTTCAAGCTCAGGATGTTCTTTAATAATTTCTTCTTTCTGCATTCCCTCTGCAAGCATAGCAATAAGGGTAGCTGCCGGCATCCGTAAATCCCGGATGCACGGAGTTCCGCCCATTTTATCCGGGTCAATATTTATTCTCTTATAATTTTTCATGTTATACTCTTTTTATTGAACTAAACTTACGAAAATATAGATGGAAAGGAAATTGCAAAACCATACTGCCGCCGGTCTTATTTTGTTTATTTTAGCAATATTAATTTCTTAGTTTCCACAAAACCACCTTCCTGTCAGTAAACATACAAGTTATTCCTTGAAACGATATATGTAATTCTGTTTTTGACCGTAAAGAATTAAATGCTTTTCTAATAAATTTCCTATCACAATTCTTGCAAAAATTAGTTTGATTATCTATATTTGCAAGCCAATTTCGAGCTATAAGCCTAAAAATTTGCACAGAATTTGAATTATTTTGCTGGGGTGGCGGAACCTGCCTGCCGGTAGGCAGGTTGGTAGAGGCACAGATGTATTATGTATATGCAATAAAAAGTTTGACGAGGAATTACATATACGTAGGTATAACAAAGAAAGAGTTTTTGAAAGTTCTATTAAATAGTGATTGATTTTGCCGGGGTGGCGGAATTGGTAGACGCACAGGACTTAAAATCCTGTGGGAATTTATTCCCGTGCCGGTTCGAGTCCGGCCCTCGGTACAAAAATAGAAGTTTCA
>JAKAFW010000077.1:0-6256 GCA_021817845.1 Bacteroidota bacterium
CGATCTAAATTACTTCATTAGTTTTGATAAATGCTACTACTTCATCGCCGGGTTTTAAGTCCATATCTTCAACGGCAAATTGGGTGATTATTGAGATCAATTTTTCTCCTTTATAATCGAGAATTACTTTGCTCAGTAATTCACCGTTTTCAATAGACACAATCCGGCAATTCAATTTATTTTGAAGACTAATCTTACCGGAAAAATTTTTCGCTAAAGAGACTTCTGTCTCTTTGAAAATTACATTTATTGTTTCACCCTTTTTAAGAAAGGGGGCAGTTGCCGGTGTTTCAATTAATACGGCTTTCATAATATCAAGGTTAACCAGAATTCCAGCAATCGATAAATTGCCGCTTGTACGGATAGAATCTATTTTGCCAACAAGTTTATTCATTTTAATTAATTTTATAACCGTATTTCTTAAAAATATCTTTTACCTGATCCGAAAACATGAACCTAAAGAAAGCCATTGTTTCATTGGGATGTGTTTTAATGCCTTCTTTAAGCATTACACAGCTTTGCATAATCGGATCATATAATTTACTATCCACATCAATCCATTTACCTTTGTGCATCATTGCAGGTGACAGCACAACGGACTTAGCACTAAATCCTATATCCGCTGCTTTAGAAACAATAAACTGATTGACTGACGAAATATTTTCGCCATAGACTAATTTATTTTCAACTTTATTTTCCATACCAAGATTTTGTAACACTTGAATAGCTGCTCTTCCATATGGAGCTGTTTTAGGATTTGCTATTGCAATATTTTTAATGTTTGCATTCAGAATCTCTTGTAATCCTTTTTTAAGATCCAAATCTTTTCTCATCGTCCATAATACTAATGAGCCTTGAGCATAAACTTTAGGTTTGCCGTTAGTAAATCCATGGTCGAACAAATAATCAGGATATTTTGTATCTGCTGAGATAAAAACATCATAAGGCGCACCTTGTTCAATTTGTGCGGTTATTTGACCCGAAGAGCCCAGTATTATTTCCAGCTCAATTCCGGTTGATTTTTCAAATGCGCTCTTAATATCATTCATTGCATATTGTACATTAGCTGCTACTGCAACGACTATTTTGGGCTTTGCTTCAGCATGCAAACCAAAAAGTATTATAATAGCAAATACTAAAATCATCTTAAAGAATCCCGTAACATCTCCTCTGTCAATTAAAGTGGGATAATGGAATGTTGTAAAATTTCCCATCATTCCATTATTCCGCTACTCCACCATTCCACCACTCCACCATTCCTATTTTTAGAGGTTCCCTTTATATATTTCATTTTTACGCCTTGATTTAGTTAAATTGTTCAAAATTGAATTTCTTAATTAGAAGAATTGAATAAATCCAATTCTTGTCTTTGAAAATGCTTATTTTTGTTAATATAAAAATAAGTAGAAATTAAGAAAAATTTTTCTGTGGCAGAATAATTGATATTTATAAATATCAATTATTAGACCGTAATAATTAATAAGTCACCTTACGCAAACGTTATAATTACATAGTGAAAAACCTCCGAGGTTTTCCTAAACCTCAAGGTTTTGTACTTCACTTACTTTATATTTGAAATTGTCTGCGTAACATCAGTTAATAATAGGTTGTAATAATATAACCGAATATGTTTAATATTTTTAATGCATAATGCAACATAATACGATAAATAAACCGGAAAATTCAAAAGCCGAAAAGGTAAGAGAAGAACCGGTTAAAGATATTAGTTTAGGACAAAATAAAAAGATAAGTAGAAAACAATTCTTTCAAAGAATAGGTTTAATCTCTTTACTGCCTTTGGCTGGAATTTGGTTTTCAACTGCCGAGCGGACAAAGATTCGCGAAAGACAACTAAAGACAATTAATATCCCTTCAAATGTTCCTTTCGGAGTATCTTTTTTTGGTTCGGTTATAGTCTCTAAAAATGACGAACATACAAATATTTTTTCTGCAAAATGCACCCACCTTGGATGCATGATTAATAAATCTGAAGACGGCGCGCTGGTTTGCCCGTGTCACGGTTCAAGATTTTCTGCTAACGGAAAAGTTATAAAAGGACCGGCAGATAAATCGCTTGAAAAACTACCTTACAAAACTAATCCCAGGACCGGAGAAATTACGGTTGAAGTACTGGTATAAAAAATCGAAGTCTGAAGATACAAATGAGCGGTACGCTAAAGTTTTTAATTTTACGTACGGACAAATTTCTTTTGCTGCTTTTTTAATTGCCGCGGTGTCCGGAGTATTCTTAGCAATTCCTTTCGATATAAAAAATCCTGTCGATTCCTTAAGTTATATGCTGCTTACAAATCCCGGAGGAGTGTTCTTTAGGAACATTCATTACTGGAGTGCACAGCTATTTTTAATTTTCTCTATCCTTCACATTTATGACCATCTAAAAAAATCTACAGAGAAGGAAATAAAAGAAGGCGTTTGGCTTCGACTTACATTCTCGCTAATTGTAATATTTTTTGTAATGCTTTCCGGCTTTATAATAAAAGCCGATGCAGATAGTATTCAGGCTAAACGAATTATAACATCTCTGATAGATCTTATTCCCCTAATTGGAAAAGAATTATCTGTCTCATTATTCGGACCTGCTAACAATTATCAGATACTTTATGTGCATCATATCGCTACTGCAACAATATTCCTATTATTAATAATAATTGAACACGCAAAGTCAATCTGGCCAAAGCTAAGATTGGTATTATACTTACTCCCAATTTTAATTTTTGTAGGTTATCTTTTCCCTCCTGGCCTACATGACGGACTTAATCCGATAATTAAAGGCCCGTGGTATTTTCTCGGACTTCAAGAAATACTGCATTGGCTGTCGTATCCGTCAATAATCATTTTTTTAATCGTATTATATATTTTAGCAATAGCTTTCTTGCCTAAGTACTCCATTAAATGGTCTCTAATAACAAAGAGGATAATACTTGTTTCATTCATAGTCTATTCTGTTTTAATAATTGTCGGTTATTACTTTCGCGGAGAAGACTGGAAACTTGTTTGGCCGTGGAATAATCCCGCAGTGACTAATTTTCAGTTCGAACCTTTCGACAACTTGCAGAGTGTCTCTGATAATGAACTTGAAAGCAAAAACATTCCGGTAGTCCTTGGTAGAAGAGAAGGATGTTTGTTTTGCCATAGTAATACAAAAGGATTTTCGCCTGCACATAACCCTGAAGCAATTGGCTGCGTTTCATGTCATTCCGGCAACCCTTTCACTCTGAATAAAACCTACGCACATAAGGGAATGTTTTTAATTCCGGGCAATTTGGATGAGGCAAAAATTACATGCGGCACAGCTAATTGTCATAGTGAGATTGTCGACCGGATTGACAAAACTATTATGACTACATTATCGGGAATAGTAAGCGTTGACCGGTATGCATTCGGAGAGACTAAAGAGTTAAATAAAATTCATTTTATTTCGCAAATAGGCAGCTCACCCGCAGATAGCCATTTGAGAAATCTTTGCGCTTCATGTCATCTTGGCGGAAAGAAAACCGATTTGGGTCCTATAACTCAATTATCCCGGGGTGGAGGTTGCAACGCCTGTCATCTGAATTATAGCGACAGCGCTCTTACATCATTATCAGAATATATAAAAAATCCTTCAACAATTACCGCTTCGGCTAATTCTTTTGTTCACCCCTCCTTGTCAATAAAAATTACAAACACTCATTGCTTCGGCTGCCATAGCCGTTCAGGAAGAATCTCTACAAATTATGAAGGCTGGCATGATACACTTTTACAACCGGAAGATGTTAAAGACAGCAGCAACTATCGCCTTCTTGATGATGGAAGAGTTTTTGTAAAAGCGCAGGAAGATATTCATCATGCAAAAGGTATGGAGTGTATTGATTGCCATACTTCACACGAAGTTATGGGCGACGGAAAGTATTATAAGCATGAGGAAGATCAAGAAAAAGTAAGCTGCACAGATTGTCATTTTAACGGTAAACCGGAGACTAAAACAATTAGTGAGGTCGACCAAGAATCTCAGCGAATTATATTCTTAAGGAATTTTGAACAGAAAGACCGGAAATTTTTGGTGGTAAAAAAATCCGGTTACCCATTAATCAATACCTACATAAATGAAAAAGGAAAACCCGAATTAATTACGAAAAACAAAAATGAAACACTCCCTTTAATACCTCCGGCATTAATTTGCACAGAGGGTAAGGGTCATCAAAATCTCTCATGTAATAGTTGTCATACTTCATGGTCGCCTCAATGTATTGGCTGCCATACCCAATATGAACCAAATGAGAGTAGTTTCGACCTTCTTGCGAGGAAAGATGTAAAAGGCAAATGGGCTGAGACTCCTTCGGATTATCTTGCTGAACCGCCGACACTAGGTATTAGAATTACAAAAGACAAAAACGGCAAAGAAATAGAAACTGTCGAGACATTTATTCCCGGCATGGTCTTAACAATTCAGAAGAAAGATATTAACTCTAATTCTTCTTCAGATAAAAATATTATTTTCAGAAGATTATTCGCGCCTACATTTTCTCACACTATAACCAAACAAAGCCGTACTTGCGTTTCGTGTCATAATGATCCCGTTGCATTAGGATACGGACGAGGCAAACTTCTGTACGCCAAATACGGCAGCTATGGTAAATGGACCTTTACACCTCAATACCCATTAAGCAAATATGACAATTTGCCTGAAGATGCATGGATTGGATTTTTACAAACACGAAAAAGTTATTTTGCCACTAGAACTAACGTAAGACCGTTTAGTATCCAAGAGCAAAAAAATATTTTAACAGTCGGAGCATGCTTAACATGCCACAAACCTGAATCTAAACCTATGAATCAGTATCTCAATACAGGTAAAATGCCAGCCGTTAGTCCTAAGTGTATCTTACCTAAATGGTAAGCCTTTCCAAATCTTAATGCAAAAATTGCATTAATAATTCACATCATTCAGAAACAACCCTTCATAGATGGAATATTGAAATATTATAAAATCCCATTCAATTCGATTATTCCATCACTCCATTATTCCATCACTCCATTATTCCATCACTCCATTATTCCATCACTCCAACCTGCCTGACGAGACTGTTGCACAACTCCCAATTGTCATTTCGACCGAAGGGCCTGCCCCGTTTGCGGGGAGAAATCCCATTTTAGATAGTTTTGAGGGAATTTTATTATGACATTACTAATTTATTTATAATGGCTTAGAGAAATTTCGAATGCGGGTAGCTCTACTTTTTCGAAAATAGATTTTCGAATGATTTTTATGAGAGGTTAAATTGTTACAGTAAAACAAAATATAAGAAGTCGATAAATTTGACTCCATATAAGTTTTTTATTCTCTACAGTTTCCTATAATATACATTATGAGAAATCAATTTATTAAGAACCTTTATAAATTATTACCCTTTTCTAACTTAATAGAAAGGAAGTATGGATAAATTAAAATAGAATAGAGCCCCAAAGGTATTAGCACTACAAGAATTGAAATGCCCAACTTAATCCTCAAAAGAGTAAATAGAATAATTAACAGTCCGCTAGTTATTGACAAGGCACCTGAAATTTTATGCGTTCTATTCCATATAAATTCAGAAGACAATGTCCACGGAGTTCTTATACCAAAAAAATAGTTACTGGGAATTCTGGGTAAATAATTGCCAATTAAAATAAATAATAAACCTAAACCTATTCCCAATATATTATTTGGAAATTTGCCTTCCGCCCCGGATGCAAATAAAAGAGTCATAATAAAAACGGCAAAAACTACGGCCACATCCCGGAGTATAAGAATTGTGTTAAATTTAATGACAAAATATTTTTTAAGAGCATTAGAAAAGAGGTAATATGTTGACAGGATGTATGTAATTATAGGAATACAAATGCATAGTAAAACAAAATTTAATTTTGGTGAATATGAATCAACAACCCCATTACCATTATAATGAGAAGCAACCATTTGAGGTAAGATAGTGTAATAATAGCAGGCAATAATTACAGCAACAGATAATACTATTAAGACGAAAATATCACGTTTGACATTCCATTTCATAACGTATCTCCACTTTGATTTTGAATTATAGCCTTTATTAGTTTCCTATAATATACATTATTAGAAATCAATTTATATATCTCATTCATAAAAATGGAATCCATCTTTTTCTAATATTTCACCAATTACTTGCTTGGTTAATTCTGCAAGTTTAACGGCTTCTATGGCATCTTCTTTAGTAGCGTTTCTATATTCACCAGGATA
>JAKAFW010000007.1:0-109415 GCA_021817845.1 Bacteroidota bacterium
CTGCAATTCCGGATAGACCATGCAATTTTTCAATATTCCAGCCTTTAACAAGATTGTTTATAATTTCCGAATAATCTTTTACTGTGTAAACTTCAAGCTTCTGTGCCACCTTAGAAAAGTTTGCAAATAAGTTTTTGTCACTGCCGCTATCCATCAAATGGGCAGGCATAATAATTTTTGTTTTCATCATTTTGGAAAAAGAAAGAATTGCTTGGACAGGATCGACATCAAAAATCTTCGACATAAAAAGGCGATAGGCTTTTTCATGACGTGCTTCGTCGCCGGCAATTACACCGCATATTTTATGCAGATGCTCATCGCCTTCTTTCTTTGCAAGCGTAGCAACATTACGGTGAGAAATTTTAGTGGCTCTTTCCTGGAATGAAGTATAAATGAATCCAAGATAAGGATCGTTTTCTGTTTTTGGGTCGAATCCGTTATTAATCAAATGATGAATTGTAACTTCAACGGCGCGCATATCGACTCTACCCGTAAGATAGAGATACTTATTCAGCAAATCGCCATGCCGGTTTTCTTCCGAAGTCCATCCACGGCTCCATTTAGCCCAGGGATTTTCACTGCTTCCGGTAATGTCTGTTATACCTTCAAGCCGGTTTAACCATGTTTGATATGTCGGCAAAGCTTCTTCGGTAACCATATCTCCGATTAATACAATTAACAAATCATTGGATAATCCTTTTGCAGCTTCCCGAAAATGTTTTATTTCATCCGACCATTCGCCTGAGCGCATACTGGGAAGGAAATCGCTTGGCTGCCAACTTTCATTAACAGGTTTCAATAATTCGGGGAGATTCTGATCTACGAAACCTTCAAGGCTTTTGATTACTTCAAATTTTGAAGCAAATAAATTTTGTTCTAACATCTAATCCGCTTTCATGAGGTTGATCTTTAAAATAAAGCATACATAGTTAAAATCCTATTTTGAGCGGTGTAATAATTCTTCTACATTGTTTGATATCATAACCTCGGGGGGTTTTCTTTCTATTCCACGTGTCATTTCGAATCCGCCCTTCCTGCCGAGACTGTTACACAACTCCAAAATGTCATTTCGACCGGAGGGAGAAATCCCATTCAAATTCAGTTGTCATTTCGAAGGAGCCTGCCTGTCCGGTAGGCAGGTCATCGACTGAGAAATCCCATTTCCAAGCCCAAATATCTCAATCCGTCCCCAACCCCCTGTGTCATTTCGAATCCGGCTTGAGCCGGTGAGAAATCCGCTGCATAGCCCTGTCTCTCATATTTACCATGAAATATCTCACCTACCGGCAAGACCTATTAAAATGGAAAATCTGTTTTCCTTTTTTTTATGGTATCACTTTGCTTCTGCTTTCCATTTCTATATCCTTTATTAAGTTTTCTCTCATTACATTGTAAACTTAATCCCGGACAAGACTAAAACCAGAACCCTATTTCATCAAAATTAATTTTTTCGTCTTCATAAACCCTCATCCTGAGCGAAGCGAAGGATCAACAATAAAAATAAAAACAACCGAAGAACATCAGATTACTCCTATCTCTTCGGTTGTTTGAAATAAAAATTATTAGTGAAAATAATTTTAAATATTAAAATCCATTTGGTGTAGCGTGTGCAAACCATATATGGCCGGGACCCATACTTGGATCTTGCCCTTGGTCCATGATAACTTCAAATTGATCCCAAACAGAGTAGCCTCCTGTGCGCCAATAAGGACTATTTTCTAAGGCACTACCTACCCAAATAATTTTATAATGCCAAACTTGACCGCTGCCATTAGGCACTTTCCCATTCCATTCATTATCCTCCCATGCGCTAAGATATGGTGGTTTCGACCAACCTTCGGCAACACCGCGGTCCCAATCCGCAGTCCATTTCATAACCAAATTGTCATTGGCATAAGTTGGGTCGCCCCAAACCTTGCCATCTAATATTTTGTCAACACCATCAGCTGGACCATTAAATATTCTTGCTCCATAATTGTAACCAAATTCATTGAAACCACCTTTTAACAAAGGGGTAACAGAAGAATTGTTGTTAGAAATGGTTGCTGGATTATTGACCGGATTTGAAGAGTTACTGCAGCTTATAAGAAAAAGAGAAAGAAATAAGAGCAGGGAAATGAAGAGAAAAGAATTTTTCATAGAGTAATCCTCCTAATTTTAATTAAAGATATTATTAATTATGCTTAATACGAGATATAAGCCGGGAGAAATTTTCTTAAAATATTCATTATGAGAAATAAGTTTACTTATAGCTGTTCAACCATTTAAGAGGTTAAAAAAGTTTAAAAGTAAGTTATAAAAATACATAGCCCTGTCTAAATCAGCCTGCCTGTTATGCAGGGTTCCCACTATTATCAGTAATCTAAAAATTTAAGCTTTAAAACCCCGCAGCTAAATAATAAAAATAATAATTAAAATAAAATAAATAATGAATTATTAAAAACCAATAAAAATTATTTATACTTGGTATTTAATCTTTCTTTTCACAAAGCAATAAATTCCCAATAAAAAATAAAAAAGCCCGGCGATGGGGGTGACGCCGGGCTTAACTCTGTTTGCTTCAAAGGGCAGGGATATACCCTTCGAAAGAGCTAATTCTAATCTAAATTTTATAATTTGTTTTGTCAAGGAATAAATAAATATTTTTTGTTCTGCAATATGAAATCGTTAAATCTATATGATTGAAAAATAAAAAAATGTACTTAAATCCAACACTATTGCATTTAATGAATTGCAAAATTGTTTTTATAACTTTAACTTAATCCTAAACTTACACTTGAACTTAAACTTATTAAAATGTGCGGACGCTTCGAAACAAAACCATCGATACAGTCTTTAGTTAGAGCCTTAAAAAAGCAAAACATCGACCTTGACCTTGACCTTGAACTTAAACCCACCAAGTCCACTAACATTGCCCCAACCAATAAAATACTTTCTATCACCCATAATGATAACAGCTATAAACTATCGCAAACAAACTGGGGAATCAAATTCAGCCCCGGATCGCCGCTTATATTCAATAGTCGGATTGAAACAATAACAGAAAAGAAATTCTGGCTTAGCTTATTTGACAAGAACCGGTTAATTGTCCCCATGTCCGCATTTTACGAATGGAAAAAAGAAGGCACAAAGAAAATTCCTTACAGAATTTCCCTTCCTGATGAAGAACTTTTTTTCGTTCCCGCTCTTTCCTATATAGACAAAGATAAAAATACATTTACCTCTTTAATCACTACAACCCCCAACGATTTCATAAAACAGATTCATCACCGTATGCCAGTGATTCTAAATATTAAAGAAGCAATAAACTACCTCATCGACGACCCGGACACCAACCTCTCAAAATGCCAACCATATTCCGGTAAAATGCAAATGGAACCCGCATCAATTTAACAATAGAAATTTGTTACATTCAAAAATAGAACTGTTACTTTGTTAGGCAAAGGAGTTATTAGTGGCGTGTGCGTGTCCTTAAGTTAAATCCTCAAAACCGATATAGAAAAAGAGTCGGTTAAATAAAAAAGAGTAAATCCGGTTGTTACCTAAAAAACTTAAAATACTGTAATAAAAATAAGAGGGAAGGTAATTCGGGAACTATCAGTAAGTGTAGGGATAAAATAAAATGGTTTATCGGAGATAGCTTTCCACAGTACCAACTATCAATACTATTTGGTTGTAGGTAAAAGATAGAAGGGATAAAAGTGAATGCAAATCTTTGGATATTCTCTTGCCAATCTAGCTGCCCGGATACTGCAGAGAACTCGTTAAAATCTATCACTAGGAAAAATGCAAAAATCAATTCTGAGGTGATGTTTTTATATTCGAAGGGGGAAATGTAGGGCAGATAATAAAAACGTAGCGCAGAGAGGAAAAAACAGGCAAAAACCTACGCTATTTCGTATGAAAAAACTCTCATTGGTCATTAGTCAATGAGTCATTTGTTGTCATATAAAAATTTAAGGTATTCAGTTATATTAATTACATCATGTTTCCTATGCTATCCTCATATTACTGGCATTTCTAAAGAGTTATTGCAAGAGTAATCAAACTATCGAAGTCAAAGTGTGTTTAATCTAAATTATTATTAACTTATAATAACTGTAATTCAATATTATTGGGGTTGGCTATTATATTTTGTTTTTATCATATTAAAAATTATTCTTGCTATGAATCCTGAGGATGAAGCAAGACAAAAAATAGACAAAGAACTTATTCGGGCAGGATGGGTGGTCCAGGGTTACAAAAATCTAAATCTTTCTGCAGCGATGGGAATTGCTGTCTGCGAATATCCTACAGAATCCGGCTCAGCTGATTATATACTCTTCATTAATAGAATTCCAATTGGTGTAATTGAAGCCAAAAAAGAGGGACATACATTAAGTTAGGTCCACGACCAGACTACACGATATGCCGTAGATGAATTGAAATTTATTAAGAAAGTAAACGAGCTTCCCTTTCAATATGAATCAACCGGAACTGAAACATTTTTTACCGATGCACGGGATCCTCTGCCGAGGCAAAGAGAGATATTCAGCTTTCATAAACCAGAAACACTGGATGATTGGCTTAAACAGAATGGGACTCTACGTACAAGATTAAAGAATTATCCTAAGTTAATTGAAGAAGGTTTGCGGGAATGCCAGATCAAGGCAATCGTAAATCTTGAAAAATCTTTTGCTGATACCAGACCGAGAGCTTTAATCCAGATGGCAACAGGCGCCGGGAAAACTTACACCGCAATTACTGCTGTTTACCGTTTACTAAAATATGCCGGTGCAAAGAGAATTTTGTTTTTAGTAGATACACGAAACCTCGGCAAGCAGGCTGAACAGGAATTTCAGGCATTCAAACCGAATGACGATAAGAGATTATTTACTGAATTATATAACGTGCAAAGACTGCAATCTAATTTTATTGATTCTTCGGCGCAGGTTTGCATTAGTACAATTCAAAGGATGTATTCTATCTTAAAGGGAAAAGAACTCGACGGGAGCCTTGAGGATGAATCGCCTTACGAATCTAAAATAATTAAAAATAAGATTGAAGAAGTAGCTTATAATACTGCCGTTCCCATTGAGGCATTTGATTTTATAATAATAGATGAATGCCACCGCTCAATTTATAATTTATGGAAGCAAGTGCTTGACTATTTTGACGCATTTATGATTGGTCTTACCGCGACTCCCGATAAAAGAACTTTCGCATTCTTTAATGAGAATATTGTAAGCGAATATACCTTAACGAAGTCGATTGAAGATAAAGTGAATGTGGGCTATGACGTTTACACTATCGAGACCGAGATAACTCAGAACGGCGCTATTATAAAAGCAAAGCAGTATGTTGACTTGCGCAATAGAATGACCCGTAAAAAAGAGTGGCGCCTTCTTGAAGATGAAATTGAGTACGAGCCAAACCAGCTTGATAAGGATATAGTAAACCCAAGCACCATAAGAAATATTATCAGAGAATATAAGCGGGTGCTTAAAGAAGAGTTCTTCCCCGAACGCGGTGAGGAGTATGAGGTGCCTAAGACTTTAATCTTTGCAAAGACAGACAGCCATGCGGAAGATATTGTCCATATTGTCCGCGAAGAGTTCGGAGAGGACAATGAGTTCTGCAAGAAGATAACATACAACGTGAAGAACGAAGACCCGGAATCGATACTTCAGCAGTACAGGGCAAATTATAACCCGCGCATTGCCGTAACAGTAGATATGATTGCAACCGGCACGGATGTTAAGCCTATTGAAGTTTTAATATTTATGAGGGATGTCCGATCTAGAAATTATTTCCAGCAGATGATAGGTAGAGGGACAAGATCGCTGTCCAAAGAAAAGTTATTGGATGTTACGCCGAGTGCAAAGCTGAACAAGGAAAGATTCTATATAGTTGATGCTGTTAGTGTTTTCAAATCCGTAAAGGTTGATTACCCGGTTGTAGATAAGAAGCCGGCTATACCTTTAAAAGATTTGATGAAGATGGCAGTCCTTCAGCCTGATGAAGAAACGCTTACTTCTCTTTCTGCAAGGCTAACGAGAATAGATAAGCAAATTTCCGAATCGGACAGAGAAAAGTTTAAGGTGCTTACCGGCGGGAAAAGCATCACCGATGTCGCAATTGATCTAGCTAATGTTTACGACCCCGATGTTATCGACCAGGAAGTAAGAAAGAGATTTAATCTTTCTGAAAATACGGAACCAAATGAAGAACAAATCCATACAGTTATGCAGCCATTCATTCATGCTGCGATTAAGCCCTTCGATAATCCAAAGCTAAGAGAATTTGTTGAGACTGTACGGCAGAAAATTTATCAGGTAATCGATACGGTTAATATTGACAGGGTAATCCATTCCGGTTTTAATAGCCAGTCGAAAGAGAATGCTGAAAAGATAATAAACGATTTCAGAAAGTTTATTGAAGAGAACAAAGACGAAATCATTGCCCTCAAAATTTATTACAATTTAAGAAATCGTAGGAACATCATTTATGATGTTCCCTCATATTCAATGATTAAAAACCTTCGCGATGCATTATCTGATTCATCATATCATTTATCCGTTGAACAAATCTGGAATGCATATGAAAGGGTAGACCCTAAACGTGTTAAACACAGAACGACAATTGGCATGTTAACGGATATTATTTCTCTCATTAGATTTGAACTTGGAATTGATACGCTGCTTGAACCGTACAGCGAAATTGTAAACCGCAATTTTAAGGAATGGGTATTTAGAAGGAATGCCGGGCATGTGCAGTTTACCGATGAGCAGATGCAATGGCTTAGAATGATTAAAGATCATATAATCTCTTCCGTAAGAATCGACAAAGATGATTTTGATAGAACGCCGTTTGACGGCGAAGGCGGGTTAGGCAAAATGTTTAATTTGTTCGGAGGGGAATATGAGAAATTGCTTGAGGAGTTGAATAAGGAATTAGAGAAATAAATGAAAATAGAATTACACGCTGAAGCTGTTAGAAGATATACGGAGAGAATTAATGAACTGCTCATCAGATTAATACCCAAGCCTTCCAATAAAGAAAAGAAAATCCCGTTTGATTCAGGTCTTGTCACTAAAGAAATTATGACTGAAGAAATAATAAATTTAGGTTTTAGCAGCGAAGAGGATTGTACAGGTAAAAAAACCTCAATGTTTTTTAAGTTCAAAGATCATTTTTACGGGTTATCTGGTGAAGATTTCAAAGACTTTGTTAGGCTTTGTGAAGATATACAGAAGAGTAGTAATCTAAATGAATACGCTAGTATTGAATTTCTCTCGAAAACATTGTTTAATTGGATGCAATTAAGATATTGTAACCAAACAATCGATAATGCATTAGACTATTTGATACTTAAATGTGAAGAGGAAATTAAAGCATATGAAGTATGGGTGCCTATAGCAAATACAATTGTGCAATCTGAATTTCAAATAGGCGATATAGTAATTAAAAATTTATCCAAAGAGATTTTAGACACATGGGAACAAGGATTACTGGGAAGTGCAAAAAATGATAAACAGATCTTATCCATTAAAAAATATATCAAAAATGAAAGAGAGAAAAAACAAGGATTTGCAATTGCAATATATAAAGCTAATGCTGAAAAAATAAGAGCTGAAGAATTAGCCTTTGAAAAAATTGAACAAGCATTAAGTATATTGAGGATATTTTCTCCGGCAGCTATTTTTTCTAATCAGCGCACATATACTACTGTAAAAGGAATGGAAAATTTGCAAAGTAGAGAATGTTTTTTCGTACAGGATAATTATATGCATACACAGAATGTATCTATGTTATTTCATAATTACACTGATTGGATTATAACTGATGAACAAATAATCGTTATGCAAAAAAATGGTTTAATAATATTAGATGAATTATTAAAAAATAGGAATAGAAATCAATTCCAAGACAAGGTACTTAACTCATTTATACTATTTTCACAAGGTACATTGACTAATAATGTACATGAGAAACTCATCTATATATTTGTAGCGCTTGAATCAATTGTATTGAAAAATGAAACCGAACCTATTACACAAAATATTTCGGACAGAATTGCATTCGCTATTGCAAAACAAGGACAAAGTAGAATGCAAATTATTAAGAATATAAAAGGTGCATATAATTTCCGTTCTAGATTTGTCCATCACGGGGTAAAAATAGATGAGATTATAATACTTGATGAATTTGTTCGCTTTGCTTTATCTTTTCTCATGTCATTGTTGTTTAATATAAATAAATTTAAAACTAAAGAAGATATGATTGCAGCGCTTGACAAGATGAAGTACGGCGCATAACCGAGGCTTTACAACTACGTAATATTTTAGTAGGAAAAATGAAGGAAGATATTTTAGAACAAGCTGTTGATGATTGGTTTCTTTGCAAAGATTCAATGTTTACAAAACATAATATACATTTCAAACCAGATATTAATGATCCTGATTATGTAGGGAACCAGGATTCAGTTAATTCCGATATTGATGTATTAGCGGTTAACTTGAAAATGCAAGGTGTAGATAGAGTATATGCTGCATCTTGTAAATCTTGGCAAGAAGGGTTTAATGCAAAAAAAACACAATATGATTTATTAAATAATCCAAATAAAAAATGGGGCGGTAGAGAAATATGGAGAAGTTTTAGAGAGTTGATCGTTCTTAAATGGGGAAAAGCCTTTTCAAAAAAAATATATGATGAGACTTTAAGTAAGGATTATACTTATTATTTGTTTGTTACAAAACTTGCCGGAATGAAAGGAGAGAATCTTGAGCAATCAAGAATTGATTTTGAAAACTGTCAAGGATTCCTAAATAATTTAAGATATGATGAAAGTTCGAGCGTTCAAATTAAAATCAAGACTTTTAAAGAAATGATAGATGAACATTTTTTACAAAAAAATGGAACGACAATGGAAGCTACAGAAATAGGTAGGTTACTTCAAATTTTTAGAGCTTCAGATATAAAGCTAAAATGATATGAATGGAAACAATAACCTTCCTCTCAACTGGTCTTTGGTTAAACTTGGTGATGTTGGCGAAATAATAGGTGGCGGGACTCCTTCTACTAAAGTAAAAGATTATTTCGATGGAAATATTGCATGGATTACTCCTGCCGATCTAACAGGTTATAAAAATAAAGTTATCACATTTGGAAGAAGAAACATAACGGAAGTAGGTCTTAAAAATTCTTCCGCTCGAATAATTCCTAAAGGAAGTATTTTATTTTCTTCTAGAGCTCCCATTGGTTACGTTGTTATTGCAGCAAATGATTTGTCAACTAACCAAGGTTTTAAAACTTTAGTCCCAACTAAAAAGATATTAAGTGAGTTCGTTTATTACTATTTGAAATCCTCAAAACAAATAGCTGAGAAACACGCATCAGGCACTACATTTAAAGAAATATCAGCTAAGAATTTTGCAAATTTACCTATCCCGCTCCCACCAATTTCTGTGCAACAAAAAATAGTAGAAAAAATAGAACAACTCTTCAGTGAGCTTGACACCGGAGTTGCATCTCTTAAAAAAGCAAAAGAACAAATTAAAACATACCGGCAGACTGTTCTGGCAAGTGCATTTTCGGGTCGTCTTTGTAGGAATTTGACCCGCCTGCCGGACGGGCAGGTTAATCAAATTCCATTTGGAGAACAAAAGAATTTCATAAATGAAATTCCTACAAATTTATCCCGCAATCACCTGAACCCCATTCAGGTGCGCAACTTAATTAACAAAGATGACCTCCTGCGTGACAGGCAGGAGGTCGAAATCGAGCATCTGCCTTACAAGCAGGGGGTCAATATTGCCGAAGAGCGCTTGAATTCCATTCAAGAGGTCACAAGTATTAACAAAGCAGCAGAACCGCAAACACAATACGGTCTGAACCAGGATTCGTCTGATTATAGGATTTCCAGGATTGAATCCGAAAACAAATCAAGTGAATCCTTTAATCTTGAAAATCCAGGTTCAGACAATTACGCAAACAATTTGCCAGAAGGTTGGAAATGGGTGAAACTGGGTAATATTGCAGAAGTTAAGCGAGGGAAATCTAAACATAGGCCAAGAAATGCACCTAAACTTTTTGGTGGAAAATATCCCTTTATTCAAACAGGAGAAATTCGAGAAGCAAATGGTGGTACAATTAAAAAGCATAACAAAACTTATAATGATATTGGTCTAGCACAAAGCAAACTTTGGCCCAGCGGCACACTTTGTATAAGTATCGCTGCTAATATTGGCGAAACGGCTTTCTTGGGCTTTGAGGCCTGTTTTCCAGATAGTGTAGTTGGAATAGTACCAAATTATGAAGTACTTATTGGGAAATATATAAATTATTTCTTTATAAAAGATAAAAATAAAATTTCTAATTTAGCCCCTGCAACAGCTCAGAAAAATATCAACGTTGATATTCTTCAGAAACTTGATATCCCATTACCTTCACTTAATCAACAGTTCCAAATTGTCGAAGAAATCGAAAAACGTTTTTCAGAAGCAGACAATCTTGAAAAGGCAATAGATGAGAGTCTATCTAAGGCAGAATCGTTAAGGCAATCAATTCTTAAACAAGCGTTTGAAGGGAGATTGGTGTAGGAATTTGATTTATCAAATTCCTTATAATTAATTGAAAAATAAAATCATTTTTATCCGTCAAAGAACAGACAGATAAATTAAAGAATTTCATAAATGAAATTCCTACAGGATGAGATACAAAAAATACAAACAATACAGATTACTCGGTTATGATTATTCCGGTGAAGGTAATTATTTCATAACAATATGTACATATAACCGCGAGGAATATTTCGGCAAAATAACCAATGACACAATGATTTTATCCGATGCCGGAAAAATTGTTGATCAAATATGGAATGAAATCCCGGTTAAATTTGAAAATGTGAAATTGGATGTTTACCAAATTATGCCAGATCATTTTCACGGGATAATTATAATAAATTCCGATAATTGTAGGAATTTGACCCGCCTGCCGGACAGGCAGGTTTATCAAATTCCTAATCCAAATGAATTTAAATCCGGAATACGAAATAATCCTATGGAATTAAAATCAATTTCATTGGGAAGAATAATCAGATGGTTTAAGGGGCGAGTGAAATTTGAGGTTGAGAAAATAATTCCAAATTTTAAATGGCAGACAAGATTCTATGACAGAATTATTAGAAACGATAAAGAATTTTATTTTATCAGTGAGTATATAATAAATAATCCTGTAAATTGGGGTTCAAAAACATTAAACAATTATTTTGATGTAGGAATTTGATTTATCAAATTCATTTTGATTCATCATATTCATTTTATCTTGGCAAAATATTAATGGTATTTAAATTATGTAGGAATTTGATTTATCAAATTCATTATTATTTATGAAATTCCCAATGAGGAATTGACGCAAACATTATGACAACAGCAACAATTATACAGCGCGTTTGGAATTACTGCAACACATTAAGAGATGACGGCGTAAGTTACGGCGATTATGTGGAGCAGCTTACATATCTACTCTTTCTTAAAATGGCAGATGAGTATTCCAAGCCGCCGCATAATAAAAAAATTAATATTCCCAAGAATCTGAACTGGGAAAGCTTTAAGAATAAAAGTGGCGCTGAGCTTGAGGCTCATTATATAAGAATTCTAAATGAGCTCGGTAAAGAAAAAGGAATGATAGGGGAAATATTCTTTAAAGCCCAAAATAAAATACAGGACCCGGCAAAGCTATATAAGCTAATACAAATGATCGACGGCGAAAACTGGGTTATACTCGGCGCCGATGTTAAGGGCGATATTTACGAAGGGCTTCTTGAAAAAAATGCTGAAGATACTAAATCCGGTGCCGGACAATATTTCACTCCGCGTGTTTTAATTAAGGCAATGGTAGAATGCATTAAGCCTGAGCCAAAGAAAACTATAGCCGATCCCGCATGCGGCACGGGTGGTTTTTTCCTTGCTTCATACGACTATATTGCAGATACTAAAAAGTCTAGCCTTGATAAAGAAGAAAAAGATTTCCTAAAGTTCAAAACGTTTACCGGATGGGAAATAGTAGCAAACACTGCACGGCTCTGTTTAATGAACTTATATCTCCATGGAATTGGTGACTTAAACAGTGAGCCTCCTATAGAAAGAGCGGACAGCTTACTAACCGCACCTGCAGAGAAATTCGATTATGTTTTAACAAACCCGCCTTTCGGTAAAAAGAGCAGCATTACAATTTCAAATGAAGACGGAACACAAAGCAAGGAAACATTAACTTATGAGAGGCAGGACTTCTGGACAACAACATCGAACAAACAGTTGAACTTTGTTCAGCATGTACGTTCTATGCTAAAGTCTGATGGCAAAGCTGCTGTAGTAGTTCCCGATAATGTTCTATTTGAAGGTGGCGCAGGTGAGACTGTTAGAAAAAGACTGCTTGAGACAACAGACCTTCACACAATTCTCAGACTTCCGACAGGAATATTTTATGCGCAGGGAGTAAAAGCAAATGTAATCTTCTTTGATAACAAGCCTGCAAGTAAAAATCCATGGACAAAAGAAGTCTGGATTTATGATCTTCGCACTAACATCCACTTCACCTTAAAAACACAACAGATGAAATTTGAAGACCTCAAGGATTTTATTAACTGCTATAATCCTAAGAACAGATTTAAGAGAAAAGAAACGGAACGCTTTAAGAAATTTACTTATGATGAAATTGCCGCAAGAGATAAAACGAACCTGGATATTTTCTGGCTGAAAGATGAAAGTCTAGGAGACTTAGATAATTTGCCCGATCCGGATGTATTAGCAATTGAAATAGTTGAAAACCTTGAAGCTGGACTGGAAAGCTTTAAGGAAATAATTGAACAATTAAAAGGGGAGAAATAAAAGTAAGGCGGATAGGAAAAAAGTGAAGGGGAGTTTCGTTAAAGTAGTTATGAAATTTACTTAAGTTTTACTAGCAGAAAGGATGGTAAATGGAAAAACCGCGTTGAACTGTTGTACACGATTTTGCGAAACTTAAATAAAATAATTAGCCTAGTCTGATATTATAATTAGAAACATTTTTGTTTGTTTTAAAGCATATAACGAATGAGGAATTTTTGCCGGTAAAGTAAAAGTGTCGCCTTCTTTTAGCAAATATTTCTCACCTGAAATTGTAAACTCTATTTCCCCTTCAATAATAAATACCAATGCATCAGAGGAAGCTGCGTGTTCAATTAAGCCCTGCTCTTTATCAAATGCAAATAACACTACATTACCATTGGATTTTTTCAAAATCATTTTAATGATCGTTGATTCGGGCTGGTACTCAGTATTATTCTTAAAATTATTAATTGGAATATGTGGTGAAGTACTTATTTGTTGATTATTCTCATTCATTTTAATTCTCATATTAAGGTGATTAAAAATATATGTTAACGCTTAATTAAATCGAGCTTTTCTTTTTTTAAAAGTAAAACTTCTTTTGATTCGATATGGTCCGGGTCCACAATAATACAATCAACCGGGCAAACAGCCATACATTGAGGTTCATTATGGAAACCTACACATTCTGTACATTTATCAGGAACTATATAAAAATAATCGTTAATAAGAGGTTCCTGAGTTTTGCCGTCTAAAGACCAATTAACGCCGCCTTCATAGATTGCGGTATTAGGGCATTCGGGTTCACAAGCGCCACAGTTGATGCATTCATCGGTTATTATGAGAGCCATAATTTTTATCCTTTAATTTATAAAGATCTAATATTCATTTTGATATCCAAGTGTATCAATTTCGATAGTATTAAATTAAAATTATCTAGGTGAGTTGTGAATGACTTAAGTCAGATTAATATAGATTTATTTGAGTTGATTTATAATTTCTAAAAGCGCTACGGCATTATTAAGTCTTGGCTCTTTTGATGAGTACAGAAATGTTAGTGTTCCTTTATCTCTTTTCAATTTTTTTATTTGATCAATAAGTTCTTCTTTCCCTTTGAGTTCTACTTTATACTTTTCTTTAAATGAATTCCATTTTGTAGGATCGTGGACATACCATTTTCGTAACTCATTACTCGGGGCAATTTCTTTTAGCCATAAATCAATTTTGGCTTTTTCTTTTTTTAAGCCTCTTGCCCAAAGTCTGTCAATAAGGATTCTGTAGCCATCATCTTTTGATGGATCATCATAAACGCGCTTTATGTTTATCATTATTATATCCTAAAATTCTTCTTTTACAATTTGTTCACTTGGAATGTTAAGATCTTGGAATATGTTTTCCAAAGCATCCATCATAGGTGGTGGACCGCAAGAGTAGAATTTTTCATTAAAATCATTCACAGTTGATATTAGAAATTCTTCAGTAATAAAGCCATACAGATATTTGTCAGATTTTTGATGAGATAAAATATTTATGAAATTATTTCCCAATATTTGTTTGAACTCATCTTTAAGAATTATGTCTTCTTCTGTTTTATTTGCAAAGATTAGTTTGTTATTCCCAATTTTATTTTTTGAATTGAGCTCTCGAAGAATTGCAATAAATGGCGTTACACCAGCGCCACCCGCAATAAAGATTCCATCACCTTTGTAACAAATTGCTCCCCAAGGTTCTCCTATAATTAATTCCTCTCCGACATTTAGATTGCCTATCTCTTTTGTTATCCCATTATGTTCATTATAAATTTTGATAGTAAATTCCAGATAGTCCCAGTCATTTAACGAAGTGAAAGTAAAAGAACGTTTTTGACTTATAAGCTTGGGTTTATTAATTGCAACATCAGCTGCTTGCCCTGGAATAAAACTGTATCCGGCTGGTTTTTCAATCTTTAAGGATTTTACATCAGGGGTAACATTTTTAATATCAAGAATTTTTACTTTATAATCTTGCATTGAGTTAACTCCATAACTAACGTTTAAAAAAATATGTCTCAATGCTGATTTTCTTTATTGAATTGTGAGACATAGCTACCCACTTCAGATTTAAATCCAACAGCAAGCCTATTCCAGCTATTAATGGCAACAATAGCAAGAGTAAGCTCGACAAGTTCTTGAGGCAAGAACAAGTTTTCGACATCGTCATAAATTCTATCCGTCGCTCCGGCATGTGAAATTTGAGTCAAGGATTCACACCAAGCAAGCGCTGCTCTTTCCTTCGGTGAATAAAACGGCGCTTCCCGCCATGCGGCAAGCACATGAATTCTCTGTTCGCTTTCTCCAATAGCAATGGCATCTTTGGTATGCATATCAAGACAATGTGCACAACCGTTTATTTGAGATGCTCTAATTTTAACAAGCTCTAAAAGTTTATGATCAAGTTTACTTTTGTCAACAACGTGCTGTAAATCCAACATCGCTTTATAAGCTTCCGGTAATGTTTTATGCCAATCTAAACGCATCTTTAATTCCTTTCATAAATAATTTTATTGGAGGTAAATTCCCATTCCGGGTAGAAGAAATTTTAAATTCTTGAATTATGAGTTTGTCTATTTTAATAATGAATATCTTTAACTATAGAATAGTTTATAACCCGGATGAATATATATTAAACTTTAATACATTGTAATGATGACGCTAACGTTGTCAGTTGAATTAGACCATCTAATATTGAGATATTTTCTGATGACATCTATTAACCTTCAAATTTATTTACAACTTTTAGTTTTGTATATCTTTAGTTAGTAAGTGATCCAGTTTCTACTTTCTTTTCTAAGTAAAAAAATGTGTTTCTCTTTAATTGCAGTATTAACGAGATTAGCTAAAAAGCCAATAAAACTTAGCTTTTTAGAAAAAGGTAATGCTAACCAACCGGCAGCGAGATGTTTACCTAAACTTATAAATTCACCCCAAACTTTGGGTTGATAAGCGATCTTTTGATAGCCGTAGACTTCGTTAAAAATGTTTTGTGCAACCAACCTACCTTGCTGTAACGCAAACTGAGCTGCCGCGGGAACGGGTGAACCGGTATAAGGATTTATTGCAAGTGCATTGTCACCCAGAGCATAAGCGAATGGGAAATCTTGTGCTTTCAAATATTCATCTACAAGTATTCTTCCCCCGGTACCGGTCTTAAAATTACTTTCCTTAATTAAGTTAGAAATCCTTATTCCACCTGTCCATACAAGTGTTTTGGTTTTTATGGAATTCAAATCGGAGAAAAAAACTTCATCTTCGGTTAAATGAATTATCTTAGTATTTGATAAAACTTTAATACTTTTAGCATGTAATTTTTCCTCTATTTTTGCTCGAATATAGTCTGAAACGCCTGGTAAAATCTTATCTGCCGCTTCTACTAAAAGTATATCAAGTTCATCTTCATTTAACCTATTGTTAGAAATGCAGAGCTTAACATGATCTGAAAGCTCGGCTGCAAATTCTACTCCGGATAAACCGCCGCCGCCTACAACAAAAGTGAGTTTTTGCTTTCTTGTTTCAGCATTTTCTTCCGAAGAAGCTTCTGCGCAAAGTTGCGATATATGGTTATAAATTTTTTCTGCATCTTCGTAAGACTGCAGAGGAAAGGAGTATTCACTAAGACCTTCAATATTATAGAAATTACTTTTACTTCCTAAAGCAATAACTATAAAAATAAATTGAATTACCTCATCAACAAGAAATACTTTTTTGTTAACTAAATCAATTTTAGTTACTACGCCGCAATGAAATGAGATATTTCTTTTTGATATTATTCTCTCAATTGGAATAACAACTTCATTTTTATGAACAGCGGCTTCATGCAACTGAGTTTTAAGGGTATGATATGGATTTTTATCTATTAAATGAATTTTGATGTGATAACGTTTTCGAAAAAGACTGCTTAGCCTGAGAGCCGCAGTAAGACCGCCGTAACCGGCACCAAGTACTACAATATTTTTATAGAAAGCATCCATTTTCATCTAACCGTCTTTTCAGTATCGCTTTTATCTTGATCGCAGATGCAGAAATATTTTGGAATCAATTCGTTTAATAAATCACGAAAATATTTTCTGGCAATAACATGATCATGACCTTTATACATATCATTCATAAATTCAATTAAAAATTTATTTACCTGTTCTTCATAAGTTATTTGTATGGTCTTATTTTCTTCCATATCGGCTCCAATTCCTTTACATCAATTCCCGGCACACTTTCCAAAGGAAAAGTAAATGAACAAATGAAAAATGACAATGACTTAAGTCAGTATATAATACTTCTGGTTAAAAAATTAACATTAAAAGAAGGATGTACGAAGAAAATGGTTTTCTATCTTGCGAGGTTCTTTAACTTATTGAAATCTTCTATGAATATTGTTTTGCCATGCATCCTAATAATTTTATTATCTCTGAGTTTTTTCATCGCTCGGGAAATCGATTCGCTAATAGTTCCGAGATATGAAGCTAACGTTGCAATTGAAATAGAAAGTTTAATATGCGGTTCGAGCATATTCGCGGTTCCGGACTTTTCTATTTCATTAATAAGATAACCCGCTAATCGATTGATAACTTCGGATAACGACAATTCAGCGGCTTTGACGCTGAGAGATTTTAGGCGATATGCAAATCCCGTCATTATCTTTAAACTTAATTTGGAATTATTTGCCAATAAATTTAGAAATTCATTTTTTGGTACAAATAATAAAATGCTGTCTTCCAAAGCTTGAACGTCAGCGGGGCAATCACCGCCGGTAAACAAAGGGACATCACCAAAAACATTCGGAGGAGTAATAAAATGCAGAATGTATTCCTTACCTTCCCTGGAAATTTTGTATATCTTAACTGATCCCTTTAATACAATAAAAAGACCTTTGAATTCATCGCCTTCATGGAAAATAAAATCATTCTTTTTAACCTTAATTAGATTACTTAAAGCAGTAATTTGCCTGAAGTCATCAACACTAAGCTCGGAAAAGAGAGGAACTTCTTTTAATGTAATTTTTGAAGATTGCTCAACCATAACACAAATTACAAATATTTGGAATAAAGTTAAAAATAATTTCGGCAAAATACCTTTTATATAATGAAACAGTTCTAATTTCTATAAATAAAGTAATGGCAATCACAGTTCCAAATAACATTAATTCAATATAATTGTATTTACGAGAGATTATAGTATTGGAAATAATATTTTTGTTGTTTATGTCAAATCAAAATTTTTTTTGTTAAATTTTCTCAATTTCATTGCGTTTCATTCAAAATTCAACATTCATAATTCAAAATTGCGGTTTGCCGTGCTATGGATCCTTAAAGAATTAAAATAGTTCCGGTAGTTAGACATGACTATGCCATTAGATCAGCTTAAAATTGAGAAAGGCTTATGAGGAAGAAAGAAAGAAACAAATTTGTTGGTAAATCAGGATTACCGGTTTCGCCTTCAATGGAACCAACTTTGCGGACAATTCACCTTCCGCAGGATAAAAATTTTTATAATTATCGTTCAATCAAGATTTCCTTAATATCAATTCTCTTAGGTATTGCCGGCGGATTTATTGCCCAAATTTTAACAAGATTAATTGGTCTAATAACAAATCTTTGTTTTTATGGGGCGTTTTCTTTCACCTTTAGTTCACCTGCTCAAAATCATCTTGGACTGTGGGTGATAATTATTCCCATTGCCGGGGCAATAGTTGTCGGTTTCATGGCAAAGTATGGTTCAGCCGGGATTAGAGGACATGGAATACCCGAAGCCATGGAACAGGTATTATTAAATGAAAGCAAAATACAGCCCCGTCTGACATTCTTAAAACCTATCTCTGCCGCAATTTCAATAGGCACCGGCGGACCTTTTGGCGCAGAGGGACCAATTATTGCAACCGGTGGTGCGTTAGGCTCGTTAATCGGACAATTACTAAAGACAAGTGCGGATGAAAGAAAAATTCTTTTGGCTGCCGGTGCAGCAGCCGGAATGGCTGCTACTTTTGGAAGCCCAATTTCAGCAGTTCTATTAGCTGTGGAGCTTTTGTTATTTGAGTTTAATCCCCAGTCCTTAATACCAGTTACTCTTGCAAGTGCAGCAGCTACAGCAGTAAGAATATTTTTTGTAGGTACAGCGCCGATATTTGCCTTAAAGGATGTAGCTCAGCCAGGTTCCGTAGCTTTGGTAATTTATTTATTAATGGGATTGATTATAGGTGTTTGCTCGGTATTTGTTACAAAGGCTGTTTATTTAGTTGAAGATATGTTTGACAAACTTCCAATTCATTGGATGTGGTGGCCTGCTATAGGAGCCATCGCTGTAGGAATAGTTGGGTATTTTGTACCTCATACGTTGGGAGTTGGATATGATAATATAGATAATATCTTGAATGGGAGCATATTTGGACAAACTTTAATTATTTTATTTGTTCTAAAATTTGTTTCATGGGCTATTTCACTTGGAAGCGGAACTTCCGGGGGGACGCTTGCCCCATTGTTTACTATCGGCGGCGGACTGGGAGCTACATTAGGCTCAATTATTTTAAGTCTATTTCCAAATTCAGGCGTTGATATAAGGATAGCGGCTCTCGTAGGTATGGCTGCAATGTTTGCCGGCTCAGCGCGGGCATTATTAGCGTCTATGATATTTGCCTTCGAAACGACGATGCAGCCTCATGGTTTATTACCCCTTTTAGCGGGTTGTAGTAGCGCATATTTAGTTTCCAGCCTAATGATGCGTAATACAATAATGACAGAAAAAATTGCAAGAAGAGGCGTTAATGTTCCAAGTGAATATGCGGCAGATTTTCTCATACAAATCTTAGTAAAAGAATGCGCTACTAAAAATGTCGTTTCTATTAAAGCTGAAGATGAGGTTTCAAAAGTACGGAAATGGTTGGTTTCAGGTGAAGAAGGGACTTTGCATCATGCTTATCCGGTAATCGATGAATATGAAAAACTAATTGGGATTATTAGAAGGCGGGAGTTAGAAAATCCGGAGATATCCGGCGATAAGAAAATAATGGAAATTGTTCAAGGACCATTAATCGCAATATACGAAGACAACTCTATGCGGGAAGCAGCAGATATGATGGCAAGGTACAAGGTAACGCGTATTCCAATTATTGCACACGATGATCACCAAAAATTGATAGGTCTAATTTCTCATGATGACATTTTAACTGCAAGAAGAATTCACAATGAAAAGGAAAATTTATATAAAAGGTATATAAGTTTCAGAACAATTAAAAAGAAGAAAACAAAACTGAACAATAATTCAATTTAAGGTATAGAAATTAAATTTATTTTATCAATTCATGAAGTTTTCATCAAATATCTTTTTACATTACTATACAGAATTTACGGAAAAGAATAGAATTGAATACCTGCAACTAATTTTCTTTCTATAAACCAAATATTAGTACAACTTGAAATATTCATTGCAGGAAATAAAATAAAAAATGATAAAATAAATGAATATTTAAATTATTAATCAATAAAATGTCAATAGAGCCTGTAGCTATAAAAGATACATTAAGGGAAATTCCGTTATTTTCAGAATTGAATATAGATCAGCTAAAAAAAATTACTGCTATATCCAAGACTTCAAAATTTAGGAAGAATGAGTTTCTATTTTACGACGGGGATATTTATAAAGGTTTTTATATACTGCTAAAGGGGACAATAAAGGTATTTAAAAACAGCGCTAATGGAAAGGAAGCAGTATTACATATTGTAAAGCCGTTAACCGTATTTGCAGATGTTCCGTTGTTTGAAGGTGGAAATTATCCCGCAACAGCGCAGGCATTGGAAGAAAGTGTGTCGATATTAGTACCGAAAGAAGGGTTCTTATCGTTAATAAAAGCTGAGCCTGAAATGAGCCTAAAAATGTTAAGCGGTTTTGGCAGACGCCTTAGGGAAATGACTAATTTGATAGAAAACTTTTCGTCAAAAGAGGTTATTAACAGGTTAGCCGAATATTTATTAAGAGAAATTAAAAATAATAAGACATATAAATTAGAAGAGCCTTTCCTAAAACTAAATGTAACTAAAAAGACAATAGCTGCGTATATCGGGACAATTACCGAAACACTTTCCAGAACATTAAAGAGAATGCAAGACGAGGGGATTATAAAAGTAAATGGAAAATCCATAATTATTACTGATTATACCCGCCTTAAACAGCTTTCAGAATAAAAAGTATAAATACTGACTTAAGTCAAAGGATTGTACTGCTCTTTTCAATAGTTTTGCATCAGTTAGAATATACTACAATCAGTAGTTCAACAATTAAAGAATTTAAGATATAACATATAAAATTTTTTAATTAATAATCGGATAAAAAAGACTGATAATCAAGAAGATAAAAAGTTAAAATCAAAACTAAATGATAAAATAGGGCTAAAAATGAAACTTAAACTTGAACCTAAACTTAAATACATAATTTTAATACCCGCAGTATTTGTAATACTCTTAATAATTACAATCATAACCTTTCAGATCAATGGATGTAATGAATATTCGAACAAAGTAAAAGGGGAAGAGTACGCAAATTTAACTTATGCCCCTGAAGTGCCTCCTGAAATAATGAGGAATCATCCAAGTAAGGTGATTGTTAATTTAGAAACAATGCAAGTAACGGGGAGATTAGCGGATGGAGTTGAATATAATTTCTGGACATTTGGGGGGAAAGTTCCTGGTGAGTTTATTAGAGTAAAAGAAGGCGATGAAGTAGAATTTCATTTGGATAACAGCCCGCTCTGTACGGTTCCTCATAGCATCGATCTTCATGCAGTAAGCGGTCCGGGCGGGGGTGCCTCAGCTTCGCAAACTGTCCCTGGACATTCTTCGACGTTTTCTTTTAAAGCTAATCACCCTGGGCTTTTTATATATCATTGTGCAACACAACCGGTACCGCTTCATATAGCCAACGGAATGTATGGCCTTATTTACGTGCAACCAAAAAAACCATTGCCCCCTGTTGACCATGAATATTATATAATGCAAAGTGAATTTTATACTACCGGGGATTATGGTGCGCCCGGATTACAAGATTTCTCTTTGGATAAAGCATTAGCGGAAAATCCTACATACGTTGTTTTTAACGGTTCTGTTGGAGCTTTATCCGGTAGCAATGCACTCCAGGCAAGGGTGGGTGAAACTATCAGGCTTTTTGTCGGAAACATTGGACCATGTTTAACTTCTTCTTTTCATATTATAGGTGTTGTATTTGATAAGGTCTATCTATTCGGCGGAACAAATGTGACTCAAGAAAATGTTCAGACTGTTACAATCCCGGCCGGCGGGGCTGCAATAGTCGAATTTAAAGTGAATGTGCCGGGTACATATACAATTGTTGACCATTCAATTTTTAGGGCTTTCAATAAAGGGGCTGTCGGGATGTTAACGGTTACGGGTAATGAAAATAAAGAAATATTTTCGGGTAAGCAGGATGATAATTTGTATTATGGCTCCGAAATGGATAAGAAATTGGAAAATAATAATTCAGTAGTTGGAAATACTGATATCAATCCGCAAAATGCAAAATCATCCGAAGGAAATTCAAATAGCATTGATGACATTGTTGCAGCCGGTAAGAAAGTTTTTATGACTACGTGTTTTGCATGCCATCAACCGGACGGAAAAGGTGTCCCCAATGTGTTTCCTCCTCTTGCACAATCGAATTTCTTAAATGCCGACAAACAGAGAGCAATCGGAATAGTATTGCGCGGAAAGAATGGAGTTATAACTGTAAACGGAAAACAGTTCAATAATGTAATGCCTGCGCAAAGTTTAAGCGACGACCAGATTGCCGCGGTTTTGACTTACGTATATCATTCGTTCGGTAATTCAGGCAAAACAGTTACCAAAGATGAAGTAGCAAAGGTTAGAAACGGCAAATAGAAAAGTTAAGATGAATGCAAAAAAAATAAATATTACAATATTGTTGGTACTATTAATAGGCTATTCGTCATTTGGGAAAATCAACTTAAAAGCATCAAATAAAATGATATTGGTAAAAGGAGGTTATTACTGCCCGTTATTTAAATCCGATAATGATTCTTCAAAACAATTTATTCATGCTTTCTACATAGATCAGAATCCGGTAACAAACGAAGAATATTTGAAATTTGTAAAAGCTAACCCGGAATGGCGAAGATCCATGGTTAAAATAATTTTTGCAGATGCAAATTATTTAAGAAAATGGAAAAGCGATCTTGACTTAGGTAATGAAGTTAAAAGTAATAAACCGGTTACTGACATTTCCTGGTATGCTGCAAATGCTTATTGTACATGGGTGGGCAAGCGGCTTCCTACTGTTGCAGAATGGGAGTACGCCGCAGAAAAACTTCGTATGATAAATAATTCAAATGACTTAGTTCATTTTTATGAATGGACATTTGATTTTAATGAAACAATTATAGAGGCTTCTAGTATTTGCGGCGGTGCAGGCGCAAGTGCTACTAATCCCAAAGATTATCCCGCTTTCTTAAGATTTAGCTTTCGCAATAGTCTTAAAGCAAATTATTCAATGGACGACTTGGGGTTCCGGTGCGTATCCCTAATCGGAAATGAATAGCTGACTTTAATTAAAAAAAAAGGAAGGAAATTTAAAATGAAGAAATATATTTTTGTTTTACTCCCGGTAATAATACTTTCTGTTGTCGGCTCTTTTATTTACCAATCACTAAAGGAGAAGTCAGGCAATAAGGGGGTAACTTCCCAAGCTATACAAATTGATGAAAGAATTTCTGCAAAGAATAATTGCTGCAATGAATTAGCTCCCGGACAATATTCTGATGATTCAATATATCAACTTAGAACCATTTGGAAGAATCAATTTAGCAAATCTATTAAACTAAATTGTTTTTTAGGGAAAAAAGTTATTCTTGCTATGTTTTATACACGTTGCCCCACTGCATGCCCCATAATTGTAAATGAACTACAAAGACTTCAGGCTGCGATTCCACAAAGATATCTTGATAATTACCGGTTTGTATTGGTATCGATTGATCCTAAAAGAGATACTCCTGAAATATTGAAAAAGTATGCCGATGAAAGAAATCTTAAACCAGGTATTTGGAGTCTTATTACTGGTTCAAAATATCAAATAGCCGAGCTTGCACAAATAATTGGATTTAAATATAAAGAGAATCAGTCGGGTATGTTTACGCATTCAAATCTGATAACATTCATTAACCAAAAAGGTGAAATTCAAAATCAAAGTGAAGGATTAAATCAGAATGTAAAAATGCTTTTAACAATGTTGTATCAATAGATTTTGCTAATTATATCTATTCAAGAATGTCGAAAATTAAGAATAATGACTTAAGTCAAAGGATTCTTCTGTTTTCTTCGATAGTTTTAAATTAAAAAAGAAAGGAACTAAAATGAGCAGCACAATAGTAAAAGAGTTGGATATTCGTCCCGTCCCTCCGCGTGAAAAACATCCAACAATATTTGCAACATTTGATTTGCTTCAAAAGGAAGAAATACTACAATTGATAAATGATCATGACCCAATGCCGCTTTATTATCAAATGCAAGCCTTAAGAAGCGAACAGTTTGCATGGGAATATATAGAAAGCGGTCCTGAAGTTTGGATTGTCAATATTACGAAAATTGTTTAATTCTTATCTGAGAGAAGAGCGATGATTACCAAGACTATGAAGATTTCTAAAATGCTGAAAGATTATCCTCAGACTATTGATATACTTTTAAAAACAAGCCCTCACTTTAGTAAACTTAAAAATAAAATTTTAAGGAAAGCTTTAGCTGCAAGGGTTAATGTGGAGCAAGCAGCAGCTATTGCCGGAGTTGATCTTAGCGCTCTTCTTTACAGGTTGAATAAATCAGTTAATCCTATTGCAGAATCTCAAATTGTTTCTGCTAATATTAAGAAAGAAAAAAACATTATGGAAGAAAACGATTTTAATTTTATTAATAATCTAAATCCGGATAAAATTATTCTTCTTGATGTTCGGCCTATTATTAACACCGGTAAAGATCCGTTTCTTGAAATCATGTCTACAGTTAAAGCGTTGAAAGAGGATGACATATTTCTTCTTATAAATTCTTTTGAGCCCATTCCATTATACTCAGTCATGGGTAAAAAAGGATTCGACTACAAAATAATTAAAGAAGAAGAAGTATATAAAATCTATTTCTTTAAAAATAATGTTCCGGCAAGTAGTACTGGTGAAAATACTGAAAATGGATTGACCTCTGCACAAATTCCTCATAATTATGAAAATATTATTGAGATTGATGTTAGGGAGTTAACGCCGCCTGAGCCGATGGTAAAAGTTTTAGAAGCTTTATCTAAAGTAGATTACAAAACGGTTTTAGTTGTACATCATCATCGAGAACCATTAATGCTTTATCCTAAACTTGAAGAAAGAGGTTACAAAGCAATCAGCAATAAGATTAATGACAATTACTTCAAAGTTATAATAATGAAAAAGATGGATAAAGCATAATTATGCAATCAGAATCACTTGTATCAGCATATGCTCCTCCGTTCAAGATTGTATTAAAATATTTTATTGCCGCAATACTTTCTTTTTCCATTCTAAATTTATTGTTGATCTTAAATTATAGGTATATAAGCGGTTTCCATTTTCAACCGAAGATTTTAGCTCTGACCCATATTGCAACTTTAGGCTGGATTACAATGATAATTTTCGGTGCAATGTTCCAGCTCGTTCCAGTTGTTCTTGAAGTTAAACTCTTCAGTGAAAAGCTTGCCGAAATTCAGTTCTGGATTTTCTTAATAGGCATTATTGGACTTGTAACCGGATTCTGGAACTTTGATACCGGTATTCATTTAACGGCTTCCGCTATAATTCTGAATATTGCAATCCTGATTTTCTCTTTTAATATTATTGTTACGATGACTCGCGTAAAAAAGTGGAATCTTACTGGATTGTATTTAGCCGCTGCAATTTTTTATCTCATTACAACCGCAGTTGCCGGTTTGCTGCTCAGTATAAATCTAGGTTATCCGTTCATCAGGATTAGTCATTTGCAGTATCTGAATCTTCATGCGCACATTGCATTCATAGGATGGGTTTCTATGGTGATAATGGGTGTTTCATTTAAACTTATACCGATGTTTACTCTTTCACATGGCTACTCAACGGTAAGCGGCAAAATTGCCTTTGGATTAATTAATGCCGGCTTGCTCGGAATATCTACAGTAATGCATTACGAAGATTTAACAATTTACTTCTATATCAGCGTACTGCTAATAGTTGCCGGAATATTCTCCTTTCTCTTTCAAATGTACGTAATTTTCAAAAAAAGATTAAGAAAAAAATCAGATATCGGCATTAAGTTTTCAAAAACTGCTTACATTCTTTTGGGTATAACTACTGCATTTGGCTCTCTTCTCACATTCACTAATATTTCAAATAAAATGAATGTAACACTTGTATATGGGTATTTAATTATTTTCGGTTATATTTCAATGCTAATAGTAGGACAGATGTATAAGATAGTTCCGTTTCTTGTTTGGTATCATAAATACAGCAGTAAAGTCGGTATAGAAACTGTGCCAATGCTAAAAGATATGTTCAAAGAGAAACCTGCTTATGCAGGATATTATTTTATGGTATCTGCATTAGTGGGAGTAATCTTCTCTTTAGCCTTTCAAATTCCCTCCGGTTTATTAATTTCTTTCGGGGTTATGTTTATTGGTTCACTTATATTCCTTTTTAATTTTTCATATATTTTAATTAAGGCATAATAATTATGGCGACAAAAGAAGAAATATTGGAAGTCCTAAAAGGGGTAATTGATCCTGAAATCGGG
Organism: Bacteroidota bacterium; assembly: GCA_021817845.1. Classification (GTDB taxonomy): domain Bacteria; phylum Bacteroidota; class Ignavibacteria; order Ignavibacteriales; family Ignavibacteriaceae; genus FEN-1297. The sequence goes on from JAKAFW010000007.1 coordinate 26,671, forward strand.
TTGAATATTGTTGACCTTGGATTGGTCTATGAAGTCGAGTTTAATGAGAATGAAATTTCCATAACAATGACATTAACAACTCCCGGCTGCCCAATGCACAATAGTATAACTGCATGGGTTGAAAAAATCATAACCCAATTGGAGTCTGACGCTTCCGTAAAAATAAATCTCGTGTGGGAACCTAAATGGAGTCCCGATTTAATGTCTATAGACGCCAGAAGAGAATTAGGAATTTAACTAAGGAATAAAAAATGTTTACTACAGTCAGGTATTTTGTAAAAACAAGTATCATATTTTTAATTGTTGGAATTTTTACCGGACTTTATATGTCACTCAATAAGCATTTGTTTTACACCGGCTTTTCACCGGAATTAATATCTGCCCATACTCACATCATTCTCGTCGGTTCTATTATGATGATGATTATGGGAGTAGCATTGTGGTTCTTCCCCCGCGCCGAAAAAGATGACAAAAAATATAATCCGGATCTTATTCTTGTCACCTACTGGATAATGACAATATCTACCGCCTTAAGGTTTTTATTTCAAGTGATAGGCTCTTTTATAGAATCAAAATATATTGAAACGGGTATTTCTGTTTTTTCTATATTTCAAGTTTTGGCAATTATTCTTTTCTTTTATGCGATGTGGGGAAGGATTAGAGGGGTCGGCAGCCAGTACCGTGAAGCTAAAGGAGAAAAATTTTAACGGTGCAAGTAATAACAAACTCAATGAAAAATTAACATCAGATCAAAGGAGCTTAATAATGGAAAATGAAAAGAACAAGTTAGAAACAGAATCGATCTTTCCGAAAAATTTGGCAGAAGAAATTGAATATCAATTATCCTCAATTGTAAGCAAGCAATTACTAAAAAAGCCGAACGGCAATGTAACTTTATTTGCTTTTGACAAAGATGAATCTTTGACAGAACATACATCGCCGTTTGAAGCAGTAATTTATATTGTTGACGGATCTATGGAAATCACTGTTGGAGGAAAACCTTTTGTTGTTGCTCCCGGGCAATTTATAATTCTTCCTCCTAATGTTCCCCACGGAGTAAAAGCAATAGAGAAAGCCAAAATGACTTTAACAATGATCAAATAATATTCGGGAAAATCAAAGATGAACCCCAATATAAAGATCAATCGCTTTACGAATATTATGATAAACAAGACAGTTGGACATGTTTCAGAGCAATTCTAAAAATAAATTTAGTATGATTTTCCAGTTTTGTATTTCCCATTGTGGTGGATTCTCGGAATAGAAACTCTTGAGGTATTCCCGAATTATTTTCTTTTACTGAATTCAAAAAATTAACATTTCTATATTTTCTTTATTCAATATTAGTCGAACTTATTTCATTGAAAATAAATTATTTTATCTCTATATCCTAACAATAATAAAAAATATTTAGTCTGTGATAAACTTGCGGGACTTTTCATAACTCAATACATTTCTATCTTAAAACAAAAAAGCGCGGCGATGGGGATGACATCGGGCTTAATTCTGTTTGCTTCAAAGGATAGTGATATACCCTTCGAAAGAGTTAATTCTCATCAAAATCTTATAATTTGTTTTGTTAAAGAATAAATATTTTTTATTTATTCAGTATAATAATACAACCTTTATAATTTTGGGTTACCTATATTATGACCCAACGACTATTTTACAAGCCTGCTTCGGTTACCTAATTTTTAATCTAATGCGAAATATAAATTAAGTTAAATTTCCCTTGCTTTGATAAGCTTTTTTCATTTAGTTATCTTTGTTATTCAAAATAACGTTTTGCCCAATTAAACTAATGAACTAATAATATATACTGGAAAATTTATGCGTTTGAGTAAATCTTTTGTTCCTACGTTAAAAGAAGTCCCTAATGATGCGGTCGTTGCTAGTCATGTTTATATGCTGCGCGCTGGTATGGTAAGAATGCTTTCTGCGGGAATTTATTCTTTTCTACCTCTCGGTTATAAAGTAATAAAAAAAATCTCTCAGATAATTAGAGAAGAGATAGATGCAATCGGCGGACAGGAATTTCATTTGCCGGCATTAAACCCCAGAGAAATTTGGGAAGAGACAAACCGCGTTGAAGCCTTCGGCGATACGATGTTCCATCTCAAAAATCGCGATTATGTTTTAGCCCCTACTCACGAAGAGATAATGACTTTCCATGCCAGGAATGTATTAAAATCTTATAAAGATTTACCCCAAATCTGGTATCAGATTCAAACTAAATTCAGAAATGAAGCTCGCCCAAGAAGCGGTGTTATCCGGGGCAGGCAATTTTTAATGAAAGATTCATATTCGTTCGACGCAACCTGGGAAGAATTAGATAAGTCTTATGATCTTCACGATAAAGCTTATAGAAACATTTTCGACCGTTGCGATTTGAAGTACTTTGTCGTGGGAGCATCAAGCGGAGCAATGGGTGGAACCGGCTCAGAAGAGTTTATGGTTAAGTCTGATGCCGGTGAAGATACTGTTGCTTATTGTGAGAATTGCGGCTATGCAGCTAATGTCGAAGTTGCCCAATCAAAAATACCGTCAAGGAAACGTGACGAAAACATTTTGGAGTTAAAAGAAATTTCTACTCCTAATATAAAATCCATTGATGAGCTTTGTGAGTTCTTAAAAATAGATGAAACCGAATGTGCTAAGTCAAGAGTCTATATTTATAATGATAAGCCGGTTCTTATTTTAATGTGCGGCAATGATGAAGTGAATGAAGTAAAATTGGAAAAAGTCTTGGGCGGAAAAATTCGCCCGGCTCATTTAGAGGAGCTAAAAGAGATCACAGGAGCTGATGCAGGTTCGATCGGACCTATAGAATTTAAGGAAAGGATTATTGTTGACAATCGGTTGAAAGAGTCTAATAATCTTTATAGCGGAGCAAACAAAAATGATTTCCATATCGGCGGAATAGATTTGAAGAGAGACTTAAAAGATCCGGAATATTTTGATTTAAGAATTGTAAAGTCCGGTGAAGGATGCCCGAATTGTGATGAAAATTTGGAAGTATTCAGCGCAATAGAACTTGGACATATATTTAAGCTTGGTACTAAATATTCTGTTGCTATGGGCGCAAATTTTCTTGATGAATCCGGTAAAGAAAATCCAATCATTATGGGTAGCTATGGTATTGGAGTTGAACGAGTTATGGCTTGTTATATAGAACAGCACCATGATGAAAACGGAATTATTTGGGATAATACACTTGCGCCTTTCCAAGTACAGCTTATCAGTTTGAATATGAAGAAGCCGGAAGTCATTGAGGCTTCTGAAAAAATATATGATGATTTAACTTCAAACAGTATTAATGTTTTATTTGATGACAGGATCGACGCACAAGCTGGGTTCAAGTTTAAAGATGCTGACCTTTTAGGTATGCCGATTCAAGTAATTGTCGGTGAGAAAAAACTTAAAGACAAAAAAGTTGAAGTTAAGATTAGAAAGTCCGGTGAGCGCTTTGATGTCGATTTAAGTGAGCTGCTTGGTAAGATGAAAGAGTTAATAAAATAAAAATAGTATAGTCCTCATAGAATATGTTTTGAAACTTGAGGCTCATTTCAAAAAATGAGCCTCATTTACAAATTCAGATTTTCAAATAGAGATTAAAATGCTAATCTCTGCATTGAATGCTATTTAAGTAAAAAGTATATTTAAATAAAAAAAGTTGAGCAAAATGGATTATAAGGACTACATAACTATAAATCCCGGCAAAAGAAGCGGTAAGCCATGTATCAGAGATACAAGAATTACCGTTTATGATATTCTGGAGTATCTGGCTTCTGGTATGACCGTCGAAGATGTGCTAAAAGATTTTAATGAACTTAATAAAAATGATATCCTCGCGTGCCTCAGTTACGCTGCTGATAGAGAGAAGAAATCAATCATTTTAGCATCATGAAATTACTGTTGGATCAAAATCTTTCTCAAAGGACACACAAAATTCTATTTTAATTTTTTAATAAAATTAAATCAAAGAGAATTTGAAAAGCCTTTGATTAGCTAATCGCCTCCAACAAATATGGAAGAAACATAAATTTTTATTCCTCCGGTTTACCTCTTAAAGCATCCCAAATCATGTAAGTACAAAGTATAGCAAACATAATTAATCCTAGCAACTCTCCGGAATGAGAATCTGTCCATTCAGAGCTAACGGCAATATTGACGTTGAATTTTCTAAGGAAAGCGCTTACAACTCCCATCAATGCGCCTCCGGCAATGAATCCTGACGCAATTAAGGTCCCTCTTTCTCCTCGGGATTTATTAATCTTCTCGTCTTTACTTCTTGTCGAAACAAAATAAGCAATCAAACCGCCGACTAAAAGTGGAGTATTTAGCTCAAGCGGAATGTACATACCGAGAGCAAAAGCTAAAGCAGGTACGCCAATCATCGTAAGAAGTAACGCCATCAATGCACCGGCAACATATAATATCCATGGCGCCGGTTGGCTTTCCATTAGAGGTTTAATAACAGCCGCCATTGCATTTGCCTGTGGAGCTACAAGAGCATTCGGTCCGGTAAATCCATAAATATTATTTAATAGTAGAATTACATATCCTACTGTTGCTGCTGAAACCAAAGTTCCTAAAAATTTCCAGCTTTCTTGTTTGTAAGGCGAAGATCCAAGCCAGTACCCTATTTTTAAGTCTGTTATAAAACTTCCGGACATTGATAATGCGGTACATACAACTCCGCCAATCAATAATGCTGCAACCATGCCGCCGGTCCCTTTTAATCCGATTGAAACCAAAATTATGGATGACAATATTAAAGTCATCAAGGTCATTCCTGATACCGGATTTGTTCCTACTATTGCTGTTGCTGTGGCTGCAACGGTTGTAAACAGGAATGAAATTATTAAGACTATCAGCAATCCAACTAAAGCATAAAGAAATGTACCTACAACACCAAGTAAGAAAAAAATAAAAATTGCCACCGCTGTTGCAATAATGGAAATAGCTATTACCTTCATCGCTATATCGCGGTTAGTTCTCAATTTTTCTTTGACCGCATCCTTTTTGCCCATAATTTCCTTTGCCGCTAAGGAAAATGCTGTACCGATTATTTTTGAAGAGCGAATAATCCCAATTATACCGGCCATAGCAATTCCGCCAATTCCGATATGGCGTACATAATTAGAGAAAATTTGATCTGCTGACATATCTTTAATAAGCAAAGTAACATTTGCGCCCAATGGCACTGTCAGGCTTTGACCTACGTATGCAGTTAACGGAATAAGGACATACCACGAAACAAAAGAACCGGCACAGATAATTGCAGCGTAACGAAGACCGATAATATATCCCAGTCCCATAACTGCTGCGCCGATATCCATCTTAAAAATCATTTTATATTTGTCTGCAATTTTTTCACCGATTGGAATAACACGCGAGGTAAAAACTTCATTCCACCAACCGGTGGAGGCAACAATAAAATCATACAAGCCGCCGATTATACCGCTAACGACCAATACAACTGCCTGATTGCCGCCTTTCTCACCTGCAACTAAAACTTCGGTAGTTGCTGTGGCTTCAGGGAATGGATATTGCCCGTGCATCTCTTTAACAAAATATTTTCTGAATGGAATTAAAAATAAAATTCCCAAGACCCCGCCGAATAATGAAGCTAAAAATATTTTGTAGAATTCTGCATTTAAGTTCAAAATGTACAAAGCCGGTATAGTAAAGATTGCACCAGCCACTACACCGCCTGAAGTTGAGCCGATTGACTGAATAATTACATTTTCGCCGAGTGCATTTTTTCTCTTTGTGGCAGTAGACAGCCCAACTGCAATTATTGCAATTGGAATAGCTGCTTCGAATACTTGTCCAATTTTTAATCCGAGATATGCAGCAGCAGCGGAAAAAAGTATCGCCATTAAAAGTCCCGTTAGGACAGAATAAAAGCTAACTTCCGGGACTTTAACATTAGGGGGCATAACAGGCACATATTCTTCGCCCGCTTTTAGTTCTGTGTATGCATTTTCCGGTAATCCTTTTAAGTTTTCACCGTTAATGTGTGTTTCGCTCATAATTTCTCCCAATCAATTTAATAGTGAATATAAGCTGAATTTTTAATTTCTCATTTAACACAAAATAAAATTAAGAAGATTTTTTCAGATAAAACAACAAAAAATATTATTTGTTCAAAGATTAACTTCAGTTTGCTTATCTTAATATTATGAATGGAAAACTTTTTTTAGTCTCAACCCCTATTGGAAATTGGGACGATATTACCCTTCGGGCTTTAAGAATTCTTCGTGAAGTTGACTTTATAATTTGTGAAGAATTTAAAGAGGCAAGGCGCCTTCTTTCCGAATATAAAATTGAAAAAGAACTCACCTCACTTAACGAACACAACGAAAAAGAGGTCGCGGATGAAATCCTTTTGAAAATATTGGAAGGCAAATCTGCTGCTTTAATTTCCGATTGCGGAACACCATTATTTTCAGACCCGGGACATCTTTTGGTTGAGCTTTGCATATCTCAGAATATTCAAGTAGTACCGGTTCCTGGCGCTAATTCTCTTTTACCAGCATTGACAGCCTCCGGTTTGGACTTTGAAAAATTCTATTATTATGGATGGCTTTCACCTAAAAAGGAAATACGGCAGCAACAATTATTGCAAATAAAAAAAATAAATGAAGTGATTATCCTTCTCGATACACCCTATAGATTAAAAAGTCTGCTCGCGGATGTTGTGAAAATTTTAGGGAAAAATGCCCAGGTAGTGCTTGCATATCAACTCACGATGGGAAATGAAAGGTTTTATAGAGGAACGGCTGAAGAAGTTTTATCCATTGTTGAAAGAACGAATTTGAAAGGTGAGTTTGTTCTCATTCTAAATAATAAAAAGGTGCACTAGCTTTTTTCTAGCAGCGCTACATTCTCAATATGATAAGTATGAGGGAACATATCGACAGGACGAATTTTGATTAACTTATACCCCGCCGTACTGAACAACTTTATATCTCTTACCTGAGTGGTCGGATTGCAACTAACATATACAATTTTTTGAGGACTAAGCTTTATTACATCATTCACAGTATTTGTGTGCATACCATTGCGCGGTGGATCTAAAATTACAACGTCAGGATGCGGCAATTCTTTTTCTTCAACTTTAGGCAAAAATGATTTATAAAGATCTGCAGTTATAAAATTTACATTATCAACTTCATTTAGCTTTTTATTTTCCTCTGCATCGGACACGGCAGATTCAACTGTTTCAAACCCGAATACTTGTTGAGCTTTCGATGAAACAAAAATGGAAATTGTTCCTGCACCGGAATATAAGTCGTAAACTATTTCTCTACCCGTTAGCCCTGCAAAGTCCATTGCCGTCTGATAAAGTTTTTCAGCCTGTAAAGAATTTGTCTGGAAGAATGAATTTGCACTGATCCTAAATTTATAATTACCTATCGAATCATAAATATATCCGTTTCCGTAATATACTTTCTCATAGTCTCCCGTCGCAATCAAAGCTTTCTTTAAGTTGATATTATTGATGACAGTAGTTATTTGCGGAATTTCTTTTACTATCATTCCGGTATATTGATTCATTATATCATCATCTTCATTAAAGGTAACAAGGTTAACCATTAAATCTTTTGTGTTATGCGATTGTTTGATGACAAGGTTTCTTAAATATCCCGAATTAGTCTTTGAAGAATAAATAGAGATTGATCTACTCTTAAAAAAATCTCTTGTAAAGTTTAGTATTTGATTGCTGACATTTGATTGTAAAAAACATTCGTCGATATCTAGTACTTTGTCAAATATATTTGGGATGTGCAAGCCAAGCGCAAAATTACGATCAATTTCCTCACCTGTGTTTATTTCAACCTGGGTAAGCCATCGCCTATCGGCTAATGAGAACTCCATTTTATTTCTGTAAAAGAATATATTATTCGAAGGGATAATTGATTCCGAGTTTAAGTTCTCAAATCCCCCCATCTTCCAAAAAATTTGTTCAACCTGTTCCTGTTTAAACTTCGCCTGGGCATCATAATCAAGGTCCTGTTGCTTGCATCCGCCGCAAACGCCAAAATATTTACATCTTGCCTTTACCCTGAATTGTGAAGGTGAAATTACCTTAACCGTTTTTGCTTCGGCATAAGATTTTTTAATCTTAACAAGTTGGGCTTCAACAATATCGCCAGGATAAGCGCCGTGAACAAAAATTACATATTTAGAAGTCTCACCTTTCCCGTCAACCGGGTCTTTAATTATCTTTGCTATTCCTTTTCCTTCAAAAGCAAAGCCTTCAATTTCAAGCTCAAGTAAGTCGCCTTTCTTCATCAAACTGCCTTCTGCAAAATCAGCATCATGAAACCAAAATAATTTTCTCCTCCGAGGTTAAGAAATGCATTCGATTCGTGGCTCATTTTCTTGATTAACTTTTTGTAATAAGATTTTTCATTCTCCGAAAGTGAATCTATATTCTCGTGCAAAAGCGATGTGCTCATTTTATAAAAATCTTTCAGTGTTGAAGATAGATCATGTTCGTATAAAACATCAAAATTTCGTTCGGTATAGTATTTAAGAAAATTATCTTTCAATAGAGGAATAATACCTGAACTTTGGAAAATATCATTTACAAATTTCGGAGGTTCTTGAGTAAAGATTACATTTTCACCAACACAGAAAACCCCCTTAGGCTTTAAAATCCTTTTTACTTCTTTGATTATTTTATTTCTTCCTAAGTTAGAGATGGAAGCTTGAGCATAAACCAAATCAAATTCTTCGTCACGAAAATCAGTGTTAGTAAATTCCATCATCTTTGCAGAAATATATTTATTATTGCCGAGTAATAACCTTATTTGCAAAAGGGAGTCATTATCCTCTACAATTATTATAACTTGGGAAGCTCCTCTAACTATAAATTCATTGGCTAATTCGGTAGTGCCTCCGCCGATAATTAAAATAGTTTTTCCTTCAAGAATTACCTGTGAGGAAAGGATTGTGAATTGTCTATCCGTACCCGGAAGAAAAATGGGTTTTATTGTTTTCACTTATTACATCTAAAAATTGGTAAGAAAAATTTCCTATAATACGGTATCGAAAAAACCGCACTGCAATTTAACTAAAGCCATTTTAAGTTGAAAAGGTTTACGCACTAAAACTTAGTCGCCTCATTTTAATTCTTCCAATTCCATTCAAAAAAGGAAAAGCAAATCAAAACTAATCCCAAAAACATTATGAATGCACTCTGAATGCACTGTGAATACACTTCAACAAGCTTTCTAATAGCCTTATCTTATACACCTATCACACATTACTTCCATTTTCCTTAACTTTTTACTTTTAACTTTTTCCTTTATTTCACAAAGTAGTGAATTGCCTTTCTAAACAAGTTCTGCTATTTTTATTAACAAAAAATTGAAACCAATCGAGGCAATAATGAAAAAGCTTTTTTTAATTCTAACTATACTCCCAATTATTCTCATCGCCCAAACAAAACGCCCTATTACCGTAGAAGATTTGTGGGCAATGAAAAGAATAGACCAGCTTGTACTTTCACCTGACGGCAGCACAATCGCTTTCTCCGTTAATACTTACAATCTTGATGCAAACAAAGGAAAGACAGAAATATATTTGGTAAATGTAGATGGCTCTAATCTGCATCCGTTAAATAATTCCGATAAGAGCGAAAGCGACCCAAGATTTTCACCGGATGGGAAAAAGATAGCTTATATCGAAAATGACCAGGTAATGGATTGTAATCTTGATGGATCGGGAAATCAGCAAATTACCGACTTATATACCGGCGTAACAGATTTCAAATGGTCAAATGACGGAAGCAAAATTCTTTTAACTTCTACCGTCTATGCAGACTGCACGGATCAAGCTTGCAATAAAAATAAAGATGAAGAAAAAAAATCAGAGAAATACGACGCAAGAATTATTACTCACCTAATGTTTCGCCATTGGAATGAATGGCTCAACGGCAAGCGAAGCCATTTGTTTCTGTTTGATATAGCAGCAAAGAAATATATCGACTTAAATTATTTAATGCACAACGATGTTCCGCCCCTTGACTTAGGCAGCGCAAATGACTTTAATTTCTCTCCCGGCGGTAAAGAAATTGCCTACACAATGAACCCTAACAGCGTAGTAGCAAACAGTACCAACAACGATGTGTTCACAGTAAATATGAACGACGTTAAAGCAGATTCCAAAATTCCCGCAAAGAAAATTTCCGTAAGCTTAGGAAATGATAATCAGCCGGTTTACTCGCCTGACGGGAAATATATTGCTTTTGCATCCATGCTTGTGCCGGGACATGAATCGGACAAACAATGTTTGGTCCTTTATGATCGTGCATCGGGCAAACTAAAAAACCTCACAGAAAAATATGATCGCTCGGTTGAAGAAATTGTTTGGTCGCCTGATTCCAAATCAATTTATTTTACAGCCAACAACGAAATCTTTAACTCTATTTATAAGATTGATATTGAAACCGGTAAAGTTTCTTTACTGCTAAAGGAACACAGCAACGCCGATGTAGCAGTTTCACCTGATGGCAAAACAATATACTTTAAACAGCAGCGCGCTGAACTTCCTTATGAAATATTTGCGATGAATAATGACGGTAGCAATGTTCATCAAATTACCTTCTTGAATAAGGAACTCCTATCAAAACTTGAATTGAATCCTGTTGAGACATTTTGGTCAAAGGGCGCCGACGGCGATAATATAGAATCAATCTTAGTTAAGCCTCCATTTTTTGATTCTACAAAGACATATCCGATGATATTTTTAATCCACGGCGGACCGCAGGATAATTGGCAGGATGAATTTCATTACCGTTGGAACTTAAATTTGTTTGCTTCCAAAGGGTATGTGGTTGTTGCCCCAAATCCGACCGGCAGCACAGGCTACGGACAAAAATTTACTAACGCTATTTCACAAAATTGGGGCGGGAAGCCTTATATCGACTTAATGGACGCCTGCGACTATGCTATAAAACATTTTAAATTCATTGATCCCAAAAATACTTTTGCTGCCGGAGCTTCATACGGCGGCTATATGATTGACTGGCTTGAGGGGCACACAAGCCGCTTTAATGCAATGGTCTCTCACGACGGCGTTTTTAATACTATAAGTATGTGGGGAACTACAGAAGAACTTTGGTTTCCGAATTGGGAGTTTGGCGGAACACCTTATACCAATCGCGCTTTATATGAAAAATGGAATCCGGAAAGATTTATTCAGAATGCTAAAACACCATTGCTAATAGTTGAAGGAGCACATGATTACCGTGTACCCGAAGAACAAGCTTTCCAACTTTTTACTTCGCTCCAAACACTTGGAGTAGAGAGTAAGCTTCTATATTTCAACAATGAATTCCATTTTGTAGTTAAGCCGCAGGATTCGAAACTTTGGTGGAATACTGTATTTGACTGGTTCCAAAAACATAAGAAATAATAATCCGAAAGGATTCGAATTATGAAAAATCAAGATTATGACCTCGATGATTTTAATGAAATAAATGAATTGGATTATGGCGGAATCACCGAAGGTGAAGTAAAAGAAAACATTAATTATGTCGAAGAAAATCTCTGGAGCAAATTAGCGAAGGTCAAAAAGAAAATATCATTTGCAAGAGACGTTCTGGCTCTTTACAAATATATGCGTGATCCTGCAGTCGCCTGGTATAAAAAATCAGTAGTAATTGCAGGATTGATATATTTTATCACACCAATAGATGCAATCCCGGATTTTACACCTGTAGTCGGGTTTCTTGATGACCTCGGCATAATTACAGCTTTAGTAAAATATTTAGGTCGAGAACTTGTGCCTTATTACTAAATAAAAAACCTCCGAGGTTTTCCTAAACCTCGGAGGTTTACACTTCGCTACTATTATATTTGAAATTGTTTGCGTAACATGAGTTACTAAATTGTATGAAAGAAAATATTCTAAATGAATTATAAATTAATAAAGAGCGATGTTCTTTTTAAAGGCAGAGTGTTTGATCTTCAAGTAGATGAAATTGAATACGACAGCGGAAACAAAGGAATTAGAGAGATTGCAGTTCATTATGGCGGAGCCGTTGTAGTTCCAATAACAAATGAAGGTAAAATTATTTTCGTTAAGCAGTTCCGCTATCCACTGCAAAAAACTTTACTCGAACTACCAGCGGGAAAATTAGATAAGAATGAAGACCCCCAGATTTGTGCAACAAGAGAATTAGAAGAAGAAACCGGCTTCAAGGCAAAAACCATCATAAAGCTTGGTGCAATTTGCACTACCCCCGGTTTTTGTACTGAGATTCTTCACATATTTTTAGCTAAGGAGTTAACAGCAGGGAATCATAACCGCGAAGAAGGCGAATACGGAATGGAAATCTATGAGTTTACTATTGATGAAATAGAACAGAAAATTTCCTCAGGCGAAATTTATGATGCCAAAACTATCTGTGGTATCCATCTTGCAAAAAGCTATTTGAAGTAGGACAAATACCCCTAATGAAAAATTTATCGGTTTATCAAAATATCAGCGATTTATGATTAAGTCACTTGAAGTAAAAGATTACGCATTAATTGAGCATGTCAACGTTGAGTTTGGCACTGGCTTGAATATAATCACCGGAGAGACCGGAGCCGGCAAATCAATACTTATTGATGCAATGGGTTTGCTCCTTGGCGATCGCGCATCTACAGAGGTAGTGCGCAAAGGAGCAGCAAAATCTGTTGTTGAAGGAATCTTTAATGTCGAAGGGAACAAGAAAGTTAAAGCAATTTTAGAAGAAAACGAGATTGAATTTCTTCCTGAATTGATTATGAGAAGGGAAATTTCTTTGAAAGGATCCAACCGCTGTTTCCTAAATGATACTCCTGTTTCATTAAATCTAATTAAAGATGTAGGCAACTTGCTTGTTGATTTACACGGCCAGCATGAGCATCAATCTCTACTTCGCACGGAAACTCATATAGAATTTTTAGATGAATATGGAAATCATGAACCAGATCTTCAAAATTATAAATTAATTTACTCTGAGCTTTCTAAGTTTTCCCGAGAATTGAAGTCTTTAAGAGAAAAAGAAATTTCACTCAAAGAGAAAAAGGAAGTTTATTCTTATCAAATAAAAGAAATTGACCTTGTATCTCCGGTAGAAGGGGAAGAAGAAAAATTAGTAGCAGAGTTGAATATTTTAGAGAACTCTGAAAAGCTTCTCGAATTGACCTCATCAATTTATCAAAAGCTTTACGAATCAGAAAACTCTATCTACGATTCTTTAGTAAAAATAAAAGCCGAAATAGAAGAACTAACGAAAATCGATAAGACCTTTTTAGAAAATAATTCCGAATGCGAATCTGCCCTTACTCTGCTAAATGATATTTCACAGTTCATTAGAAATTACAATTCAAAAATTGATTTGGAGCATGAAAGTCTTGGAGCTATTAGAGATCGACTGGGGTCACTAAGTCTATTGAAAAAAAAATATGGCGGTTCAATTAAGTCAATTTTGGAATACAGAAAAAAAATCGGGGACGAGTTTGACCTTGCATCTAATTTCTCTGAAAATATACTTAAGCTTGAGGAACAGATTAAAAAACTTAGAAACGATTGCGGAGTTTCTGCCGAAAAGCTTTCTAAGAAACGTAAAACGATAGCGGAAAAGATTCAGAAAGAGGTTGCTGAAGTACTAAACGGTCTTGGAATAGCAAACGCTTTATTTAAAGTGAATATAAATCATATCACTGCAGAAAAAGTAGATGAAGATTTTATCCCTATAAATGGAAAACCCTTTAAGTATGGCTCTACCGGTTATGATGAAGTTGAGTTTTTTATCTCGACAAATATCGGAGAAGACCCAAAACCGCTTTCAAAAGTTGCCTCCGGCGGAGAAATTTCTCGCATTATGCTTGCTCTAAAAACCATTCTTGCTAAGAATGATAAACTTCCATTATTAATTTTTGACGAAATTGATACCGGCGTTAGCGGACGAGTTGCACAGAAGGTTGGGCAATCATTAAAATCTTTGGCAGCTTTGCATCAAATAATCTCAATTACACACCTGCCTCAAATTGCCGGCTTAGCAGATTATCATTTTGCTGTTTCAAAAAGTTCTAACAGTGAAAGAGTCGTCAGCTCAATAAAAATGCTTGATAAAAATGAGAGAGTTAAAGAAGTTGCAAAACTTATGAGCGGCGAAATAATAACTGAGGCAAGTTTAACAGGCGCTAAAGAACTTATGGGATTTTGATTCCCATGGAAGATACCGCACTTTACGTTCATATCCCTTTTTGTGATCACAAATGTATTTACTGTGATTTCTATTCAATTATTACTTCTGATAACATAGATAATTTTCTTAAAGCTCTTAAAAAAGAGATTGAATTTTATTCTCCAAAATATTCTTCGGGAAGGTTTTTCTCATCAATATTCTTTGGGGGTGGAACTCCTTCCCTAATGCAGCCTGATTATATTGGCAATATTATTTCTATCCTGAAAGATAATTTTTTTATAGCCGGTAATGCCGAAATAACAATGGAGACGAATCCGGGAACAGTCGATAAAAATAAATTGGAAATGTTTCGCAAGGTCGGAATAAACCGGTTAAGCTTTGGTGTACAATCTTTTCATAATGATGAACTCAAATTCTTAACAAGAATTCATGACAAAGATACCGCCATTCAAGCCGTTAACGATGCAAATGATATAGGCTTTGAAAATATAAATATCGATTTAATCTTTAATCTCCCAAAACAGACTAAAGAAAAATGGAAGTACAATTTAGAAACTGCCGTTAGCCTTCCGTTAAAACATATTTCGACTTATAGCTTAATATTAGAACGCGGAACTATACTTAATAAAATGGTGCTTGACGGAAAGGTTACTCTTCAGGACAATGATTATGACGCTGAACTTTATGAGATGACAATTGACTTTCTGACTGCTTCAGGCTTTGACCAATATGAAGTCTCAAATTTTGCTAGACCCGGGTTTGAATGCCGCCATAACAATGCTTACTGGCGGTACAATGAATATTTAAGCTTCGGTCCCTCAGCACATTCCTTTGCTGACAATAAGCGTTGGTGGAATTACTCAAGTCTAAAACACTACATCTCTGAAATAGAAAGAAATGGTTTAGCTCAAGCAAATTTTGAATTATTGAGCGATGAACAAAGATTTAACGAATATGTTATGCTTGCTTTAAGAAGCAAAGGTATTGATCAAACAGATTTTCAAAAAAGATTTGGAGTAAATTGGCTGGAGAAAAACAAAGACAATTTCAAATCATTTGTCGATGGAAACTTTGTTGAAATAAAAAATGACTTTATACGCTTTACCAAAAATGGTTATGCTATATGTGACGAAATTTTAGGCAAGCTTCTCTGAGCTCAAGTTTTCTTCGTACACAATTTTTAAAAGCTCAGTTATTTCGGAAATCAGGAAGTCCGGTTTTTCTTCTTTGAGAACTTCTTTTGATCGATAGCCATAAAAACAACCGCAGGTTTTTGTGCCAGCATTTTTCCCGCATTGTATGTCAAGCTCCGTATCGCCTACCATTAAAGTTTCTTCCGGTTTCACGTTCAATTCTTTACAGATTATTAAAAGTGGTTCGGCTGATGGTTTGTTTGCAATGTTTATCCTTCTACCCATGACTAATGAAAAATATTCGCGCAGATTGAAATAATCAATTATTTTATCTGCCTGGTCTTGTCCTTTTGTAGTCAATAGAGAAATTGCAATTTCCTCGCTCTTTAGAAATTCCAAAACGTTAATTAGACCGCTGTAAAAGGTAGATTCCCCGATAAAATCGAAATAATATTGCTTATATATTTCGATAAACCCATTAAAATCCGTAACGGGAATGTCAAGTTCCTTAAAGATATCGATAAAATGATGCCCGATCCTTTTATAAAATTCCTTTTCATCAAGGGGCTTTGAAACGCCGAGTCGTTGAAGTACTTTTTCAGTTGTTTTATAAATTGTCTTGAATGAGTCAATCAATGTTCCGTCAAGGTCGAATGTAATATTTTTAATCACCGGTAGATTCTCCGTTAGTTTTTTGGTTAGAATGATCTTGGCAACTTTCACCACGGCAGCATTCGTCAACGTTTGTACCGCAAGCGGAACACTGACCATGCCCATGTACCCATACAATTATTGCAAGTTGACCGCACCAATCACAAAATCTTAGTCCGCTTTGATCTTTTCTATCCATACAAATGTTATAATAATTCTTTGATAATTTAATCATAAATCAATTAATGGACAATTTCATGGTCGTGATATTCATTTATAAGTGTGTAAAATTAAATATTCCGGCATAAGGTAAAAATTTACATCTGGAGTAATTTAATCCAAATCAAATAATATCACTTGACAAATGATTAAATTATTATTGTGAAAATTATTGCTTAAATAATAGGAAGATTATGTTAGAAAATTACTTCAATGTGATTATAATCGGTGCCGGTCCTATCGGATTAACATGTGGTATTGAAGCTGTAAAAAGGAATCGTTCGCATTTGATTATTGAAAAAGGATGCCTTGTAAACTCTATCTTTCATTATCCGGCTAATATGACATTCTTCTCAACTTCTGAAAGATTGGAAATCGGTAATGTGCCGTTCGTTTCACATGGCGATAAACCAACTCGAAGAGAGGCTTTGGAATATTACCGCCGGGTTAAACAATCATGGAATCTTAACGTCCACACTTATGAAAATGTTTTTGATTTGAAGAAGGAAGAGGATTTGTTCCATGTAATTTCAAATAAAGGTAAATATATTTCTAAGAATATAATTATATCAACCGGGTTTTATGATATACCAAATTACCTAAACATACCCGGTGAAGAATTACCAAAAGTAAAGCATTATTTTGATGAAGCACATCCGTATGCCTATCAAAAGGTGATAGTTATAGGTGCAGCTAATTCCGCTGTTGATGTCGCTCTCGAAACCTACCGTCGCGGTTCAGAGGTAACAATGGTGATCCGTGAAGACAGAATTAAAGAAAATGTAAAATATTGGGTTAAGCCTGATATTGATAACCGTATCAAAGAGGGAAGCATTAAGGCATTTTTTAATTCAGAATTAGTTGTAATTAGAGATAATGAGGTTGATATAAAAACTCCCGAAGGTGTTATATCTATAAAAAATGATTTTGTTTTTGCAATGACAGGCTATCATTCTGATTTTAGCTTTCTTGAAAAAGCTGGTGTAAAAATATCTACCGATGATCAGCGCACCCCTTATTTTAACGAAGATACTTTTGAGACAAATGTTAAAGGGATGTTTTTAGCCGGAGTGGTTTGCGGGGGAATGGATAACGGGAAATGGTTCATCGAAAATTCCCGTTATCATGCGCATAATATTTTTGATCACATTGGTAAATCCGCTTAATTGACTGTCAGGTGTGCTGAAAAACATTAAGAGTGTTTTTCAGTATTGAAATTATTTTCACTTCAATCTAAGTTCTCTAACTAAAATTCGAAAGCAACGTATATAGTAATTTGTTAAGGGCATTATTCATTTATCTCGACTTACGAAGCCTTTAATAATTATTTACATAGTTGCTTTTTTTATTAATTATTTATGGAGAGATATGAAGATTACAAGGAGAAACTTCTTTTTGAGGACTGCTCAAAGCACGCTTGTGCTGGCAATGCCTGCAGTATTCGGCTCATTCCTGGAAAGCTGTGCAAGTAACCCTACAGGCCCATCCGGCTCTGCAGCGGGGTTGCAATCAATTCAGGGCACAAACTCCGGAACAAATGTTATTGTTAGCATAGATTCATCCTCCCCATTATCAAAAACGGGAACTGCCGCCCTAGTTAATTATTCAAACGGCGGTGTTTTAGTAGATCATCCTTCTACAAATGTCTTTAATGCTCTCTCTTCGATCTGCACGCATCAAGGTTGCCAGATAAATGGTTACGATTCCGGGAGTAACCAGTTTGTATGTCCTTGCCATGGTTCGCGTTTCGATGTTAATGGCCAGGTGACTCAAGGTCCGGCAGGAGCGCCTCTACAAAAATATCAAACGTCTATTTCAGGGACACAGCTTATTATAAAAGTAGGTTGAAATATTTTAAGTCGAAGTTTTGGATTTTGTATGAAACTCAAGAGAGGACAGGGACAGTTAGAAGAATAGGCAATATGCAATACGCAGTATGCAATTTCTGAAATATTGCAAAGTTAATTTGAGAGACAGCGCTATGCAGGAGATTTCACACTCCTTGGGCATCAGGTGAAATGATAAAATCAATTGGTCATTTCGAAGGAGCCTGCCTGTCCGGTAGGCATGGCGTTGTCATTCGAAGGAGTCCTCGACTGAGAAATCCCATTTCCCAGCTCAATTATCTCATTCCATCTCTCATCCCTCCTCATTGTCATTGACCGGAGGGCCTGTCCCGTTTGCGGGAAGAAATCCCCTGAATAAAGTTGTCATTTCGACGACCGAAGGGAGGAGAAATCCCACCCTCAACTCTACAAAAACAATCTCCTGTCCATCTTCCTTCTTTCTTTATTCCCGTTGTCATTTCGAATCCGGCTTAAGCCGGTGAGAAATCCCATTCTCAGCTCTACTGAAACAATTCCCTAATAATCCCCACTATTCCATCCTCCTTCTCCAAACTTCCCTTACTCCACTATTCCATTCCTCCAACATTCCAGGACTTCATCCTAAATATATTTACCATAGTGTTTTACATTATAGCAAATTTTATTAATATATACCCATGAAAATCAAAGACTTTACTATAAGATAATATTTATCGGGGGTTCACTTCCAAATGTTTAAGCAAAATAATTCTTTAATCAAAAGAGTAATACCTGCATGAACATTACTCCTTTCCATGCTAAGTATTTTGCCTTTGAACTTACAAAACGTAGTCCCTCAAATAACATTCAAAAATTTGCCGCCACTCTTCTCGACGCTCAAGTTGATCTTAATCCTCATCAGGTAGAAGCTGCACTTTTCGCTTTCCGTTCCCCGCTTTCTACAGGCGCAATCTTAGCGGATGAAGTAGGTCTTGGCAAAACAATTGAAGCAGGTTTGGTCATTTCTCAAAAATGGGCTGAACGAAAAAGAAAAATCCTAATTATTGTACCGTCAAATTTGAGAAAGCAATGGTATCAAGAGCTAAGTGATAAATTTAATGGTACCGACAAAGTTACCGGCTCAAGAACTGCTGATACAAGAGAAGCTCTTGTCGAATATTTCCGTGATTATGCAGAAATTATGATTGCTACCGAAGCTGCCGCTGAAGGTATTAACCTCCAGTTTTGCTCTCTCGTAGTAAATTATGACTTGCCCTGGAATCCTCAGCGCATTGAACAAAGAATTGGTAGGTGCCATCGCTATGGTCAAAAGTATGATGTAGTAGTAGTAAATTTTCTTAACAGAAGAAATGCTGCCGATCAGAGAGTCTTCCAATTACTATCTGAAAAGTTCAGATTATTTAGTGGCGTATTTGGAGCAAGCGACGAGGTATTAGGTACCATAGAATCAGGTGTCGACTTCGAAAAACGCATTGCATCTATTTATCAAAATTGTAGAACAGAAGAAGAGATACAAAAAGCATTTGATGAACTACAGAAAGAGATGGAGTCCGATATAATTGAAAATATTTCACAGTCTAAGACAAAGCTGTTCGAAAATTTCGATGAAGAAGTTCACGAAAAATTAAGAATTAACCTTGAAGAAAGTAAGTCGTATCTTAACAAATATGAAAATTGGCTTTGGCAGTTAACAAAATATTATCTTGAACCTTATGCAAAATTCGACCGCAAAGAAGGCTCATTTTATTTAGTAGATAATCCGTTTCCTCAAGAAAAAATTCATCCTGGTCCATATAAAATCGGCAAGAACATTGACGATGCAAATACCTATCGCATCGGTCATCCGCTAGCACAGCATATAATTCAAAAGTGTAAAGAATATCCCGCCGAATCTTCGGAACTGATTTTTAATTACTCTTCTACAAATATAAAAATCTCTATCCTTGAACCACACTTAAAACAATCCGGCTGGCTGTCCTTATCTTTGCTTACTATTTCTTCATTTGAAATCGAAGATCACTTAATCTTTGCAGCTATCACAAACGATGGAATCGAATTAGATTCAGAACAGTGTATCCGATTATTTTCGCTGCCTGCCGATGTTAAAGCTCTGACTGCTCAGCCTTCTGATGAAATTATTCATCAGCTAAATAATATTAAAGACAAAAACCAAACTGAAATTCTTATTATCAACACTGAAAGAAATTCTGAGTTTTTCGACCTTGAAAAGAACAAACTTGATAATTGGGCTGAGGATAAAAAGAACAGCCTGGAAATTGAGTTAAAAGAACTCGATAAAGAAATAAAATCAAGAAAGACTGAATCTAAAAAGATTTTCAACCTGGAAGATAAGCTTAAAGCTCAAAGACAAATAAAAGAATCTGAGAAAAAAAGAAATGAACTCCGGCTTGAACTATTTAAATCTCAAGATGAAGTCGACCAAAGAAAAGAAGATTTAATTTCCGGAATCGAAAAAAGATTGAAGCAAAATCAAGTCGTAAACAGGCTCTTTATTATTAAATGGAAAATAATATGAGTAAAGAAAAAGTTAACCCTGTTACCGATATTATTCTTTATACTACTGAAACCGGTAATGTAATTGTTGAAGTACTATTCAGCGACGAAACTTTTTGGCTCTCTCAAAAAAGAATGGCTGAATTATTCGGCGTTGAAGTACACACTATAAACTATCATCTAAAAGAAATTTATGCAAGCGGCGAGTTAAAAGAAGAGGCAACTATTCGAAAAATTCGAATAGTTCAAAAAGAGGGAACTAGAGATGTTTCAAGAGTAATCGATTATTATAACCTCGATTCCATTATCGCTGTTGGTTACCGCGTTAATAGTTTTCAAGCTACACAATTTCGTATTTGGGCTACTAAAACTTTACGTGAGTTCATTATTAAAGGCTTCATTCTTGATGATGAACGCTTAAAGCAAGGTAAACGGTTCGGCAAGGATTATTTCGATGAACTCTTGGAGCGCATCCGCGAAATTCGTGCTAGCGAAAGAAGATTCTATCAAAAAATAACAGACATATACCAGCAGTGCAGCATCGATTATAACCAGGATGCCGAAATTACCCAAAAGTTTTACAAGACAGTTCAAAACAAACTTCATTGGGCTGTTACAGGTAAAACGGCAGCTCAATTAATTGCCGAACGTGCCGATTCATCTAAACCGCAGATGGGCTTGCAAACATGGAAGAATGTTTCCCAAGGCAAAATACTCAAAAGCGATGTAAGCATTGCGAAAAATTATCTTAAAGAAAAAGAAATTAAAGAGCTTGAGCGCATTGTCTCTATGTATCTCGATTATGCAGAGAACCAGGCAGCCCGCCAAATACCTATGAAAATGTCAGAATGGGTTACAAAGCTTGATGCATTTCTAAAATTCAATGAATACGATATACTTAAAGACGCCGGTAAAATTAGCCATGAAGTTGCTGTCAAACTTGCTGAAGAAGAATATGATAAATTCAGAGTCATTCAAGACAAAAGTTATGAAAGTGATTTTGATGAAGAAGTAAAAAAGCTTAGTGCGAAGAATCAATTAGGGAAAAGGAAATAGCATTATGAAAAAAGAACTCATCGCCGAACTATTCCAAAAGTTCGAACATGCATGTTATCTCTTGGAAGGTATTGAATGCTGGAGCGCTAGAGAGTTGCAGGATATTTTCAATTATACTCAGTGGCGTAACTTTGAGAACGCAATTGCAAAGGATGCTTGCGCTAACGCCGGTGAAAAGGTTCCCGATCATTTTGCTGATATCAGCAAAATGATACCAATGCCTAAAGGAGCCGCTAAAACCATTGATGATATCGCCTTTACAAGATACGCGTGTTACCTTGTTGCTCAAAACGGCGATCCTGCAAAACCCGAAGTTGCTTTCGCTAAAACCTACTTTGCAGTTCAAACCCGTAAGCAGAAAATTATCGAAAAAAGATTACTCGATGTTGCCCGTGTTACTGCGAGAGAAAAATTATCTAACTCAGAAAAAAGACTTTCCGGTATCATTTACGAAAGACGTGACTATAATCTTAACGATAGTTTGAGTTCCGAATCTAAAGAATACTTTACGATAGGATGGACCCTGATATGAAAGAAGAATTTAATATCTATTGTGATGAAAGTTGCCATCTTGAAAATGATAAACAAAAGGCAATGGTTTTAGGAGCCGTTTGGTGTCCAAAAGATAAATCCTATGAAATCAATAAACGAATTAGAGAAATTAAAGTTAAACACTCGCTCAGCGTTGCTTTCGAAGTAAAGTGGAATAAAATCGGCATTAAGAAAATTGATTTCTATGAAGAGTTGATCGACTTCTTTTTTGATGATGATGATCTTCATTTCCGTGCTCTAGTTATTCCCGATAAATCTAAACTGGATCATTCAAAGCACAACCAAACGCATGATGATTTTTATTATAAAATGTATTTCGATTTGCTCAAAGTAATTTTAGACCCGGAATGTGGTTATAATATTTATCTCGATATCAAAGATACACGCAGCCAGGATAAGGTTGACAAACTTAAAGAAGTCCTTAGAAATACACACTATGATTTTTCTAAACAGATTATAAAGAAAATTCAGCAAGTTCACTCGCACGAAATTGAAATTCTGCAATTAACTGATTTGTTCGCCGGTGCTTTATCATATCTCCATCGTGGATTGGAAACCAGTTCTGCTAAATTAAAACTCATTGAACGGATTAAAGAACGCTCAAAATATTCATTGCTTAACTCAACTCTTTATCGCGAACAAAAAATGAATATCTTCATTTGGAAATCATGTGCGGAAATATGAAAATGACAAGTCGCGATTATAATCTTTCCGCATTACTGACTCTTGAAAGTTTCAATGGCGATTGGAATAAATATATCGAATCAGTTTACGCAACTTTTGTAAACGATTTTGTTAATTCCAAACCACTATTTAGAGGAACAAGGCTTAGATTAAAAAGCCATCCCTTTGTTGACGGCAAAGAATATACTTTCTATCATTTCACTCACAAAGGCGATATCGAAAACGAAAGAACTCCGGATTTAAGGCGTTGTGAAAGAATTCATTGGGCAAAGCCGACTATTGAAAAATGCGACAAATGGAAAATTAAAATCTGGCCCCAAAAACGTCATGGCAAAGACCGTTTGTGCATTTGGTTGGAATTAGAAAATGAACCTGATTATATCGTTATCTTGGATATGCGAAGGGATTATATATTACCTTGGACGGCTTTCGTCTTAGAATATGGACATGAGAAGCGGAAAAAACAAAAAGAATATGAGGCGTATTTAAAAACAAGAACCGCTCAATCATCTTGAACGGTTCCGTAACTCCTTTAACACATGGTTAATGAGATAGTGCAAAAATAGATTTATGGATATTAAAAGTCAATTATAATAAAATAAATTGGCTTGTTTTCAAAGACTTTGTTGAAGATTTGATGAAAATTCTTAAATTATGATTCTGACAGAAGAGAGTAATATGAACCACAAACCCAAATTAGAACTTACATGGATCGGCAAAGACCAGCAGCCAAAACTTGAACCGCGTATCTTAATCGAAGATCCGGAGAAAACCTACGGCGATACCTTCTCGCTCTTAAAGCTCTTGAACAAGACTTTGCCGGAATGTTGCGCAAATCAGAAACCCTTTCAAACCACAGGTTATTTCAGCATAAGAAATGTAGTCCATTTTTTAATTGATCTGAATTTTGGCTAAGATTATTTATGAAAAACACAAAACATAGCATCCCTTGGTTTTATGAGCTGCTCGAAATAGGTGAGTGTGAGTTGATCGACTTCAAAGAACAACTTACCGATAAACTAATTTTTGGGAAGTCTCAGAAATCTTTTAGTAGTAATTATGAAGAAATGTCCAAAGATGTTGTTGCCTTTGCTAATTATAAAGGCGGTTTTATTATTGTTGGTATTTCAGACAAAGAAAAGGAAATCAACCGCGATTTTCTTATTAACGACCAACAAATTTTTTCTCTTGTTCAGAATATTCAGTCAAGAACAAACCCTTCAATTACTGTCATTCCCGTGCGCCTTAAGGTTGATAAAATAGATTTACTGGTTCTTGAAATTCCATTTTCAACTCAATTATACTGCACTACTAAGGGTGAATACTTAATTAGGGATACTGACGGGAACCGTATTATTCATCCTCATGAAATTGCCACTATTCAAGCTGAAAAGAATCTTCTTATTTACGATCAAAAAGCCTGGCACTTAAACTATAATTGGGATGATATAGAAAGGGCTCGTTCCTTATGGAGAAAAATAAGTAATAGTAATCCTAAAAGTGGTTTCTTGAAAAAAGATAAAGAAGAATTCAAAGAAATTCTAGGTCTGACTAAAGAAATTGATAACGTTAAACATCCAACCACTTCAGGCATATTATTCATTGGCAATGATAGTGCTTTAAGGGAAATACCTTATAACTATATTAAGTATGTGCGCTATTTCAGCGATGGGACTTATACTCCTTATGAATACAAAGGTGACCTAATTAAAATTGCTGACGATGCTTTCCAACAACTAAAATCTGAAATAAAAGTTCAAGAGTTTCAATTTGGTCTCTTTCGTGATTTTGTCGAAGACTATCCTGAAACTGCTATTCGCGAATTATTGATTAATGCTATTGCTCACAGAGATTACTCACGCCAACAGATTATTGAAATTCGCAAATATGATGATTACCTTGAAATAGAAAGCCCCGGCTCTTTCCCGGAAGGTGTAACACCAGAAAATTGTCTTTGGAAATCTAATCCGCGTAATCCTACTATTATGGATATTTTTAGAGAAATAAATTATGCGGAAAAATCCGGCAGTGGTTTTGATAAAATCTTCCGTGCCCTTTTAACTAAAGGAAAACAGCTTCCGGTCTTTGAAATCACCGGGCATTCCGTAAAAGTAAAGATATTCTCCGCTGTTTTTGAAAAAGGCTTAATTGAACTTGCTCATCATTATCGCCAGTTAAAGGGCGAAGATATTGATCTCGAAAAAGTTTTAGTGCTAAATTCTATTATTCAAAAAAGAAAGCTAAAATTCAATGAGCTTGTAAAGCTGCCTTACATTAATGAAAATCTTCTGAAAAAAATTCTTGATGAATTATTAAATCTTGATTTTATTGAAACAACCGGCAAAACAAGTGATTACTTTTATATGATTCATAAATCCCGGTTAACTTCTGTACAGGATAAAAGAAATTATATTTTGTCTAAAAAAGTTGAAAAACAGAAACAACAGGAAATTATTCTACGCTTTCTTGATGATTTTGGCGAGATTGATAATTCTAAAGCTAGAGAGATTCTTAACATTCCTGAAAACCAGGCTTATTTGGTCTCTAAACTTTTTAACGGGATGCTAAAAAAAGGACTTATTTATGTTGACCGCGAACCCCGATTTCGTAATAGAATTTATAAACTCAAAAAATGATTCTCTTGACTTTTGTCTTGACCAATTCTTTGCCTTTTCAGAAAATGGCAAAGACGTATATATCTTTAAGTCGTTGTATTAAAAATAAATAACAAACTATGAACCACAAACCCAAACTTGAACTAACCTGGATTGGCAAAGACCAACAGCCTAAACTTGAGCCCCGTATTTTAATCGAAAACCCGGAAAAATCTTACGGCGATAAGAACACAGAGAACATGCTTATCTATGGCGATAACCTTCTTGCTCTTAAAGCTCTTGAACAAGACTTTACCGGGGAAATAAAATGTATTTATATAGACCCGCCCTATAATACCGGAAATGCTTTTGATCATTATGATGACAATCTTGAACATTCTATTTGACTTAATCTAATAAAACCAAGAATTGAAATCCTCAGAAACCTTTTGAGCGAAGACGGTTCAATGTGGATTTCGATTGATGATGATGAATCGCATTATCTCAAAGTATTGTGTGATGAAATATTTGGTAGGAACAATTTTGTAGCTAATGTAATATGGGAGAAGAAGTTTTCTCCACAGAATGATGCTCGTTGGTTGAGTGATAGTCACGATCATATTTTAATTTATTGTAAGAATGGAGAATTATGGAAGCCAAATTTATTACCCCGAACTGATGAAATGGATTCCCGTTATTCTAATCCTGATAACGACAAAAGAGGGGTATGGACATCGGGAGATTTATCAGTAAAAACTTATTCCGCTTCTATGGATTATCCAATAACAACTCCAAGTGGAAGAATTGTAAATCCACCATCCGGGTATTGTTGGCGTGTTAGTAAATCACGGCTAATTGAATATATATCTGATAACCGAATTTGGTTTGGTAAAGATGGCAACAATGTTCCTCGAATAAAAAGATTTTTGTCAGAAGTTATGGAAGGTTCAGTAAGTAAAACTATTTGGTATCGAAAAGAAGTTGGAGATAACCAAGAAGCGAAGAAGGAAGTAAAACAATTTAACAACGACGAGGTTTTTGCAACGCCTAAGCCAGAAAGATTAATACAAAAAATTATTACTCTAGCATCGAACGAAAATGATTTTGTTCCCGATTCCTTCCTTGGTTCCGGCACTACAGCCGCAGTTGCTCACAAAATGAATCGTAAATGGATTGGAATAGAGCTCGGTGAACATTGTCATACTCACTGCATTCCTCGTCTTCAAAAAGTTTGTGATGGAACAGATCAAGGTGGAATCTCCGAAGCTGTTAAATGGAAAGGCGGCGGCGGTTTCAAATATTACTATCTTGCACCAAGTTTATTGCAACAAGATAAGTATGGCAACTGGGTTATCAATCCTGAATACAATGGAAATATGCTTGCCTCAGCAATGGCAAAACATGAAGGTTTCCACTACAAGCCCGATGAACAAATCTATTGGAAACAAGGTCAATCCACAGAAAAAGATTTTATCTATACAACCACACAATTTATAACAGTAGAAACACTCGATAGAATTCATGATGAGCTGCAAAACGGTGAAAGCTTACTCATCTGCTGTAAATCATTTTCCAAAGCTTGCGAAGACCGCTACTCAAATATTACTGTAAAGAAAATTCCTAAAATGCTTCTCGGCAGATGCGAGTTCGGCAAAGAAGATTACAGTTTAAATATTATCAATATGCCGGATGATCCTGATGCACCGGAATTCATTCCAACTGGCTTGAAAGATGAAAATAAGAAAATTAAAAAGAAGAAAGATGATGATTCACCGACGCTTTTTTCAAAGTAATGTTGTCATTTTGAACGAAACGAAGTGGAGTGAAGAATCTCAAAACGCAGATTCTTCGTTTCACTCAGAATGACAAAAAAAATATCACTGTCATTCTGAACGAAGTGAAGAATCCCAAAACGCAGATTCTTCGCTGACGCTCAGAATGACAATAAGGAATGAAGAATGAAACAGAAAAAAATAATTCCAAAGAGTCTATACAGCGATATAAAAACCATATTAGAAAATGCGCGCGAAAGATCTTACCGTACAGTAAACTTTCTTATGGTAGAAGCATATTGGAATATCGGCAGATTGATTGTGGAAGAAGAACAGAAAGGAAAAAGACGCGCTGACTATGGCAGCTATCTGATAAATGAATTATCTGAAAAACTTACTAAAGATTTTGGAAAAGGATTTGATGTTTCTAATATACGCCACATGCGTCAATTCTTTTTGAGTTTTTCAATTCAAGACGCAGTGCGTCTCAAATTAAAGATAGATGAAAATTCAAAACTCCACGCATTGCGTGGAGAATCTACTACTTCAAAAAAAGCAATTCGTCACTCGGTGCGTGGCGAATCGAGAACTGCAAATACGAACACTGCGCGTTCAGAAATTGCAATTCAAGATGCAGTGCGTCGCAATTCTTTTGATCTGCAAAAATATTTACGTCCGGAACTAAGTTGGACTCACTACCGCCTTTTACTCAAGCTTGAAAAACAAGAAGCCCGTTTCTTTTATATGAATGAATCTGCAAATTCGAATTGGAGTACGCGCGAGCTTGAACGACAAATGAATTCTCTTCTCTTTGAGCGGCTTGCTTTAAGTAAAGATAAAAAAGCAGTTATGAAAATGGCAAAGAAAGGACAAATTATCGTTTCTCCCGGCGATTTGGTTAAAGACCCCTATGTACTCGAATTTCTTGGATTAGAAAAACTTGAAAAATATTATGAAGAAGATTTGGAGAAAGCACTAATTAATCATCTTCAAAGATTCTTACTGGAATTAGGTAAAGGTTTTTCATTTGTCGCCCGGCAAAAACGAATTACTCTTGACGGAGATCATTATTATATCGATTTGGTATTTTATAACCGCCTCACAAAAAGTCATATCCTTTTTGATCTCAAAGTCGGTAAGCTAACACATCAGGATATCGGGCAAATGCAAATGTATGTTAATTATTATAACCGTACTCAAAAACTAAAAGAAGAAAATGACACAATCGGAATAATACTCTGCGCAGAAAAAAATAACGCTGTTATCAAATACACTCTTCCCGAAAAACAGAAACAGATTTTTATCTCAAAGTATATTCCTTATTTGCCAACCGAAGAAGAATTGAAAAATGAAATAATACGCGAAAAAGAACAGTTCGATATGGAACGAAAACTGATACGGGGGAAGAATGAATAGAAATGTAAATCTAATTCGCAATAGATTAAGTCTCCGCCCTCCTCAAGAAGAAAGTTTAACTATTCTTTCAAGCTTAGTCGAAAAACTTTCACTAAGAAAAAATTCATTTCCAAACGAAGAAGAAAAACAACAGTATCTTTCCACTGAATTAGAAAAAGTGAAAAGTACACATCCAACATGCACAGACTTTGAAAGGACATTCCCGTCAGTTTGCTTTGCACTTGCAACCGGTGTTGGCAAAACACGTTTAATCTCTTAGGGTAAATTCCCCGCCGCTTGCGGCGAAGATGTATATTTGTGTATGTCAAAAAGTGAATACATACATAAATCACATAATGTGTCAGTCTTGATATATCATATAATACTACCGGCAAAATATAGAAGGGTAGTATTTAGTCAAGAAGTAGATGAGACATTAAAAGCAATTTGTTTAGAAATAACAAAACGATATCCGATATATTTTTTAGAAATAGGTACAGATAAAACACATGTTCATTTTCTATTGCACTCAGTTCCCAGATATAGTCCGACACAAATATGTAACAATATTGAAAAGTATAACAGCCAGAGAGATATTCAGAAAGCATCCAGAAGTAAAGAAGCAATTGTGGGGAGGAGAATTTTGGAGTGATGGATATTTCGTGAATACAGTAAGTAAATATGGTGACGAAGGAACCATAGCAAAATATGTGAAAGAACAAGGAAAAGAAAAGGAATACAAGGTATTATACAAAATAGAACAATTAACACTGTCCTGAGATTTCGTTAGATACCCCGTCCGCTTGCGGCGGGGTAGTTCATCGGAAAGATTTTCCCGGGAAGGATATGTAGTAATTTCGCCGGAATTATTTCACCGGACTGAGCCGGGCTTTCAGGGAAGTTACACGGATTTTCCAG
Source organism: Bacteroidota bacterium (assembly GCA_021817845.1). Taxonomy (GTDB): domain Bacteria; phylum Bacteroidota; class Ignavibacteria; order Ignavibacteriales; family Ignavibacteriaceae; genus FEN-1297. Next base: position 56,185 of record JAKAFW010000007.1, read on the forward strand.
CTACTAAGCAGCATATTCAAGCTTTAACTGAACCAGGTCTAATAGATGCGGTCACAGGTAAGCTTGATGAGTATGGAAAAGAATATACTAATGTTGTATTTTCAAAAGCCGATCATGGTTTTTTCTGTGATGCGCGCGCAAGTTATAATCCTTTTGCTGCAAAACAAGCATGGGCTTTAACGAATGCCTTTTTTAATTTACATCTAAAAGTTTAAAACAATTAAAGGAGAAAATTATAATGAAATATAGAAAATTAGGAAACAGCGGATTGACGGTTTCCGAACTCGGTCTGGGTTGTATGGGCATGTCTGAATTTTATGGCGAAAGAAACGATCAAGAATCTATCGCAACAATTCACCGAGCAATAGAACTTGGAATAAATTTTTTAGATACAGCCGATATGTATGGAATTGGGCATAATGAAGAACTTGTAGGAAAAGCATTAAAGGGTAAACGGGACAAAGTTGTTTTGGCAACTAAATTCGGTATTTTAAGAAATCCGGATGGGTCTCGCGGAGTAAGCGGCAAACCTGAATACGTAAAAAAAGCATGCGAAGCGAGCTTAAAAAGATTAGGTGTTGATGTAATTGATCTTTATTATCAACATCGGGTGGATTCAAATGTCCCGATTGAAGAGACAGTAGGCGCAATGGCTGAACTTGTTAAAGAAGGAAAGGTAAAATTTCTCGGGTTGTCGGAAGCCTCTTCCGATACCATTAGGAGGGCAAATAAAGTTCACAATATATCAGCGCTTCAAACAGAATATTCTTTATGGACGCGCGATCCCGAAGAGGAAATATTCGATACATGCGAAGAGCTTGGTATTGGTTTTGTCGCTTATAGCCCACTTGGCAGAGGGTTTTTAACAGGCAAAATTAAGGGACATTCCGATTTAACTAAGGATGATTACCGCATGCATTCGCCGCGTTTCCAGGATAGCAATCTAAAAGAAAATCTGAAGATAGTGGAAGTGATTGAGAAAATATCATCCGAAAAAAAATGTACACCGGCGCAGCTTGCGCTTTCCTGGGTACTTGCACAGCGAGATTTTATTGTACCAATTGCCGGTACGAAAAGAATTAAATATCTCGAAGAGAATATCGGAGCAGCCGCAATAACTTTGACCGTTGAAGAAGTCAAGCATTTGAACGAAGCCGTTCCTCGCGATGCGGCAAAAGGAATGCGTTATCCCGAAGCAATGATGAAATCAATAAACGGATAAAAAGAAATTATGTTGCACTTATCCCTGCGGCAAATTAAAATGTAGGTTTAAACATTATATATCTGTTTGAAATCTATTGTTGAATAGGATTTCGCGTTTGATTATTTTTTCAAGAGAAAGAGTAATTCAAATTCTAAAAGTACAGGAAATTTTTTGTAAGAAAATTTGAAGGAGATTAAAATGGAATACACTCACCTTGGTAGAAGCGGTTTGAAGGTAAGCAGGATTTGCCTAGGTACTATGAACTTCGGTACATTTGCCTCCGATGAGGATAGCTTCAAGATAATGGATAGGGCATTAGAGCTTGGTATTAATTTTTTAGATACTGCAAATGTATATGGCAATGAAAAAGGAGTTGGATACACCGAAGGCTTAATCGGTAGATGGCTTGAACAAGGAGGGAGAAGAGATAAAATTGTTTTAGCGACAAAAGTTCACAATAAAATGGGCGAAGGAGTTAACGATTTAAAATTATCCGCCTACAATATTCGTAGAGCCTGCGAAGATAGTTTGCGAAGGTTGAAAACAGACCACATCGATCTTTATCAAATGCACCACATCGACCGGGAAACTCCGTGGGATGAGATCTGGCAGGCAATGGAAAATCTTGTTAGGGAAGGGAAAATAATTTATGTAGGCAGCAGTAATTTTGCCGCTTGGAATATTGTTGAGGCTAACTATACCGCCCGACAAAGAAATTTTTTAGGATTAGTTTCGGAACAAAGCATATACAGCTTACGTAACCGCCACATCGAACTTGAGGTAATCCCCGCATGCAAAGCTATGGGAGTAGGTTTAATTCCATGGAGCCCAATAGGCGGCGGAATTCTTGGCGGTGTGCTTGGAAAGATAAAAGAAAGTCAAAGAAGAGGACGTGAAGCGCTGCAAAAATCAGTCGAAAAATTACGTCCCCAAATTGAAGCTTATGAGAGTTTGTGCAAGGAAATTAATCAGCAACCAGCGGAAGTTGCACTTGCGTGGATGCTTAATAATCCGGTAATTACTTGTCCGATTGTAGGACCCCGGACAGTAAAACAACTTGAAGAAAATGTATCTTCTGTAGACTTAAAATTGTCCGGTGAAGTTTTGAAAAAACTTGATGATATTTGGCCGGGGCCAGGGAACCAAGCACCTGAAGCTTATGCGTGGTAAAATAACTTAGAAGAAATTTTAATTTATTAACCATAATTTTTCTCCTTCTATTTGAAAGAAAGTTTATTTCTCCATCGGAGAGAAATAGCTTTATTTTTCCTTCACCTTTACCTAATTTTGAAATACAACTATAATGATTTTTTAATCGAAATAGTTCAATAGAGATTTCAAATTATTAAATAAATAGGAGTTTAAAAATGACCACAATAGTAGATGTTTTAGGACGAGAAATATTAGACTCAAGAGGAAACCCGACTATTGAAGTAGAAGTACTTTTAGAGAGCGGCATAATTGGGAGAGCAGCAGTACCAAGCGGGGCATCAACAGGCGAACATGAAGCAGTTGAATTAAGAGACGGCGATAAAAGTCGTTATAATGGTAAAGGGGTATTAAAAGCAGTTGAAAATGTAAATGACATAATTGCAGATGAAATAATTGACTTTGATGGAGTGGATCAAGCCGGTCTTGACAAATTATTAATTTCGCTTGACGGAACACCAAACAAAGAAAAACTTGGAGCAAATGCAATTCTTGGAGTTTCATTAGCAGTGGCAAAAGCAGTTGCAGAAACCCTTGAGATACCTTTGTACCGCTACATCGGCGGAGTAAATGCTCGTACTCTCCCCGTACCAATGATGAACATTTTGAACGGCGGAAAACATGCCGATAACAATGTTGATTTCCAGGAATTTATGATTATGCCGGTCGGTGCATCAAATTTTGCCGAAGCATTAAGAATGGGCGCTGAGACTTTCCATTCATTAAAATCTGTTTTAAGTAAAAAGGGTTACAATACTTCTGTTGGAGATGAAGGGGGTTTTGCACCTAATCTAAAATCAAACGATGAAGCGATTGAAGTAATTCTTGAAGCAATTACTAAAGCAGGTTTTAAGGTCGGTGATGAAATTGCATTGGCACTCGATCCAGCGTCGAGCGAGATGTTTAATAAAGAAAAAAACGTGTATCAATTCTTTAAATCCGATAAGTCTGAAAAAACTTCCGCACAAATGGTAGAATTTTATTCAAATTGGGTTAAGCAATATCCAATCGTTTCAATCGAAGATGGCTTAGCAGAAGATGATTGGAGCGGCTGGAAGCTTATGACGGAAAAATTAGGCGCAAAAATTCAGTTAGTTGGAGACGATCTTTTTGTTACCAATACAGAGAGATTAGCCCAAGGTATTGTTCAAGGAGTTGCCAATTCAATTCTTATCAAGGTAAATCAAATAGGTACTTTGACTGAAACATTGGATGCTATTGAAATGGCAAAAAAAGCCGGCTACACTAATGTAATCAGCCATCGTTCCGGGGAAACTGAGGACACAACAATAGCAGATATTGCTGTTGCAACGAACGCCGGACAAATTAAAACCGGATCACTTTCCAGAACAGACAGAATTGCAAAGTATAATCAACTCTTAAGAATCGAAGAAGAACTTGATGAAACAGCAATCTTTCCGGGATTAGCCGCATTAAATTATTCTGCATAAAAGATAAATTATAAATCCGGCTTCTCGTGAAGCCGGGTTTATTTTGCAAAAATGATCAGATCTCTTCCTTTTTGGATGCTTTCATCCTTTTAATTCTATATTTTGATGCTCGAAAATAACGAAGGAAAATATATTGATACCATATATTGGTGAACTTAGTGCTTTATTAACCGCTTTCCTTTGGTCGGGATCATCCTTTGCTTTTACTGCCGCTGCTGAAAGGCTTAACTCTATTCAATTAAATATTAATAGAATTTTTATAGCGGCAGTTTTCCTTTATGCAACGATTCTCTTATCAGGAATTCAATTTTCAATTTCGACTTCACAAATCTTTTACCTTGCGATAAGTGGATTTATTGGATTGGTTTTCGGGGATACTTTTCTATTTAAGGCCTATCAGCATGTAGGCGCCCGGATAAGCATGTTGTTGATGGCGCTTTCGCCGGCAATGAGCGCCGTATTAGCTTACATTTTTTTGGGAGAATATCTATCTCTTTGGGGAATAGCTGGAATGTTTATAACAATGAGCGGAATTGCCCTCGTAATCTTAGAACGAAATGAAATTCCTTCATCAAAATATAAAATAAGTAAAGCCGGAATATTTTTTGGACTAATGGGAGCATTGGGACAAGCCGGTGGTTTGGTCTTTGCAAAAATAGCTTTTAACTCCGGGGAAATAAATGGATTTGTCGCGACATTTGTAAGGATAGTTGCTGCATTTCTTGTTATGCTTCCGTTAGCTATTGTCGTTAGAAGATTCAAAAATCCTTTTAAATTCTATGCAAAAGATTTGAAAGCTTTGACCTCAACAATTGCCGGGACTATCTTTGGCCCTTACCTCGGGATTACATTTAGCCTCATTGCAGTTGAATATACAAAAGTGGGAATAGCTTCAACATTAATGTCGATGATGCCGATTATTATGCTGCCGATAGTGAGATATTACTATAAAGAAAAATTAAGCTGGCGCGCAATAATTGGTGCAATTGTGGCCGTGGTTGGTGTATCAATTTTATTTCTGAGATAAAAATATTGGTTAATTATTTATTACAATACTATCTTTTGCAAAAGTAACATAATTGGTTACTTTTACTTTTGTTGACCCGTCATTGCCGGTTTGTGTTCCCGTTCCAATGATCGTTACAAGTTGAGGAGTAACATTAACGGCATATGTTGCACTTCCTGTGGTTGTTAAATTGTCAGGTATTGTCCATCCTGAAAACGATTGATTTCCTCCCCCAAGCGATGTAGTTTCTAAATAATATTTTCTTGCCTGTGAACCAAAATTTGTAAGCTCCGAATAGATGGAATTTCTGTTGGATTCCGGAGCATTTGCATAAAAAATATTAATGCCTACTATAATTGCCAAACCGACAATTATAACGCTAAGTACAATTAAAAGAAGTTGCTGTTGACCCATACTTCGTTGTTGTTATATTCATTTATAAATTAGGATAAATACGATTAATAAACAATACAGCAATGTAAGGAAGGAAGATTTAATTTTTATTTCCCTTGAAGCTTATTATTATCATTCAGATTCAAATCTAATTTTTCTTTTGTGCTTGTAATCTTTTTAATTGCTGATAAAAGCTTATACTCCTTTGATCTTCCGGATTTATAGATAAACTTTTTTCTACTGCGTTTAGAGCATCAGCTATCTGGTTCATATAGAAATAAGCGCCGGACAAATTGTACCACACCTGCGGATCTGTTTGGTTATATTGGGTGCATTGTTTTAAGTAGTATAGGGCTTCTTGATATTTACCATTTTGTAGTGCAATACTTCCCAACCATTTTGTTGTTAAATAAGATGGCTCAAATGAATTTAGTTTTTGAAGATAGGGCAAAGCATAGTTGAAAAGTTTAGCGTCGATAAGAAGTTTAATAATATATTGGTAAGTTTCACTGTAGTGCGGATGCTGAGCAATAATCGCATTTATTTCTTTCATAAAAGAAATATAATTTTTTGAAAGGTAATATCTATCGGCTGCTTCAACATGGGCTTTCTCCCATGTTGTTTGATGATTGACAACCTCAATAGCTAGGCTGTCAGTCCAATTTTTTTGAGAGAAATCTTCTAGCCTAAAGTTGGAAGTTCCTCTTGGAACAAATGGATATGATCCTTTTAGAATTAAAATTTCTATTTCTGCAATTGTTGAATCGAGCTTTGTATAGGGAAAATCTGCACTTAAAATACTATCCTGAATAACCCCGGAAAGGCTTAACGTTTTTGCCTTTGGAAGGTAATTCAGATTCTTCATTTCATTAAAATATGATTTTGCCATCAATCCGTATCCCTCAATATTAGGATGAAGATGATCAACCATCAAATTATTGCCGGCTATTCCATCCGGGCTTTTGGCATTAAATATCGAATCAATATCAACGACAGGGTAGTTAAATTTTTTACCAAGACTTTTTATGATGTAATTAAATTTTTGAGGAGCTCTAAATCGAAGTTCATCTAAATCTTTTGCTTCAATAAACAATTTTTTTGCTTGAAGAAAGTTACCAGACTTTAATTTATTCTGTGCTTGTGAAAAGACGTAATCCGCTGAAAGAAAATTATTTTCTTTTGCAGAAACAAACGGAACTTGATTTTTCAAATTACAAGTCAAAGTTCCTAAGATTACCGGGATATTTTTCTCCTTCAACATAGATAAAATATCTTCCATGTTGCCTTCAAACTGCTTCACTCCAAGATTGAAAAGAGTGGAATTAAGGGGAATAAGAGATTTACCTACAACATGTTCCATTAATGTTTCATTATTTTCATTTTTACCGTTACCGCTTTTAAAGATGCTAATAATTTTTTCAATTGTATTATTTATCAACTGAAAAGTTCTAAATTTTTGAAGCCAAATAAATGAATTAACCAACAATCGTGATTTACCACCAGAAAAAGAAGACGCAACCCCAAGAGCGCCGTAATATTCGTTATGACCGGTATAAATTAAAACCAGATCCGGGCTTTCCTTTATAATTGCCTTTGCGAAATCTCTGACAGTATAACTGTCTATTGCTGAAATTCCACAATTAACAACTTCTATATTAGTACTTGGGTAAAGCAGTTCTAATCTTCTTTGCAGATCGCTTGGAAATGATGCGTTGGGAACAAAAGGGTAGCCTTGAACAGTACTTTCTCCTAAGACAAAAACTCTAAACGAATTATCCTTTTTATCTTTTTCAAACGATCCGGAATTTGGTGTTGGGAAATGTGTTAAGTTAGAAAAATATTTTTGAGCTATGCCGGGATTTAATACAAGTCTTTCGGGATGAGATTTGGATTCAGGGATAAAAATATTATAGGAATGTCCGTAATTGATTATTCTTAAGAATAGTTCCAATAAAATAAAAAAGATAAACGGGATCAAAACCGCAATTGTGTAAAACCATTTTGGCGTTGGTTTTGATGATTGTATTTTTACAATTTCGTTTTTCTTTTTAATATCAGATGGCTTTTGTTTTTTTGTCATAATAGCATTAAGAATAAAAATTAAATGGTAAAAGAGAATAAAAAATTACTTTCTTTTACAGTCTGCAGTTTAGTAAATTTAAAAATATATTTATTTCTATAATTAACTAGCGCTATAGATAATTTAAGCGCAAATTTAAATTAACTTCTTTATAAATCATATGAAAAAATTTTATTTCATAATCTTTTTCTTACTTATAATAAGTTCATCTTATAAGATGTTTTCACAGGACCAGGGTGATTCAGTTGTTGCAAAAGCCGGTAATATTTCAATAACTGCAAAGGAATTCTTAGACCGTTACGAAATGACACCGCTCTTCAGAAAACAAATAACGAGAATGACTCCGTCATTAAAGCTTGAATTTCTATATTCCCTAATTGCTGAAAAACTATGGGCAAATCAGGCTGAGCAAATGGGCTTTGATACAACTTCAGTTATGAAATTTGTTACTAAACAATATGAAGATATGTTTGTTAGGGATGCCGTTTTTAGGAAAGACATTAAGGATAAAGTTAAGGTGACCGACAAAGATATTTTGCAGGGATTCATGAGAAGCCAGACAACTCTGGAGGTGAACTACCTTGTATCAAATAACAAGAAAGAAATTTTTAATTTATATAAACTGCTGAAGGACGGAATTCCTTTTGATACCCTTCTTGCAACAAGACCTGAAAAAATTGAACAAACGGAACCAAAGCAAATTGTATACGGCCAAATGGCACAATCGATAGAAGATACACTTTATGGGATGAAGGTAGGAAGTTATACTTCTCCAATATTTTCGCCGGATGGATGGTATATTTTTAAGATGACGAATAAAATTCATTCATCAGAAAATACGGCGACAGGCCAAAATAACAGCGTGGAATCGGTTAAAAAAACGGTCGAAGCAATTAAAGAAAGAAAACTCTATCAGGAATATTTCTATAACTTTTTCAAAGACAAAAAGGTAGAAGCTAATGCGATCTTGTTGAGGAGTCTGGCAGAAAAACTTTCAGCTATCTTTTCAAAAAGAAAATTTGAACTTAGAATTTCCCATAAGGACCCGGTTTTTATGGATGTAACAGATGTACAGAAATTGGAGCAAGAATTTGGTCCTGATTCCTTAGCAATGCCATGTATTGAATTTAAAACGAATCCAATGACGCTTGATACGTTTATTCGCAAATTGATTTTCCAGGGGTTCAGTTCTTACAAAACTGATTATAGATCTATCGGAGAGCTTATTAATACGGTAACTCGTTCGATGATTGAACATGCTCTTTTTGCCAGAGAAGGTTACAAAGAAAAACTAAATCTTCTACCGAGCGTTCAACGCGATTTGAAAATGTGGCGTGAAAATTATTTAACGCAGCTTCTTCAAAATAAATTTATAGATTCTTCAAAGATCTCAGATTCAACTGTCTACGATTATTACAAGAAGTTTAATAAGAATGAATATTATCCTGAAGAAGTAAACATTGTGGAAGTGTTTAACAAGGACCCCGATATAATTGATGAAGTTCTTAAAGAAGCAAGAGACGGAGTTAATATGCATAAACTTGCTATGAAATATACACAACGCGAATGGACGAAAAAACAAAACGGAGAGTTCGGCTTCTTTCCTATAACAAAGTTTGGCAAGATAGGGGAAATCGCTTCAACTATGAAAGTCGGTGATATTTACGGGCCATTAAAACTTAATGATGGTTATTCTGTATTTGAGCTAATTGGAAAACGTCCTTCAAAAGTTGACACAGCCCTTCCGTTTGAAAAATCGAAAGAAGAGCTTAGCCATTATCTTGCTATGAAGAAAGAGCATAAGGCAATTACTGATTATACAGTTTACCTTGCTAAAAAGTTTGGCGTTTCAATCGACATGCCTCTTTTAGAATCTATTAAAGTTACTGAAGTAAATGCTTTTGGTTACCGATTGCTTGGTTTTGGTGGAAGGATTCCGGCAGTTCCCTTGATGGCTCCAAATGTTGATTGGGTTGACCCCTATCTTAAAAGTTTAAATATAACGCCATAGTAGCAAGCTTGCCTACCGAGTCTGTTGCACAACTTGCAGATGTCATTTCGAAGGAGTCTTCGACTGAGAAATCCCATTTTAGACAGTTTTGAGACCTCTCTTTACGTCTGAGACTAAATAGGAGAGTTCTGCAACGCTCTCTACCGGCAGGCCGCAATGGAAGATGTAAAAATCGTTAAATAATATCTTGACACAAAAAACCTGCCGGCAGACAGGCAAAGATTTGATTGTCAATACTATAAAGGATACGAATTCATTTTTAATTTCGACTGAAATCTTTTTATGAACATTTTAGGAATATCTGCATTTTATCATGACAGTGCTGCGTGCCTTGTTCGGGATGGTGAGATAATTTCTGCAGCTCAAGAGGAGAGGTTTACTCGAAAAAAACATGACTTTAATTTCCCATCAAACGCAATAAATTTTTGTCTTCAGTACGGCGGTATAAACACACCACAACTTGATCTTGTAGCTTTTTATGATAAACCTTTTCTAAAGTTTGAAAGACTGTTAGAGACTTATATTTCCTTTGCCCCATTGGGGGTTAAATCTTTCATAAAAGCGATGCCTCTCTGGATAAAAGAAAAACTATGGATGAAAGAATTTATCCAAAAGGAATTGAAATATGACGGGAAAATAATTTTTCTTGAACACCATGAATCTCATGCCGCATCGGCATTTTATCCTTCGCCGTTTCAGGAAGCGGCAATTTTAACTATGGACGGAGTCGGGGAGTGGGCTACAACAAGTTTTGGTACGGGCTCGGGAAATGGGATAAACTTATTGTCCGAAATTAAATTCCCTCATTCACTTGGTCTTTTATATTCGGCGTTTACTTATTATACCGGGTTCAAGGTAAATTCCGGTGAATATAAAGTTATGGGGTTAGCTCCTTACGGCGAGCCAAAATATAAAGATATTATTTTGCGTGAACTAATCGATGTTAAAGATGACGGCTCGTTCAAGATGAATATGAAATATTTTGATTATTGTGCCGGTCTAACAATGACGAATCATAATTTCAATAAACTTTTCGGTGGACAGCCGAGGAAACCGGAAACGGACTTAACTCAAAGAGAAATGGATTTAGCCCGTTCAATTCAAAATGTTGCAGAAGAAATTGTATTAAAAATGGCAAGGCATGTTCATAAAGAAACTGGGATGAAGAATTTATGCTTAGCAGGGGGTGTTGCCCTTAATTGTGTTGCGAACGGAAGACTTCTGCGTGAAAGCCCCTTTGAAAAATATTGGATACAACCTGCAGCCGGAGATGCCGGAGGAGCAATTGGAGCAGCGCTTGCGGGATGGTTCAAATATCTGGATAAGCCGAGGAATGTAAACGGTAAAAATGATTTTCAAAAAGGTTCCTATCTTGGACCTGAATATTCCGAAGTCGAAATTAAGGATTATCTTGAGAGCAAAAAAATCCCGTTCCAGTTTCTTAATAATGATGAAATCTCAGCAGTGGTTGCAGATTTAATTGCGGAGGAAAAAGTCGTAGGTTGGTTTCAAGGTAGGATGGAATTTGGACCGAGAGCTTTGGGCGCCAGGTCAATTATCGGAGACGCAAGATCATCAAAGATGCAATCATTAATGAACTTAAAAATAAAATTCAGAGAAAGTTTTCGTCCATTTGCCCCATCAGTTTTATACGATAAAGTTTCTGAATATTTTGATATTGAGGAAGCAAGTCCATACATGTTATTGGTTGCAGAGGTTAAAAAAGAACAGCAAAAAACAATTTCTGAGGAAGAAGACAAATATTTCGGAATAGAAAAATTGAAAGTCGTCAGGTCAAATATTCCTTCTGTAACGCATGTTGACTTCACAGCAAGAATTCAAACAGTCCACGACGAAACAAATCATCGTTTTTATGACCTTTTAAAAGCACTGGATGAAAAATATGGTTGTGCTGTCGCAATAAATACTTCGTTTAACGTAAGAGGCGAACCTATTGTTTGTACTCCCGAAGATGCATTCAAATGCTTTATGCGCACCGGCATGGATTATTTAATGATAGGAAACTTTCTGATTGATAAAAATTTGCAGATTCCTTTATTGGATGATTCCGGTTGGAAGGAAGAGTTTAAACTTGACTGAAAATTATCTTATGAGTTGCAATGTTATTTGAAGAAATAAAAAATATTAAAGAAGGCAAAAAGGATCTTGAAAAATTTGGCTACACCGTTGGAATTGCTTTTTTAATTATATCCGTTTTAACATTTGTTTTTGGAAAACATTCTTATATTTATTTCGGAATAATCGCAATATTCCTAATAGTTTCTTCTTTTTTGTCCCCATATGCTCTTAAGCCTTTGAATAAAATTTGGATGGGTTTATCTATCCTGCTTGGTTGGCTAATGACGCGTGTAATTTTAATAATTTTGTTTTATCTTGCAATTACGCCGATAAGTTTACTCGCTAAACTATTTAAAAAAGATTTTCTTGATCTTAAATTTGATCTTTCAAAGAGAAGTTATTGGAAAAATAAGGAGCAAAAAAAAATTGATCTTACTGATTACGAAAGACAATTTTAAGTAATAGTACAATAAAAAAATGAGAAGGTTTAATGGGAAAATTTTCAATCATATCTGAGCTATGGCAATTTTTAAAGGTTAGAAAAAAATGGTGGTTAGCTCCCATTTTTGTTCTATTACTTTTGCTTGGAGCTTTAATTGTTATAACCCAGGGCTCTGCTCTAGCGCCATTTATTTACTCCATTTTTTAGAGGCAAGATTCTAAATATAATTTTAATTGAAATTTTATCTTCATTATGAAAAAGACTTTAATCGAAGTTAAAAAGAATAAGAAAAGAATTCCGGTGCCTAAAAAACCACCCAAAGTGGAAGAGGATACCAAAAAATATAATCGCAAAAAAGAAATTGATAAAATTAGAAAAAACCGAAATAGGGTTTAATAATTTAGATGGTAAAAGCGTCAGTTATTCTTTCGTTCTATAATAAAATTGATTATTTGAAGTTAGTTTTAGCCGGATTTGAAAGACAGACTTTCAATGACTTTGAAGTAATTATTGCTGACGACGGCTCTTCCGGGGAAGTAATTTCCGGAATCGAAAATTTATCGACCAAACTTCCATTTCCAATAATTCATCTTTGGCAAGAAGATAAAGGTTTTAGAAAAAATAAAATATTGAATAGTGCAATTAATATTGCCAATTCTGATTTTTTAATTTTTGTAGATGCCGATTGTGTGCCGCATTCAGAATTTGTGAAGGAACATTTTGACAGTCGCGGCAAAAAGAGATGCAATACAGGCAGGAGGGTAAATTTGTCGGCTCGATTAACTAGCATGCTCTCCGAAGATAAAGTCAAGTCAGGTTTCTTAGAAAAAAATAATTTACTATTAATCAAAGATGGATTGTTCGGACATTCATTCGATGTGGAAAAAGGATTTTATTTCCACAACAAGGTTCTGCGAAAATATTTCAACAAAAAAAAGAGGGGTATTCTCGGTTGTAATTTCTCTATAACAAAACAAGATTTTTTAGATATTAACGGATTTGATGAAAGATACGAAGCTCCTTCTATCGGAGAAGATTCCGATGTTCAATTTAGGCTTGAATTAAATGGCGTCAAAATTAATTCACTAAACAATATTGCGGTGCAATATCATCTTAATCATAAAATCCAAGATCGACTTCAAATAAATCTTGATCTTTTTGAGCAAGTGAGAAAATCAAAACTAAGCTTTACTCCCTTTGGTATAGTACGATTGTAGCTTTAAGCACATAAAATTCATTTTTTGACCTAGTCAAATATTATTTTTGCAAATACTCTCGCCAAGACTTGTTTTTTTTCACCTCATACCTTATATTTAAAGTCAGAAAGCCAATAAATCCTTAAAAATTTAGGTGACAAATGTTAGACGATTTAGACATTAAAATATTAAATATTCTTCAAAAGAACGGCAGAACAAAAAGAAACGAAATTGCCGAAGCCATTGGTCTTTCTATTCCATCTGTGAGCGAAAGACTTCATAAACTTGAAGATAGAGGTGTAATTGAAGGATATTATACAAAGGTAAACAAAAAGGCATTCGGGTATGACATAATGGCTTATATTCTAGTAACCTTGGAGTCGTCCAAACATTATAAATCATTTATCCCCCGGATAGAAAAAACACCACAGATTATAGAATGCCACTCTGTTCTTGGCGAAGGTTCCCATTTATTGAAAGCAATAGTAAAAAAAACTGAATCGTTGGAAAACCTTCTTAGCGAAATTCAATCTTGGCCCGGAGTAATTTCTACAAAAACAACTTTTGTACTTTCTACAATAAAAGAAACAACAGTAATAGACATTTAATTAATTATAAAAAAATAAAATAAAGGAACTAATATGGCAAAAACAAGTTCTCCATTGGATGGTGTTTTTAGTTTTATCAAAACTAAGGGGGTTAAATTTGTAGATCTTAAATTTATGGATTTTCCCGGTCAATGGCAGCATTTTACAGTACCGGTATCGCAGCTAAAAGAAAGTTCATTTGTGGATGGATTCGGCTTTGATGGGTCTTCAATACGCGGTTGGAAAGCAATCAACGAAAGTGATATGTTAATTATTCCGGATTCTAAAACAATGAATATGGATCCATTCGTAGAATCTCCGACTGTCAGTTTTATTTGCGATGTTTATGAACCGGCAACGAAAGAAAAATATTCCAGATGTCCCAGGAATATAGCTCATAAAGCAGAAGCATATTTAATTTCAACGGGAATTGCGGATACAGCTTTTTTTGGTCCTGAAGCTGAATTCTTCATTTTTGACGATGTAAGATTTGATTCACAGCCTAACAGCAGTTTCTACTTTGTAGATTCTATTGAAGGAAAGTGGAATAGCGGAAGAGAAGAGTCTCCAAACTTAGGCTATAAACCAAGATACAAAGAAGGATATTTCCCAGTACCGCCTACCGATTCTCTAGTCGACCTTCGTAATGAAATGGTGCTTAATTTGATAGATGCCGGTATTGATGTTGAGGCGCAGCATCACGAAGTGGCAAGCGGAGGTCAATGCGAAATTGACTTACGATTTGAACCGCTTGTAAAAGCAGCAGACCAGCTAATGTTATTTAAATATATTGTTAAGAATACTGCTAAAAAAAATAACAAAACCGTTACTTATATGCCTAAACCTATTTTCGGAGATAATGGAAGCGGTATGCACGTTCACTCAAGTTTGTGGAAAAAAGGAAAACCACTTTTTGCAGGTTCCGGATATGCCGGTTTAAGTGAAATGGCTTTATATTTTATCGGCGGACTATTGAAACACGCCCCGTCACTTCTTGCATTTACAAATCCGACGACAAATTCTTATAAAAGACTTGTTCCAGGATTTGAAGCACCGGTTAATTTGGCATATTCTCAGCGCAATAGAAGCGCTTCTTGCAGAATCCCGATGTACTCGAACAGCCCAAAAGCTAAAAGAGTCGAATTTAGATGCCCTGATCCTGCAGCAAATCCTTATTTAGCATTTCCTGCGATTTTATTAGCAGGATTAGATGGTATCATTAATAGAATTGATCCGGGAGAACCGCTTGACAAAGATATTTATGACATGTCTCCCGAAGAATTGAAGGATGTTCCGTCAACTCCTGGAAGCTTAGGCGAAGCGTTAAAGGCCTTAGCAGATGATCATGAATATTTGTTGAAGGGCGATGTCTTTACTTCCGACGTAATTGAAACATGGATTCAATATAAAACCGATAAGGAAATTAAACCAATGGCTTTACAGCCACATCCTTATGAGTTCTCTTTGTACTATGATGTTTAGTTAGTTGATCCGATAAAAATGAAGGGCGAATTTCATTCGCCCTTTTCTATTTTAAAATATTTTAGAATGATATAATTTATTATAATACAATGAGATAATTATATTATAATCACAAATAAGTAACAAAATACTTTGTGAAAACAACAGATATAATGGAAAAATATAAATTTAAAAACCACTAAAATTATTATTTTATTCTTAATAAATTTGAAACATGATTTAGAATATTAATAATTAAGTCGGCAGCTATTTTATTATTCTTTCGTAATTGTAATACGTAATCAATCATAGGGGTTTCTCTATTTTTAATGTCATCTATAAAAATACAGAAATTGCCTTCAGAAATTAAATCCAGCTTATTATTCTCTTGGAATTTGGCCTTATTATATTGTAGAAATCTAGCATAGATATTCTCATTGATTAAATTTCTATCAATTATCATAATAAATGATGGGTAAGCAATTATATCATCAAAATTCTCAATTCCATTTGTAACATTAAAGTTATTAGTAATTGCCCAATTTTTAATAATATTTTTTAGAACTAAGTTATCCTCTCCAAGCAATACAAAAATATTTTTTTTCCAAAGATAGATATTTTCATTTTCTGATTGCATTATACACTCCTAAGCATTTCTTTTTGGCAATATAAAATTATGTTCCTCTTGCATGTCCTGAATTTTCGTGATATCGGCTGCAATATATCTATCCCAACCATCTAATCCTTTACCTTCTTTATGTAAGATATCATGTTGTTTTTTTGTAACAACACAACCAATTATTTTGTCAATAGTACTTTGAGTCAATTCCTTTTCGTCAAGAATAGATTTCTTTAATAAATTTCTTTGAAACACATGATCATGAATTAAGGAAGCATCATCATTATAGATAGCTTCATCCGAACGAAAACGAATCAAATATTTTCCATCCGAACCTTCACCTATGCCCGAAATATTCCATAGCATAGTATCGATTACTTTTTCTTTCATTTTAATACCTATTGAATCATTCTTTATAACCATTTTTATAATTTCAATAGCATCTTCTTTTTGTTTCTTAAGCTCATCAGTATATTCATACTTGTTTCTGATCCCCTTAATATTTTTGTTTAATGGCATAACTACCTCCTATTAACTTAAAATTTTACTTATGCTTTTCTGGAATACTCTAAATAACTAAATGCAGAATTTAGATATTAACTAATAACTTTCCTATAATATACATTATAAGAAGTTACGCTGCAAAAAAGACGGATTCTATTTTAAAATTCTAACGAAACCGCCATAACGATTGTTGGGTCTGAAATTTAATTTTTGGAAGAATGCCTTTAAGTAAAAATGTGTGGTGACAGTTTTAATCCCATCAGAACTTAATCTTGCACAAAAGTCTTCTATAAGCTTCCCTGCAAGACCGCGACTACGGTATTGCCTTGCGATTTCAATTCCTTCAATTTGAGCAATTTTTGGAAAGAGTAATTTATAACATAAACCGCCCACAATTATGTCTTCATTGTCGTTATCAACTATTATTAAATAATGAAGATCATTTTCAATCTTTAAGGGATAATTATCAAGAATAAATAATTTGTAAAGACCGCCGGTTTCCGATGGAGTAACCGGTCTCCTAATAGAGTAAGTTAATCCTAAAGAGTCCTTAATCTTTGTTTTGATTACAAGCTTTGAGCTTTCTTCTTCACCGCTAGCAGATAGTTCCAAATTAGAATTATAGGATAATTTTGGGAAGGCAATTTTGTTAAAAACTTCTTTGTCGGTTTTATCTGTTAACAATTCAAGCAGTTCTAATAATTCTAATCTTTTAACGGCAGGTTGATCCGGAAATTTATTTAGCGAAAAAATAAGTTTGTCAAACAAAGACAAAATATTTTTGGGATAAAAAGAAAAATAAGTTTCTTTGTAAAAAGTGTATCTCATTACTTCAGGATACTTTTCTAACCGGTATACAGTATACATATTATTTACAAACTCCGCCTTTGCTTTTTGTGTAACCATAGGATCTTCGTTCAACCAATTCCTGTAATCATGGATGGCACTTGAAACAAAGGAATTTATAAACGGCTGTGACGTTAATTTTTCTAAATAAGGGTCTATTCTTATAGCCAATTCCCTGGTCACAGAGTTTATAGATTTATTTTGAAATTCATTTTTTACGTTCTTGAGGAATGCAATCCCTTCTTCCAATCCGAGACCTTCCAAGCAGGAGTCAAAAATCCATTCTGTATAAATATAGCCCTTACTTTGAGGGTAATTTGAAATTGTTTGTAAATAAAAATTATTGAATAGCGATTCAACCAATTCAGAAGGGCTTGAGTAATTATGCCAACCGCTAATAGACAATATCTTTGTGCCTTCTTTGAAATAAGGTTCCTGGACAACTACGTTTGATGGAGAAATATGACCGGGGATTACTTCGTAATTGCTGTTCTTTAGTAAAACGAAAAATGCCGTCATACTCCTTCTAAATAAAATCTCCCATTCGCTTATATAATAATTGTTTTGTGAAAAATTGCTTATAGAAGAAAGTTGGCGAATCTTTTCCCAAACAGTAAGATCATTTATGAAATCAAATGAAATTACTCCCAGGGTTGATCTGAAATTGCCAAGCTTTGGCAGAACATATCCTCCTGATGATTTTTGTGCAATTTTAATCATCAAATAGATTGTATCTAAAACTTTTTTACGTGTTATATCCGGTGTAATTAAAATAATAAAATCATAATGATTGAAATTTTTCTTATTAATACTTAAGCGGTATAAGAATCTTTTCTGTGAAGCGCTAAGTTTTGTAATGTATATTCCATAATCGCTTACCTCGTTTAGGTTAAAATTATCTTCATCAAAAATCAAAAGGAAGGCCTCTTTTAAAAAAGTAGATGTAAACAGAATATTCTCAATACGTTCGACTTCTTTGCCGGAAATAGTATCCTGGAAAACGATCTTATTCCGCCAATTTTCATGAATTTTTTCATATGAAGAAAGCTTAAGTCTTGCTTCAAACCATTGTGAAAGTTCTTTATAAAGTATTTTTGCATATTTTGAAATTCTCTTGTCCTGCTTATGCAAAATCCAATTGATCAATTCAGTTCTTATTAAAGGATAAGAAGTTGGATGATGATAAGCATACTTTGTTATTAAATCCAAAATAAGTTTGAATTGTGAAATAGCTATATCCGAGACTGGCCAACTTAATGTATTGCGATATGATTCCAATCTTTGCATAATTGCACCTAAGCGGAATCCTTCCATTTTATCAAAGCTAATTTCTTCAATAATATTTTTATTCAAAAAAGTTTTACCGCTGTTTATAAAAGAAGGTAAATATCTGTTGAAATCAATTTGTGGTTGGTTCAAAAGAAGAATTTTATAGGCGTAACTTCTTACAGAAAACTTTGGATGGTTAGCAAGACATTCAAGACGCCTGCTGAGAAGATTTTCAACCTTGTGTTCAACATTTGGGAAAACGGATTCGATCTTTTTTAGAGATTCAAGAATATCATTTTCCTGTCCAAACAATAATACCGTTATTACGTTATTTAAATCTTCAATGCCGATAGCGACATGAGAAATATTCACCGTCGAATTATTTTTATTACTTTTATTATTACCTCCGAAATCAAAAAATATTTGCGATGATATATTTGAGAAATCCATTTCCCAATCTTCTTTACAAACCGCAAAATTTATCAAGCTGCTATTCCCAACCCAAAGAATAGGCTGGCGAACGAAAATTCCCAGATCAATTGAATCTGACTTTATAACATATTCGAAATCGCCAATACGGGTTCTATTCTGAACGGGATTATTTATGATGGTTAAAAATATATTTTTATTCTTAATTAAAATTCCATTTGGCTTGCATTCAAAATCTTCTTCAGTTAAACCAAGGTCTTTAAGTATCCACAAAGGAATAATTACTTTTTTTGTTCCGCATGAAATTCGCAAATCTGATTTTTTATACAACTCATTAATTTCATGCTGAAAATTAGTTTCGATAATTTTTCTTTTGAAAGTACCTTTTGGAGTAAGTTCTCCTTTGTTTTCTTCAAAATTTCTATTAATAATAGAAAACTTAACAATCCTTTCATATGCGCTTAAACCTAAATTAACTGAAGAGACAATTGAGCTAAAATAATCCCTTAACTTTCCTTGTGAATTAGCTTGGTTTATAAAAGGCTCATTATAATCAGGAACAATTAGAAGGGTGTTATATGGTTTCATATCTCCCGCAACAAAGGCTCGCTTTAAACCGGGTATGTTTTCAAATTTCTTTTCGATAAAAGCAGGCGCAACAGTCTGTCCCTTGATATTCTTATAAATATCCTTAACGCGGTCGATGATAAATAAATAACCATTTTCATCTTGCTTAAACAAATCTCCGGTTGAAAGCCATTTTGTTTGTTGAGAACCAGCAGATAAATCGTCTAAATATTTTGCAATATATTCACCTGAAATTTGAAGCTCACCGTCATCTGTAAATTTTATTGAGACACCCGGTAGAGGTTTGCCTACAGAATCTTTTATATATTTTCCGGGAGGAGTCATGCAAACTCCGCCGGTAGCCTCTGTCATTCCAAAGCCGCTGCAAAGATCAATTCCGCTTGCATTAAAAAACCTAAATACTTTTGGCTCCAAATATCCGGCTGCAGAAATTCCCCATCTTAAATTGTTCCCGACTAAACCGGAAAGTACGCTTTGTTTAGATTGAATATCTTTCTTTAGAATTATTTCTTCCCTAAATTTATCATAAATTTGATTCCACCTTAATGGAATGCTAACGAGACCAGTAGGATTAATTTCTTTCATTAAATTCATTAAGGAATCAACATCGTTTTTACCTGCAAAAATATACGTTCCGCTCCAGAAAATTGCGCCCATCATTTCAAAATATCTTCCGAACGTATGAAATAAGGGAAGATAGCATAACAGAACTTCATTGTTACCTACCTTTGGCAAAACTGCTGCTCTTGCAAACCTTTTTGATAGAATATTGTGGTTTGAAAAGGCAACACCTTTCGGCATTCCGGTGCTGCCGGAAGTGAACATTACCGTAGATATTTCATCAAGCTGAAAATGTTTTCTGTTCCCTAACAGCTTTTGAATTTCATCTTCATTAACGTTAGAAAGCATCGATTGATAGTTTATTATTCCTTCTTCCTTCGGTAATTCAGAAAGTCCGGTATAGACTATTAAAAAAAACGTTTCTGATTTTTCTCTGACTTTTCTTAAAATCTCCAAGCGCTTTTCTGAATCGGTAACTACAATATTAAAATTAAGTTTGTTAAAGATGTGTATGAGAGTCTCGATGTTGAAATGTATATGCAGAGGAGAAACAAAGATATCGTATGAAAGACAGGCTAAGTCGCAACATGCTGTTTCAAGTGAATTATCAGAATAAATTGCTACTTTGGGTTGAGAGTCTTTCAGCTTGAAAAATGAAACTGCAATATTTTTGAGAATTGAATCGATCCGTTTATAGGAATAATTATTTTTTATTTTGTCGTTAAAACGAGAGAATAAAATTTTATCAGGGTGAGTAGATACTCTTTGTTCAAATAGTTTTTGAAACGAATAGTCCGACAGCTTGATAATTTTAAAAACAATCCCAGCCCAACGATATGTTTCATCAGTTTGACTTAGATGAAGAAGGAAAGCCGGGTATCTAGTCAAATCTAAAAACTTGTGCCATGTTTCTTTTTCGATTTCGGAGGATTTACCAGAGGCAATAATTTCTTCGGCTGTTTTTAAGATTTCCTTTGCAAGTTGCGGTTCAATGGAATCTGGTAAAGTTGCGCCGGCAAGATTTAATCTCTCCTTAAAAGTAACCATTAGTTCTTCCATAGATTCTTCCCAACTTTTTATTTTATCCACTCTTTCCAAATCTCCGGCCGGTAGCCAATGGTTGCTATATTTTGATTGCGGACAACCGGTGTTGTAAATAAGAGAGGATCGCTAAGCAGTTCAAACATAATATCATAAACCATAAAGGCTAAATTTCGTTTACGGAATTGAGTACCGTTTTTGTCAATCAAATCTTCCAAAGAAACAGAGCGCAATATATTTTCAAGCTCGCCTTTTGAAATGCCCTTTTCGGATAGGTCTCTAAATTGAAATTGGATATTCCTCTCTTTAAAAAAGCGTTCGGCTTTTCGAGTATCACTGCATCTTTTTGTGCCGAAAATTTGAATATTCATACTTGTATAAATTTATCTATTGAAAAATAGGAAAAATAATCGGGAATAATTCCCCGTAAGCATTTGCCTTTAAATTCAAAAATATAATAAGGGAAATATATTGGGAATGAGTTTATAGAAATGAAATTTCTTGTGTTCTCTTTGAGCGAGGAAACCTGCTTTTAATTCCGCCGTTTGCAATTACTGCTGTACCGAGGATATAGTCACGATACTTCACAACACATTGTCCATCAAAGGGAGTATCTTTTCTGATTATTCCCCCTTCAAGATATTTCTTGAGATCGTCATGATTTTCAATTACATAGATTTTTTTTGAAATGTGTTTTTCAAGAACCTGCGCCGCTTGGGTGTGAAGAGTTATTTTATTTTCTTTATCAATAAGCCCAAATTTTGTTCCGACCCTTTCGAAAAGCTCTAAATTATTTTCTTCCCATTTGTTGTTAACGAAATAGATATCATTTTTTTTCTTAAGAAATTTATAGTTTGATAGGATATTGTTTTCAATACCGAATTCTTCTTCGACCATTTCCAATAGTTTTCCTACCTCTTTATGCCGGTGATCCAATAATCGTGTTACGCTCGATTTTAATTCTAAAAGATCGGGCAAATTAGTTGTCCCGGTTTTCTTTAATTTCACAATAAAAAATCCGTCTGAATCAACTTCCCAAGGAACAATTCTTCGTGCCTTCGAAAGCGAAGGGTGAAAAATTTCACCATTGTAGCTCGTGAAAGCTTCTCTCGATTTAACGGGTAATTCGATTTCTTCAATTTCCACAGGATATTTTTGCAAGACTTTATTTATAACAAATTCATTTTCTTCAGGAGTAAGCGTACATGTTGAATAAACAATTTCTCCGTCGACTTTCGCCATTTTAATTGCAGCTATTAGTAGCCGCAGTTGAAGTTCTCCAAGCCGCGCTACTCGTTCAAGCGACCACCAGTTGCTAACTTCTTCCTTCTTTTGAATAATCCCCAAACCGCTGCAAGGTGCATCGACTAATATTTTGTCAAAATATTCCGAAAATGTTTTACTTAATATTTCACCCTTAAAATGCATTACTCCGGTGTTCATTAAATTCATTCTATCAATGTTGTAAACAAGCATCTTCACTCTTTCAAGTGCAATTTCATTTGCAATCAATGTCCCTCTGCTGTTCATCATTTCGCCAAGCCCTGTGGTTTTAGAGCCGGGCGCAGAACAAAGATCCAAAACAATATCGTTTGCTGATGGATTTAAAATCAACGGCGGTATCATTGAAGATAAACCTTGAATATAATATTGACCGATTATATGCTCGACCGTTTTTCCGAGGAATTGATTTCCAGATTTTATTTTTAAAGCGTTTGGAATCAGTTCAATTTCTTCAGTGCTAATCGACAAATCATCCCTCAGCCTTTTCATTAGGCTTTTCTTATTTGCTTTTAAATTATTTACACGGATATATTGAGTTGGTTCACGCCTTATAAAATCAACATATTCATACGCTGCATTTTTCCCGTAAAGCGATGTTAAATATGATTTAATATTTTCACTAACTTCAATCAAAATGGCTTCTAATGCCTTACCAAGTTTAAGTGCCTAAAAATTTCATTGACTACATAACTTGAATTTTTCATGCCGGGAAAATTCTTTTTGTAATCAGCTTCGATATGCCTAATTAAAGTATCCAGATATTCCTGGTAAAGTGTAATAGTTTCTAACACTTTTTCTTTTTTTGCAGGGAGAAGTATTTCTTTTGGTTTTGTCCTGTTAGCATAAATAAAATATTTCGCTTCATTATAATCAGATGCTTGGTGCACAGATTTACCGTCGGTCGTCAGGATTTCGTAACTGCCGAAGAATTCTTGTCCTACAACCAATGTTTTTTCCGGAAGGTTTATTGTTTTTGCTTCGTCAGTTTTTAGAAAATCGACAGGAAACTCCTTCAATCCTTCCTCTGATAACTTAATTACCCAGTCTGTAATAAACTTTTTTTCGTTCAATTATTATTCAAAATCTTTTATAAAAGTGGAAATGGTATTTTTCAAGTCGCTGGTATTTGTGTAGCCTATCACTGTGAGAAGCTTCGAATTGCATCCAGTAATCATAGCTGAAACTTTTTTTACTTTCTTATTATAAAGCGCGAGAACTGGAATTTTAAGCTGGTACAAGCCAAAAGCAATTTCAAAGCCTACGCCTAAACTTGGTCCGGAAACTTCGGCTATTATTAAGTCACTTTTTTTTAGCCAACTAGTATCACGCTTGAATATTTCTTCTGCAGTTAAAGATTTCTTCCCTGAGAATTCTTTATTTAACTCAGATAAAGCTGTCAATCCTAAAGAATTAATGTGTGCAATAATTTCAGTATAAAATTTCTGAAAACTAATGTCTCCTTTAATTGGACCGGCACAATAAATATTCATTTAGGATTTTAATATTTCTTGATAAAAGTTTTCGTACAAAGGAATAATTTTTTCTTTACTGAAATTCTCTACTGACCTTTTGCGCGCATTATCCGAGAAAATCCCATATTTTTTTTCATTTGTCAAAAGATCAATCGCATATTTAGCCATCCTGTCAATATCACCTATTTCAGCAATATAACCGGTTTCATTATGCTTTACTAACTCCGGCAAACCACCCACACTTGATGAAATTACCGGAAGCCCGCAAGACATTGCTTCAAGTGCGGCAAGTCCGAAGCTTTCAGACTGTGAAGGAATTAAGAAAAGATCGGCAGCGTTTAATAGTTCTACAAGTGCCTCCTGCTTTCCCAAAAATTTTATATGCTCGCACAAGCTAAGTTCACGGCATAATCTTTCACATTCAGAACGATCCGGGCCATCGCCGACTAAAATTAATTTTGCAGGGATCTCCTTAATTACCTTTTCAAATATTCTAATCGTGTCGGTAACTCTTTTTACAGGTCTGAAATTGGAAGTGTGAATCAATATTTTCTCTCCCTTTGGTGCCACATGCTTCCTGAAACTACATGCACTAGCAGGCTTAAAAATTTCAGTGTCGACAAAGTTAGGAATTACTTCTATTTCTTTTTCAATCGAATAATTTGTTAAAGTTTTTTCTTTTAAGAATCTTGATACCGCTGTTACGCCGTCGCTTTGTTCAATGCTAAATTTTACAAGAGGAAGAAATGACGGTTCAAGTCCGATTAAAGTTATATCTGTTCCATGAAGTGTGGTAATAACTTTAAGGTCTCTTTTTCCTTTTAAGATTTGCTTTGCCAAATATGCGCTGCTTGCATGCGGAATAGCATAGTGAACATGAAGCAAATCCAACTTTTCAAACTCAGCAATCTCCGACATCTTGCTTGCTAGTGACAGACTATAGAGTGGATACTCGAACAGCGGATAGCTACTCATCTCAACTTCATGGAAAAAAATATTTTCAACAAAATCTGTAAGACGAAAAGGAAGTGCATAGCTGATAAAGTGAACCTGATGCCCCTTTAATGCCAATTCTTTTCCGAGTTCGGTCGCAATTACACCGCTACCGCCGTATGTAGGGTAGCAAGTTATTCCTATTTTCATAAAATTCTAATTTCCGTAACTTTAATGTAAGTAATAAAATACTTTTAAAAGATAAATATAAATTTAATAATAATTGTTGCTTAGCCTCAAAGCTTACACTGAAATTCACTTGTTTTCTGCAAACAAGAATTTTTAGTGTCGATTTGTTTTTCAAAGAATAGTTATTCGTATGAAATTATTGATTGTTGGACATACGGTTGAAGACCATATTCATTACCAGGGCGAAAATAAAATTAAGCCGGGCGGAATATTCTATACGGTGCTTACGCTATTAAATTTTAAGAACGAAAATGATGAAATATTTTTGAACACTTCTATCCAAAAAGAGAATTATCATTTATTTTCTCCGGTTTTCGATCAGCTTGACCGTCGCTATTTTACTTTTGTTGAACGCATACCCAAAGTTTTCCTTACTGTTCATAATTTTAAGGAACGAGGGGAGACTTATGAAAACATAACGGAAAAGCTTGAAATTCTTCCCGCCGATCTTTCCCAGTTTGATGGAATTCTTATCAACATGATTACCGGTTTCGATTTAACACTTGAACAGTTAAAAGAAATTAGGGAAAATTATTCGGGTTTGATTTATTTTGATGTTCATACACTTTCGCGGGGACTAGATGAAAATTTTCACCGGGAATTTCGAGTTATCCCGGATTTCCGGGAATGGGCTACTCTATTGGATATTATTCAAGTCAATGAAAATGAATTGCATGCTCTTTTTGATATACCTGACGAAATGGATATTGCTCGCGAAGTATTAAACTGCGGTGCGAAATTCTTTATTGTTACTAAAGGCGAAGCCGGTTCCAAGATTTATTCCTTGAATAATGATGAACTGACTTCAACTTTTATTTCGTCTATCAAAATCAAAATAAAAAATAAGATAGGATGCGGCGATGCCTTTGGGGCGGTATTTTTTTATGCTTATATTCAATCCGAAAATTTTATAAAAGCTTTAACCCTTGCTAATATCTCCGCCGGCTGCGTGGTCTCTTATGATGATATTTATGAATATAAAAATTTGAGAAAAGATGTTTTCACACGATATAATTAAAAATAGAATACTTGTTGTAGGTGCCAATGGAATGCTTGGACTCCGCGCAATAGAATTTTTTTCTAAACAGAAAAATATCCAACTTCTGGGTTGTTCCGTAGAAGATAATCCTTTTTTTAATAATGCTGACTATATATCTTGTGATATTTCAAAGAGAGAAAATATAAAAAAAATCATATTTGATTTTTATCCGGATTTCATAATTAATGCAGCAGCTTTTACTAACGTGGATAAAAGCGAAACCGAACGCGAGCTTGCATGGAAAATAAATGTTAAAGGAGTTGAGTATCTTGCCGAATCAGCCCGTAACATTGACGCGCACTTAATTCATATCTCTTCTGATTACATATTTGACGGCAAGAAGGGTCCCTACCACGAAAATGAAAAACCAAATCCTCTGGGCTATTATGGCAGGACAAAGCTTGCAAGCGAAAATGCACTAAAAATTTCCGGAGCAATCCACACGATACTTAGAACTAATGTGCTCTATGGATTAGCTGCCCAAAGTAGGCCTGATTTCGTTAGATGGGTCGTTCAATCTGTTCGTGAAAAAAGTCCCATCAGAATTGTTATTGACCAAATTAACAATCCGACTTTTATTGACGATCTTGTCCAGGCAATCAGCAAAATAATCGAATTTCACAAATCGGGAATTTATAATATCGGCGGACAAGAATTTCTTTCACGTTACGATTTTACTATAATGATAGCAGACTATTTTAATCTTGATAAAAATCTTATTACTCCAATTCTTACCGAAGAGCTTCACCAACCGGCAAAAAGGCCTCTTAAATCAGGGTTAATAACTCTGAAAGCTCAAACGGAACTTGACTATAAACCATGTTCAATTATTGAATCACTCACAATAATGAAAAACGAGCTTTCGTTATGAAAAAAAACTTTCTTTTTACCTTATTAATGATTTTAATATTTTCAAGCATGATATTTTCGCAAGACAAATTCCCAGAATGGGCTAAAGGAATTGTTTGGTACCAAATATTTCCGGAACGATTCGCAAACGGAGATCCCAAAAACGATTCTTCCCTGGTCGATAAAATAAAAATTGATGCAAGACGAAATATTCCCGATTGGCATGTAACAAGATGGACAAGTGATTGGTTTGCAGAATCTAGCTGGGCAAAACAATTAGGCGGTACATACCGCAGAGGCTTGTCTTTAAGACGCTACGGCGGTGACTTACAAGGAATTATCAATCATCTTGATTATCTAAAAAACCTTGGTATCGGAGCAATTTATCTAAACCCTATTTTTGATGCGGTTTCTCTCCATAAATATGACGGCTCAACTTATCACCATGTCGATGTTAATTTCGGTCCTGACCCAGAAGGCGATAAAAAATTAATTGCTTCTGAAAACCCTGACGATCCTTCTACATGGGTTTGGACTTCGGCAGATAAATTATTCTTGAAATTGATTCAAGAAGTTCATAAGCGAGGTATGAAGATTATCATAGACGGGGTTTTTAATCATACCGGAACTCAATTTTGGGCTTTTCAGGATATTGTTAAAAACGAAAAAAAATCTAAATACAAAAACTGGTACGAGATCAAATCCTTTGGTAACAAAGATAATGAAAACAAAAAGTTAGATTATACCGGTTGGTCTGGCACTAAATCGCTTCCAATATTTAACCGGACAGCTACTAATCTTAATTCTGATGTAGCCAAATATATTTTTAATGCAACTAAAAGATGGATGGAACCCAATGGAAATCCCTCCGACGGAATTGATGGTTGGCGACTCGATGTAGCAAATGAAATTCCTCTGGGGTTTTGGAAAAATTGGAGACAATTAGTTAAAAGTATAAATTCTCAAGCAATAATTATCGGCGAACTCTGGCAATTATCACCGCAATATATCACTGGCGACGGTCCTTTTGATGCGCTGATGAATTATAATTTCGCTTTCGCCGTAAACGACTATTTTATAGCTCAAAAGAAAAAAATTACCGTTCAGGAATTTATTAATGAATTAAGAAAAATAGATCAAGCATATCCACAGAAAAATTTATTGATTCTTCAGAACTTAGTTGATAGTCACGATACAGAAAGATTATCCTCGATGATTGCAAATCCAGATCGTCGTTACGACCATGATGCAAGCCCGGCAAATCCAAATTATAATCCCGGTAAACCATCTCCAAAAGATTATGAAATGCAGAAATTAATTCTCGCATTTCAAATGACCTACCGGGGAGCGCCGATGATTTACTATGGTGATGAGGTTGGTATGTGGGGTGCTGATGACCCTGATGACCGCAAACCTATGATTTGGGATAATCTAAAATATGATAATGAAGTTATTGCACCGGAGAGCGGATATAAAAAAGGATTCGGCTCTTACAAGGTGGAACAAAATAAAAACTTACTTTTATTCTATAAAAAGTTGATAGCTATTAGAAATAGCAGCGAAGCTTTGAAAGAAGGTAACCTTGCATTTATTTATTCCAATGATAAACGAAATACTTTTGCTTTTAGGAGAAATTATAGAAATGAAACGATTATTTCTGTATTCAATTTGGGAAAAAACTTTTCCGAATTTGAATTACCGATTGAAGGTAAGATGGATTTTTATAAAGAATTGATTTCCGGAGTTACAAGCAGATTAATTAAAATGGGTAAAAGCGAAAGACAATTAGTCGTTCAATTAGCTCCTAATTCTGTGAAAATATTTAAACTGATAGAACCGGATAAATAGATTTTCAAGCCAATTCTTGTAATAAACGCTGGTGAACAATGTTAACCAACGATTCGTAATTCTGACCTTCCGGGTAAACCGGCTTAAGAAATTTCACACTAATCTTTTTCCATGGTCTTGGAATAAAACTTCCTCGCGGCAATGCTTTATAAGCACCCTCAATTGAAACCGGAACAATCGGCACGTTTAGTTCTTGACTTAAGATTGCAAAGGATTTTTTAAACTCTCCAAGCGAACCGGTTCGCGTCCTTGTTCCTTCCGGAAAGATAATTATGTTTTTCCCTTTCCTTAAAACTTCTGCTAATTTTTGTAGCGACTCCTTTAAGTCACGGTTTAAATCCATAATTATCACATTGTTTCTATTTGCCAGGGCTTTTACCCAGGGGTTTCTAAGATGTTTTTCTTTAGCATAAAAGTAAGTATTCTTCATTACTTTATTTTTTAAGAACATTGAAACAAATAGTCCGTCAAAAAAACTTTGATGATTAGGAGCAATAATAAATGGACTTTCAGGCAAGTTTTCCGTTCCTTCCCCTTTCAATCTAAAATAAAGTTTGAATAAAATCTTCGACGTGTTCTTAAAAAGATTCTGAGTGAACCAACTTTTGGGAAGTTTAATGTCAACCTTTTCCTTAAATATTTCAGCCCATTTAACTGTTTCAACCGTAAGCCTGTTTTTTTTCTCTCTCATAAATTGGGAAAGTTTCTCAACAGTTGGATGATAAATCAAAACATCATTCTGAATTTTAATGCCAAAAGTTGATTCAAGAAAAACGTGAAGGTTCACTTTATCCAACGAATCAAGTCCTAAGTCAATCTCGAAGTGATCATCGGGAGAAATATCGTTTTTCTTTTGTTCTTTCAAAAAATCCCGAATTACCAGATATTCTTCAAATTGTGGTTCATTTAATACTCGCTTTTTGATCCCGGTATTTTCATTAATTATGGCGGCTAATTTGAAACGCTGTATTTTACCAAGCCTGGTTTTCGGCAGTTCATCTTTATACAGGATAAATTTGTTAATTTTTTTATAAGAAGAAACGCTGTGATTGTACTTGTCAATTACTTCCCATCGGAAGACTTCTTCAATATTCTGGATTGAGTTTTCCGCAAGCTTCTTAAAATCCGGATAGATTACAGCTGTTAAAATATCATTCTGCATGAACACCCCGACTTCTGCTATAAAGTCGGAGATATCTTTAATTTTATTTTCGATTTCTTCGGGATTTATATTTTTCCCGTTCGATAAAACTATAATTTCTTTAGAACGTCCGGTGATGTGAATGAATCCTTCGTTATCTAAGTAACCGAGATCACCCGTATATAGCCAGCCATCTTTTAGTACTTCGGCTGTTTCTTCAGGGCGATTATAGTAACCTTGCATAATGTTACGTCCGCGTGCAACTATTTCACCATCTTTAGTTTCAACTTCTAAGCATGATAATGGTAGACCCGCCGATCCAATTTTCCATTTGCCGGGATGTGTAAAGGTTATCATTGGCGCCGCTTCCGTCATTCCGAATCCTTCTAACATTTCAAAGCCGAGGGTCTTAAAGTCTCTTGCTAAGTCTTCATCTAATTTTGCGCCGCCGCAAACCATGTATTCAATATTTCCGCCAAATTTTTCATGAACCTTTTTGAATATCAATTTGGAAAATGATCTTAAGTTTATAATTCTGGCAAGTCTAAAAATTGCTTTAGTAAGGATGCTTTTGTTGATTTGGTTCATAATCCCCTGACGAATTGCAGAATACAAACGAGGAACACCTATTGTGATTGCAATCTGATTTTTTTGCAACGTGTCAATTATATCTTCCGACGTCATTGAAGGCGCCATAGCAATCGTTGCTCCGACAGACAGCGGTGCAATTAGCGTCCCGATTAAAGGGAAGATATGATGCAGCGGTAAAAGCGCTAACACGTTCCTGTCCTCAGTAAATATCGGAATCTCGAGCGAAACAGCTTCAACATTTGCAATCAAGTTATCGTAAGAAAGCATTACGCCCTTAGGATTTCCGGTTGTTCCTGAAGTATAAATTATTACAGCAGTATCGAAAACATTTTTGCTGTTGATTTCTTCAGGTGTGTAGTTGTGGCAATTATAATTTTGTTCTTCAAAAACAAATAGAGTTATTTCGTACTTTAATAATTTGCGTGCTTTAATAAGAGTTTCAACAGTCCCCTGTGAGCAGAAAATTATTTCGGGGCGGCAATCGTTTAGCATATATGCAACTTCATCAGCAGGTGCTAAACTATCGATTGGAACCGCTACTACATTGTTTTTCCATGCAGCATAAAAGGCATAGCACCACTCAGGTCTATTGGAAGAAAAGATAGCAGCCTTGGTTACTTTCTCTCCGCTAAACAGGGAAGAATAAAAATTGATGTGCCTAAGAAGCTCATCATAAGTGATTTTATTATTCTGCCAGACTAATGCAGTCTTGTCAACTTTTTTTATATACAAATTTGCAGTCCCGTTTCAAAGATTATATACAAGTATACCAAAAAATAGAGATTATTTAAAGTTTCATGCAGAGTCTGATCCAAACCTGATAGGGAAATCCTTTCAGAATAATAAAGATTTAACTTGACAATTGTTTCTAAATTATGCAAGTTAGAACTCGTTAAAGTTATCGTTTAAGTTAGCGATAACTACTATTCTATAATTATTCATTAAATAGGTTAGTTCACTGAATATTTTTACCGTCATATTAAAGTCAAAGCAACTCAAACTCCCAATTATAAGACGTTCTACATGCTCATTGAAGCTTATTCTTCACTATTTACTGAAATCCTTAGTTTATTCTCATATGATGAAAATGAGCGATAATTCGTTTTATTCATGGCTGCTTGTAGATCTGAATGTTAAACAGACAAATAAGAATTATTCTCAAAGAAATAAAAAATAAAAAAATTATTACAATTACAGACTCAGCTTGTTTATTCGGAAAATATGAATGTGACTTATGAGGCGAAGCTGTGTCCAAGTTATCTAAAAATAAGAGAGCAACAAATTTTTCGTTCAGATTTTGGTATTAAACTTAAATAAACATTAAACAAGCAGGGATGGCAGTTTTCAATATTACGCCGGCGAGCCGAAAAGGAAAAATGATTTTAAGACAATAGCTCCCTTTATCTTGGCTTCGTTAGAATTGGGCAAGTAAAATTTATAATAATATTTCGTTTCACAATTATTTTAAGTATCAAAAAATGAGACCAAAATTATTTTCATCGGTAAGTATTCCCTTTTTCTTATTCTTAACATGGATTGTTTTATTATCTTCGGCAAAATGTAAATCAACTTATTTTGTTAAAGGAAATGATTCTGTAAAAGTTGTTGGATTGGATTATTATTTCAACCATGAATTTATTAAAGATAAAAATGGTAAAGAGGTACAGTATCATTATATATGGGAAGATACAGCTAATTCAGGCTATTCAGAATTGGGAGATGTTATAAAAAGTTTGGGCGCCCGGCTCGGTGAATTACATCAAGCGCCTACGCTAAAAAGGTTGAAAGATATGAGCATTTATATAATTGTCGATCCTGATACTCCGTTGGAAACTGCACATCCTAATTATATTGACCACAACTCGATTGTCAACATTGTAAAATGGGTTAAAGGCGGTGGCGTACTTGTACTTTTCGGAAATGATAAAGGCAATTGCGAATTCGAACATTTAAACCTGCTTGCCGGAAATTTCGGGATTCATTTTAATGAAGACAGTCGGAATGATGTAATCGGTAAGAATTATGAAATGGGAAAATTTGATAACCTTCCCTCTATTCCACCTTTTAGCGGAGTGAAAAAGATTTATCTAAAAGAAATTAGCACGCTGAAAATATCAAAACCGGCTAAACCGGTTCTAATCGACAAAGGTGATGTTATTATGGCTTCTGCAAAAGTTGGCAAAGGTTTTGTATTTACGGTTGGCGATCCCTGGATTTATAATGAATATATCGGCCATAGAAAACTACCGGCAGATTTTCATAATAAAAAAGCAGCGGAAAATCTATTTTCATGGTTACTAAATAAAGCCAAAGAGATGAAATAAAATTTTCGTAAACCAAATATTATTTTGTTCAAATTGAAATATTAAAATACACACAATCTAATTACAATAAATTTAAGGATTCAGATTATTGATATGGAAGCAGAACTATTGAATCAATTTCGTTTTTTCGATCCAAATGAAAAAGTTAGAGAAATTGCACATGAATTATATTCAGATGTAAAAGATTTACCGATTATAAGCCCTCACGGGCACGTTGACCCAAAGCTTTTAGCAACTAACGAATCATTTCCTGATCCGGCTGAATTAATCATTATCCCTGACCATTATATTTTCAGAATGCTATACTCACAAGGAATTTCCCTTGAATCTCTCGGAGTGCCTACCGTTGACGGAATCACCGTAGAAACAGATCACCGAAAAATATGGAATACTTTTGCCGAAAACTTTTATCTCTTTGCAGGTACTCCTACCGGCGCTTGGCTGAAACATGAGTTGGTTGAGGTATTTGGGATTAATGAAAAATTAAATTCAAAAAATAGCGATAAGATTTACGATATGATATCTGCTAAACTTCAGACAAAAGAATTTCTACCGAGAACTTTGTTTGACAAATTTAAAATTGAAGTACTTTCAACAACGGACGGCGCATCCGATTCGCTTGATTACCATAAAAAAATTAAAGAGTCCGGATGGAACGGAAGAGTAATCCCATGCTTTCGTCCTGATGCCGCTGTAAATATAACTGCTCCCGGCTGGAGAAATGAAATAAAAAAACTCAGCACAGCAAGTAAGATTGAAGTTAATTCTTATAAGAACTTTATTAAAGCGATTGAAAACAGAAGAGAATATTTTAAAACCGTCGGTGCAGTTTCAACCGATCAGGGAATAATATCACCCTACACTCATCAATTAACCGGAGAAGAAGCGGAAAAAATATTTCAGCATGCATTAAACGGCAAGGCAAACGAAGATGAAGCCTCTTTATTTACTGCAAATATGCTGATGGAAATGGCAAGGATGAGTATTGAAGATGGCTTAGTGATGCAAGTTCATCCGGGAGCAATGAGAAATCATAATGAAAGTATAGTTAAAAGATTTGGTTTTGACAAAGGAGCAGATATTCCGCTGCAAACGGAATACACTAAAAATTTATATGAGCTCTTAAATAAATTTGGCAACGAGTCAAGGCTGACTCTAATTGTTTTTACACTTGATGAATCAAATTATGCAAGAGAGCTTGCTCCTCTTGCCGGTCATTATCCGGCGATGAAATTAGGACCATCATGGTGGTTTCACGACAGCATCGAGGGGATGACTCGCTTTAGACAAAATGTAACAGAAACAGCCGGAATTTATAATACGGTCGGATTTAATGATGACACAAGGGCATTTCTTTCAATTCCAGCCCGTCATGATCTATCAAGAAGGGTTGACTCGAATTTTCTTGCAGGCCTAGCGGCAAAGCACATAATTGATTTAGCTGAAGCAAAAACATTAAGCCTAGCTTTAGCATACGGATTGGTTAAGAAGGCTTATAAACTTTAATGAAAAATAATGTGTATAATTTATGAGTCCACTCTAAAAAGGTATTTTTGATAAAAAAAGTTTTGATTATTGTCCAAATTCAAAGCCTCGAAACTCAATTTTAGGCTTTTTAGAGTGGACTCATTTATACATTGCAATAAAAGTAGTTCAAATTATTACACAACATTTAAATAAAACCCAATAAACTCTATATTGCATAATGGCAAATGTTAAAGTTATTAAACCGGAGAGGATAAATTGGAAAAGAGTATTCATATTACTTTAGACGATATAGCTAAAAGATTAAATGTTTCAAAGGTAACTGTTTCCAAAGCGCTAAGAGGGCATCCGGACATTTCTAAGGAAACAACACTCCTGGTGAAAAAAATTGCCGAAGAGTTAGGATACACCCCAAACTATATGGCTCGAAATTTATCTTCGAGGCATTCTAATACTATAGGCGTCGTCGTTCCTAAAATTGCTCACTTTTTTTTCAGCGCTGTTATCGAGTCCATTTATGATGCAGCATTCAATAATAATTATGAAATTATTTTAACGGTTTCACAAGAAAGTGCCGAGAGAGAAAAAAAACATCTTGAATCCCTTTTGGCTATGCGCGTTGATGGACTAATTGTTTCGATTACACAGCAAACACATGATTTGGCAATTTTTGAAAAAGTAAAGAAACAAGGAATTCCTTTAACTTTTATTGATAGAGTTTTGGATATTCCAAATACTAGCTCCGTTACTGTTGATGACAGAGGTGGCGCTTTCCAGGCTATTGAACATGCTATCAAACTTGGGTACACCAAGATTGGACACTTAGCAGGGTTTCATGAAATCAACATAGGCTTAAAAAGATATCAGGGATTCGAAGATGCAATGAAACAATACGGGTTTGATATAAATCCGGATTGGGTCATTCACGGAAGTTTTGGAGAAGAAGCCGGCTACCGTGGTTTTATGCAGATGTATAACAACAATAATCTACCAGAATTTATTTTTACTGTTACTTATCCGGTGGCTTTAGGAGTTTATGCTGCCGTTCAAGAAGTTGGATTAAAAATTCCTAATGATATTGATATCATGTGTTTTGGTAACAGTGATGTCAACAGGTTTATTTCTCCTTCGCTAAGCTGCGTTAATCAACCAACAGAATTGCTTGGGAAAAAAGCATTGGAGGTAACATTGGATAATATAAAGAATATTGATTCATTTAAACCGCAGCATATTGAAATTCCAACCGAGCTCCTGTTAAGAGAAACCTGTTCCGGCAAAGGAAAAATTTCGTTCCTCAAAACAGCTTCAAACGGTATTTATTAAAAAGGAATTTTTTTTGTCCTAAAATAGTAAACGATAAAGTAAACGATATAGACAGAATTGAAAATTAAGATATGAAACCAAAGTTTATTAAAATTCATAAGAATGATAACGTTATCATCGCTATTGAAAAAATCTTAAAGAATGAAAGAATAGTTGTGGATGATGTTGAAATTCAAATTCTTAATGACATAAATCAAGGGCACAAAATTGCTATACGAAATATTGACGAAGGAAAGAATATTTTTAAATATGGACATATAATTGGACATGCTACTTCTAAAATAATAGCAGGCGAGTGGGTACATTCTCATAATATCAAAACAAACCTTAGCGAAATTATAAATTATAATTATGAACATGTTGAGTTATCAAAAGATAAAATAATTTCAAAAATTCCTACTTTCAAGGGCTATAAAAGAAAGAATGGGAAATTCGGCACGCGTAATGAAATTTGGATTATCAACACTGTAGGCTGCGTAAATACATCTGCAGAAAGAATTGCAAAAATTTGCAACGAAAAATTTAAGTCAGAAAACTTTGATGGGGTATTTTCATTTGCTCACCCATACGGATGCAGCCAGCTTGGCGACGATCTTTCAAATACGCAAAAAGTTTTATCCGGACTGATGAAAAACCCAAATGCTGGTGGTGTTTTAGTAATTGGCTTGGGCTGCGAAAATAACCAGATGAAATCCCTATTAAAATTGGCTACGGATGTTGATGTGGAGAGGCTCCGGTCATTTAATTCTCAGGATGTTAAAGATGAAATTGAAGAAGGAGTTAAGTTAGCTGGTGAGCTTTTTGATATAATAAAAAATGACAAACGGGAAGAATGCACGGTATCCGGGCTTACGCTTGGAATGAAGTGCGGCGGCTCCGATGGCTTCTCCGGAATTTCCGCTAATTCTTTGGTTGGAAGAATAACAGATTTGCTTTCCACATACAACGGTAAAATAGTTCTTACAGAAGTTCCGGAGATGTTTGGTGCTGAGCAGCAGTTGATGAACCGCGCTAAATCAGAAATTGTTTACACAAAAATTGTTGAGATGATAAATAGCTTTAAGGGATATTTCATCAGCCATAACCAACCGATTTATGAAAATCCTTCTCCCGGGAATAAAGAAGGGGGTTTAACTACTCTTGAAGAAAAATCTCTCGGTGCTATTCAAAAAGGTGGAACTTCTCAAGTGAACCAGGTTTTAGATTATGGCGAACAAATAGAAGAAAGAGGTCTGGCTCTTTTGAAAGCGCCCGGTAATGACGGAGTTTCTTCAACTGCTATGACCGCAAGCGGTGCAACTATTCTTCTATTTACTACCGGCAGAGGGACGCCTTTAGGATTCCCTGTTCCTACTGTAAAGATTTCCTCTAATTCAGACCTGTTTGCAAGGAAGCCCAACTGGATCGACTTTAATGCGGGAAAATTATTGACTGGCGGAAAAAATATGGATGAACTAACTGAAGAATTGTTCCAGTTAATAATTGAAATAGCATCAGGAAAAATAAGAACCAAAAATGAAATTAACGGCTATAAAGAAATTGCAATCTGGAAAGATGGAGTAACACTTTAACTTTTTTCAACTTAGTACAAAATCATATCTTAAATTAAAGAAAAATAAATGCAGTTAAACAGAAAACTATTAGAATCAAATAAAAACTTTAATAATATCGCTACAATCGGTCCTTTGAACGAAATGCCGGAACGAGTATTGCAATTCGGTGAAGGGAATTTTTTAAGAGCCTTTGTCGATTGGCATTTTAATGAGCTGAACAAGCATGGACTTTTTAATGGAAAGGTCGTAATTGTTCAACCCCTTAAAGAAGGTATGATCGATGCTATAAACAAACAGAATGGTTTATACACTCTTCTTTTAAGAGGAATTCAAAATGGTAAGCAAATCGAGAAGACTGAAGTAATAACTTCAGTAAATCGAGGAATAAATCCTTATTCTGATTGGAAAGGATTTCTTAATTGTGCAGCAAATCCCGACCTGCGTTTCATAGTTTCCAACACAACTGAAGCGGGGATATCTTATAATAAAATTCCTTTTCCTGAAAACGAATGCCCGGTTTCTTTCCCGGCAAAAGTAGCAGCATTTTTGTATGAAAGATATAAAAAGTTCAGTGGTGCAAAAAATAAAGGAATGATTATTATTCCTTGTGAACTGATTAAAGATAACGGCAATACACTTCACAAATATATTTTACAGCATGCTGAAGATTGGAATTTAGAGAGCGAATTTATCCGTTGGATTCAAGAAAATAATTATTTTTATAATACTCTTGTAGATAGGATAGTACCTGGTTTTCCGAAAGATGAAATCGAAACTTTAACAAAAAAATTAGGTTATGAAGATAATATAATTGTATCCGCTGAAATTTTTCATCTCTGGGTAATCCAGGGAAATAAAATTGCAAGCGAAGAATTACCCTTTGTTAAAGCGGGACTAAATGTCGTTTGGACGGATGAT
This sequence comes from Bacteroidota bacterium, assembly GCA_021817845.1. GTDB lineage: Bacteria > Bacteroidota > Ignavibacteria > Ignavibacteriales > Ignavibacteriaceae > FEN-1297. The sequence goes on from JAKAFW010000007.1 coordinate 94,170, forward strand.
ATTCAACCATATAGAAACTTAAAAGTAAGAATATTAAACGGAGCTCATACAATGTTTACCATTCCTTCTTTCTTATCCGGTAATGATACGGTGCAGCAAAGCGTGGAGGATAAAGTAATCGGAAATTACATTGAGGAAGGGTTGTTCAACGAAATTATTCCAACGCTTGACTTTCCGGAGGAGAAGAAATTAGAATTTGCGCAAGAAATTATTGAAAGATTTCAAAATCCGTTTATCAAGCATTATTTAATTAGTATAACCTTAAATTCAATTTCGAAATTTAAAGTACGCGTTCTTCCGTCAATATTGGAATATTTTGATATGAATAAACAAGCTCCTGAAGCCCTCTCATTTTCGCTGGCTTCACTGATTTGGTTCTACAGAGGCTATAGTTCTAACAAATTATCCAAAAACGGCTCTCGAGAGTTTACGTTAAAAGACGACGAAGATGTAATGAAATTCTTTGAAGGCTTGAAAAACATTACTGACTACGATATAGTTGTAAAGTCGGTTCTTGGCAACGAAAGTTTTTGGAATTTGGATCTTAACAAAATTGATGGCTTGGCTGAAATAGTTTCATTCTATTATAAGTCAATCGATAGTATTGGGATGAAGCCTGCCATTGTAGAATTATTAAGTACGAAAACAACAGATTAAAAAATAAAAACTATTACAAAGAAAATAAATGAAAAGACAAGAAATAGTAAACTCGCTAATTAAAGCTTCAGCAGTGGCTGTTGTGAGGTTAACCGATCCTACTAAACTTATAAAAGTATCTGAAGCAATTTATGCAGGTGGAGTTTCGGCAATTGAAATAACAATGACAGTTCCTAACGCAATTAAGATGATCGAAGAGGCTAGTAAGGTTTTAGGAAGCTATATGCTAGTTGGAGTCGGATCGGTACTGGATCCTGATACCGCACAAAAAGCAATTGATGCTGGAGCAAAATATGTCGTAAGCCCAATCTTCAAAAAGGAAATTATAAAAACCGCACATAAAAATAATATACCTGCAATGCCGGGAGCTTTTACACCGACAGAAATTCAAACTGCTTATGAAGCAGGTGCCGATATAGTTAAAGTTTTTCCTGCAGATGTAGTCGGAATGGCTTTCTTCAAAGGCATTCTTGCACCAATGCCTCACTTAAAATTAATGCCTACCGGCGGTGTCAGCCTGACGAATGCCGGTGATTGGCTGAAAGCAGGCGCTTGCGCCGTGGGTGTTGGCACTGCGCTGCTTGATAAAAAAGCGATTGCTTCTGGAGACCATAAAACACTGACGGAAAATGCAATATTATTAATGGAAAGCATAAACAAAGCTAAAGTAGAATTAAATTAAAATTATCTTTTACACGTATAGGAATATTTCGGTTGATCGCAATATTTTATACCAATATTCCATTACTCCAAAACTCCAAAGTTTTTGAATAACATCAATTATTTACAAAAAAGAGAATATTTAAAAGGAAAAAATAAAATGTCTTCTAAGGTGGTCACAATGGGAGAAATAATGTTAAGGCTATCAACTCCCGGATTCAGTAGATTCGTCCAATCTCAAAGCTTCGATATAAATTACGGAGGTGGAGAGGCAAATGTTGCAGTTGCATTATCAAATTACGGATTTGAAAGCTATTTCGTATCAAAATTACCTAAACATGAAATCGGTCAAGCTGCAGTAAACAGTATGAGACGATTTGGCGTAAAGGATGATTATATTGTAAGAGGCGGAGATAGAGTAGGAATTTATTTTCTGGAAACGGGCGCGAGTCAAAGAGCTTCAAAAGTTATTTATGATAGATCAGGCTCTGCAATTACTACCTTAAAAAATAATGAACTTAACTGGGATGAAGTATTTAAAAATGCAAAGTGGTTCCATTGGACAGGTATAACTCCCGCCTTGGGAAAAGAAGCTCAAGAGAGTTTGATTGTCGCATGCAAAGTTGCTAAGAAAAATGGGGTCATAATAAGTGCCGATTTAAATTACCGGGCAAAATTATGGACTACTAAAGAAGCACAATCAGTAATGATTCCGCTAATGGAGTATGTTGATGTTTGTATTGCTAATGAAGAAGATGCAGAAAAAAGTCTTGGTTTTAAGGCTGGAGTAACAAATGTTGAAAGTGCAGAGCTTGATGAAAAAGGATATTTTGAATTAGCAAAGCAATTAAAAAAGAAATTCAATTTTAAGTCTGTTGCTATAACACTAAGAGAAAGCTATTCCGCTTCGAGAAACGGATGGAGTGCCTTGCTTCATGATGAGAAAGATTGCGTGCAACCTTACCGCTCAAAAAGATATGATGTGCAAATTGTAGATAGAGTTGGCGGTGGAGATTCATTTGCAAGCGGATTAATTTACGGATTACTTAATAAAACCAACTCCAAAGAAGCACTTGAATTTGCAGTCGCAGCATCCTGTTTAAAGCAAACCATTCCGGGTGATTTTAATCTCGTTTCGATCGATGAAGTCGAAAAACTTTCCAAAGGCAGCGGTTCAGGAAGGGTAGAAAGATAAAGTTAGAATTGTATTTACTGTTAGCGATACGGATTTTATAAGCCTCGACACTTCACTAGCCCGGGTTCAAAGATTATCTGACGGAACTCCATCCTTTTAATCCAAGCATCACGATTATTTTTTCGGTTAAAGAAATCTGAATGACTGATTTAGTTGTTTATGATTTGTGAAGAATACTGCATCAAAAAAATGATATTGCTAAAGTAATTTTAATATTGGCACTTAAATCTTTGCTTGCCTTCCTGAAGGCAGTTTTTTGTGTCAAGCCATTTCCTTTGCTTTTTTCCTGAACTTAAACATGAACTTGCTATTTAGCGCGCTAAGCATTAATCATTCTACTAATATATTCATATAACTTGAGAGAGGAATAATGAGCACAAATTCATTCAAGGAAGGAACAGTATTGAGCATCGAAAATCCAAATGCAAAAACAAAAGTAAGAGCTTATCGATGGACGATTTGTGGCTTGCTCTTTTTTGCCACAACAATTAACTACATAGATAGACAGGTGCTCGGAATATTGGCTCCTGTTCTTCAAAAGGATATTGGCTGGAATGAAATAGAATACGGATATATAGTTACTGCATTTTCGGCTGCGTATGCAATTGGATTATTGTTGTTCGGAAGGCTTATTGATAAAATCGGTACAAAAATCGGTTATAGTATATCCATTTTTATTTGGAGCATTGCAGCTATGGGGCATGCTCTTGTTAAAACCGTATTTGGCTTTGGGCTAGCAAGATTTGCTTTAGGATTAGGTGAATCGGGAAATTTTCCTGCCGCTATAAAAGCAACGGCTGAATGGTTTCCTAAAAAAGAAAGAGCTTTTGCAACCGGGCTATTCAATTCGGGCGCTAACATTGGAGCAGTTGTTGCACCTCTTGTAGTGCCATGGATTACGTTAACCTGGGGTTGGCATGAAGCATTTATTTTTACCGGACTCCTCGGATTTATCTGGATAGTGCTTTGGGTTTGGCTATATGAAATTCCTGAGAAGCATAAAAAAGTTAGCAAAGAGGAATTAGCCTATATACAAAGCGACCCAATTGAAGTTCAAACAGAAAAAATTCCGTGGATGAAATTGTTTAAGTATAAACAAACCTGGGCGTTTTTTATCGCTAAATTTTTAACCGACCCAATTTGGTGGTTTTACCTATACTGGCTGCCCAAATTTTTGAATGAACGATATCATCTTGATTTGGCCAACTTAGGATTGCCGTTGATAGTAATTTATACTATGACGAGCATAGGCAGCATAGGAGGGGGCTGGCTATCGGGAGCATTTATTAAAAAAGGCTGGAGTATAAACAAGGGAAGAAAGATGGTTATGCTAATATGTGCTATCCTGATTGTACCAATAGTATTTGCGTCAGTTGTCCCTGAATGGTGGGCAGTAGGTTTGATTGGGTTAGCAGCTGCGTCTCATCAAGGATGGTCGGCAAATTTATTTACAACAGCTTCGGATATGTTCCCTAAAAAAGCCGTTGGCTCAGTTGTAGGCTTAGGCGGAATGGCAGGCGCTATCGGTGGTATGTTTATTGCCACCGCTGCAGGTTTCATTCTACAAATTACAGGAAGTTATATGATCCTTTTTATAATATCAGGCTCTGTTTATCTGTTAGCTTTGCTTATTTTCCAAATGCTGGCTCCTAATATGGAAAGCGCTCAAATATAATTTATTTCTAAGTTCGCCCGGAATTTTCAAACTTAAATCAATAAGGTATAACTAAAATGAATACAGAAGCATCCGAAACAAAAATCTTTAATAAAACGTTAAAAGAACTTACCGGTCTACTTCATTCAAAAAATCATTCTGACGTTTATATATATTCAAGTTCAGTAAACGAAAAAAATGGAAGCATCTTTTTTGTCGGAAAGGAAGATGATAGAAAGTTTCTCTATATTATTACTTCCGGCGATGCAAAATTCCAGGAAAGGTTTGACGGAGAAGTATTGGAGAATATATTTACTAGTGAAAAGCTATCTATAAAAAGATGTTTCATGAATCATCAAAATGTAGTTAACCTGCAGGAATTATTTCCTTTTACTCGCGTAATTCCGATAGGCTTAAAAAACTCTTTTGGCTTTGGAGACCGGCTAGGTTTGGCAAATGCCGGTCATATTAGATCGCTGAAAGGTTATAATTTCAAACCAATTTTTGCGCAGCAGTCAATTAGGGAATTATCAAGAACAAACCGCACTCCCGATGATGTGCTTGATTCTGCCGTTTGGGCAGTATTTCAAGAGGGGTATAAAGATGGTTTTGGCGCCGATGCCGATCATCTAAAAACTACTAAGGATATTGACTTGATGGTAAAAGCTGGATATAAAACTTTCACTATTGATCCGAGTGATTACATTATGAATGGAGTAAGCTCCATAAAAAAATTAGATTTGATGAAAAAAGTTTTAGATTTGCAATGGAATGAATTTCAAGACTCATCCGCAAATTTAATTTCAAGGTATGAAGGCAAAAAATTTATCTTCTCTAGTGAATATTCTTTAAATCCTTCCCTTTATGAAATACTTGAAGCTTGTCTAAAATATAACCGGGCTCTTATTCATATAAAAAATATTTGCGATTATTTGGGCAAAACCTATCCTCACCATGACCACGAGATTGAAGTATCAATTGATGAAACGGATACAATCACGACTCCATTTGAACACTTTTTTATCGTGAATGAATTAAAACGATTAAATGTAAATTTTGTCAGTCTTGCCCCACGATTTGTTGGATATTTTGAAAAGGGAATCGACTATAAAGGTGATATCGAAGTATTTAAGAAAGAATATTTAAAGCATCTGGCTATTGCAAAATATTTTGGATTTTATAAAATTAGCTTTCATTCTGGAAGCGACAAATTTGTAGTCTATAATGCAGTTGCAGAAATTAATGAAGGTTTTGTTCATATAAAAACTGCTGGTACAAGTTACCTGGAAGCTCTAAAAGTCGTTGCAATTAAAGACCCGAATCTGTTTAGGGAAATTCTGGATTTTGCAGCCGGATTGTATGAAACCGAAAAGAAAACATATCATGTCTCAGCAGATATGAAAAAAATAAAGCCTGCTAACGAATACAAGGATGAAGAACTTGAAAAATTGTTTGAATCAAACGATGTCCGACAAGCGCTTCATGTTACTTACGGAAGGGTATTGACTGAGAAAAATGAAAAGTCAGAGTTGATTTTCAGAGATAGAATTTATGTTTGCCTTATTAAAAATGAAGAGCTACATTACAGTGTGTTAGTTAAACATTTTCAACGGCATATGAATCCTTTTAAGGATAAAATTTGAAAATGGAATAAGGGACAAATATTTTTTGTTTACCTATTTAATTTGATAATAGTTTACTTATAACGTAAAACAAATGAGATAAATATGGAAGTTCGATACACACCCGATCATATTGACTATAAATATAAAACCACCGAAGAACTGCGTAAATCTTTTTTGATAGATAATCTTTTTACTCCATCAAAAATTGAAATGGTTTATACAGATGTCGATAGAGCTATTGTGGGATCGGCTGTTCCGTTAGATCAAGCGCTAAAATTGGAAAGTAGTAAAAAGGAAATGGCGTCCGATTATTTTGCCGAAAGACGCGAGATTGGAATAATTAACATTGGTGCGGAAGGTAAAGTTACTCTAGATGGTAAAGAATTTTCTATGGAATTTAAAGATTGTCTTTACGTAGGAAGAGGCACTAAGGATATTCAATTCTTTAGCAAAAACCCTGACCAACCGGCTAAGTTTTATTTCATCAGTTATCCTTCTCACTCTGAATATAAAACGCATCACATAAAATTTATTGAAACAGAATCTGCAAAGCTTGGCACAATTAAAGAATCAAACAAACGGACTATTTATAAGTATATCCACTCCAACGGAATAAAAAGCAGTCAGCTTGTTATGGGTTTGACGGAATTGGATGAGGGAAGTATTTGGAATACTATGCCGGCTCACACGCATCAGCGGCGAACAGAAATTTATATGTATTTTAATCTTCCTGAAAATTCAATGGCAATTCATTTAATGGGCGAACCGGAAGAAACAAGACATATTATTGTAAGAAATCAAGATGTAGTTATTTCGCCAAGCTGGTCGATTCATTCGGCGGCGGGTACTCAGAATTATACTTTTATATGGGCGATGGGGGGCGAAAATCAAGCGTTTGATGATATGGATGTTATTCATACGAAATCTTTAAAATAGAATTATTGAAGACAAAATGATTTTAGACAAATTTAACTTAGAAGGCAAAACAGCGCTTGTTACCGGATCAAATAAAGGAATAGGACAAGCGTACGCTCTTGCTCTTGCTGAAGCAGGCGCCGATATAATCGGCGTTTCATCAAAAGGAGAATTTTCTGCTACTGAAAAATTAATTAAAAGTACCGGGAGAAATTTCTATGCCTATACATGTGATTTCTCTGACAGAAAAGCACTTTACAAATTTATAGGCAACGTTAAAAATGATTTCCCTAAAATTGAAATCTTAGTAAATAACGCCGGCACAATTCTTCGAAATCCAATCGTAGAGCATTCCGATGAGTATTGGGATAAAATAATTGAGATAAATCTTTCCGCTCAATTTATTTTGGCAAGAGAGTTCGGAAAGGAAATGGTTTCTCGTGGCTATGGAAAAATTGTTTTTGTTGCTTCGCTGCTTTCCTTCCAAGGTGGGATTTTAGTGCCGGGATATGCTGCCTCAAAGGGTGGTATAAAACAACTCGTAATGGCTTTCTCTAATGAATGGGCTTCTAAAGGAGTTAATGTAAATGCTATTGCTCCTGGTTATATTGAAACCAATAATACAAAAGCACTTCGCGAAGATAAGGTTAGGAATAAAGCTATCCTTGATAGAATTCCTGCCGGACGCTGGGGCTTACCTGAAGATTTAATGGGAGCAGTTGTATTTTTATGTTCGGATGCATCCAATTATTTAAACGGAAGCATCGTTACAGTTGACGGCGGTTGGATGGGAAGATAATTGGAATTTCCCTAGTATAGCTTGATACAAGTACCGCGACGTAACTGTCAGTCCACTGCTTCTTAATCGCACTCGGTATTGAAGTCGACACAACTACATCACCTATCCTACCCTGCCGGACAATTAAAATTCTTTTTTGTCTTACCATTTCAAGTTTTCCTATCTCTTAATCAGTTAGACAAAATCAAGGCTTTATTGTATTGCCGTTTGAATCTTTGTTTTTTATGTCAAGATATTTTTATGATAAATTTCATTGCGTTTCATTCAAAATTCAACATTCATAATTCAAAATTGCGGCTTGCCGCACTATGGTTTAAATTCACAATTTATTTTGTAAATGCTCTATTAAATAATATTTAAAGGATGTACTATGAACCAATTCTCATTCGATAACCTAAAAGATAAAGTTTGTGTGATAACAGGCGGTGGCGGAGTTATCGGTAATGCGATTGCTAAATGCTTATCTGCTGTAGGAGTTAAAATTGCTGTAATCGATTTATTAAAAGACGCCGCTGATAAAACCGCTAAAACTTTATTTGACGAGACCGGAACACAAGCAATCGGCGTGCAAGCAAGTGTGCTTGATAAAGAATCTCTCTTAAAAGCAAAAAAAGAAATTAATAGTGCTCTCGGTAAAATTGATATTTTGATTAACTGCGCCGGCGGTAATTCCCCTCTTGCAACTACTCAATATGAATTTATCGAAAAAGACAATTTAAATGAACTTGAAAAAACATTTTTCGGTCTGGATGTCGAAGGCTTTAGAAAAGTATTTGATTTGAATTTCCTTGGAACTCTGCTTCCTACTATGGCGTTTACAACCGACATGATAGAAAAAGGCGGTGGCTCAATATTAAATATTTCTTCTATGAATTCTTTCAGACCTCTGACAAAAATCCCCGCATACTCTGCAGCAAAAGCCTCGATAAATAATTTTACCGAATGGCTTGCAGTTCACCTTGCTAAAGTTAATATTAGAGTAAACGCTCTTGCTCCGGGTTTCTTCCTTACAAATCAAAATAGATTTTTATTGATTGATGAAAAAACAGGCAATCTTACCGCAAGAGGCAACAAAATTCTTACAGCAACACCAATGGGAAAGTTCGGCGAACCGGAAGATTTACAAGGCGCTGTTTTATATCTACTATCAGATTTATCTAAATTTGTTACCGGAGTTGTTATCCCAATTGACGGCGGCTTTAATGTTTACTCCGGTGTCTAAAATTTCTCTTTAGAAAAATCGAATTTCATTTCCAATAAAAATTATAAGGGTCGATATGATATATTATAGCAAAGGTTCGGTTGATTTAGATCTTTCAAAAGAAGATTTGAGAGCAGGCCTGTATGAGGCACTGGACAAACTGGGCAGTAGAAAAAAAGTTTTAGCAATTCCTCCTGATATTACCCGGCTTCATTCATCTGCCGGAATTTTAACTGAGTACACATGGGAATATTATAAGAATAATCTTACAGATATTCTTCCCGCACTCGGTACTCATTACCCAATGACCGAGAAGGAAATTGGAATTATGTTTGGCAAAACCCCCAAGAGTTTATTCCGTGTACATGATTGGAAAAAAGGATTAGTTACTTTGGGTGTGGTTCCTTCTGATTACGTAAAAGAAATTTCCGAAGGTGCTGTGGATTATTCTATCCCGATACAAGTCGATAAACTTTTAGTGGAAGGAAATTTTGATCTTATTCTTTCCGTCGGCCAGGTTGTTCCTCATGAAGTTATCGGGATGGCAAATCATAATAAGAATGTTTTTATAGGGACAGGCGGAGGTGAGGGAATCAATAAGAGCCACTTTCTTGGAGCAGCCTACGGTATGGAAAGAATTATGGGAAGAGCCGATACACCGGTTAAACGCGTATTAAACTATGGCTCCGATCATTTTGCTAAAAACATGCCCATCGTTTATGTCCTTACTGTCGTAGGTAAAAACGCTAAAGGTAATCTTGCTGTTAAAGGATTGTTCGTCGGCGACGATCTTGAGTGCTTTAATCTTGCCGCTGAGCTCTCCCTAAAAGTAAATTTTGTTATGCTTGAAGAGCCCTTGAAGAAAGTTGTTGTTTATCTTGATCCTTCGGAATTTAAAACTACATGGCTCGGTAATAAATCCGTTTATCGTACCCGCATGGCTATTGCAGACGGCGGCGAGTTAATTGTATTAGCTCCGGGGTTAAAAGAATTCGGCGAAGATAAAGGCAACGATCAAATTATTAGGAAATACGGTTATGTTTATACACCGAAAGTCTTAGAACTCGTAAAAGCAAACGAGGATTTGCAAAATAGTCTAGGCGCTGCAGCCCATCTAATTCACGGTACTTCCGAAGGGAGATTTTCTATTACTTATTGTCCGGGTCATATTACTAAAGAAGAAATTGAAAGCGTAAAATTTAATTATGCTGATCTTCAAATGATGCTTCAAAAATATAATCCCGAAAAATTAAAAGACGGAGTGAATATAATGCCTGACGGTGAAGAGGTGTTTTATATATCTAATCCGGCTTTGGGATTGTGGGCTCATAAAGGAAGATTTGTCTAAAGAAAATTAATAATTCACCTTACGCAAAAAAATCAATGCCTTAATCAAGGATTAAATCATTAAGTCACGATACTCAGAAATAACTCTTTGGAATTATGTAATAGTAGGATAATTGAAAATATCACTCAATTCAATTACTCCATCACTCCATCACTCCAACATTCCATTACCCCAACATTCCAAGGGTTGCGTAACATGAGTCATAAAACTAATATTTATCATAATTGTCTGAAAGTTTAATATTATGTCTTCAAATAAAAATGTTGTAATTGCTCAGTCCGGCGGACCATCGCCTGTAATTAATAATTCGCTAAGAGGAATTATTGAAACTTGCAAAATGTTCCCGGATAAATTTGATAAAATATATGGCGGTTTCCACGGTATAGAAGGTATTTTGAAAGAAGAGCTCATTGATATTTCTGCTCAGGATGAGGAGGAAATTTCTCTGTTAAGAACTACACCTGCCGCCGGTTCTATTGGTACTTGCCGTTACAAATTGAAAGCCAATCAGCATGAAGATTTTAAAAGAGTAATTGAAGTCTTTAAAGCTCATAAAATCGGTTACTTCTTCTACATCGGCGGAAATGACTCAATGGATACTGCTAATAAGGTTTCAAACATGGCGCTTGAAGAGGGATTGGAACTTATAGGCGTCGGCGTTTCAAAAACAATCGATAACGATGTAGGCGATTCGGAATTTAAATTGATCGACCATACACCGGGCTATGGCAGTGTCGCTCGATATTGGGCTAACATTGTCCAAAATATAAATGAAGAAAATATGGGTTCATCCCCCGCTGATCCTGTTATAGTTCTTCAAGCTATGGGAAGAAAAATCGGATATATTCCCGCCGCAGCAAGACTTGCCGATGTCAAACGCGAAATGCCGCTTCAAATTTATTTACCCGAATCGGGTTTAGGACTTTCGGAACTGACAGACAATGTAAACGATGAATTAAATCGCAGCGGTAGAGTTATAGTTGTTGCAAGCGAAGGTTTTGATGTAGGCTCACTCGGTGAACTCAAAGATTCTTTCGGTCATACTACTTTTAGCGCCAGCATGTTTACCGCCCAACAAGTGATTGTTAATCATTTAAATAAATCAGGAATAAAAGCTAAAGGAGCAGCACGCGGGCAGGTATCTGGTACAGATCAAAGAGATACAATGATTTATGCCTCAATTGCTGATCTTGATGAGGCTTATAAAATCGGTCAAAATGCTGTGACCATTGCAGTGGAACATGGATCGGGATTTATGTCTACTCTGCTTCGCCGCCCCGGAATCATCTACAATGTTGATTATGATAAAGTTCCTTTGGAAAAAGTTGCCAACTCCGAACGTGAGTTCCCTAAAGAATGGATTTCAAAAAACAGAATTGACGTTACTGATGAGTTTATTAATTATGTGCGCCCCTTAATCGGTGAAGATTGGGTGAGCGTTCCATTGATAAACGGACTTCAGAGATTTGCACGATTCAAAAAGACTTTTGTAGATAAAAAATTACCATCATACACACCTCAAGCATTTAAATAATAATTTTAACATTCAACGGGAGAATAAGAATGAGTGATCCTCAAAAGGAATTAAAAGAATTAAAACCTAAACACGATTTTTTAGTCGCAATAGATTCTGACGGCTGCGCATTCGATAGCATGGAAATAAAGCATAAAGAATGTTTCATTCCTAATATTATTAAACATTGGAACCTTCAGCCCGTATCAAAGTATACTCGCTCTGCGGCTGAGTTTGTAAACCTGTATTCAAAATGGAGAGGAATCAATAGATTTCCCGCTCTTTTAATGGTTTTCGATCTTCTAAAAGATTGGCCCGAAGTGCAGAAAAGAAATGTTCTAATTCCTGAAGCACTTTCTTTAAGAAGTTGGATGGAACGCGAAACTAAGCTTGGAAATCCCGCTCTAAAAGCTGAAGCTGAAAAAACTAATGACCCTGTTTTAACGCAAGCTTTAATATGGAGCGAAGCCGTTAATGAAACTATCGAAGATGTTGTAAAAGGAGTTCCTCCGTTCCCGTTTGTACGCGAGAATTTGGAAAATATTTCCGGATGGGCAGATATTATTGTCTGTTCAGCCACTCCTTATGATGCTTTAAGACGTGAATGGGAAGAACACGATATTGCAAAGTACACGCGTATTATTGCCGGGCAGGAAATGGGAAGCAAGAAGGAGCATCTTCAATTTGTTTCGGACGGAAAATATAAAAAAGATCATGTAATAATGATTGGCGATGCTCCGGGTGATATGAAAGCTGCCAGAGCAAATAACGTAAAATTTTTCCCTGTAAACCCCGGGTATGAAGAAGATTCATGGGAATTTTTCTTCAAGGAAGCCGCCGGAAAGTTTGCAAATGAAAAATATTCTGAAGAATATGAAGCTAAGCTTGTTCATGAATTCGATAAGCTTCTTCCTGAAATCCCCTGGTGGAAAAAATAAAACTTGTACGTATAAAAGTTTTATTGTTCATCAGATTATAGATTCATTTCAGTATTCTAATAAAGGAGCATATAAATGAAAAAACAAAAAATTGGAATTGTTGGTCTGGGAGTCATGGGACAAAACCTCGCTTTGAATATAGAACGACATGGTTACCCTGTTTCCGGATTGGATTCGGATGCGGAAAAGGTTAATAAGGTAAAAGAAAGTTTTGCCGGTAAAGATATTATCGCTACAACTTTATTGTCTGAATTTATTGATAGCCTCGAAACACCAAAAAAAATATTAATGATGGTTCCTGCAGGTAAACCGGTTGATGCGGTAATAAATGAATTAAAACCGCTTCTTTCTGCCGGAGATTTATTGATTGACGGGGGTAATTCATATTTTGAAGATACAAACCGCCGTATCGCTTCGCTTAAAGATACCGGCATTCTTTTCATCGGTACCGGTGTTAGCGGCGGTGAAGAAGGCGCTTTGTGGGGTCCCTCAATAATGCCTGGAGGAAATCCCGAAGCATGGCCATTGATCAAGCCAATTCTTCAATCAATAGCTGCAAAAGTAGAAGACGGTACCCCATGCTGCGATTGGGTCGGAAGCGGAGGTGCAGGTCATTTTGTCAAAATGGTTCATAACGGAATTGAATATGGCGATATGCAAATGATCTGCGAGGCTTACTACATGATGGATCGTGTCCTCGGTTTGTCTCCAGACGAAATGCATGATGTGTTTAGCCAATGGAATGAAGGAGAATTAAATAGTTACCTTATCGAAATTACCGGAAAAATTATGTCCAAAAAGGATGATGAAACCGGTAAACCGCTGATTGATGTTATCCTTGATACTGCCGGACAAAAAGGAACCGGCAAATGGACGAGCCAGGTAGCTTTAGATCTTGGAATTCCGGCAGTCACCATCGCCGAAGCTGTTTTTGCTCGCACCGTTAGTGCTATTAAAGAAGAACGGGTCTCTGCTTCTAAAATTTTAACAGGACCAAAAATAAAATTCACGGGAGATAAAAAAGAGTTTATAGAAAATATCCGCCAGGCATTGTATGCATCAAAAATCTGTTCTTATGCACAAGGATTCCAGCTTCTTCGGGCTGCTAGCAACGAATATAAAATGAATCTAAACTTTGGCGGAATTGCTCTAATGTGGCGCGGAGGCTGTATTATTAGAGCAAAGTTCCTCGATAATATAAAGTCTGCTTACGATAAAAATCCGGGACTTTCTAATCTTCTTTTGGATTCATTTTTCAATTCCGCTGTTAACAAAGCACAACCTGCATGGCGGAAAGTGATCGCAGCCTCTGTCGAGTTCGGAATCCCTTTGCCGGCATTCAGCAGTGCTCTTTTTTATTACGATAGTTACCGGAGTGAAAGACTTCCGGCTAATCTCCTTCAAGCTCAGCGGGACTTTTTTGGCGCTCACACTTACGAGAGAATCGATAAACCACGAAAACAATTTTTCCACACTATCTGGGAAGAATAAATTAATTTAGTTATCAGAAAGAACTTGCCTTTAATATGAAGAATAATAAATATCTAATTATCGCAATTGCATTTATGCTTTATTAGCTCCATCTAATTCTCCCAATACAGATGGAATTGATCCTGCGCAATGCCATCATGTAAGAATATCTTATTGCAAAATTGACAATGGAGATGATGATATCGCTATTGGTGCAAGTCATAATGATCCTTCATGGCCGGGACCTGCTGCGAATACTGATATAATTATTTCTCACTGTACTTTCCTACATGGACATGGCTGTTCTATTGGAAGCTATACTGTCGGGGGAGTAGATAGTATGCTTGTAGATAGCTGTACATTTAATGGGACGGATAACGGATTCAGAATAAAATCGCAGCGGGGCAGAGGTGGAGATATAAGGGGAATTACCTATAGCGATATTACAATGACAAATGTGAAATATCCAATTTATTTTTCAGAATATTATCCACATATTCCCTCACAAACAGATCCTTCTCAAACAGTCAATTCTACCACACCTCATTATCACGATATAACGATTCAGAACCTTGTTTCAACCGGCTCACCTTATGGTGGGGTTATAGTCGGAGTTCCCGAGATGCCGATTACTAATATTCATCTTAAAAATGTTTCAATTTCATCCTCAGCAGGCATACAGGTTAGAAATGCGAGCGTTGATACCAGCAATGTTAATATAAAAGTATCGTCAGGTTCCCCATACATCCTTGAAGTAGGTGGCACAGTTGGCAGCGTTACGTTTGTTAAAAATGAAATTACGCTAAGCGGATATACATTAGAGCAGAATTATCCTAATCCATTTAACCCAACAACGCAAATAAGATTTAACATGCCCGAAGAATCGGTAGTAACAATTAAGATTTATAATATGCTCGGCAAAGAAATCAAGACATTGATTAGCGGAGAAAAAACCGCAGGCGAACACTCCGTAACATGGAATGGTACGAATGATAGAGGCATCCTGGTTGCAAGCGGAACATACTTTTACAGAATAAACACCGGTAATTTTACACAAGTGAAAAAAATGATCTTTATGAAATAACGATTATTCTGGCTTAAGTAAAAAGCGTTGTGTCTTACTTAATTAGTCACCTTACGCAAAAGGTTATTATTACATAATGAGAAACCTCCGAGGTTTTCCTAAACCTCGGAGTTATTCCGTTTAAAGTCCAATAAATTTTAGAAAATATTTAATTTATTTTTTGAACTTAAAAAGTTCTGTTCTTTGG
>JAKAFW010000008.1:0-108655 GCA_021817845.1 Bacteroidota bacterium
CTTAGATACAAAGCTAGTATATATATAACATCTAATCTGATTTTTGCTATTGCATCTCTGCAGCTTGGTATTTATGAACTTTTAAAAATACTAATCAATTAGAAAATGTTTTGAATAATAAAAATAAAGAAATTTAAATGTTTTTCACTTTATCTTGGTTGATAGTATCAATTAAATTGTGTCTTTATATTAAGCAATTTTAACATTATGCTCTTTAATTCGCTACAATTCGCTTTTTTCTTTCTGATAGTCACTACCCTCTATTTTGCATTGCCGCACAAAATACGTTGGGCCCTATTATTAGCAAGTAGTATATATTTCTATATGGCTTTTATCCCGATTTATATACTAATTTTAGCATTTACCATAATAATAGACTACTTTGCCGGGATTTTTCTTGAAAAATTAAAAGGCGAAAACAGAAAATGGTTTCTTATTTTAAGTTTAATTGCTAATATCGGAGTTTTGGCAATTTTTAAGTATTATAATTTTATTGATAGAAATGTAAATTTTCTATTTCACTCATTCGGAGTAAATAACCAAATCCCTTTTCTAAATATAATTTTGCCAATAGGATTATCCTTCCATACATTTCAAGCGATGAGTTATACAATAGAAGTATATCGTGGACGTCAAAAAGCTGAGCATAATTTCGGTATTTACGCACTGTATGTAATGTTTTATCCTCAATTAGTCGCGGGTCCAATTGAGAGGCCGCAGAATCTTTTGCATCAATTTTATGAAGAACATTTTTTTGAATATAAAAGGGTTACAAATGGATTAAAATTAATGGCTTGGGGGTTATTTAAAAAAGTTGTTATTGCTGATAGGCTTGCAATAATTGTAAATCAGGTTTACAGTGCTCCCAAAGACTATGTTGGGTTTCAATTAATAGTTGCAACTGTATTTTTTGCAATCCAAATATATTGCGATTTTTCAGGCTATTCTGATATGGCAATTGGTGCCGCGCAAGTTATGGGTTTTAAATTGATGAAAAATTTTGACAGACCATACTATTCAAAATCAATTTCAGAATTTTGGAAGAGGTGGCACATATCTTTGTCAACTTGGTTTCGAGATTATTTGTATATTTCTTTAGGGGGAAATAGAGTCAAAATTCCACGTTGGTATTTCAATCTTTTTTTTGTGTTTTTAGTTAGTGGACTTTGGCATGGGGCAAATTGGACATTTGTAATATGGGGTGCACTGCATGGTTTTTACTTAATATTTTCCCTAATATCAGCAAAGCCTCGAAAAATATTCATAAATATATTAGGCTTACAAAAAGTTCCTATTTTATTAAAAATATTACAAGTAATTACTGTTTTTATTCTTACCGATTTTGCATGGATATTTTTCCGGGCACAAAATTTATCGGATGCTTTTTATATAATTACTCATCTTTTCTCAGGGCTAGGCCAATTGCGCAGTTTAAAATATGCAATTACTCTGTTGAAAGGGCTCGATTTAAATATGTATGAATTTCTAGTTTCTATGTTGTCAATAGCAGTACTAGAAATAATTCAATTTAAACAAAGAAAAACGAGCATCAGAGATTTTATTTTAACTAAACCTGTTTGGGTAAGATGGTCTGCATATTACGCGATAATTATAATTATATTAATATTTGGAGTATTTAATAAATCACAATTTATTTACTTTCAATTTTAAATTTGAAATAATACTTATACAAATCGTTACTAACTATTCTGATAATTTCTTAGTCGATGTTACAAAACATTTAATTGATTCTGCTAATTTATTTAAGTCTCATCTTCTCATTGCCAATCTTTTCCTTTCCTTTTATCGCCGGACATAGACTATAATGAACTCCTTCAGCTAAACAGGTTCCTCATTAATTTAAGGTGGATAATTTATGTAATAATCAAGCGAAAATGATTTAAGTTTATTTGAATAATTTTGTTCTTCATTAAATAGAAACACACTTCTTATGAGACGCAAAATATATGTTGCAATACTATTGACAATAATATTTTTTACTAGTTGTATCTATGGGATACTTATTGTAAAAGAACATTTTTTCCCATATTCAATATTTAAAAACTATTATTCTTCAACTTCTAACAAAACCACAGACTGGGACTGGGCAATTGGGATTTACACTGGAAATTCACCCTTCCTATTGTCAAACCCCAAAAATATTGTCAATCCGATTTTAACTGCGAAGGATGTAACTGATGTTGACGCAAAATTCGTAGCAGATCCGTTTATTGTAAAAACAGATTCATTATATTATATGTTCTTTGAAGTTCTAAATAAAAAAAATAATCAAGGAGATATCGGATATGCAGAAAGTATAAATGGATTTCAATGGAAGTACGAACATATAATTTTAGATGAACCCTTTCATTTATCATTCCCTTATATTTTCAAATGGGAAAATGACTATTACATAATGCCGGAAAGTGGTCAGGATTTATCAGTAAGATTATATCAAGCAACTGACTTCCCTAAAAAATGGGAATATAAAGGAGACTTGATAAAGGGGTATCATTTTGCTGATCCACAAATAATTAGATATAATAATTTATGGTGGTTATTCGTTTGTACACGTGAAAATGATAATCTGAATGTTTATTACTCACAAAATTTAATGGGTCCATGGAAACAGCATCCCGAAAGTCCAGTAATAAAAAATAATCCTCATATCGCAAGAGGCGGCGGAAGAATTTTAGAATATAATCATAGATTATTCAGATATACACAAGACTGCTTTCCCACTTATGGTATTCAAGTATTTGTATTTGAAATTACAAAATTAGATACCACTTCTTATGAAGAAAAAATAGTTGATAATAAATCAATTATTAAAGCCAGCGGATCAGGTTGGAATAAATATGGAATGCATACTGTTGATCCCATTCAAATAGGAAATGGAAAGTGGTTATCTACGGTAGATGGGTATTAAATTCTCTTTACATCTTCAAAGATAACTGGTATAAATATTATTTATAGAGAAAATATATTCAACCTTTGGGGCTAAGATGAAAAGGTTTTGCATAATTACTTGCAAAAGTAAATAATATATGAGAAATCTTATCAATAAATGTATCCATATATTTTATTATATATGAAATAATGAAAATTGCTTATCTAATTCTTGCACATCATCAACCTGAACAAATGATTAGATTGATAAATGCTTTAAATTCAACACGGGTCTCTTTTTTCATACACGTTGATTTAAAATGTGATATTTATTTATTTAATAATTTCAACCTTGGTGCGAATGTTGTTTTCATAAATAAAAGAATATTGGTAAATCATAGCGGTTTTTCTCAGGTAAGGGCGATGATAAAGTTAATCCAGACCGCAAGTGCATTTGATAATTTTGATTATTTTATTTTTTTAAGTGGCAATGACTATCCAATTAAGGATAACGATTACATCTATAGTTATTTGAAAAATAATTACCCAACGAATTATATAAGTTTCTATCCTTTAGTTGAAAATGCCGATTTTATTACTTATATAAAAAAATATTATTTTTTAGATTTTATAAAAAATTCACCAAAGTTTTTACATAAACCATTATGGGTATTTCAATGGATTTTAGGAAAAGTTATTAATAATCGTCCTTTCCTTAAAGGAATGGTACCTTTTCGAGGCTCAACATCTTGGTGTTTAAATAAACAAACTATTGAATATATTATAAATTTTCTCGAATCAAAAAGAGCAAAAAAATTTATTAGATTTTTTAAATATGTATGGGATCCAGACGAAATATTTTTTCAGACTATTATTCTGAATTCTCCATTTGCTGAACAATGCCGTTTCTATAATAAAGACGTGAAAAATTCTAAATTATGTTTGAAAAATGAGAATAAAGCCTATTTGCATTATATAAACTGGGATAGAGACAGAGAAGGTCCAGCAATTTTGAATATGAGAGATCTAAAATTATTGAAAGAATGTGATTTTTTATTTGCAAGAAAATTTGATGAATCTAAATCGCAAGAATTGTTGGACAGTTTAGATAAATATATGATTGCTAAAGCCAATAATATATTCTTGTAATTATTATTCTGAACAATATATTTTCCATGTACTATCAATTAAAAATCATTTCCAATTTGCCTCAAATGAAAGTTGTGTTAAATGGACAACATATGCATCCAACATGTAAAAAATGCATGGGGTTATCCAATTCTACTAATCTGATAAATTAAATCAAGAATTATATTTTGAATCACTTCGATATTATGTTTGTCGAACGAAGTTTTCTCAAAATATCAGAACTTGAATTGTTATTAAAAGGGTTATTCCAAGCGCCATGCGGGTCATAACCGGCAGATTGCCAAGCGGTAAAAGAGTTGTAAGCAGTACCTTGAATATTAGCAAAACCAGCCTGGCTTCCATCAACTCTAAAAAATAAATTGTTGTCAAAATGAAGTGCGCCGCTGCCAGACTGCTGATAAACAAAATACCCATTTCCATGAGTTGAATTAGCAAAAAATATAATATTATTTTTAAATGTTAAATTATCAATTGCTGCAGCGTTATGTATCATTATGCCAATGTGCCCAGTAAGGGAATCATTCATAATGAAAGTGTTGTTATATACTTTACTATTCCTTACAGCATATTGTGCATAAGCACCTTCCTGACTGAAAGACATACCCAGAGCATAGGCAACATTAGGATTATCGACAATAACATTATTATAAAACTCTAAAGAATCACTTGCTTGATCTTGATAATTTTCCTCATTGCCTTCAAACCAATTATATCTTATAATAGGATGGGGCACTCGACCATTTGGATTAACATTAACATTTACATGAATACCATCGCCTGTGTTATTAATGAATTTATTATATTCAACAATTTGATAGCCACCACCTCCAAGATAAAGTCCATGAGGATAAGGATAATTCGCAGCGCCAGGGGCAGCATTTTTGAAGACACTATGTCCAATGTAAGTATAATATGATTCCCCTATATAAACAGTTTGAGCTTCATGATAGTTACCGTCAAATACACACGAATCAATAGTCAAATAATTGACAGTATTTACATCAAGGCATTCAACAGCACCATTATAAAACTCAATAGATCTAAAGGTTATATGGTTTTTATCTTGTAACTGGGCACAATATTGCCGGGTATTCTGAGCATCAATAACAGGCAAATTTCCTGCACCATAAGAAGTAAAGGTTAAATAACTTGTATTTGGAAGTAGAGTATATCCATTAAATATTTGCCCTTTCTGGAAAGCGATAATATCGCCGCTTGCAAAAGTAAAGTTATTTACTTTGTTGATTGTTTGCCAGGCTGAGCTTGGGGATAATCCCGAATTGTTATCATTACCATTTGTCGCATCTACATAATAAGTTGATGCAAAAGTGAGATTTGAAATTAATATGAATGTAATTTGAAGTTTTGTAAAAATCCGGTTAATAAATCTCCTACCAATATTGAAGGAATCACAATTCATTTTTATAAATAAAATCCTTATTCAAAACTAGTGAAGTAAGAACCAACTAAGTATTTCTCACTTTCATGTACAATAATTCAAGTAATCTGATATATTTTAATATACTGGAAATTATTATATAAAACAATAAGCTTGAATAATGTCACAGGGAATAATCTGTCCCACTTAAAATTGTTTATTGACAAAAGTTTTAGCATTGTTCAATATATCAAAATCATAAAGAAAAATATCTTTAAAACGTTTTTAATAATTACTAGAATGTTAAACATTCTTATTTTAATAATAGCATTTTCCGAATTTGCACAAAGCTTTTACTAGAAATTTTATAAAAATAAATTCCGCTGCTAAGTTTACTTGCATTAAAAGTAATTAAATAAGTTCCAGCTTCTTTTTCTCCATCGAATAATCTTGCAACCTCTCTACCTGTTATATCATATACTTTAATATTAACGAAAGATTTATTCGGTACGGAAAATTTAATTGTAGTACTTGGATTGAACGGATTGGGATAATTCTGGAATAATACATAATCCTTTGGCGTTAAATTTATTTCGATCTCTTTTGAATATTTGTAATCGCCGTTAATATCTATTTGTTTTAATCTATAAATAAAATTGTTCTGAAGTGGATTATTATCTTCAAAGCTATAAGACTTTTGTGAATTGGATGTTCCACTCCCTGCAACAAAACCAATATTTTCCCAGATTAAACTATCGCTCTTTTTTGCTCTTTGAATTTCAAAACCATAATTATTTATTTCAGTCGCAGTTTGCCAATTTAGTTCCACATGGTTATTATCAATATCAGCGGTGAATGTTGTCAATTCTACAGGGAGTGGGGAAGTATTCAAATTAGTAAAAGTTCCTTTAGTCCAAATAGTTGAATTATTAGCATCAAATATTGCCCAGTTACTATTTGCAGTTTGCCATGCTAAATTTGAAGAGCCTAAATGGTTAATTGTATTAAAAGTAATTGTTGCTACATCCATCCATCCCGGATTCTTTGTTACTAAAGTGCCATTGTTTGAATTTAGTAATTCAATATTTAACCATATTTCGTTTGCAACTGGTCTAGTTATAGTCCCAGGCGAATAATTTCCTCCGCTAAAATTTAAGAAAGTATAATCTGTTCCACTTACAGGCCTAGTGGGAAAAGATAACGCTGTGGTATCATAATTAAAAATAATGGTAGATGTTCCTAATCCATTAGTGCCGGTGTTCGTATTAATCTGGATTTTAATTGTGTAGGTTGATCCGCTCTGATTTATTACAACAAATTGCCCGTTGACAACTGTTTGAGCATTGCTCGATATATAAAATACCAGAATCAAAAAGAAAAATATCTTCAAAACGTTTTTCATAATTACTTCGAATGTAAACCATTCTTATTTTAATAATATCATCTTCCGAATTTGTACAAAGCTTTCACTAGTAATTTTATAAAAATACACCCCACTGCTAAGTTTACTTGCATTAAAATTAATTGAATAAGTTCCGGCTTCCTTGTTGTCATTTAACAATGTAGCGATCTCTTTGCCGGTTATATCATACACTTTTATATTTACTAAAGATCTTTTAGGTATAGCAAATTTTATTGTAGTACTTGGATTAAATGGATTAGGATAATTTTGGAATAATTCATAATCTTTAGGAATAGCTGGTATAGAGGATGTTTCTAATGTAAGTGATGGCGCTGTTAAATTTGTAAATGTAGCATTTGTCCAAATAGTTGAATTATTAGCATCAAATATTGCCCAGTTACTATTAGCAGTTTGCCATGCTAAATTTGAAGAGTCCGGATGGTTAATTGTATTAAAAGTAATTGTTGCTACATCAATCCATCCTGGATTCTTTGTTACTAAAGTTCCATTGTTTGAATTTAGTAATTCAATATTTAGCCATATTTGGTTTGCAACTGGTCTTGTTACAGTCCCAGGAGAATAATTTCCTCCGCTGAAATTTAGGAAAGTATAATCTGTCCCACTTACAGGTGTAGAGGGAAAAGATAGCGCTGTTGTATCAAAATTAAAAATAATAGTAGATGTTCCTAATCCATTAGTGCCGGTGTTCGTATTAATCTGGATTTTAATTGTGTAGGTTGATCCGCTCTGATTTGTTACAACAAATTGCCCGTTGACAACTGCTTGAGCATTCACCGATACAACTAATACAAGAATCACAAAGAAGAATATTTTCAAAAGATTTTTCATCATTACTCCAAATTCATATTAAATTATTGAAATTTGATTTTACATAAATTATCTACGGAACTTGAGTCAAGGTGCCGTTATCTATTCTCCAGCATAGATTTAAATCTGTACTATTAACTCCTCCGCTAAGGTCATAATCTCCCTGAAAATATCCTATAGTACCATTTTCTAATCTCCATGTATCATTTCTATCAATGCTGCTTATTCCTCCATTAGCATCTCCATCACCGGAATACATTCCAAATAAACCGTTGCCTAAACTAAACATTGGATTTATTCCGTATGCTTTCGATTGAGATGTTGTAAAATCATATAAGGCGGATGATGTTGAAAGTGTAACAGGTACAGAGCTCATTATCGCCAGATGATTACGGTGTCTTATTACAAGATAGTAACTGCCGCTACTTACAAAATCAAATCTTAATGGCGATGTTCCATCTAGATCAACTATATTACCATCATTTTTGATAAAAGCTGCTCGCCTTGATATTATGGTATTACTAGTTATTCCAGATCTCAATTCTACTAATATCCAATCGACAATATTTGATGGTATTGAGGTTACAGCTTCAGAACCGGAATAATTCCATGGCGATGAAGAATATGGCTGTGAAAGTGGAATTAGGTTTTGAGCATTAAGAAAAGTCGTCATACTTCCATTTTCAAAAGGTCCGCTTAAGAATGCTTTTATATTTACCTGAATATATGTAGAGGTAGAGGTATGTTCATATGCGCCAACATCTGGACTAGAAGAGGGAATGGGATTGTTATTGTAATCTAAAGTTAAGCCTAGATTTGTGCCAAAATTTATTGCTGGAGAACCTGCTTGTAAAGTGTAATTTTCAGTTGTTAAGTTAGTAAACAGTGGGTTATTCCAAGCGCTATGCGGATCATAACCAGCAGATTGCCAAGCAGTAAAAGAGTTGTAAGCAGTACCTTGAATATTAGCAAAACCCGCCTGGTTTCCACCAACTCTAAAAAATAAATTGTTGTCAAAATGAAGGGTGCCGCTACCAGACTGCTGATAAACAAAATATCCATTTCCACGAGTTGAATTAGCAAAAAATATAATATTATTTTTAAATGTTAAATTATCAATTGCTGCAGCGTTATGTATCATTATGCCAATGTGCCCAGTAAGGGAATCATTCATAATGAAAGTGTTGTTATATACTTTACTATTCCTTACAGCATATTGTGCATAAGCACCTTCCTGACTGAAAGACATACCCAGAGCATAGGCAACATTAGGATTATCGACAATAACATTATTATAAAACTCTAAAGAATCACTTGCTTGATCTTGATAATTTTCCTCATTGCCTTCAAACCAATTATATCTTATAATAGGATGGGGCACTCGACCATTTGGATTAACATTAACATTTACATGAATACCATCGCCTGTGTTATTAATGAATTTATTATATTCAACAATTTGATAGCCACCACCTCCAAGATAAAGTCCATGAGGATAAGGATAATTCGCAGCGCCAGGGGCAGCATTTTTGAAGACACTATGTCCAATGTAAGTATAATATGATTCCCCTATATAAACAGTTTGAGCTTCATGATAGTTACCGTCAAATACACACGAATCAATAGTCAAATAATTGACAGTATTTACATCAAGGCATTCAACAGCACCATTATAAAACTCAATAGATCTAAAGGTTATATGGTTTTTATCTTGTAACTGGGCACAATATTGCCGGGTATTCTGAGCATCAATAACAGGCAAATTTCCTGTACCATAAGAAGTAAAGGTTAAATAACTTGTATTTGGAAGTAGAGTATATCCATTAAATATTTGCCCTCTCTGGAAGGCGATAATATCGCCGCTTGCAAAATTAAAACCATTTACTTTGTTAATACTTTGCCAGGCTGAGCTTGGGGATAATCCCGAATTGTTATCATTACCATTTGTCGCATCTACATAATAAGTTGATGCAAATGATAATTGAACTGTAATTATTGACAATAAAGTTATATACTTTAACATCTTAATCAGGTTCATTGTGCTGCCTCCAAATTTTTAAGGATTCGTTTCTTTTTCATTTTCTTATTTTATTTCGGAGGTCAACCTATTTCAAAACGAAAAGAAGGGAAATCGGGAGAATCCTGGAAAGAGCGCAAAATTGCCTGATATCTGCTTAGAAAATTATTTATTTGTCAAAAGATATTTGTTAGTAGTAATCAAAAAATTGATAAAATTGTCCCAAAAAGCATAATACAATCAAATAAATAATGAAAATTGTAAGGAAAGTATTTTAGTAATCTAAGAATGAAAAACGAAGACAAAATGAGACGTCCCCCAAATCTTTCTTCTTTATGGAAATCAAAAAAAGATTCTATTATTGAAACAAATCTTAAAGGTATTATCTTAAGTTGGAATCAAGGTGCCCAAAAATTATATGGTTATAAGCAAGGAGAAATTATTGGGAAATCTATTTCAGTTTTAATGTCAAAAAAGAGAAACAATGAGTGTTCAAAAAATTTAGATAAAATAAACAGAAACAAAAGGATTTGCTTCTTTGAATCAGAACATGTTGATAAAAAAGGGAATATCAAATTTGTTCAGACGACTATTATTCCAATTATAAATAAAAATAATTTAGTATTAGGTGCTTTTTTCATTGGTAGAGATTTAACGCAAAAAATAAAATTAATAAAAGACCTACAAGCTGAAAAAAAACGTTATCGAGATATTGTAGAAATGGCTCCAAATATATCAGGAATATTTCAAGATGAAAAGATTATCTTTATAAATTCCGCGGGGGTCAAGGTTTTGGGTTCAAAAAATATTGATTCTTTAATTGGGAAACCTATTAAAAACTTAATTTTACCTGATGACTTTCACAAATTTCAAATACGGAATCAACAATTATTGAAAGAAAAAAAGATTCATCCAATTGAATTAAGACTTAAAAGAAATGACGGTTCAATAATGATTGTTGAATCATATGCAAGAGTTTATCAGTACTTAGGAAAACCGGCTATTCAATTTGTTGCCCAGGATATTACAAAAAGGAAAAAAATTGAAGACGAAAGGGAAAATCTATTAAAAGTAACAAAAGAATATGCGGCAGAGCTCGATGCTATTTTTGAAAGTATTCCTCATGCAATTTATGTTGGAACTAAAAAAGGTATCAAAAGGGCTAATAGAAAATTACTCGATTTATATAATTTAAAAGATATAAATGAATTGAACTCCGTTCGTTCACAAATTAACAAAAGAATGAAGATACGCTATTTAGATTCAAATAAAATTATTCTAACAAAAGATAATGTTTTTGCAAAGGCACTTAAGGGAGAATCTATAGTAAGGGAAATTGTGTTAACAGATCCTAAATCAAAAATACAAAAAATTATTAGGAGCGCAGGTGCCCCAATTAAATCAAATGGAAATACAATAGCTGCCGTTGTAATAAATACTGATATTACAGCATTGAAAAAAAATGAAAATGATATAGCTGAAAGTGAAAGAAGATACAGGTCACTAATTGAACAATCCTTTGACGGAATAGCATTAATTAATAAAAACGGAAAAATAATCGTATGGAATTCAAAATTATTAGAATTATTAGGATATAATGAAGATGAAATATTAAATCTAAATTCTAAAGAAATAATCCATAACAAAAAAATAAATATAAAGGAAAAAAAATCACACGATAAACTTCATTTTGAGTATGAATTCATAAGAAAGGACAAAAATCATTTCCCTGCAGAAATTAATATTAGTATATTTGAAAACGGTATGATAATGTACGTTATTAAGGATATTTCTGAAAGAAAAGCCGCAGAAGAAATGCAGGAAAAGCTTTTTAATAAGTTGCTTGAAGCACAAAATATAATGAAAAATTTATCAAGGCAGTTGATTCAAGTCCAAGAGCAAGAAAGAAGAAATATTGCAAGGGAATTACACGATGAAATTGGTCAAACTTTAACCGCCATCAAAATCGATATTCTAAATGCTATAAAATTTATTCGCTCTCTAAATGCACTGGAACATCTTAATGATAGTATTAAAATGGTCGAAGAAACTTTAAATAATGTTAGAGAAATGTCGCTAAAATTAAGACCCTCAATTTTAGATGATTTAGGTTTAATTCCGGCAGTTAGATGGTTTCTTGTTCGCCAGTCTGAAAGAACAGGGATAAATGCAAAAGTAATAACTAAACCTCTTACTGAAAGAATACCATCTGAAATTCAAATTACATGTTATAGAATAATACAGGAAGCTGTTACGAATATTATTAAACATTCCAATGCAAAGAATATGACTGTAGAAATAAATATCCTTTCAAATGAATTATACTTAATTATCTCTGATGATGGGATAGGTTATGATGTGCATTCGGCGCGTAAGATGGCAACGAGCGGATCAAGTATTGGGGTGTTAGGTATGCAGGAAAGAGCTGAAGCTGTAGGTGGGTGGTTAGATATATTCTCAGGTCCGAATAAAGGTACTAAAATTCATGCAATATTTCCATTGAAACAAATAGCTTAATTACAATTTAGTTATAACGGGGATTAAATTATGAACTCTATAAAAGTGTTAATAGCAGATGACCATACTCTGTTAAGAGCCGGTATTCGCGAGCTTCTTCAAAATATGAGTGGAATTGAAGTTGTTGGTGAAGCTGCCAACGGAAGAGAAGCATTAGAAAAAATAAATGAATGTTCTCCCGACATTGTTTTACTTGATATAGCAATGTCGGAATTAAATGGTCTGGAAGTTGCTGAACGAGTGAGTAAAGAATTTCCTTTAGTCTCGGTTATTATCCTGTCTATGTATGCGAATGAAGAATATGTTTTGCAAGCCTTGAAGGTTGGCGCTTATGGCTATTTGCTAAAGGATTCAGCGCCAAATGAATTAGAAATCGCAATAAAAGCTGTTATTAAAGGAGAAACTTATTTAAGCCCTTTAGTCTCTAAAGCATTGGTGAGCGATTATCTTAAAAGAATTAATGAGGCTCCTTTAGAAGAAAAATCTAAGATAAATGTCTTTGTTAAATTGACGTCCCGTCAAAGAGAAATTCTACAGCTAATTGCTGAAGGAAATTCAACCAAGGCAATTGCCCTAAAACTAAATGTCAGTGCTAAAACTGTTGAATCACATAGAATGAAAATAATGGAGCGGCTGGGTATTCATGATATCCCCGGATTAGTTAGATATGCAATTAGAACTGGAATTATATCATCACAATAATTTTGTCAAATTTACTTTTATTGGAAATCTATCAAGCCATTTACAAAATTAACCTAAGTAGAATGTAAATTTTAAACAAATAAAATCAATAACATATATAATATTGTCATGTAAATGTTTGTTTTTCGTGTCGGAATATTTTTCAACGATCTTTCCATTTTACATCTTCCATCGCGACTTGCTAAGTTATCTTATACTAAGTAGATAAATAACATATTATCAGAAAATTCCTGATTGTTTGAGCAAATTCTTGAACATAGATTTACCTCAAAAAAAGAATCATTTGTTTGATCCTTGTTGAATCCGTTAAATTATTTGAGGTAAATGTGAAAGCTTTAAGAATTTTGTTAGTTGAAGATAATCATAATTTCAGAAATTCTGCTATCCGTTTTATCAACGCAAACATGAGATTTGAAATTTTAACATGGGTTTCCTCTGCTGAAGAAGCAATTAAAAAGATTAAAGCAAATAGTCTGGATCTTATTTTAATGGACATTTCTATGGATGGCATAAATGGTATTGAAGCATCCAAAATAATTAGAACATCAAATAAAACTATTAAAATTATTCTTCTGACAATGTCGGATAATTCAGAATATAGAAATGAAGCATTAGCTGCCGGGGCAAATGAATTTATACCCAAAATGGAATTTTCTGATAGGCTTATTCCTGCAATTAACAATATTTTCATGGATTATCAGAAATAATAATCATATTATTATACTAATTTAGACGTCAAATATTTATACTCACGAACAGTCCAATATCTTTATCCCCTCGTTATCGCTAGTATCTAAAACGAGCATTTCAGACCAAAATCAAATGATTATTTATGGGCACATAATTTGCGACTAATAAATTAAATAAAAAATGACTATTTCAGTTTCTCCTTATATTATTGACTTTCAAATCTTTGTTTTTTATGTCAAGATATTTTTTATGATAAATTTCATTGCGTTTCATTCAAAATTCATCCGCCGCGGCGGATTCATAATTCAAAATTGCGGCTTGCCGCGCTATGCTGTTTGAAAGTTATAATGTTTATTATTCAATAGCCATTTATTTGGCTCAAAGTCTATTATATAGATGAGGAAATCCTTAAAGTAATTTTGAAGAGGCGATTCGATAGAATATCGGAAATGGAGAGAAATACAACATTGAATAGATACCTTAAGACAACGATTAAGTGCTCGATCATTTTTTTATAATATTATTTACTAAAAAAGCTTTGGGAGAATCTTGATGACGGAAAACATTGAATTATTAGACGCTATTTTAGACGATCAAAGTAAAACTCCATCAATTTATTCTGCAGGAGGTTTTTGGGTCAAAAAATCTAAAAGTATTGTTAATGGAATTCAATCAAAAGGTTTGTTGAATTTCCGTTCTGATGCTTCAATATTGAATTCTTATGGAGGATGTTATTCCATCAACCCAACCGATAATTCAGATAAGTTAAAACTGATGTATAGGCTGTTTGGTAGCAGATTCTCAGAGAAATTATTCAAGTCACATAATAGATTGATAAATAAATACTATCAGATGATGCGTGAATATAGAGGGTATTATATAGAAGACAGGTATTCTGCTCAAATTCAACTGCTAAAAAAGAGATTTGATTTCCCAAACACAATGCTTAATAATGTTCGAGAGTATGTAACTATAGGAAACGAAAAGATATCTTTAGATTATTTATTTCAAATAATACGAATTGCTAATTTTGCGGATAATTTAAATTTTAGTAAAATCAGTTCGGTATTGGAAATTGGCGGCGGGTATGGTAGTGCTGCTCATTTATTTATGAGTTTTTATAAAAACATAAAAAAATATATATATATTGATATTCCTCCTATGATATACATTGCTACAGAATATCTTGAACAATTTGATGAATTTAGTGTAGTAAATTATCTTGAAACAAAAAATAAGAATGAAATAAAATTTGAGGACAATGATAAGAGGGAAATAATAATGCTCTGTCCTTGGCAATTGCCAAACATTAAATCACAAGTTGATCTATTTTATAACGCGATTTCCTTTCAAGAAATTGAAATTACTGCTTTAAAAAATTATATAAATTTAATAGAAAATACTATATTAAAAAATAATGGGGACATTTGTCTAACTTATTATCAGGGAGGAGATTATAAAATAACAAGGAAAAAGGACGAAATCGTTTCTCTATTTGCTAACTATTGTTTTAAAGAGATTACTCCTGCTATCGAAGAAAAAGAACTCCCTAATTCTTTACCACATATATATTTGCATGGTAAAGTGAGTGTGTAATATTAATTATCCAAGTTGACCTCTAGTTAACACTCTCTGCCGCCAGAGGCTGTTGCACAACTCCAAAATGTCATTTCGACCGGAGGGAGAAATCCCATGTATAGCTTAAGTACACAAGTTGAACGTGGGATATCTCAGTCGCATCCACCGCGGCGGATCCTTCGATACGCCAAGAAAAAATAGTTGTCATTTCGAATCCGGCTTAAGCCGGTGAGAAATCCCATTTTAGACAATTTGGAGGTCTCTTTACGTTCGTGACTAAATAGAATAGTTCTGCAACACTTTCGTCAGGCAGGCTGTAAAAATGGAATGAGGGAATAGATTATTTTTCCCAGAATTTCAACATTCCAGTACTCCAAGTTTAAATTCCGCATAAGGTGAGTTAATAATATAAATCCGCTTACCATAGCTTATGATAAGCGGATCATTAAACCTATTTATTTTAGCTCTGATAATAACACCCTTTAGTTATTGTCTTTCATGTCAAGGTGTTTTCTTCGCTTTTTTCTTGAACTTGAACCTAATTTTGAACTTGCGCTTTAGTGTTGCTATGATTTAAAATTTAAGAATCTCTCCCGCGGAGTCATAGAGATTCCGCAGCGCTTTGGAGCTTGCGAATCATATGTATTCCCGCACGTTGGGCAAACCATATATAAGCTTGATAGTTCATTTGCTTTTCCTGAATTGAACTTGTCAAGTGCGTTTTCATACATCGCTTTGTGTTTCTTTTCCGTCTGGAAAGCATAATTGAAAGAGATCATGGCAATATTTACACCTTCATCATTTGCCGCTTTAATAAAATCCGGATACATTGTAGCTACTTCGTACGATTCTCCTTTAACTGCATCCTCCAAGTTTTCTTTTGTTGATTTTACTTCGTACGTTGGCGTAATCTTATCCATTTTCTCACCAAGCTGTTCTAACACAGCCCGGTGATTGTTCGCATGTATGTTTTCCGACTTTGATGCCGCTTCAAACAGCAAAGCAATTTTTGCCAACCCTTCTTTTTTTGCTTGCTTAGAATATGCTGCATATTTGGCGCTTGCAGTCGTCTCCCCGGTAATTGCAGCCTTTATGTTTTGAATTGTGGTTGTCTTAGAAAATTTTCCTGCGCCAAAGCTAAACTGTGTAATCAATATAATAGCTAGCAGGCTTGGAAGAAATGTTTTGAGTTTCATTATTATTCTCCTATAAATTTTAAAATAATATTTATGTTACTAAAATAATTCCTCATTCCTAAAGCAATAGTTAAAGATTTCTTAAAAATTGCTTAAAATTATTTTGAACTAAATAAAGAGATTATTTATGGAAAAATTATCTGAAATGAAGTGCCTTTGGAAGTTTCACTTTTTACGGAAAGAGATATGTTTTGCAAGTCAGCTAATCTTTTAACTATGGCCAACCCTAAACCGTTCCCGGTTATTTCGGAATTCCTTGATCCATCTGCTCTGTAAAATCTGTCGAATATCTTTTCTATATGCTCCCGCTCAATACCTATCCCGTAATCCTTTATCACAAATGAAATTTCACCGCCCGCGTTTTTAACTTCTATATCAATTTGTTTTCCATCAAAGGAATATTTAATAGAGTTTGAAATAAGATTCTCCAAAATTATATCTAGCATTGAATAATCAGCTAAAACAAAGACTGCTTCCCCCGGAGTATAATTAATGACTATTTTTTTCTCTTCGATCAAGAAATTCAATCTTTCCAAAACTGCTTTTAACACTTCATGAATGTCTATCTTGCTTATTACCGGCGTTACCTTACCGCTTTCATATCGTGCAAGCATTAAAAGCTGATCAACAATAGCTGACATTCTGTCCACTTCGTTAATGCAATAATTAATTTTGTCTTCGTATTGTCCCACCGTCCGCGGCTTCCTCACTAAAACTTCCAATGTTCCCTTTATTATTGAAAGAGGCGTCCGCAATTCATGCGAAGCATCTGAAGTAAATTGCTTCTCGCGAAGCACTGCATCTTCAAGCCTATCCAAAAGTCTATTGATGGTTAAAGTTAATTTGTAAATTTCATCTTTATGATTCGGCAATTCAATTCTTTCATCAAGATTTTCCTTGGTTATTCTTTCTGCTGTTGCAATAACCTTGTTTATCGGTGAGATGCTCTTTCCTGCAATAAATCTTGTAGTATAAAATAATACGAATAGCACTAACCAGTATGTTGTTATCAATATGATAAATAAGTTTTGAAGTACTACGGCAGATTCTTCCAATGGCATGGCTATTATTATATAGCCTAAAGTTATTCCGGCTGGATTCTTAATAGGAAGCTGAACTTGCCTTGTCGGTGATCCTGAAAGGGAAGTGTTAAAATAAGTCTCTCGCTTTATTCTTGAATCGAAGCTCAATTTCCCATTTAATAAATTACCTGTTTTCTTTATCAGTTTACCGGTGCCGTCTACAATTTGAATAAAAACAGGATTGACTTCTATCTGACCATGCTCCCGCTCATTCCATTCAAATGTATTGGCTATTATAAACTGGTCGTTCAATACAACGAGGTTCCGTTCTATTTCATTCGACTCAGCGTCAAGGTCTTCATCCATATGTCGGTATGCAGTCTCTCGAACTGATATGTATATAATAATAAAAAGTATCCCTATTAAAATACCGGTTGTTGCCAAATAATAGATGGTGATCCGGTTCCTTAGATTAAGCTGCATTATTCCTCTCGTGCAATATAACCAACGCCTCTTATAGTATGTATAAAGCTACTTTCGCTTCCGTCATCTAATTTCTTCCGGAGAAAATTTATGCATACATCAATGACGGAAGTATCGGAATCAAAGTGCATGTCCCAAACGTGCTCAATTATTCTTGTGCGTGTACAAACTTTCCCTTTATTTCTTATAAGATATTCAAGAAGCGAAAATTCCTTCTGTGTTAACGTTACTTCCCTTAACTTCGAAAATACTTGGTGGGTTTCTAAATTCATCTCAACATTACCTAGCTTCAAAATAGTTTGCTCTCCCTCTTTTGTCCTTAGTTGGACTCTTATCCTTGCGAGTAATTCTTCAAACTTAAATGGCTTTTTGATATAATCATTTGCACCTGCTTCAAGCCCAAACACAGTATCAGAAACCGTATCTTTAGCTGTTAAAAAAATAATCGGGACAAAAGAATTTGATTTCCTGATTTGGCGGCATACTTCTATCCCACTGATTCCCGGTATCATCCAATCAAGAAGGATTAAATCATAATCGTTTACCGTGCTTAGCTCCAATCCTTTGTTTCCGTCTGCTGCTACATCAACTGCAAATGATTCTTCTCCCAAACCATCTTTCAGAAAATTCGAAATTCCTTTCTCATCTTCTACTATTAGAATTCGCATTTAATATATATTCATAATTTATTCTGCCTTATTTTCCGTTGAACCGGAATTATTTTCAAGCTCATTTGAATTAAGCGAATTTCCCAAATTAAATTGAACTCCGGCAGCATGCTTAAACACAAGCTCTCCGCCATAATATCCTGTCCTTGCAATTGATAAAACCCCTGCAAAGAACAATAAAAGTGCTGCCCACTTAAAAGCCCCCTCATATTTTTTCATCATGATAAATCCGATTCTTACAAATGAAGTTAGAACCATAATCCAAAGCGAAATTAACGCCGCACTTTGATGAAATTCAATCGCGTTTTTTAATGGCCCTGCTTCAGTCAAACCATCTCCTGCAATGTTCCCGCTGAAGTATGCGGCTATTACTCCTAGAGTTCCAAAAATTAACAAATATAGTCCGGCTTTCCCAAAAAAAGCTTTCTTAAATACTACGCTTATTAAATCTGCTAAAAATCCGAAAATTAATAACGCGATAGGGAAGTGGACGATCATCGGGTGAATATGTGAAATGTCAAACATTTTCTTCTCCTTATTTTTTTACCCCAAACATATTTATCAAAGATTAAATAAAGCTAAGAAGAACCTTAAAATCTCCTTAAAAGGATATTCTGCATAAGCCGAAAAAGATTCCCGCCTCTCAACCTTGCCCTTAAACTTGAACCTAAACTTGATCTATAGATTCTATAACTTAATCGTTCCAATCAAAATATCTTTAAACATTTCAAAATCTCCGCGAAGACTAAACAACGGATATTGAAATGTTGCCGGGCGGTTCTTTTCAAAAACAAAATGCCCAATCCACGCAAATCCGTATCCGAATACAGGCAATAATATTAGTACCGGCCAATCAAAAGTTAAGAGAACATATACTGCTATAAAAATCACCAGCGCTGTGCCCATAAAATGAAGTCTTATGCAAATTTTATTTTGATGCTCGGATAGATAAAAAGGGTAGAATTGACTAAAAGTTTTAAATCGGTCTTCCATACATAAATTCCTTTCCGGAAATTTTGATGAAAAATTAGGACAGCATATATAGATTAGAATAATAATGTTTCTGTAATAAGAACCAACCTAAATAGGTTACATCGCACTATAGTATTGACTTTTATCCGCCATGGCGGATTGTTTTTTATGTCAAGATATTTTTATGATAAATTTCATTGAGTTTCATTCAAAATTCATCCGCCGCGGCGGATTCATAATTCAAAATTGCGGCTTGCCGCGCTATTCTTTAAACAAAAATTATCTTTATGCGCAAATATTGCACTGGCAAAGCTCGTAGATTTCTTCGTAACCATAATCAATCGTTAACTCTTCTCCGGCTTTAATATCCCGGTATGCTACAAGCATCAAACTCTCTTCATCATTTTCAAGAACGTCACAATTGCAATCACAATTATGATTAATATACTTAATCTTATTCGTCATATAAGTATCTATGTAATTAGATTCATTCCAAAAAATATAAACGTTGCCGTCAGCTTCTCTTTTGATGCATTCTTCTTCCGAAATTGCCTCTCCCTCTATCACAAATATTTTGCTCCCTTCTGCTATATCAACAGTTGAGAATAAGCCCTTACCGTGAATGCCGGAGTCTTTAACAATTAATAAATTTTCTAAATATTTCCCGGATGTCAATTTGTTGCTTTCGTTTTATTCTTAAACAAATCCCTCAGTAAAAGATGAAGGGGTGAATTTTCCATTATTGGGTATGAATATTTAACGCTATCCGGGTAATCATCAATTTTATAATCGTGATTAAAAATTTCCCGGTTATCTATGTTGTAGTAATCTACTTCCTTTATCCCGTAAGTTGCGCGGTTAAGATCAATGGCATATAATGTTTTGGAACGATATATTTCCCCCGGTATCTGAACAAATGTCAATGGATGGTCGTATATCTCAAGCATCCAAACATCAATTTTATCCTGACCTGCGGGATTAACCGATGCTGAATCATACCAAATTCTTTTTGATTGGCTCATCACGATTGGTTTCCACTTTGGATTACTTGATTGTGCTATTGCTGAGGAAGCCAAAAATAAAAATATCAATCCCGATGCTTTTAGTAGTGTTCTCATTAAACTTAATTTTTTAAAAGATTATACCGAAATTAGTGAAAATGGAAGACATAAAAAATATTCTTTTCAAGACTCATGTTACACAGTCCGAATGAAAAGCTTATCCACCAGGAAACAAATCTTAACAAAGTTTATGCCTTCCTGCTTGTCAGGCTAACTTAATCTAAATGAAACTTTGTTTAGTAAAAAACCTCCGAGGTTTTCCTAAACCTCGGAGGTTTCAATACATGTTAAGTAATTCTAATATTCGGAATAATAGTCAAAGCCGCGAAATTCAATTGTCTCATTTCTTCAACATTCCATTACTCCACTACTCCATTCCTCCATTTTCCCAAGGGTTGCGCAACATCAGTTCATAAGTTAAAATTCTCATCCTTCCTCTACTTCTTCTTATCCGGATACGGCGGCTGCTTTGGAAATGTAAAAGGATTATCTTTTATTTCCTGCATAACGGTTTTAATCGCCGCATCGAGCTGCGGATCTTTTCCTGCTTCGACTGATGCCGGATCGTTATCAACATCAACATCCGGATCGGCACCGTGATTTTCAATCCACCATTTTCCTTCCTTACCGAAGAAACCATTATTTGATTGCTCGACCTTGCCGTTATCTATCGTAGTCTGAGTATTTAATATTCCAGTCAATCCGCCCCAGGATCTTGTTCCCACTACTTTTCCCAAATGATTAGCTCTGAAATCTTCAATAAATGCTTCACCGTCCGAACCGTTATACTCGTTTGATATTACGACATATTTTGCCGTCGAAGTGCTCCCCGGATACCTGAACGGAACCATGTGGTGCAATACATTGTAGGCTACCATTTTTCTGACAAGCTTGTCGATAAGAAAATATTCCGTCCATCCTCCGGAGTTTCTTCTCATGTCAATTATGATGCCTTTGTCATATCTAAATGCTCTCCAGAATTTATCAAACTCACCTATACCCGGAGCATTCATCGCGTTTATGTGCATATATCCTACTTCGCCGTGAGTATCCTTTATTACTTTGTGGATGTTATGCGTAAGCCAACTAAAATATCTCAATTGCGGATTGTTTTTTATCGGTTCTACATCATAAGTTCTTGCACCTTCCGCTGAAGGTTTATTGTTGACCGTTACAGCGACTTTTTCTCCTTCGGTCACCTGCAAATATTTGAAATAATCATCCGGTACTTTTATTTCCTTACCGTTTATCGCAATTAAATAATCGCCTTCTTTTACATCTATATCGGGACGAACGAGGGGAGACTTCAAATTTAAATTGTATTCAGTCGGTCCATAGATCTTCCCAAACTTATAGAACGGAGAATTCCCGTCTTTAACAAAATCGCATCCAAGCCAACCCGTAAAGACAGTCGACTTCGGAGTCGTCTCCGGTCCCATATCTCCACCGCTGATGTATGTATGAGACACACTAAGTTCACCGACAAGTTGAAGCAGAAGCCAATTCAAATCGCTTCTCGATGTTAAATAGGGAATGTCGGCTCTATATCTATCGCCGATTGCTTTCCAATCAAGGTTAAACATATTAGGATCGAAGAAAAAGTCTCGGTACCATCTCCAGGTATCATTAAAGATTTGAGTCCATTCTTTTTGATCATCCACCGTATAAGTCATTCCGTTAAGATTAAGCTTTTCCCCTGCGCTTTTTGACTTATATGCCTCATCCATTGAAGTAGTGAAAATATCGGCATTCCTTTGAACCAATAACTGCTCACCGTTTGTAGAGAGGTTAAAATCCTTAATCTTATCATTCAAAGTAACTTCTTTTTTATCTTTCATATCAAAAATGTGCAAGTCCCATTTAGTTGCACCTCCTGGTTTAAATATTTCACCATATTCATCTTCGGTAAATTTTGGAACAGTACACCATGCAACCTTACCGTTACCTGCTTTAAGGTAAAAATCATTCCCTGGATCAACAGGAAGAGGATAGGTCCTCTCTTTAATTCCTGTTATATCAATCCTGAAGTCATTTGATACTTTCGGTTCATCCTTCATTGCCGCTTCATCAAAAGGAGGCTTCTCACCGGCTTGAAGTTGTACTACCATTACTTGTTGTGGATGCGCTATTATATGGTCGTCTTCATAAAAATCCATTTGAACATCAAAATTCCTGCTCGACAAATAATATAAATATTTCCCGTTTGCATCAAACACCGGATTTATGTTGTCAAAGAAATCGTCAGTGATAGCATATTTCTTATTTTGATCTAAACTATACAAAAATATTTCGTTGTTCCGATTATATTGAACAAAACTGTAGCAGATCCATTTACTGTCGGGTGACCAATTATAATCGCTTACTTCCCAGTAAAATTCATCGTTCTTCATTTGATTTGATGTATCAATTTTTACAAGCTTTTTAGTGTCAACATCAACATAAAAAATTGCAAACTGCTTATTGCCGAACAAAATTTTCTTACCGTCCGGGGACCATAGCAAATGATAATCCGTTCTGTCTAATGTCTTTGTTAATTGAGTCCACTCTCCTCCCTTAATGCTTTGTATGTAAAGCTCATACTCACCAGATTTATCGGAAAAGAACGCAACCCATTTACCGTCTGGAGAAATTTGCGGATACATCTCTCTCGTTCCCGGTGTATTCGAAAGGTTCAAAGTGTTTCCTTTTCCTGTTGGAATTGCAAAAATATCCCCGCGTGCTTCAAGAGCTACTGTCTTCCCGTCGTTTGAAATATTGGTAAAGTGAATATAATCCTTCGGATTAATTACACGGTCCCTTAATTCCCATTGGTCGGATGACACCTCAACTTCTATCTTTTTTGATTGATCGGTTTTCGTATCGAGAACATAAAGAAAGCCGTCATGCAAATAGACGATCTGATCTTTATCATTTGAAGGATACATTACGTCGACGTCATTATAATTTGTTACTTGAGTGATTTCTTTTGTATCAAGATTTTCTTTGAAAATATTTGCAATTCCATTCCCTCTATCTGAAACGAAATACATAAAATTCCCGATCCACATCGGGTATGCATTCTTTCCTACATAATTCGATATAGGTGTAAATTTATTATTTTTGAAATCATACTCCCAGATATCAGTGTACCATCCTCCTTTATAACGCTTCCAATTATATTCTTCAAGTCCCTTTCTAACGTAAAGGATTTTCGACCCGTCTGCAGAAAAGCTGCATCTTACGCCGCGGTCAAGTGGAAATCGTTCAGGTGCGGAACCGTCTTTATCTACGAAATAAAGATTAGGATCGCGCATAATGAAGTTTTCAAAATAAGAACGGAATACAACCCGTTTGCCGTCTGGTGTCCAGCAAATTGTTTGTGCACCTCCGGGGTTATATGTAATCCTTTTTGGTTTCCCCCCATCAACAGGCATTACATAGACATTATAAGAGCCGTCATAACTCCCGGTAAATGCAATTTCCTTTCCGTCCGGAGAAAATTTTGCGGCAAATTCATCACCGGGAAAAGTAGTTAATCTTGAAGCAGTACCGCCCGAAGAACTAACAGTCCACAAATCTCCTTCGTAAGTAAATACAATTTTATTTTTATAAATATCCGGATCATGTGTGAATCGTGCCTGAATAGCTGCTAAGGAAAGATTTATGAAAAAGAGAAATGAAAATGCAATAGACAGTAATAACTTTTTCATGGACAACTCCATTTTACTTTGTATTAAAAAATCTAAAAATAAAACTTTTGTAAAAATTTATACCAGAAAACATAACTATAACTTTTTAAACTTAAAAAAAATCATTTTAAATCCTCGCCGACAGCCACCGGCACTTGTCACTCGTTACTAGTCACTCGTCACTAATTTATCCGGATTTTCTCTTATAAATTAGAAAATTGCCTTAAATTCTTCCCATCATTGCAAAAACGGTATCTATCACTTATTAAAAATTCCTCTAAAATCGCAATATTTGCTTATGGTACACTACTTGCCATTTTGATTTTAGTATCAGTTAAAATAATTAACATACATTACGCAATATATTTGTAGAGAATTGGAGGATATTGAAATTTTGTTTAATTTCTATTACAATATTCTATCACTTCAATTGACTTTGCGCTAAATATATTATTAATTAAAAGATACAGGGTCGAAAATGATTTGGGTCAAAGTCAAAAATTTCATCTCGTCATATAACATTATATTGTTTATGATTTTTATTACCCTTGGCTGGGTAATTCTATATACGTTCTTCATTATCTTAGCAATTATTTCTTTTGCGCTCCATTGAGATAAAGTTGTGATTTGTTTTCAGATTTTTCTTTGATAATGTAGAACAAATTGTCTCATAGATAGTACGTGTCATCAACGGGAGTTTGATAAAATTCATCTTCCATTACTAAGTTTTTTACTTTTGTAAAAAATAATAGTATAAATCCTTTTACTTTCTCCTTTCCATTTTATAATAAACTTTTAACAAAATCTGAATGCACTCTGAATGCACTCTGAATGCACTTCTCTTCCTATTGTCTCGGCTTAGTCCCGGCATATTCTTGTATGTAGATACTACAAATATCTTATCCCATAATACTTTATTCTTCGGCGGACAGATTATTCTTACCCATTATTCCATCACTCCAACATTCCCTCCTTTCCCAACATCCCACTACTCCGACACTCCATTTCCCCTACATTCCATTACTGATAATCCGCTAAAAATCTCCCTCTTCCTCAATGCTTTCCTTCCATAATAAAATCCTTGTGTTAATTGTAAAAATGAATTATTGTTAGTTCAAATAATAACTTCTTGTATTATTAATATCCTTTAGGTTAAAATTCGGAGAACAAGATATGATAAGAACTTTACTCAAAGTAATTATTATTCTTTCATTTGTATTTGTGTTTAATTCTTGCTCCTCAACTTTTTATCAAAGCACAAACAAATATACCGGCGAAGATAAATACGTCGGAATATTCCCCGGTAGAAATGATAGCAAGAGGTTAAAAGAAATTAGCCAATCAATTCATCGTATCTCAAGTTTAGCTTTGTACGAAGTTTATGTTTTCAGCGACAGCAGTAACCTAAAAGTATCTAATTTGAATGATGAAATAATAAAAGAAAAATCTGTTAAGAAAACCGGAATGGATAAAGCAACCTCTGGTACGGCAACTATTATTTATTCTTACAACGGTAAAGTTGCTTTACTTACTTGTGCCCACGTCATCGATTTTCCAGATACGATTATTTCATACTTCTCAGATGGGAATGGTAAATACACTGATAAGGTAGAGAGCATTTCATTTAAGAAAAAACAATATATTTATGCTGCTGGTTTTCCTAATGGTAGTGAAGTTAACGTTATTTTGATGGATAAAAAGTCTGATTTAGCTCTACTCGGTCAAAATTATTCTGTGCAAAACTATCTTGATTTTCCGGTACTAAATTGTCCTTTCGGCAAAGCAAAAGAATTGGATTTAGGAAGCTTTGTTTATATTATGGGCTTTCCGTTGAACTATAAAATGGTTTCTCAAGCAGTTGTAAGCAGCGCTGATTTTGATAAAGAGGGCTCTTTTTTTGTTGATGCAGTTATTAACCAAGGGTATAGCGGAGGTGCTGTTTTAGCTATAAATAGTAAAACATCAAACTTTGAGCTCGTAGGAATTGTTAACTGGGTTGCTGAAGAAAACCAAAATATTATTGAACCGATAACTCCTGACGAAAATATTGTTTACAATCCACTTGTGACTTACAAAGGGGACTTGTTTGCTAAACAATTAAAGATTGTCAAATATGGAATTACAAAAATTATCTCAATAGAAGAAATTGAAAAATTTTTAATGAAGAACAGGGACCATCTTACGGATGATGGTTATCGATTCCCGATTTTCAACTAATTATTCCCTCAATTTGACAAATGGTTTATTTAATATTACTTTTGCGCAAGCTTATTTTAGATATATGAAAAATAATAATAAATATCGTTTTACATTCTGTATGGGCACAACAATGCATACCCCGAAAACTATATACGGCGGCTGAAGCACGGTTGTGTAAATACAAACAAAATCATAAAAAACCGGCTTCAGAAATGAAGCCGGTTTTTTTTATCCTTATTTAGTTTGTCAATAAATGAAAGCAAAATAAAAAATGAAAGTTCTAAAATTTGGCGGATCTTCGGTCGGTGACCCGAAACGAATTAAAAATGTTATCAGTATTGTAAAGCAATCAATTCAAACTAATAAAAAAATTGCTGTCGTATTTTCTGCATTTCAAGGCGTCACAGATGAACTGATATCCTTAAGTAATATGGCTGCCTCAGGAGACGGTGAATATTTTGAACGCTTTAAATCACTTGAGAAAAATCATATCCTGATCGCTAAAGAACTTCTTAATGTTAAAACCCAAAGTAACACTCTCGCTAACCTAAAATTGAACCTTAACGAACTTGAAGATGTTCTCCATGGAGTATTTTTAGTCAAAGAATTATCGCCAAGAACTTCGGACTTTATCCTAAGTTTCGGCGAGAGACTTTCATCTTATATTATTTCTCAAATCTTAATAGATAATGCAGTCGATTGTGAATTCCTCGACAGCCGACAGATTATTAAAACGGATGAAAATTTCGGAGCAGCAAAAGTTGATTTCATAACTTCTAATAAAAATATAATAAAATATTTCAAATCTCATAAAAAACTTCAGGTAATAACAGGATTTATCGCTTCAACAAAAACTAACGAAACAACAACCCTTGGCAGGGGAGGCTCAGACTATACGGCTTCTATTTTTGCTTCTGCGCTGAATGCAAAGGAAATTGAAATTTGGACTGATGTTGACGGCGTTCTTACCGCAGATCCCAAAAAAGTTAAGAAGGCTTTCTCTTTAAAAAATCTTACTTATGAAGAAGCTATGGAGCTTTCTCATTTCGGCGCAAAAGTGATTCATCCTCCTACAATGCAGCCGGCTTTAGATAAGAAAATTCCTATCAGAATAAAAAATTCTTTTAACCCGGCTTTTAATGGAACGGTAATTAACGGTGTGAGCGAAGCTAATGATTATTGGATTAAAGGTATTTCTTCAATTGATGAAATTTCTTTGATTAGAATTCAAGGTGGGGGAATGGTTGGCGAAGCAGGACTTGCACAAAGAATATTTGCCGCACTCGGTAGTAAAAGAATAAATATTATTTT
Source organism: Bacteroidota bacterium (assembly GCA_021817845.1). Lineage (GTDB taxonomy): Bacteria > Bacteroidota > Ignavibacteria > Ignavibacteriales > Ignavibacteriaceae > FEN-1297. The sequence goes on from JAKAFW010000008.1 coordinate 27,731, forward strand.
AATTACCCAAGCCTCCTCAGAGCATTCGCTTTGCCTTGCTATCCTTCCGAATGATGCTGATTCAGCAGTAAAAGCAATTCAAAAGGAACTTCACTATGAAATAAATGAAAAGAAAATTTATGATCCGATAGTCGAGAACAATTTATCGATTATCGCTGTAGTCGGTGAAAATATGCGAAATAAACCGGGACTTTCCGGCAAGGTTTTCCAAGCACTCGGGAAAAACGGAATAAACATTGTCGCTATTGCTCAAGGCTCATCGGAATTAAATATTTCAACTGTCGTTTCAAAAGATAACGTTGCCAAAGGTTTGAATGCTTTACATGATGCCTTCTTCCTTTCGATTACAAAAACAGTAAATCTTTTTATTGTGGGCACTGGCTTGATCGGTGGAACATTGCTAAGACAAATTTCTAATCAGGCAAATTTTCTCGCTAAAGAATATTTGCTTAATATTAAAATAATTACACTTGCAAACCGTAAGAAAATGCTTATTGATTCAAATAGCATTGATCCGGCTGAATGGGAAGAAAGAGTTGCTAATTCCGAATCCAAAACAAATCTTAGCGAACTCGTTGGAAGAATGAAAAAACTTAATCTCCCGAATAGCATATTTGTAGATTGCACTGCAAGCGAAGAGGTCGTAGATAAATATCAAGATATTCTTGACGCAAGCATCTCAATCGTTGCACCTAATAAAAAAGCTAACTCTCGAAGCATGGAATTTTATCTAAGCCTTAAAAAGTCTGCTCTTTATCATAACGTCAAGTTTATGTATGAAACAAATGTTGGAGCTGGTCTTCCGATTATAAATACAGTTCGAGATTTAGTCTCAAGCGGAGATAAGATAATTAAGATCGAAGGGATTTTGTCCGGAACGTTAAGCTATCTCTTTACGTCATTTACTAAAGGAAAATCTTTCAGCCAAATTCTAAAGGAAGCAAAAGTTAAAGGCTTTACTGAGCCTGATCCAAGAGATGATTTGAATGGTTTGGATTTTGCCCGCAAACTATTAATTCTCGCCCGTGAAGTCGGTATGAAAATGGAACTAAGCGATGTGAAGGTTGAAAACATTGTACCGTTAAAAGCAAGAAATTCTAAATCAGTTGATGACTTTTTTATAAAACTCGAAAAATGCGACGATGAATTTGAACTAAAAAGAAAAAATGCCGAAAATCACGGAAAGGTTTTACGCTATATTGCAAAATTAGAAAATGGTAAAGCCGAAATATTTTTGCAGGAAATAGATGAGAAACATCCCTTTTATTCCTTATCCGCTACAGACAATATTATAGCTCTTACCACTAAGCATTATAAAGAACGACCCATTGTTATCAAAGGCCCCGGTGCCGGCGCTGATGTTACCGCAGCCGGAGTGTTTGCAGATATTATTAGAATTTCTAATTATTTAATTTAAACAGCAAATATTATTTTAATAAAACAATAACTAAGAGAAGAAAAATGGAAAATAGCTCAAAAATACCGGTCGGAATTTTAGGAGCCACCGGAAGTGTTGGACAAAAATTTATTTCTTTACTCGCTAATCATCCATGGTTTGAAATTGCCGAAGTTGCCGCTTCTGAAAGATCTGCGGGAAAAACTTACAAACAAGCGGTTAACTGGGTATTGTCTTCACCGCTTCCTGAATTTGTAGGGGAACTCACTGTCCAAGAATGCGAACCGAATCTGAAATCCAAAATTATTTTCTCAGGTTTGGATTCAGGTGTTGCAGGCCCTATCGAAGAAGCATTTGCCAAGAAAGGTTACTTCGTTGTTTCTAATTCGAAAAATCACCGCATGGATAAAGATGTCCCTCTGCTCGTTCCAGAAATAAATGCAGACCATCTTGAATTAATTAAAATTCAAAATTATAATGGCGGCTGTATCGTGACTAATCCAAATTGTTCCACTATCGGAATGGTGCTTGCTCTTAAACCGTTACACGATAACTTCGAATTGGAAGCTGTAAACGTCGTTACTATGCAGGCTTTGTCCGGCGCCGGTTATCCTGGCGTCGCAAGTCTTGATATTATTGATAACGTGATTCCATTTATTTCGGGTGAGGAACCTAAACTTGAAAGTGAACCTTTAAAAATTTTAGGTATTCTAGATAAAGATCATATTCAAAACGTGGATATTAAAATAAGCGCTCAGTGCAACCGTGTAGCCGTAGTTGACGGTCATCTAGAATGTGTTCAAGTAAAGCTAAAAAAGAAAGCTACCAAAGAAGAAATAATAAGTATATGGAGAAATTTTTCTGCCGAACCCCAAAAATATAATTTACCGACAGCTCCGTTAAATCCGATTTACTATTTTGACGAAGAGAAATATCCGCAGCCGAGAATTCACCGCGATCTTGATAAAGGAATGGCTGCCTCTGTCGGTAGATTAAGAGAAGATAATTTATTTGATTTTAAATTTGTAGTCCTTTCGCATAACACCAACAGAGGTGCTGCCGGCGGCGCTATATTATGTGCTGAATTGATGAAAGCTAAAGGTTATATCTAATAATTATTCCGATTCATCGAAAGAAATAAAATGAAAAAAATAAAAGTATTTGCGCCGGCTTCCGTTACCAATGTTGGAAGCGGATTTGATGTAATGGGCTTTGCAATTGAAAAACCTGGAGATGAAATTGTTCTGAAAATGACAGATGAACCCGGAATAAAAATAACAAAAATTACCGGTGACGGCGGCAAATTGAGCAAAGACCCTTATAAAAATACTGCCGGTCTTTCATTAATTTCTTTAGTAGAACATTTGGAATATAAAAAAGGAATTGAAATTGAGCTTCATAAAAAAATGGCATTAGGCAGCGGATTAGGGTCTAGTGCTGCAAGCGCCGTTGCAAGTGTATATGCATTCAACGAATTGCTTGGGAAACCTCTGGCAAAAAAAGAACTTATTCAATTTGCACTTGAAGGAGAAAAACTAACTTGCGGTGGTACACCTCATGCGGATAATGTTGCCGCTTGTTTGATGGGTGGCTTTGTTATTGTAAGAAGTCTTTCTCCTATTGATGTTGTGAATATTGATTATCCTCCAAATCTTTATTGCACTATTGTTCATCCGCATCTTGAAATTATAACTGCCAACACGAGAAAAATTTTACGGAAACATATATTACTCTCAGATGCAGTTAAACAATGGGGAAATGTTGCCGGGCTTGTTGCAGGATTAGTAAGCGGTAATTATGAACTGATAGGGAATTCACTGCAAGATTTTATTGTTGAACCGGTGCGCTCGATTTTAATTCCTAATTTTTATGAAGTCAAAAACGCAGCCTTAAAAGCGGGCGCGGTTGGATGCAGCATCTCAGGTTCTGGCCCTTCAATATTCGCATTCAGCAAATCTAAAAACTCTGCTGAAAAAGTAGGCGATGCAATGAAGAAGGTTCTTAATGGGATAGGAATAGGTAATGATTTATATATTTCAAAAATAAATAAAACTGGTCCAAGGGTAATTTCCGACTAAAATGAATTTCTATAGCACAAATAATAAAAATCTTTCGGCTTCTTTTAGCGAGGCAGTAATTAAAGGCATCGCCGATGACGGTGGATTGTTTATGCCCTCATTTATTCCGATGCTATCTGAAAGTTTCTTCAAAACTATTGATAAATTGACTTTTCAAGAAATTGCTTTTTTAATTGCACAAAAATTTATCGAAGATGAAATCCCTAAAAATGATTTGCATAAAATTATAGAAGAGTCAATTTCCTTTAATGCCCCTCTGGTAAGGCTTTCCGGTAATATCTCCATTCTCGAGTTATTTCATGGACCGACTTTAGCCTTCAAAGATTTCGGTGCACGATTTATGGCAAAAACTTTATCTTTCCTTATCCGCAACGAAAATAATCACGTTACAATTTTGGTTGCTACTTCAGGGGATACCGGCAGCGCAGTTGCCAACGGATTTTATAAAGTTGAAGGAATTAATGTAGTGCTATTATATCCGGGTAATAAGGTTAGCGAAATTCAAGAAATGCAACTGACTACTCTTGGCGAAAATATTACTGCATTGAAAGTTGATGGGACTTTTGACGATTGCCAGAGGCTTGTTAAAGAGGCTTTCGTCGATAGAGACGTTATTAGCAATAAAAAATTATCTTCAGCTAATTCGATCAATATTGCGCGTCTTATCCCACAGTCATTTTATTATTTTAAGGCGTTTGCTGAAGTTAAAAACGAAAATCGTGACCTCATTTTTTCTGTTCCAAGCGGAAATTTGGGTAATCTAACCGCAGGGCTTATAGCTAAAGAGATGGGGCTGCCAGTGTATAAATTTATTGCCGCTTCAAATGCAAACGATGTTTTTCCGAAGTTTCTGGAAACTTCGTGCTTCGAACCTAAACCTTCTATAAAGACTTTTTCCAATGCAATGGATGTCGGTAATCCAAGCAACTTTGCCAGGATTATTGCGCTATATAATGGCGATTATTCAAAGATTAAAAATAATATTTATGGCGCCAGCTTTTCGGATACAGAGACGGTTTCGGCAATCAAAGAAATGTACTCGAAATATCATTATACAATTGATCCTCATGGAGCTGTCGGTTATCTGGCTATAAAAAATTATATGAGCCTTGCTGATAATAAAAATATTTCAGGGATTGTTTTGGAGACTGCGCACCCATCCAAGTTTCCCGATGTTGTGTATCAAGCCATAAATACTGAAATTGAAATGCCTGCCCGGTTATTGGTGGCAATGAAGAAAGAAAAAAAATCTATTCCTATTTCCAAAGATTATAGCGAGTTTAAGCAATTTCTTCTTCAAAATTAAATTGAATGTTTTCTTTAATTATCTATAAGGAACAAAATGAAATTATATAACAAAGCAGCTATCCTCGGAGGAGGAAATATCGGCCAAGCAATTGCAAACGGTTTGGTTAGCTCTAATCTTTTCCCGGCAGATAAAATTTATATAACGAAGCGGAGGGTTGATACAATAAAAAGTTTCGGTGAAAAAGGTTTTAAACTTACCCAAGATAATCTTGCTGCCGTTAAGGACTCAGAAATAATAATTGTAGCGGTTCAACCGAAACAACTCGATGAACTGCTTCGTGAAATTAGCCCTGAGATAAAAGAGGATAGACATATAGTAATTTCAGTTGTATCCGGTGCAAGTATAAAAGATATAACGGAATTATTAGGTAAAAACGTTCCGGTTGTGAGGGCAATGCCAAACACCGCAATAGCAATCGGCGAGTCAATGACATGCTTATGCTCGGATATTAAAACAAACGGTGCAATAAAAATTGCAGAGGAAATATTCAGCTCGGTAGGGAAGACAATGATTATTGAAGAAGAGTTAATGGTACCGGCAACAGCATTATGTGCATGCGGAATAGCATTTTTCCTCAGAGCAATAAGAGCCGCTTCTCAAGGAGGAATTGAAATCGGATTTCATTCGGAAGAAGCAATTTTTATGGCAGCACAAACAGCTAAGGGTGCAGCTTCTTTACTTTTAAACAAAGAAGCTCATCCTGAAAGTGAAATTGATAAAGTTACAACCCCTAGGGGAATAACTATTTCTGGATTAAACGAGATGGAACACAACGGCTTTAGCTCTGCAATGATAAAAGGAATAGTTACGTCCGCAGAGAAAGCTTCAAGGCTTTATAAAATTGAATAATCTAAAGTATAATCTGTATCACAATTTCAGTAAAATAAAAAATATTTCAAGAAATCTATTGACATGAAAACACTCAGATGTTATTTTACACTTGAAATTATGAAGAACAAAAATTTAAATATTAATAAGAAATTAACACCGGAAGCAATGTGTTGCTGCTGTATGATGATGCATAGATCATCACGGAAGGACACAGCTTAAAATAATTTAAATAATTTTAATACTAAGCCCTTCCCGGTAACAAATCGAGAAGGGCTTTTTTATAAGATAAATATGACTTAATAAAAATATTAAATACGACTCTTATCGAGAAAGGTTGAGGGAACAGGCCCGATGAAAACCTTAGCAACCATCCCAGTGATTTGGGAACTATGGTGCTACTTCCTGCCCATCCCGGTTAATTCGGGATTATGGGAAAGATGAGAAAAGAAGTTTATTAAACCTCTTCGCGAATCTTTCACGAAGAGGTTTTTTAGTTTAAAGAAGACTTTATTTAACAACAATAATAAAAAGAAAGGTTCTATTAATGAGCACAAACGGAAAACAAAGAAACTACCGGTATGAAACTTTGCAGTTACACGCCGGTCAACAGCCTGATCCAACAACCGGTTCAAGAGCTGTTCCGATATATCAAACCACGTCTTATAACTTTAACGATGCACAGCATGCTGCTGATTTGTTTGGTCTGCAAAAATTCGGGAACATATATACTAGGATAATGAACCCGACTACTGATGTTTTTGAACAACGTATAGCCGCTCTTGAAGGAGGTGTAGCTGCTCTTGCTACTTCATCAGGACAATCAGCACAATTTATTGCAATTTCAACTCTTGCTCAAGCAGGAGAAAATATTGTCTCTTCTAGTTTGCTGTATGGCGGAACTTATAATCAATTCAAAGTTACTTTCCCGCGTTTTGGTATTGATGTCAAGTTTGTCGATGGCGATAAAGCTGAGGACTTTGAAAAATTAATTGACAAGAAAACTAAAGCTCTTTATGTCGAATCAATTGGAAATCCTCGACTAAATGTTGTTGACCTTGAAGCAGTGGCTTCAATAGCTCATAAACATGGAATTCCATTGGTTGTCGATAACACTTTTGGTGCAGCCGGGTATCTTGTTAAGCCAATAAGTCACGGGGCAGATATCGTTGTCGCCTCCGCTACTAAGTGGATTGGTGGTCATGGTACTTCTATCGGTGGTGTAATTGTTGACTCCGGAAATTTTGATTGGGGAAATGGTAATTTCCCTGTTTTTACGGAACCTTCTCCGGGATACCATGGCTTAAAATTTAATGAGGTCTTCGGAAAGGGATCACAGTTCGGGAATATTGCTTTTATCATTAAAGCAAGAGTTGAGGGGCTTAGAGATATTGGTCCTGCATTAAGTCCTTTCAATGCTTTTCTTCTTTTACAAGGTTTGGAAACTTTATCCTTAAGAATTGAAAGACACGGACAAAACGGTTTAGCGCTCGCGAAATGGTTAGAAAAAAATCCAAACGTTGAATGGGTCTCTTATCCCGGACTTGAAAGTCATCCTTATCATAATCTTGCAAAAAAATATTTACTGCACGGCTTATTCGGATCAATGTTAGCCTTCGGAATAAAAGGCGGGGTCGATGCTGGTAAGTCTTTTATCAACAATGTAAAGCTTTCAAGTTTGCTTGCGAATGTTGGAGATGCAAAAACTTTAGTAATTCATCCAGCTTCAACAACTCATCAACAGTTAAGCCAAAAAGAACAAATCGAATCAGGAGTTACCCCTGAGCTTATCAGAGTGTCTGTTGGTATAGAGAACATTGATGATATTATAGAAGACTTTGATATTGCATTAAATGTAGCTAAACAAAAAACAATAGTTTGAAGTTGTAGGCTCTTTCAAATTTGTAGAAACTAAAGAATTAGTTTCTTAATTGTGTAAAGAAACTTTTTGCCATTAAACAAACTTGGGTGGACTTTTAGTTCACCCTGGTTTTATTTCTTTTACAAAACATTTTTTATCTTTCGGAATAAAAAAAATGGAATTAATCCTGTCAGAAAAAGTTGAAATATTCTCGCTTACAAAAGTTGTTGAACTATTTTCAAAAGAAAATCCGCTTCGTTTAGAATCCGGAGAAGCTTTAAACACCGTATCGACAGCCTATCAAGCCTATGGTGAATTAAATTCATCCGGTGATAATGTAATATTGATTTGCCACGCTTTGACCGGAAATTCGCATGCAGCCGGAATCATTACGGAAGAAGAATTAACTAATTCAGCTAACCATGAATTTCTTTACAAATATAACAAAATGAATCTCGGTAAATCAGGATGGTGGAATGAGCTTATCGGACCGGGAAAGGCGTTTGATACAAATAAATATTTTGTTATTTGCCCTAATTTTTTGGTCGGTTGTTACGGCTCTACTGGTCCCGCAAGTTTGAACCCTTCGACAAACGTTGCTTACAGAATGGATTTCCCCTTAATTACCGTTAGAGACATGGTCAAAGTTCAATATGAACTTTTAAGAATGTTGGGGGTAAAAAAAATATTTTCTATTGCTGGTGGTTCTTTAGGCGGAATGCAGGTTTTAGAATGGGCAATTATGTATCCTGATTTTGTTGAAACTATTATCCCTATTGCTACATCCGCTCGACACTCTGCATGGGGAATTGCCCTAAATGAAGCCGCAAGAAATGCAATTATGAATGATGTCTCTTGGGATAACGGTAATTATAAAAAACAACCGTTAAATGGTCTTGGTTTAGCAAGGAAAATTGCCATGATAAGCTACCGTACTAAACCATCATTTGATAGAAAATTTGGCAGAGAAAGACCCGATTCTCCAAACAATTTTTTTGTTAAGAATTATAAATTTCAAATTCAGAATTATTTGGAACACCAGGGCTTAAAATTGGTCGAACGCTTTGATGCCAACACTTACTTGTATATCACAAAGGCTATGGATTTGCATGATATAAGTTATAATAGGGCTTCGGAAGAAGAAGTTCTTGAGAACATCAAAGCTAAATCTTTAAATATCGGTATATCCACAGATATTTTATACCCGCCGGAAGAACAAATCGACATCGCTTCAAAAACACCTCACTCAGTTTATGCAGAAATAAATTCAATCTTTGGACATGACGCTTTTTTAATTGAATTTGAACAGCTAACCGAAATTATAAAAAATTTTTTTACATCTATATAAAAAATTAGGGCATGGTGATCAACTTGCGGATCATATTCACCATGCCCTAAGGTGGGCGTTAAGATGAGAGGTAACATTTTTAATCGTTATTAGGATAGATTAAAGGCTGCGGCTGAACAAGAAGGAAAATTACCGTAACCTTTACTCTATTCTTATAACTTATAGGCTATTAATAATTATAGTACGAAAATTTTACTGCAATCTTCATTCCAATATATCTATTGATGATTCCTACGCCGGCAACTCAATTTTTTTATATTATTTTATGTTATATTCAATATGAAATTCTTGACATTGGGAAGAAGGTTTTTTTTACTTTGCAGAAGTGGGAATCCTTTCTTATCGCTTGTCTTATTGCTTTCAATTATTTTTAATTAAGATAAGAAATTTTTGTTTCTAAATTTAAATTCCAAAAAAAATATTGGCATCATTTTATATAGTGGTTTCACGTTTGGTAATTATAAAAAATTATGGTTGGTTTACTTTAATTTGTTCATTTTTTTTATTTTTACGGTGAAATGTTAGCATAAATAAATCAAACACAATTTTGTATGAAAAATCCATCCAATAAGAAATTCAAATTTGATTTTGACCTTTTTGAAAAATTTCAAGATATGTTCTTTATTGTTTCAAAGAACGGGGAAATATTAGACCTGAATAAAACCGTATATGATACTTTGAAAATCACCAATAATAATCTGGTCCATCAAAATTTTTTTGATTTAATTGAACCTGCATTTGTCGGAAGAGTTAAATTGTTATTGAAAAATTGTATCGACGAGAATAAAAATGAAAATCTATTTACAAAGTTTAATACCGGTAGTAAAATCTTCGATATAAATTTATTCCTTTCACCATTTGGTGATCCGTCAGGCAATAATTTGGATTGCTTTATTTTAGCCAGAGATGTAACTGATCAAAGAACGAAAGAAAATGAGCTAATGCGTTTCTATTACGTTGCTCAAAACACTGTTAACCCGGTACAAATTGCCGATCTTCAAGGGAAAATGATTTATGTTAACCCGGCTTTTGTTGCGACAAGCGGCTATACGAGAGAAGATTTGATCGGTAAAAACCCCAGTATATTCAGCAGTGGAAAACACTCAAAAAAATTCTGGGACAAAATGTGGACTACAATTTCATCCGGTAAAGTTTGGGTTGGCGAGGTGGAAAACCGTAAGAAGAATGGCGACCCGTTTTATACTCAACTATTAATTTCTCCGATTCTCGACAGTGACGGGAATGTTACAGGATATTTTGGTATCCATCGCGACCTTGCCGAAAAAAAATTGTTGGAAAAGCAGTTAATCCATACTCAAAAAATGGAAAGTATCGGCACTTTGGCTGCGGGTGTTGCACATGAAGTAGGCAATCCTTTGGCTTCTATTTCCGCCCTAGTACAGGTCGTTCAAAGGTCTACTAACGATGAATTTGCTAAAGAAAAATTAGAGCTAGTCAAAAAACAGGTTACAAGAATCTCAAAAATTATAAGGGACCTTGTTGATTTTTCACGCCCTTCTAATTATGAACTTCAATTGACAGACATAAACCAAAATATTTCCGAAGCTATTGAAATAATTAAAGTAGGCGCTAAAGCTAAAGACATAATCTTTAGTGTCGATTTGAATAAAAAAATTCCGCTTCTTCCGCTTATCTCGGATCAAATTCAGCAAATTTTTGTAAATATTTTGCTTAATGCTGTCGATGCAATTGCTGAGGTTGAAGATTTCGGGAAGCAAAAGAAAATTGAAATTAGTTCTGAAATAATTGATGATTTTGTGATTCTCGTTTTTACCGATAACGGCAAAGGAATTCCTGAAGAAAATTTAGCAAAAGTTTTTGAACCATTCTTTACTACCAAGCAAGCAGGTAAAGGAACCGGCTTAGGTCTGTGGGTGAGCTATGGTATAATTAAAAGTTTTCAGGGAGATATTAAAGTAGAAAGCAAATTAAATAAGGGCACTACTTTCACAATTACTTTACCAATTCAACCTTAAAAGGAAAATATATGGCTGAGAGAATTTTAGTTGTAGATGATGAAGATATTATTAGAGAATCTCTTTCTTTTGTATTGAAAAAAGAAGGGTTCTATGTCCAAGAAGCGGAAAATGGACGTGCTGCCTATAATTGGCTTCTTGAAGAGTCTTTCGATCTGGTGTTGACTGACCTTGAAATGCCTGAAATGAAAGGGATTCAGCTTCTTGAAGAAATTAAAAAGTTAAACATACAAACTTCTGTTATCATTATAACGGCTTTTGGCTCTTTGGATACGGCAATTTCAGCCCTTAGAAACGGCGCAAGTGATTACTTACTTAAACCGGTTGAATTTGATGAGCTTTTAATTAAAATTAGAAAATTATTTGAGGTTAGAAATCTTATCCTTGAAAATCGACTCTTAAGGAAAGAAATTCAGAGAAATTTTGATTTCGAAAATATCGTTGGTAAAAGCCCGGCAATTAGAAAAATTTTTGATATGATTCAAACTGTTGCTGATACCGATACGACTGTATTAGTTACGGGTAAAAGCGGCACTGGTAAGGAGTTAGTCGCCCGTGCTTTGCATTATAACAGTAAACGGAAAAATAAACCTCTTATTTCTGTTAATTGCGGAACTATTACAGAAAATCTAATTGAAAGCGAATTGTTCGGGCATAAACGTGGTGCTTTTACTGGGGCTATCTCTGATAAAGAAGGCTTAATAAAAGCTGCTGACGGCGGCACTTTGTTTTTAGATGAAATAAGCGAATTACCTCTACAGCTTCAAGTAAAATTGCTTCGTGTGCTGCAAGAAAAAGAATACACTCCCGTCGGCTCTACGGCGTCGATTAATGTCAATGTTAGGTTCATTGCTTCCACAAATCGCGATCTTAAAGAAGATGTTGCCAATGGCCGTTTCAGAGAGGACCTTTATTACAGGCTAAATATTGTCGAAATTAGACTCCCTTCATTAAAAGAAAGGGAAGAAGACATCCCGTTGCTTGCGGATCATTTCTTAAATAAATATAGGAGAGAGCTAAATAAGAATATTAAAGGAATAGACAGCGATGCTATGCGCTCTTTAATGAATTATGAATGGAAAGGGGAAATTCGTGAACTTGAAAATACACTGGAAAGAGCAGCTATTTTTTGCAAGACTGAATTCATACTTCTCAACGATCTACCTCAAAATTTTAATTCTAAGGGGCCTATAATCGATTTTTCTAAAGTTGGCTCGCTTGAAGAATATGTCAAGAAAATTGAGAAAGATTATATATTCAAAGCTTTGGAAAATAATCACTTTGATAAAGAAAAAACTGCCGAGGTCCTTCAAGTCGGACTTTCTACACTTTATAGAAAACTGAAAGAACTCGATATTAAAGCTTAATGATTTAGTCTATTTACTCGAATATGCAATATTTTGTCTGTATCCTTATTGCCAGGGTTCTCATTCCATGAAATATTTGATTATTATTTTTCAATAACGAGAAGTAATTTTAAGAATAATTCCTATTCTGTAGTCATAATTGCTACAAAATATCTAATTTCGATATATTTTGGGCATGCTCTTCCACAATTAACCCATTCAATTCTGGCACACAAATCGACATGCTATTTTTGCACCCTTATAATTTGCCGGAAAATCATCTAATATGAAAAATATCATTATCTATAGTTCAGATGCAAGTATGTGTTTAAGTTTCTTGATGTATTTGCAGAATAGCTACAATGTAACTACTACTACAGATCTTCATGTTCTGCAAGAGGTATCCTCCTATTTGGATTTTGATATGATTATCATTGATACACAACCATCAAAAAAAATAGAAGCTTTATGTTATGAACTTCGTAAAGCTAAAACTAATGTCCCGATTGTTCTGACTTATGTTTATGAAAATCAAGTTAAAGATTTTGATAAGACAATAAGAAAATATACAAATTCAATTATTTATAAACCTTTTGATTTAAATGAAGTAACGAAACAATTATCGACATTGTTCGTCTAAAATAATAGCAATATATATACAAATATTTGACATTATGTGTCAATTATTCCAACATTGCACATCTAAATTTTTGATTTAGATATTTTAATAATCAAATAAGGAGGTTTCGATGGTTGAATATAAAAATATTCTGGTGCCTACGGACTTCTCTGTGAATTCTGTGCAAGCTCTTGAATTCGGTCATATGCTTGCGAAACAGAATCATTCCGTTCTTCATGTACTGCACATTATCGAGTCAGTTTACAATCAAGACCAAAGTTTGGATGATTTCAACAAGAAACGCTTTGAGGAAGCACGCTACCTTGATGCGGAAGAGGAATTAAGACGTTTTATTAATAAAGTTTCCTCTAAGGGTGTTGATATCATCGAAATTTTGGCTCCGGGTAAACCATACGAACAGATTCTAAACTATTCCCGTAAAAATCATGTCGACCTTATCGTAATTGCTTCTCACGGCTGGACAGGACTTTCTAATCTTGTTACAGGAAATGTTTGTAACAAAGTTCTTAGGTTTTCGGAAATACCTACGATTTGCGTAAAGGCAAATGCATCTCTACTTCAAGATGTAAGAGCTAATCGAAATACTTTCGCGGAAAATTGGGTTGGATAATTAAATCAGGCTGAGTAATAAATAGCCTGAGGAAGGGGTTATTTATGAAGGTAAATTATTCTTCATCCGTAGTGGTATGTCTGTTAGTGATAATTTGTTCAGCGATTGGTATTGCTCAAAAAGAAAATGACGGCTGGGAAGACGGTAGTAAATTTAACAGCCTGTTTAATACTAAAACAATAGATACTGTTTTTGGTGAAATTGTAAGTCTAGATAGTGTTAAACCAACTAATGGAATGTCATATGGTATTCAACTTATTGTTAAAACGAAAACGGATACCCTCACCGCTATTTTATGTCCAACCTGGTTTACCAAGTGTCTGAATATTTGCCTTAAAGCTAATGACAAGATTGAAATTGAAGGTTCGCGAGTGACCTTTAATAATAAACCTATTATGATAGCTGCAAGAATTATTTGCACTGGAATTATTCTAAAAATGAGAAATGATAAGGGGCATCCTATTTGGGATTATTTGCGTCCTGGCTAATATGTGCTTCTGTTTTACCGGGAAAATGTCCTTATGCAATATTAATTGCAAGTAATATTTTCTCGGTAAAACCTCTTGAATAGTTCATCTTGTTTTAATCTTATCTTCAATAGCAGCCTTTGTTATTCCATAATGAGTAACATTCCACTTTACTTCCATTTCCCGATCTAACCATATTAGCTGAGGTGATTCATGGACTAGTTTTAAATCTTTTGCTATTTGCTGGCTAACCTGTCGCTCGGAAATCACATTCACTTTTCTAATTTTTAATTCAGGACTACCATCCAATGATGAAACCCAACGATCAAAATTATCTTCTGCAAATGCACTAATCGAACAGTATGGACTATACTTAAGAATTACCAATTCGCTTTTTGACAAAGATTCTTTCTTAAGTTGCTCCCATTCTTCAATTGATTTCAATTCTTTTATGTCAGTCATTATAGATTCATCTTTTCTTTTAACTAAAAATAAGTAAAGTCCTTTTAAAAATTTAATAGCTGTCATTTAGGTTGCTGTCTATGATAAAATTTTCCGGCAGAAATCATATTAACAAATATAGGATAAGAACCTGACACGCCGCCTGGAAGTTCTCTAAACCAATCGTAACCCGTATAGATAAAAACTCCCTTGCCGTAATAAGTAAATAGAATTCCGCCGTCCTTAGGTGTCTCTTCAGGATCATGACAAGTGATTACTGTGGTATAATTTTTATCCCAGTTATCTGCAAAATATAACCCGCGTTCCTGAATCCAGCCCTTAAAATTATTTTCGGTAATTTTATTAGGGAAATTAAGAATTGGACTACCCTTATCTAAAAAAGTGACTTTAGAATTTTCATCCGTTACCCTGTCATTCGAAATGTGAAAAGGATAAGGTCCGATTTTATCAGTTACTAAATCAAAAAATTTATTGTATTGAACCACTAAAGTTCCGCCGTTCTCTACATATCTTAAAAGCTTAGGTTGTTCAAAGGATATTTGCTTATCGGTATTATACAATCGTATTCCTGTTACAATTGCATCAAAACCGCTGAGATTTTTTGTCTCTAAATCATTTTCGGTTAGCATGGTTACGTCATAACCAAGTTCCTTAAGTATTTGTGGAACTTCGTCACCAGGGCCCATGATGTAACCAATATTATTAATTACCTTTTTCAAATCTAACCGTATAATCTTTGCTTTCGATGGATAGAATACAGTCTGACGCTGAATGTGAGAATAATTTATTATTGATTCACCCAATGAATATGATTTATTCCCGGTAATTGCTTCGGCAGTTAAATAGCCTTCTGAAAAGTGATCTGGTGGAGTTACTTGAAAGTTAAAAATTTGCTCATCATACTTTTTCTTAAAAATGAAAGATTTTTGATCTGGCTCAACATTCCACCCCTTCGGTACATTTATTTTGAATATGCCTGTTAAATTATCTTCACTGCTTTTAAGTATAAATGAAACCTTCCTTTCATTTGAAGTTGGGAAAAGATAAACTTTATCCTTTAAATTTATTAATACTTTCGGAGCAATTACAAGAGGCCTAAATTCTTCTCCCTTAACTGGGTCAGTCCATTTGTACTGAACTGGAGTTTTGAAAATTAATTCTTCATTGCCGGCTTTTACAAAAAATTCTGCTAAGAGAGGGGGATCATTCTCCGCTTTTCCGATTAACCTCTGATCATCCACTTCATAATCCCCAATGGTATGTTCTTTTCTCAACCAATATGGTTGTGAATATTCAGCATCCACCGGAATTTTGCACGTTAAGTCTACCGGAACTAATTTTTCATTTTTCAATTCGGAATTCTCATCCATACTTTTTTCTTGATCAGTTACCTCCACTCTCTCTAATATAAAAGGGAAATTTGAACGGTTTATGATCGATGAAGCAACATTAATTTTATCACCGGGAGATACAGTATAATCTGAGGCATCTGCTTCTACAAAAATTCCAGCGCAGGAACGAATAACTTCAACTAATTCCTTTTCCTTTTCTTTTACCCAATAATCATTATCAATCGTCTTCATTTCGGTGTAAGCCTTTAGGAGAACAGGTATAATTGCGGAGGGATTTCCCGGGCGAAATTCTTCGTTTGCCTCAGAAATCAATTTCCCGATTTTTTCACCCCCTTTGACACGATTCCAGCTCATATCAATTCCTTCAAAGATGTTATTAACAGCAGGGGAACCGGCTATCGGGACAAAATAATTTATTGCTTCTCCAAAACTACTGCTAGATCCAAAACCTTGCGTTTTATGCATACTTCTGCTTTCAGCCGCAATTTCAGTATAAGATTTCCCAAGCAAAGGATTATAACCGCCTACGTCAACCTTTAATAATTTTGAAAGATCGGTTTTGCGTTTTTCAAGTAACGGAAGCCAGGCATTCCAAAGAATTCTTTTAGCCTGCCAGGGCCTTACGTATTTTAATTGTTCAGGAAATTTTGTAGAATCACCTGATAATTTGAATGCCTCTGCTGCAAGTATTTCGGATGCGGTATGATTGCCGTGTCCATCAGCCTTAGTTCCTTGAAATCTTGTGATGATTATATCCGGTTTGAATTTCCTAATAACCCAGACAACATCCGATAGAATTTTTTCTTTTCCCCAAAAGTCTAAAGTTTCTTTCGCTGATTTAGAAAATCCGAAATCAACAGCACGAGAAAAATATTGTTTGGCACCGTCAATCCTACGTGCCTGTAAAAGCTCCTGCGTACGAAGAACTCCAAGCAAATCACCTTGTTCTGTCCCGATTAGATTTTGTCCCCCGTCGCCGCGAGTTAAAGAAAGGTAACCTGTTCGGAGAAGTTTTCCTTTTGCAAAATAAGCCAGTAAAGCATTGTTTTCATCGTCAGGGTGAGCCGCAATATACAATACGCTGCCAAGCACATTTAATTTTTTAAGCGCTAGCTGCAATTTGCCCGAATTCATCACAGGTTTTGGCTGGGCTTGAACAAAATTGGATGCTGAAAAATTTATCAGTAAAATAAATATAATGCTGACCGAAGTGCTATGTATTTTCATAAAGATTTCTAAAATTGATTTTCTAAGAATTTGATTAAATTCAGTACTGCCTAGCAAAAGCTAGTCTATAATTTTAAATGCAAATCTCACTATTTCGGTTTTATTTTGAGGTAATCCTTGTCACCTATTTGAAATTCAAATCCGCGACGGTAAAACATAGGGATAACTTTTGCAAAACCTCCAGGATCTGACACTGTGGTTAAAATCTGCTTTTCAACCGTGTGCTTTTGTCCTGATGCTAAATATTATAAGACACCAATATAATATAATGTATCAAATTTATTTATATTTAAGATAAGAAAATCGGATAAATTGAAATTATGATACAATTAGAAAATATAAAGATCGGCGGCGGCTATCCATTTGTTTTAATTGCCGGTCCCTGTGTTGTTGAAAATGAAGATATAATTCTTTCGACAGCAGAAGCTATAAAGAAAATTACGACAGATTTGGGTATTCCTTTCATTTTCAAATCAAGCTATAAAAAAGCAAACCGAACAAATATAAATTCTTTTACCGGAATTGGCGAAAAAGAAGCGCTGGAAATTCTTCGTAAAGTAAAAAGCGATTTATCACTTCCTGTTTTAACAGACGTTCACACTGCTGAAGAAATTGCTGCTGCTGTAGATGTAGTTGATATTTTACAAATCCCTGCATTTTTATCTCGCCAAACAGAATTACTTCTCGCTGCGGGTAAATCCGGAAAAATTATTAACGTTAAAAAAGGTCAATTCCTTGCTCCGGACGATATGAAGAACGTTGCCGAAAAAATTGCATCAACCGGTAACAATAAAATAATGCTTACAGAAAGAGGGACAACCTTTGGTTATCATAACCTTGTAGTTGATATGCGTTCCTTCGTGATAATGAAAGAATTTGGTTATCCCATAGTGATGGATGCAACACATTCAGTACAACTACCAAGTAAAGGAATTACTAGCGGCGGCGAACCGAAATTCATAAAGCCTTTGGCAAGAGCAGCAACTGCAGTCGGAATTGATGCGTTATTCCTTGAAGTTCATCCTAATCCAAAAGAAGCATTGAGCGATGCTTCAAGTCAGCTGCCTTTAAGTGAGTTGAAAGAATTGTTAACCGAAATAAAAGCGATTGATAAATTAGTAAAGCGTTATTAATATTTTTTTTAAGTAATCATCAACTTTACGCTTGGAAACAAATTATTATCTTCAAAATGGAAATGGCTTTCACCAATTTCCAAGAAAATTGACTGAGAAGGAAAAGTACCTTCTTTATTCCATCCTACCTGAAAATAAACCCGGCTATAAAATATACAAAGATAAAATAGAAAGCCTCTACGTTATCGCAATAGGTAGATTAAGCGAAAGCAATTTAGTTTTGGGAAAAGAAAACTCCCTACATGATTATTCAACTCCTTCATCGCCAATATTAGCAGTCGGTGTGGTTTGTTCTGACGATCAATTTTATGACATCTCTATTCAGGAAGAAATGGAAGATGAAATTGAAATAGATATTTCTGTCATAAAAAATGTGACAGGGAATATCCTTAATTTAAAAAGCTTAAATTATTCTGAGTGGAATCCAGGCGATAAAGCGCCCGGAGATAATAGCTTTGTTAGAGAAGTTGTATTTTTACCTGGTAAGTTTATAATTGCTTTTGCTCCGGTTCATAAAAAAATATGGATACATAATCTTGAAAACAAAATTAATTATTTAATACCGCTAAGCAATTTCTACAACCACTTGATGCTTGTTAAAAAAATACGTGATCCTAAAATTGCTTTGCAGCCAAATTTATTTTTTCCGAAGCTTGAATCCTTTGAAGATGTGGATTTAAAGGCGGCGTTTCTGCTATACAATAAATATTTTAGAAGAATCAATTTTGATTATTCGCAATTCCAAACTCAGCAAAGTCAAATGAAGAAAAATAGTTTATTCAGTTTTTTTAAGAGAGGTTAACCATTGACTACCGAAGAAATTATACTTAAAGGTAAAGAAGTAATTAGAATTGAAGCCGATGCCGTAGCAAATCTTTCAGAAAGCATTAACGGCGATTTTGTGAAAGCAATTGAAGTCATCTACAATTCAAAGGGCAGAGTCGTATTTACCGGAATGGGGAAGTCCGGCTTGATTGCAAGAAAAATTGTTGCAACATTAAACTCAACCGGTACACCCGCTATTTATCTCCATCCTACCGATGCTCTTCACGGTGACCTTGGAATGGTTAGAAAAGAAGATGTTGTTGTCTTAATTTCAAAAAGCGGATCTACGGAAGAAATATTGAATTTACTGTCGATGCTCAAAAGACTAAATGTTACTTTGATTGCTATGACGGAAGAAAAAACATCTAAACTTGGAACTCAATGCGATATTTTTCTAAACATTTCCGTAAAAGAAGAAGCTTGCCCCTATGATTTGGCTCCTACAGCTTCAACCACAGCAACACTAGCAATGGGTGACGCCCTTTCAATTACTTTACTTCAGAAAAAGGGATTTACTGCCGAGGATTTTGCATATCTCCATCCGGGAGGAAGCCTTGGAAAAAGACTTTCTCTTGAGATTAAAGAAATTATGATTACCGGCGAAAGAATTCCTATTGTAAATGAAAGTACTTCGATTAAAGATGTTATACTGGAAATTACATCTAAGCGATTAGGAACAACTTGCGTTGTCAATAATAACGGTGACCTTACCGGAATTATTACCGATGGCGATTTACGCAGGCTTCTGGAAAAAACTTTGGAAATAAAGAGCCTGACTGCAAAAGATATTATGTCCCATAATCCAAAAGTAATGAGCGCAAATTATCTTGCCTCTTTCGCTCTTCAGCAAATGGAAAATTTTAAGATTACTACATTAGTTATCACTGGAGATGAAAATAAACCGATTGGAATTGTTCATCTTCATGATCTAATTAACCTCGGTTTGCGACAAAGATGAAGATTTCTTTCCTCTTAGTTTTTATTTCCATTTTCGCCGGGTGTAGCAATCAAAAAGTAAAACCCACAATTGATGCGTCGCTGCAAGTTACAAGGCTTCCTGTCCAGGAAGGATGGAATTCAAATGTAATATTCAGCGATTCCGGGAAAACCAAGGCAATTTTATATTATGGTCATATGAGGATGTTTGATAAACCTCCTGAAACATTGCTTGACAGTTCGATTCAAGTAGATTTTTTTAACGAAAACGGAATTAAAACAACTACTTTGACAGCGCTTAAAGGAAAAGTTAACAATATAACAAATGATTTATACGCAAATGATAGTGTTGTTGCAGTCAGCGACAGTGGTATAACTCTCAAAACTCAAGAATTAATGTGGCGTAATAAAGATAGAAAAATTGTCTCAGATAAATTCGTAACAATTATTTCACCAAAAGAAAAAATCCAGGGATACGGATTTGAGTCGGATCAAAATTTACGAAATTATACTATCTATAACATTACTTATGTAACTCGCGCCGACAGTGTGAAAAATAAAAATGAACCAATACCCAAATCAACAAAATCTAAACGGAAATAATCGAAATGATGATCAATAAACGTAGATTATTTCTAATAATTTTTCTCCTTAGCGGCATCAGCTATGCTCAACAACAATCAATCACTGTTACAGGTGGAAAAGATGTTTTCCATAATATCAATGGGGAAAGCATCGACACAGTTTACGGAAATGTAGTGATTACTCAAGGCAATGTTATTATTACTTGCGATAAGGCTGTCCGTTTTGTTTCTCAAAATAAAGCTGAATTAATCGGCAATGTGGTTGCTAAGCAGGATACTTTAACTATTACTACTGATCACGGTTATTATTTTGGAAATGATCGAAAAGCTGAATCTAATTCAGGCGTTAAATTAAATGATAAAAAAGTAATTTTAACTGCTGACTCGGGAGACTATTTCTTTGATTTGAATAAAGCTGTTTTCAAAAGTAGGGTCACTCTTATTGATACCTCATCTACCTTAACTTCAAATGAATTAACTTATTTCAAAAATGAAGGGAAAGCAATTGCCGTTGGTAATGTAAAAATTGTTCAATCAAATAATATAATTGAAGCCGACAGTCTTACTCATTTCAGGGAATCGAGAATTACTTTTGCTACGAATAATGTCCTTATAAAAAATAAATCTAACAACACTAAAATATACGGTGATCATCTGGAAGATTATCCCCAAAAATTTTATTCTTTGATTGATAAAAATCCTCTCCTTATTCAAGTCGATTCTTCCTATAGCTATCAACCGGATACATCTTTAAATGATAGAAAAGATTCTGTCAAAACTTTAAAGGTGGATACACTTGTAATTAAATCCAAGCGTTTAGAAGCTTATCGGGATACGCTGAATATTTTTAAGGCTGAAGATTCTGTCGAAATTGTTAAAGGAAGTTTTGCATCAAAGAACGACTACTCCGAATATTATCGGAATGTTGGAAAAATAGTTACCTACAAAGTAAACCCCAAAGCAGGTCAACCGATTATTTGGTTCGAAAATTCCCAGCTTACAGGCGATTCGGTTATTATCTTTATGCATGATAATAAGATTGATCTTTTGAATGTGAACAAAAATGCATTCATTCTTTCTCAAAATAAAAATTACCCGCTACGGTTTGACCAAATATCTGGTGATACTCTAAAAATTCATTTTAATGAATCGGGAATTAAAGAGACGGATGTTCATGGGAAAGTATACAGTATTTATTATCTTTATGATGATAATTCTCCTAACGGGTTAATTAAATCATCTTCGCAAACGGCAAAAATTTATTTTGAAGATAAGAAAGTTAGCCAGGTTAATTTATATGGTACACCAAACAGTGAGTATTATCCCGAAATAAAAGTTAAAGGAAATGAATTGTCTTTTACTCTTCCGGATTATGTTTTTTATAACAACCGACCAACAAAAGAAAAATTATTGAGCGGATTGGAAAAATCAATGCTTAATTATAAGAGACAATAGAAAAATTATTTTAAGTTTATCACCTATTACTGTTTTCAATTTTATGGCAACAAAGTTAAAAAGCGAAAATCTAATAAAAATTTATAAGAAGAGAACCGTGGTAAACGGTGCTTCAGTTGAAGTCTCAAAAGGTGAGATTGTAGGGCTTCTTGGACCTAACGGAGCAGGCAAAACAACTACTTTTTACATGATTGTCGGAATGATTAGACCGGACGGTGGAAAAGTTTATTTGGATGATTCCGACATTACCAAAGTGCCTATGTACAAAAGAGCGCGAATGGGAATTGGGTATTTGCCACAGGAAGCTTCTATATTCAGAAGGCTTTCTGTCGAGGATAATCTCATGGCAATTCTGGAGGTGGTCCCTATTCCCGTCAAAGAGAAAAAAGAAAAATGTGAAAAACTTTTGGAAGACCTTAGTATTACTCATATTAGAAAAAGTATGGGCTTCCAGTTGAGCGGCGGTGAAAGACGAAGGACCGAAATTGCACGTTCGCTTGCTACTGACCCAAGTTTTATCTTGCTTGATGAACCGTTTGCCGGTGTTGATCCAATTGCCGTGGAAGATATTATGAGTATTGTTGCAAATTTAAAGAATAGGGGAATCGGTGTTTTAATTACCGATCATAATGTGCATGAAACTTTAAGTATAGTAGATAATGCTTATATTCTAATAAACGGTTTAATATTTAAACAAGGCAAAGCTCATGAATTAGCTGAAGATGCTGAGGTAAGGAAACTTTATCTTGGCGAAAATTTTAAACTTGATAGGTATTAGTATCTTATCTATAAATTTATTTTATTTTCCAAACATAAATTCCAAATATCTCCAGTTTCGTTTTGACCAGGCATCTTCATTATGTGTAGCTCCTTTTGCTATAAAGTATTCAATATCTTTCCCAATTTTGTAACCCTTTTTTTTAAGAGCAGAAACCATTTCATCTGTACCGGGTTTTAACAGAGAGTCTAAATCTTTTGTCCCAACGTCAATGTATATTCTAATTGGCTTTTTCTTGCCTGTATAATCTTTAACATTTTTAACGAAATTAATTTTATCAATGTAAAATGCTGGTGAAAGACATGCCGCCTGCGAGAACACATTCGGGTACTCCCATAAAAGCATAAATGATATTAATCCTCCTGCGGAAGACCCGCCGGTAGCAGTGTTTAGTCTATCCGGAAGCGTCCTAAATTTCTTGTCAATAAATGGTTTAAGTTTATCGACAATAAAATTCATATAAGCATGACCAAGTTTTGTATCAAGATATTCGACCATTCTATCAGAAGTATTGTAAATACCCACAATTATTATCTCTTTAATGTCTTTTGATTTTATCAAACTGTCCGCTGCTTCATCCAATTGCCAATCAATTCCATAAGAAGAAGTTTTCGGATCAAAAAGATTTTGCCCGTCTTGCATATACAAAACCGGGAATCTTTTCGTTTTAGCACTTTTGTATGATGGCGGCAGCCATACAATAATATCTCGAGGTTTAATGCCTTTTCCTTTCATGTTTCTAAAATACTCCACAGTTCCCGTAATTTGTCCACTAATCTTTTGATCAGAGTTTCCATTATTCCATTTATATATATGTGCAGCAACTACCGTATCGTTAATAATAGTTAAATTATAATTCGGGGGGATTTTCCCTTCCAGGGTTAATGCTTCGCTTTGCCAGCTGCCCCTTGTAAATTTATATTGTATAGAAGCACTGTCTTGAAATTCAAAAACTCTGCTCCATGTGCTATCATTTATCTTCGTCAAAGGGAATAAAGAAGCATCCCAATTACCGAGCTCCGCCAAATTGCCGGTAATATAAACACCTCCCGGCATTCCTTTATCTGAAGTGATAACGACAAATTTAATTTTCTTTGAATTAGGAAATAGAAAAGATGTCGTAATTAATATCGTTAGTAGAAAAAAATGTATCTTCATATTGATTTTATAATTTCAGAATAATATTCTTCTAAAATATAATTTAAAATTATAATATCTGCTTTGTCATGCATAGTATTTTTACTTGGAAAATATTTTGGTTATTTTTCAATCAAAGATTGCATATTCTCTGCATCATAAATATCAGATCAAATTTTAACGAGGATTCAAAATGAGATTTTCTCTAAATGTCGATCATATAGCTACTTTAAGAAACTCAAGAGGCGAGAACCAACCCGATCCAATAACTTTTGCCTTATTGGCTGAGCAAGCCGGAGTTGACGGAATTGTCGTCCATCTTAGAGAAGATAGAAGACATATAAATGAACGCGATGTAAGACTCCTCCGGGAATTATTAACGACAAAGCTTGATCTTGAAATGGCTGCAACGGATGAAATTATAAAAATTGCTTGTGATGTTGGTCCCGAACTAGCTACCATAGTTCCGGAACGCCGCCAGGAATTGACAACTGAAGGCGGTATAAACGTTATTGATAATATCAGTAGATTAAAAGATGCTATAAATGATTTGCACAAAGCTGAAATCGAAGTCTCTCTTTTTATTGAACCGTCAATAGAACAAATTGATGCCTCTGCGGAAATAAATTCAGATTTTATAGAAATTCATACCGGCGTTTTTGCAAACGCAATCTCCGAAGAGGAACAATTTGATGAGCTTGAAAGAATTAGAATCGCTGTAAAACATGCTAAGAAACTTGGTCTCGGCGTTAATGCAGGGCATGGACTTGATTACCAGAATATAAAAATCTTTCGTGAAATATCTGGTATAGATGAAGTGAGTATCGGACATGCCGTAATTGCCAGGGCAGTCTTTGTAGGCTTGAACGAAGCTATCCGTGAGATGATCAGGCTCGTTAAATAGCACATTTATTGTTTTGCTTAATGAACCTAAAAGAAAAACTTGATAAACATTATTTAGCTTTTGACAAATCGCAAATATCACCTGACCCTTTGCAGTTCCTTCATCTTTTTAATGATGAAAAAGATATTGAGCTAATTGGATTTATTGCCTCCGTTTTTGCCTATGGAAATGTCTCTCAAATAATAACCTCTTTGAACAAAATATTGATTATTTCCAAGCATCACCCGGTTGATTTTGTAATGAACCTTGACCGGAAAAAATCAGAAGAGGCTTTTCAAAATTTCAAGCATCGGTTTTATACTTCAACCGATATCCAATCTTTCTTCCTCCTGCTCCGAAACGTTTATTCGGAGTTCGGCTCCTTGAAAAGTTTATTTAATTCTTATATCGACTCGAAAGAATTTGATCTAAAATATACGATTAACAAATTTTCCGAACACTTTATCAAGCTTGCACAAAATTTAACGCCAAATCAGAATTTAACACCCGGTTTGAAATTTATGTTTCCTCTTCCCGATAATGGTAGTGCTTGCAAGCGTATAAATCTTTTTCTTCGTTGGATGGTAAGGCGGGATGAACTTGATTTAGGAATTTGGTCAGATATAATTAAGCCAAATAAATTAATTATTCCGGTAGATACACACGTTGCAAGGGTCTGTAAATCGCTTCGACTTACAAAAAGAAAAAATGTTAGCTGGTTAATGGCTGAAGAAATTACGCGCAATCTGTGCAGGTTTGATTCCGCCGATCCAGTGAAATATGATTTTGCAATTTGCCATATCGGAATGAGGAAAATGAAATTTTAAGATGAATTTATAACTATTCCGTTTGCTTTTCTAAGCAATTATGCAAATATTCACAATCATTTTTCTCCAAATTATTAATAAGGAGTTGTAATACATGGCAGAAAAAAAATCGACCTCTACAGAATTTAAACCTTATATCCCTGCAAATGAGGTTATTCCTGAATTTACTTTAAAAGCAATTATTCTCGGTGCAATCTTCGGAATTATTTTCGGCGCTGCTTCCGTTTATCTTGGTCTTAAAGTAGGCTTAACTGTCAGCGCCTCTATTCCAATCGCTGTTCTTGCAATTTCAATCTTCAAAAAAATTGGTAAGTCTACTATCCTTGAAAACAATATCGTTCAGACAATTGGTTCTGCGGGCGAGTCGATTGCTGCTGGTGTTGTATTCACTTTACCGGCGCTTCTTTTCCTTCCCGGCGGCAGAGCTTATTTCCAATATTTCCAAATATTTGTTCTCGCACTATCCGGTGGAATCTTAGGAATTCTTTTTATGATTCCTCTGAGACGTTCACTTATTGTTAAAGAACATGGAGTTCTTCCTTATCCCGAAGGCACTGCTTGTGCCGATGTTTTAGTAGCCGGCGAAAAAGGCGGTAACCTTGCTAAGAAAGTTTATTACGGTTTAGGTATCGCTTTCCTATATAAACTATTAATGTCAATTTTTGGTCTTTGGAAAGACGTTCCCGCTTATGTATTCGGAAGAAAGTCCGCTTTGCCTAACGGAACAATCAACGGTGAAATTACTCCCGAGCTTTTGGGTGTAGGGTATATTATCGGTCCAAAAATCTCCGGGATAATGGTTGCCGGCGGTGTGTTATCATGGATTGTTTTAATCCCCTTGATTACTCTCTTAGGTGATAGTTTGACTACGGTTTTTGCCCCGGGCAAAGTTCTGATTTCACAAATGTCCGCTTCAGATATTTGGAGTAATTATATCAGATATATCGGTGCGGGAGCTGTTACTTTCGGTGGAATTGTTACATTGATTAAATCCCTTCCGACTATCATCAATGCTTTCAAGGATTCTTTTAAGGACTTTAAAGAATCTAGAAGTAACAAAGCAAATAATGTAGAAGAAGAAGTAAAATTAAGAACCGCTAAAGATATGCCTTTGATTTTTGTACTCGGCGGAAGTGTTGTCCTTATTCTTTTCATGGCGCTAATTCCGAATATACCAACTAATTTTCTTTCGTCCATTATGGTTGTGGTTTTTGGATTTTTCTTTGTTACTGTCTCTTCAAGGATTGTAGGTATTATTGGTTCTTCATCAAACCCGATTTCCGGAATGACTATTGCTACTCTTATGGCTACTTCTTTAATTTTTGTAGGCATCGGATGGACGGGCTCTTTTTATGAACCGCTTGCTTTGGTAGTCGGTTCAATAGTTTGTATTGCGTCTGCAAATGCGGGAGCAACTTCGCAAGATTTAAAGACCGGATACATTGTCGGCGCAACTCCGGTCAAGCAACAAATTGGATTGATTATAGGAGTCCTAGCTTCTGTTGTTGCAATCGGTTTTACATTGTTGCTTCTTGAAAAAACTGTTGGCATCGGCCCAATCACTCCTAATCATCCTGACCCTTTACCTGCTCCTCAAGCAACTTTAATGGCTACAGTCATAAAGGGATTATTAAGCCAAAATCTTCCTTGGGCATTAGTAATAATCGGTATGGGTATTTCTTTGGTGATGGAATTATGCGGTGTGTCGTCACTTGCGTTTGCTGTAGGAGCCT
Source organism: Bacteroidota bacterium (assembly GCA_021817845.1). Lineage (GTDB taxonomy): Bacteria > Bacteroidota > Ignavibacteria > Ignavibacteriales > Ignavibacteriaceae > FEN-1297. The sequence goes on from JAKAFW010000008.1 coordinate 54,943, forward strand.
ATCTACCTCTTTCAACTACGACTCCTATTTTTGTCGGAGGTCTTGTGAAATGGATCGTTGATAAAAGGAAAAAATCTGCTGAAGCAGAATCCGAAATCGGACCCGGCGCTTTGTTTAGTTCGGGATTGATTGCCGGTGGAGCAATTACCGGAATTTTAATAGCAGTCCTGGTTGGATGGACTGTCGGTAAAGATAGTGCAGGTAATCCTATTTCCTTTATTGATAAACTTCATCAAAATATCCTTGGAATTTTTGGAGGAAGCGGAGTTGCTTCTGTTGCAGATGCTTTTGGAAATTGGGGCGATTTAATAGCTCTCATTTTCTTTACTCTGCTTGCCGTCTTACTTTATAAAAATGCCATGAGCAAGGAAGAGGTACTAAAATAATTTCTAAATCATAATGAATAAAAAGCCATCCTTTAGTAAACGGATGGCTTTTTTATTTTAATCACTGCTGTCCAAAATAATTTTGGAATTTATAATAACCTGCGAAATTATGCGGGATTATTATTCTATATAACTCACTTCAGAACAATCCTTCATATTTCGTCCATACGCAGTTGTCCCAACAAGAATCTAGGAGCTACACAGTTGCGACAAATACCGACTACATTCTTTAGATAATGTCCTTCTATAAATTACTTATATGTCGCTCCTCCGGAGCTTTATTCTTTTTTTTCATCTTTTTCTACTAATATGTCACCGCTCTGCGGTTCTTACCCTTTTGCGGGGCATGCTACGTTTGCCCCGCTTGCGGGGTTTGCGTGGAATCATAAATTATGAAAGACAAGAGTAAAACCTCAGAGGTTTTCAAAACCTCTGAGGTTTGAATGGCACCATAAAAATGTCGTAATGAATTGCGATTATCAAATTGCCTCATAATTTATGATTATATCAAAAAAGCCCCAGCGGGGCGAAACATTACTAGGCAATATAATATTCAAATTAACATATATATACGAACAAGAATTTATATCATTATAAAAATGGCAATTGAGAAACCGATGAATCGGTTAAAAGGTATTCTTTTCATTTCTTTTCCCACGAATAAAATTCGTGGGCTGCTATGATACCTTTTAATCGATTTCATACAAATGATCACTATTTATTTTTAATATTAAGTAGACACCTATGGGTAGGGATGTTATATGAAATTTTATTTTGGACAGATATAATTTTAGATACTATTTTGACAAATACCCTGTTAAAGCAATTCCTTTTTAATTATAATATTGTTAATTTAATCGCATATCGCATTGAGGATTTATGCTTATCGTAAAGTTTGTCTTATTTTTTTGTTTCCTGATGATTTCCGCTAATGCAAATGCACAGACGTTCGGTTTCGGCTGCCTGGGATTAGTCGGTGGATACGGAGGGTTTAGCTATCAACAATATAATTCGCAAGGCTTGAACGATTATATTCAATCCTTTAATACAAATCATTCTGACTCGCTTTCATCACCGATGGGCAAGTTTGGAAAAGCTCAAGGTTATCGCTTTGGAATAAATTTTTTTAGAGCAAATGTTAAAGGATTTATTCTAACTACAAAAGGCTTTTACCAAAATTTAACAGAGAAAAATCAAACATCAATTAACTCCGCAGCCGGAGATGCTACCGTAATTAATCAATTGCAGCTTATAAACTGGGGACTTGGAATTGATCTCGGAACAACTATTACCGGTGCTTTGAGCTGGAAAGTAATCGATGCTGCACTTCTTTATACCACAGCTTCATTTACAAACACAACCAATTCTCCTGGACCATCATCTGTTATAAACAAATATAACAGTGAAAACCCATCGTTTGGTTATTCTATCGGAACTGGCTTTATATTAGATGTTATTGATCAATATGTTAGTTTCGAAGGAACAGCCGGTTATACTTTTTTTTCCGTAAGTAAAATGAAGTCAGCTGATGGTACTGAACTTACGGCTAGTGAAAACTCTAATGTAAGTATGAAAAACTTTATTTCTAACGGTGGATTCAATGCAGTAGTCCAATTGAACGTTGGATTTCCGCTTTAATCATTTCAATAAATAATTTAAAATGTATGAAGTCATCTAAGCTCGATAAAGCTTCCGTTACTGCAATTAAAAATTGTATGGGAGTGAAGAAGAATGAAAAGATTTTAATAATTACTGATGAGAATAAACGAGATATCGGATATTCTTTATATCGCAATGCTCTTAAGCTGGGAAATCAAGCTTTATTCGTCGAAATGAAATCCGGAAAAGTAAACGGCGAAGAACCACCGGAGGAAATTGCGAACCTTATGAAAATATTTGATGTCGTGCTTTGCCCGACTACAAAATCTCTTACTCATACTAAAGCGAGAAGGGAAGCTTCTGCAAATGGAGTTAGGGTTGCTACTTTTCCCGGGATTACAAATGACGTTATGATACGCGGTATGAATGCCGATTATGAAAAAATTACTGCGTTATCAATTAAACTTAAAAAGATTTTGGATAAAGGAAAGTATGTTAGGATTACTTCAAAGTTGGGAACCGACTTATCCTTCAGCATTGACGGTAGAAAGGCAATTGCCAGCAAGGGTTTGTTTCATAAAAAAGGAGAAAGCGGTAATCTTCCTACAGGTGAAACATTTTTAGCCCCGGTTGAAGGTTCTGCAAACGGTGTCTTCGTTGTTGACGGCTCTATGGCTGGATTTGGTTTAATTAAGAATTCAAAAAAGACCGCAAGTGAGGCAGGACTTAAAATTATTGTTGAAGGTGGATATGCAACAAGGATTTCGGGCAATGTTGTTGCAAAAAAGTTAAATGTCCTTCTAAATCAATTTGGTATTAAAGCGAGAAATATTGCCGAGTTTGGTATCGGAACAAACGATAAAGCCAAACTTAGCGGTGTTCTTCTGGAAGATGAAAAGGTATTGGGTACAATTCATATTGCGCTTGGAAATAATTTATCTATGGGAGGGGGTGTCGATGTCCCGATTCACCTTGACGGTGTTGTAAAGAATCCGACTGTTTTTCTTGACAATAAACTGTTAATGGAAAATGGCAAACTGCTAATCTAATCTTCCTTCTTCTCAAAGTTTGTTTTATTAAAAAAACTAAATTAAACATGTCGGTTTTACTGTTTATGAAATACCTTTTCCTTTTTATCTTCCTTTTTCATATTAATTTATTCTGTCAATCCATTTCGCCGAAACGGGAATTCCGAGGTGCATGGGTTACTACTGTCGGTGATTTAGATTGGCCTTCGTCAAATAACCTGACATCTTCAGAACAGCAATCAGAACTAATTTCATTACTTGATAGCTTAAAAGCCATTGGTGTAAATGCAGTAATATTCCAGGTTCGTTCAGAGTGCGATGCTATGTATAATTCTCCTTATGAACCATGGTCTTATTGGCTAACCGGCTCTCAAGGAAAATCACCTTATCCGTTTTATGATCCACTTGAATTTGCTGTTAAGGAAGCGCACAGACGTGGAATGGAATTAGATGCCTGGTTCAATCCTTATCGCGCTGTCCGTACTGTTAATGCTTATGCACAATCTCAAAACCATGTCACTGCTTTGCATCCTGATTGGATTGTTAAATATGGAGACTCTAAAATTCTAAACCCCGGTTTGCCTCAAGTTAGAAATTATGTCGTTTCTGTAATTATGGATGTCGTTAGACGATATAATATAGACGGTGTTAACTTAGACGATTATTTCTATCCTTATCCAAAAGGAAATTTGAAATTTAATGATGATAAAGCATTCAAAAAGTATAATTATGGATTTACTAACAAAGATGACTGGCGAAGAAATAATGTTAACCTTTTAATAAAGATGGTTCACGACAGCATTAAAGCTGCAAAACCTTATTTGAAATTCGGCGTTAGTCCTTTTGGAATTTGGAAAAACGGAGTGCCCGAAGGTATAAATGGGTTCTCTTCGTATAGCAAAATTTATTCTGATGGTGTTTATTGGCTAAAGAATCACTTAATAGATTACATAGCCCCTCAGCTTTACTGGCAATTTGGAGGTAAACAGGATTACGGAAAGCTTTTGAATTGGTGGGCTTCGCAATTAAACGGGAGGCATTTATATCCAAGTCTTGCTGCTTATAAAATAAATAAGCTCGGCGTAACAGAATTGCTTAACCAAATTAGAGCCGGCAGAAGTAATCCTAAGGTCGAAGGAAATATTCTATTTAGAAGTTTTGATGGAGTTCTAAATAACCCGCAAGGTTTTGCGGATAGTCTGCAAAATAATATTTATAGATACCAGGCTCTTCTTCCTGTTATGTCCTGGAAAGATTCTATTCCCCCCAATCCACCTGTTAATTTGAGATATAAAAATATATCTTCTACAAATAAAATTGAATTGAATTGGGATTCACCGTCTCGCGCGATTGACGGAGATACTGCTTTCCGTTTTGTCGTGTATAAATTTTTTAGAGGTAATTTCCAACGGAAGGATCTTGATGCAACTCATATTTTAGAGGTTGTAGGAATAAATGCAACAAATGTAAAATTACTAACGGACCAAGATCAATACTTTACCGTTACTGCACTTGATCGATTATCGAATGAAAGTGCTATGAGTAATATTATTCATGTCAAAGCTTTTCCATTTTTTTCAATGGGGAACCTGAATCCGGCCCTTCTTAATTTTGAACATGATTTTACAAATCCATTTGATAGCACAACTAAAATTTCTTTTAGGCTTTCTAAAAATTCTTTTATAATAATAAAAATATTTGATGTATTTGGAAGGGAAGTACAACCTAAAGTAAATAAATATTTCTTATCCGGAAAAAATATCTATTTGATGCCAATAAATAATCTTCCGTCCGGTGTTTATTTCTTAGAGTTGTATTCAGATAGAACTGTCTCGTATTGCAAAATGATTGTATTTAATGAATAGAAATTTCTATTGGTTCTTTACACGAAATCTTATTATTAAATAATTAAGTCACCTTACGCAAAAGGTTATTATTACCTACTGAGAAACTTCCGAGGTTTTCCTAAACCTCGGAAGTTTTGCACTTCACTTCCTTTATATTGAAATTGTCTGCGTAACATGAGTAATTAATAATCTCTACCTCTATTTAGAATAAAAGTTGGATCTCTAAATAAACAAGTTTTAAGACCATTATGATCCGATTCTATCTATTTCTTTAGCATCTTTTAAGAATTATTTTGAATGTAGTCCCTTCGCCGGGTGCAGATGTTTTGACAAAGATTTTCCCTCTATGGTAAGATTCAATAATTCTTTTTGATAAGCTTAAACCTAAGCCCCAACCCCTTCTTTTGGTGCTGTAACCGGGGCGGAATATATCTCTCCTCCTTTTCATTTCTATGCCCTTACCGTTGTCGGTAACATCAATTTCAACTTTGTTTTGGTTTGTGTTTACCATAATCTCAATTTTTCCATGCTTATTGTCGATTGCATCGAGAGCATTTTTAATGAGGTTTTCAATTACCCATTCGAATAATTCAGAATTTATTTCGGCGGAAACCTGTTGGTCACCATTAAGATTCAACTCAACGCTTTTACCTGTTTGAGGCAGCCTCCGTTGAAAATAATCGACAACTCTTTTTATTTCTTCGTATACTGTTTTCTCCTTTAGCTCTGGTTTAGCTCCTATCTTTGAAAACCGGTAGGTAATTTTATTAAGACGCTGAACATCATTTTCAATTTCGTCGGCAATATCAATTACCTTATCCTCATCCTTATAATTCATTTTAAGCATTTCTAGCCATCCCATTAAGCTTGAAATAGGAGTTCCGAATTGATGGGCGGTTTCCTTAGCCATACCAACCCAGATATTACTCTGCTCGCTTCGTTTGATGTTGCTGAAACCAATGTATCCTATAATTATAAAAAGCCCGGCTATAATTATTTGAAGCAAAGGATAAAATTTTAACTGGTTTACAAGATCGGAATCACCGTAATGAATTTTTTGCAGCACAACATCATCTTTGTATTTAATAAGGATTGGTTTATGACTTTTATCCATTTCTTTGATTTTATTTTCAAAATATTTCTCAAGTTGTTTGTTAGTAAGTGTTGTATCATATTTGATGTTGCGGATATCTTTGATGTCATTTTTGTCGGTAATAGTTACCCTATCATGCGGATCGGAATTTATTAGAGGAAAGTCTATGGGTTTTAAAATATTTTCAAAAAGGAATGTAATGTCTGATTCAGGTGAAGATGTATTGGCGACATATTCAATCCCTTTTGCATAAAGCATTGCATATTGTCTCTCCTTTTCCTGGAGCTTTTCTACAAGTGCCTGAGTATAAAATAAAGTTCCTCCGGCAATAAAAATAGCCAAAATTAAAAGAGCAATCTTCATTCTTAACGAAGCTGGACCTCCGGACATTTTCATCACTTTTTCCTAATTGATTTTTGATAGGAGATAAAATTAGTCACTCGATTTTTGAGCGCTGATAAATAAAAAGAAATCTTTTCTGTTAAAGTTCGTTTTATTAATGACTAAAAATCCAGGCAATATTTCAGCATGTGGAAATATTTTTCAGAGCCTTTATCTTAAAAGCTAACGGCGAAAGGAAGAAAAATTAATCTGCATAAAAAGTCTGCTTGCGCTTTGGTCCTACCGAGATTATATTAAATGTAATTCCGGCTTGCTTTGAAATGAAAGATAAATAATCTTTTGTCTCTGTCGGAAGTTCTGAGTATGATAGACAGTTTGAAATGTCTTTGTTCCAGCCCGGAAGGGTTTCGTATACCGGCGTTACCGTTGATAGTCTTTCAACATCAGTGGGAAAAGATTTTATTTTCTTTCCATTCTTTTCATACCCGATGCAGACTTTTATTTTATCGAAGCTGCCTAGTACGTCTAGCTTTGTAACTGCACACGTATTTATTCCGTTAATCATTGCAGAATAGCGCACAAGAAACGCATCAAACCAACCGCAACGTCTTGGACGGCCGGTTGTTGCTCCATATTCGGCGCCAACCTTCCTTAATTTTTCACCCTCTTCATCAGTAAGTTCCGTGGGGAATGGTCCAAGTCCTACTCTTGTGGTGTAAGCCTTTACAATTCCGATTACTGAATCAATTCTTGTCGGAGGAATCCCCGTGCCTGTACATGCCCCGCCGGAAGTAGGGCTTGAAGATGTTACGTAGGGATAAGTTCCATGATCAACATCAAGCAAAGCACCTTGAGCACCTTCAAGCAATATCGATTTTCCTTCATCAATTGCGTTGTTCAAATAGAAAGGCACATCTTTAATATATTTGTCGATGGTCTTGTCAAATTCAAGGTACTGCCTGATAATTTCTTCAACGTCAAGTTCTTCGTGATCATAAACTTTTTTCAGAAGAATATTTTTCTCTTTTATGTTTTCTCTAATTTTTTCTTCTAATACCTTACGGTTAAGCAAATCTACAATTTTAATTCCTTTTCGGGCATATTTATCGATATAGCATGGACCAATACCGCGACCGGTTGTTCCGATTTTATTTTCTCCACTTTCACTAATGGAATCTAAAAGTTTATGGTAGGGCATAATCAAATGTGCATTGTGACTGATAAAAAGTCTTCCGTCCACTTTTATATTGTTTTTTTCAAGAAGCGCTATTTCGTCAAGTAGAGCAGTCGGATCAATTACAACGCCGTTGCCGATAACACAAATAACATTTTCTCGTAATATTCCCGATGGTATTAGGTGAAGAATATATTTCTTATCACCAATTTCAACGGTATGTCCGGCATTTGCGCCGCCTTGATATCTCGTAACAATATCGTAATTTTCGCTGAGAATGTCTACAATTTTACCTTTGCCTTCGTCGCCCCATTGGCTTCCAACAAGAACAGAAACGCTCATTTGAATTCCTTAATGTTTGAACAAAATAAAACTCCGAATCCAAAAACCCGGAGTTTTATATTAAAATAAAATACTGAGGTTTATTTTGAAAAACTTTTTACTGCTTCTTCAACTGTTTCGAAAGATTCAAAAATTGTGATTAACTTTGTAATCACTAATAAACTTTCGATTTTATCTGTTGTCCGAGCTAATTTAAGATGACCATTTTCTTTTTTCATGGTTGTAAGCCCGCTGATTAACATACCTAAACCGGAACTGTTCATAAACTTTACTTCAGCTAAATCGATGATTACATTTTTCTTGCCTTCATCGATAAGCTTATGTAAAAGCTCGTTAAATTCTTTCGTGTCGTCACCGCCCATAACATTTCCCTTTAGTTCAATGACTACTGCACCGTATTGTTCCTGGGTCTTAATTTTCATTTATATCTCCTAAAATTTTAATGTTAATTTAATTAGTTAGTAGAATTTATGCAAGTAGAAACAGCTAAAATATTGCTAAGATATTAAATATTATTACTTATTTGACTTACGCTACGCCTAAAGATCCATTTAGAACAATTTTATGATGGGAAAAATCTGTCAATCCCATTTCTTCACTAAATCTTTAAGAGAATCCAATACAGGAACACCGCAGGTTAGAAGCCGGTCTTTTGATTGATGTCCGTTTGAAATCAACATGCAGTCTGCTCCAATTTCTTTTGCAACGTCAAAATCGTGAATAGTGTCGCCAATTAAAAGTATGTTCTTAAAATCAACCTGCAATTTCTTCATCAATTTTTTCCCTAAGTCGATTTTGCTTGCTGCATAAATATTGTCCAAACCGAAGAGGTATAAGAAATATTTTTCTACTCTGAAATGTCTAACGATTTCCAAAAGAGTGTGATGCGAATATGCCGATAAAATAGATTGGCTAATTCCCATATTTCTTATATAATCTAAAACTATTTCAGCATCGGGAAATAATTTTGTCTCAAATTTTAGACTTTCATATTTGTTAATCCATTCTAGTCCGAGTTCTTCAAATGAGTATGCCGAAAAATCCAATCCTGCTTTTTCATAATATTCTTTTACCGGAAAAGTGAATATATTTTTGTAATCAGTCATGGAAATTGGCTTTAGATTTCTCTTTGCAAGTATGTCGTTGATTATTTCCGAGCAAATAGAAACGTCATTAAGTAATGTTCCATTCCAGTCCCATATTATGTGGTGGTAGTTTTTAATCATCAAGCAAAAATTGATTTAAGGAAAATATTGAATTGTAGAAAAAATATTATTACTTCAAAGAATTTTATTTTCAATGAAGTAGCTCATTTTTAACAGGTCCATCTCATTGAATTGATTAGCAAGGAGCTGCATCCCGATGGGAAGTCCTTCTGAATTTTTTCCGGTGGGAATATTGATTCCCGGAATACCCGCAAGATTTGCTGAGGTTGTAAAAATATCGCTTAAATACATTTCAATTGGATCGCTTGTCTTTTCGCCTATCTTAAAAGCTGTAAAAGGCGAAGTGGGAGTTAAAATTACCTCCACGTTTTTAAATGCATTGTCAAAATCGTTCTTAATAAGCCGTCTTACTTTTTGAGCTTTTCGGTAATAGGCATCATAATAACCAGCAGAAAGAACGTATGTACCGAGCATTATCCTTCGCTTAACTTCCTTTCCAAAGCCTTCGGAACGAGATTGTTTGTACATATCCGGCAAATTGGAATTTTGCGCTGCACGGTAGCCGTATCTCGCACCGTCGTAACGGGCGAGGTTTGACGATGCTTCGGCAGTCGTTAAAATATAATATGTTGCAATTGTGTATTCAGTATGCGGTAAACTTATTTCTACGATTTCAATATTGTTTTCTTTTAGCTTTTCGATGATAGAATCGATTGAATCTTTTACCTCTGGCGATATTCCTTTTCCGAAGTACTCCTTGGCAATACCGATTCTTATTTTATTATCTAAGGTTAAATTTTTAGAAAATTTTGGGACAACCTTATCAGTTGAGGTAGAATCAAGTTCGTCTTTCCCGGATAGAATTTCAAGTACCAAAGCTAAATCTTCTACGTTTGTAGCGAAAGGTCCGATTGTGTCAAATGAAGAAGCAAAGGCCGTTAAGCCAAATCTTGATATTCGTCCGTATGTTGGTTTTAGCCCGTACACTCCACAAAAAGATGCAGGCTGCCTTATCGAACCGCCTGTGTCCGTGCCCAGGGAAACATCGCAAAGTTGAGCAGCAACCGCAGCAGCAGATCCTCCGCTTGAACCTCCGGGTACCCGGGTTATATCTGTTGGATTTAAAACATTTCCAAATGCGGAGTTTTCGTTTGAAGATCCCATCGCAAATTCATCGCAATTCGTTTTTCCGATGATGATCGCATCTTCATCAATTAATCGTTGAACTGCCGTGGCTGTGTATATTGCATTAAAATCTTTTAAGATTTTTGAGGAACAGGTCGTAGGTTTATCTTTGATTGATAGGACGTCTTTTACTGCTATAACTAAACCGGCTAACTTTCCGTGTTCTCCTGTTTTTATCTTTTCTTCTATCCTTTTTGCATCGATCAGGGCAGCGTCCGAAAAAACGGAATTAAAAGCATTGAGGTTTTTTTTCTTCTCGATTTCTGATAGAAAAAATTTGACATTTTCTACCAAAGAAAGTTTGCCTTCTTTGATTTGTAGACGTTTTTCTGAATAATTTTTATAAGGCAACAAATAAAATACCGATCTGGTTATAGATATTGATAGTAACTTTCTTCAAAAAATAACAGCTATTATTTGAAAACACTGGGAACCAACTAAGCTTCCTTATCGTCGGGCTTTTTGTCCGGAGTAGAGACAGGAGTTTTTATCTCTTCATCAACATCTTTTAATGCTTTCTTGAATTCCCGAATTCCTTTGCCCAGGCCTTGTGCAAGATCTGGGATTTTTTTTGAGCCGAAAAGTACCATCACTACTAACAAAATAATTAACAGCTTACCGAAACTTAAATCTTCAAACATTTAATCACCTATATTTTTAAATTCTTTTTCCAATTGTATAATTATAAAAGCGTAATTGCTATTTTTTACCTGACTTATCTTCCTTATCGGGTGTAATCTTTATTTCATCTTCAACGTCTTTAAGAGATTTTTTAAATTCTCGAATTCCTTTACCCAAACCTTGAGCAAATTCAGGCAATTTTTTTGAACCGAATAAAAGTAAAACAACTACAGAAATAATTAATAATTCGCCCGTTCCAATATTATCAAACATTTTATCACCTAATCGTTAATTCATAAAATTTTTTACAATTGCACCTAATACCAAACTGCCGTCGTTCTTACCTAAGACAGGATTGCAGGCTCTTTCCGGATGCGGCATCATTCCTAAAATATTTCCTCCTTTGTTCACAATGCCGGCTATATTCATCATAGAGCCGTTTGGATTTGATTCATCATCGGACTTTCCATCGCTTGAAGTGTACTTAAATACTATTTGATTATTCTTAATTAAAGATTTCAAAGTATTGCTATCCGCAAAGTAATTTCCTTCACCGTGAGCAATTGGAATTTTCAAAGGCTTACTTTTAACTAATCCTTTGGTGAAAAAGGTCTCATTATTTTCTACTGAAAGATAAACATCTTTGCATACAAATTGAAGCGATTTATTTTTCAGCAAAACGCCCGGTAATAATTGTGCTTCAAGCAATATCTGAAACCCATTGCAAATACCTATTATGTGACCGCCTTTTTGGGAGAAATTAATTACGGAATTCATAATAGGGGAGAAACGGGCAATTGCACCGGTGCGCAGGTAGTCACCGTAAGAAAATCCGCCAGGTAATACTATCACATCACAATCTTGCAGATTAGTATCTTTGTGCCATAAAAAAGTCACATCGAGACCGAGATTTTTTTTCAATGCATAATATGCATCATGATCACAATTAGAGCCTGGAAAAACGACTACTCCGAACTTTGGCTTCATAAAATCTCTTCCAAAGTATATTCATAATCTTCTAAATTTGGATTGATGAGGAGTTTGTCACAATATTCGGTTACTTCTTTCTCTGCTGAAGATCTAATTTCTGTGTCCACAATAAATTCCACATACTTGCCGATTCTTGTTTCTTTAATATTATTGAATCCAAGATGTTTGGCACCTTTTTCAACTGCCATTCCTTGCGGATCCAAAATGGACGGTCTTCTTTTAACTAATACTTTTGCTTTGAACAAATTAATTCCTATTCGTAAAATAATTTAAAAATATGCTCAGTTTTTCTTAGAAAGCAAGTAAAAAATATGCCGAAAAATACCAAATAGAATCATGAAAACAAATATAAAGAAAAGAGCTTTTCCGGATGTGACGGCAAGAAGGATAACGGAAATAAGGATGAATCCAAAGTGATAAGGCTTTTTCCTGATTTCTTGAAAGGTAAACTTTGGAAGGGTATCGTACTTAATTGTGCTCACCATTAAAAATGAAAGTAGTATGACTATAGGTATTATAAACTTTGAATAAGGTTCAGCAAATCCACCGAACTGTGGTTCATAATAAATCAAAATGAACGAAGCCAGTGCTATTCCTGAGGAGGGAATAGGTAATCCTTTGAAAAATGATTTATCGAAACCGACAAGCTGCACATTAAACCTTGCTAATCTGAAGCCCCCGGCAAGAACTAAAAGAGAGCTAATTATAATTCCCAGCGTATTATAATTAAATAGGAAAATCTTAAAAATTAAAAAAGCTGGTGCCGCACCAAAGCTTAGAAGATCGGCCAAAGAATCAAGCTCTACACCAAGTTTGCTGCTGGAGTTTGTAAGGCGGGCTACCACACCGTCAAGAGCATCAAAAACTGCTGCAATAATTATTAGCCATGCTGCATAAATATAGGATTGTTCGCTTGTATTAATTATCGAGTAATAACCGCAAAACAAATTCATTGCGGTAAAAAGATTTGGAATAATGGAGTGGGTATTTCTTGGAGATTTCATTGATTTGAAGTATGCTCAAATAAAATTGTTTCTCCGGCTTTCACTTTATCTCCGGGAATTACCTTAGCTTCCCAAAAGGCGGGGGCTATGATATCAACCCGGCTGCCGAATTTAATCATACCAAATCTTTCTCCCATTTTTACACTATCGCCGGTCTTAATACTATAAACGATTCTTCGTGCAATAAATCCCGCAACCTGGGTAAATAAGATCTTACCGTGTTTTGTCGAAATACCAAACTCGGCTCTTTCATTTTCATCAGAAGCTTTGTCTTCAAAAGCTGCTAAGTATTTTCCGGAATAATATTTTATGTAAACAACCTCCCCGTCAACCGGGATTCTATTTACATGAACATTTAATGGAGACATAAAAATAGAAATTTGTTTTGCTTCACCATTTATAAATTTGTGGTCAAAAACATTTTTTACCAAAAGTATCTTCCCGTCTGCAGGGGAAATGATTACGTTATCCCTTTTCGGTGTTTTTCTATCCGGGTCGCGAAAAAAGTATAAAGAAAAACCTAAAAGCAATATTGATAAAAATACAATAAAAAATTTTATAAAAGAATTATGAATAAGAAAACTTATTGAAATAAGTAAAAAAGAAAATCCTACTATGGCCCCGAGTGTTGAATATCCATATTTAGTAAACATCTTTTAAATACTCGTCATATTTAATAATTTGTCTGTGTAATGCCTAATCTCTGCGGATGTTGATAGTTTAAATGGATCAATTAACCTATCCTCTTTATTCATTGAAAAGAATTTAATGCTTCGTGATGTAAAATCATCAACAAGAAAAATTTTGTCTTCAGATTTTCCAAAATAGCAATTCACTTCAGCTAATAAAAATCCGCGACGCTCAAAAAATGATTTTAGCACAGCGTTTACTTTTGAGCAAATTCTATAAATATGTTTTAATTCTTCGTTCGTACATAAATCAAAGCTAATTAAATATCCCTCCGAAATAACTGAGTCTTTTCCTTCTCCAAAATGAATTTCAAAAACCGGCAGGTTAAGCATTTCAGTTTCTTTTTTGGCAAAAATCTTGGAGGTCCTTTTATCAATAACATTTAAGATTTTAATGTGAAATGGGTATCTGTCATGTTTAACAACTTTAAGGCTGTTTTTTTCATGGCTTTTTACTATTGCTGCTGGGATGTGGTACTCTTTCAAAAAATCAAGGAAAAATAAATTTAACCAGGCAAATTTTTCACCAATTTTTTTTACCCTCAACTTTTTATTGCCGTTGACTAGCAAAAAGTCCGAGTATTCAAGGATTTGATAGTTATTACCATCAAAAAGAATCTCCCTTTTTCCAATTTCTTCTTGCATAAGTCTCCTGTTAAAAGTTAAACTTTAAACTTGAATAAAAATTATGAATGAGAAATTATAAAAAATAGATATAAAAAGTCAATCATATATGTTATATTTGTGAAAAATTAAAAAAATATTTTATTTTACTTTCGGAAAGAATCCAGATAGGAGTTTACAATGAAAGGTGGCATGCAGGGGATGTTGAAGCAAGTTCAGAAAATGCAGGAAGAAATGCAAAAGGTTCAAAGCCAACTTGGAAATTTAACGGTAAGCGAAGAAGCCGGCGGTGGAATGATTAAAGCTACCGCAAATGGTAATAAAGAATTATTATCTGTTGAAATTGACCCACAAGTCATAATCCCGGCTGAGAAAGAAATTTTAGAAGATTTGGTTGTAGCGGCTGTTAACAAAGCACTTCAATCGGCTAATAAGTTGGCTGAAGAGGAAATGGCTAAAGTCACTAAAGGAATGCTGCCTCCCGGCTTAAATATTCCGGGGTTATAAATTGCAAATTGCCGAGCCTTTATTAATTGCAATTGAAGAGCTGAGCAAGCTTCCAAGTATCGGGAAAAAAACTGCGCAAAGACTTGCTCTGCATCTTTTGAAAAGCAATACAGAAGATGTTGACAGTCTTGTAAATGCAATTAAAGACCTAAAAACGAAGATTCATTTTTGTTCCAGATGCTTTAACCTTGCTACAGAGGAACTTTGCGAAGTTTGTAAAAGTTCCAAACGCGACCATTCTTTAATTTGCGTAGTTGAAGAAGCAAGTGATGTCATCGCAATTGAAAAAACTCACGAATTTAACGGTGTTTATCATGTCCTTGGCGGAGTTCTTTCCCCTTTAACCGGAATTGGACCGGATTCCTTAAAGATAAAGGAGTTACTTAAAAGATTTGAGGATGAAGAAATTAAAGAAATTCTTTTAGCCCTAAATCCAGATACCGAAGGCGAAACTACTACCCTTTATCTTGCAAAACTTATTAAACCTTTAGGAATTAAAATTACACGGATCGCACGAGGGTTGCCCATTGGCGGGGACCTGGAGTTTGCCGATGAGGCAACAATCGGTAGAGCTGTTTTAGGCAGAATTTCACTCTGATGGCTGAATGGTTCGTCGATTGGTTTAACTCTGAAGATTACCTTTCTGTCTACCGGCCTCATGACGAAGCTGAAGCAAGAAAATCAATCCAGCTGATCCTTTCCTGTATAAAAATTAATTCAAATGCAAAAGTTCTTGATATGGGGTGCGGTGCCGGAAGACATTCTCTTGTTTTAGCAGAAAAAGGGTTTGATGTAACTGCGGTTGACTTGAGCGAGTTTCTCATTGATTTTGCTAAGAATAATGCTGCCAAAGTAAATCTAAATGTTAATTTTGTGCATTGCGACTTTAGAAAATATAAACCTACTGAGAATTTTGATTTAGCCGTTAATTTATTCTCAAGTTTTGGTTATTTTGAAAAAGATAATGAAAATTTTCAAGTTTGTTATACCATATTTAACTGTCTTAATCCGGGTGGCTATTTTGTAATGGATTTTCTTAACAAGAACTTTGTAGAAAAAAATTTAATTCCTGTCTCAGTTGATGAAAATTCCGAGCGAACGATTGTGCAAAAAAGAACAATTGAAGGTGAAAGGGTTGTTAAAAAAATTATGATTCAAAGAAACGGCATCGAAAAAAGATATTTTGAATCAGTAAGGCTCTATTCTAAAGAAGAACTTCTCAATACCCTTTCTTCTATAGGCTTTTCTGAAAGGAAAATTTTCGGTGATTTTGATGGAAATAATTTTGACTTAGAAACTTCACCACGAATTATTATTATTGTTCAGAAATGAAGTTTTATATTTTAATATTGGCAATCTTCCTTAGCGGCTGTGATTTATTCACTACAAGAACTGCTGCGCCGCCAAATCAACCACGCTCAAATTATCAGCAAGCTGTTACTCCCGATATTTTAATCCAAAATCTTGTTAGCAGTCTGGCTGACAAAAATGTGGAAAATTACTTATCATGTTTCGCAGACCCGGCATACTCTCAAAAAGTTTTTACGTTTTCTGCTTCAAGCAGTGCTCTTTCACAGTTCCCGGCACTTTCGGAAAATTGGGGTATAAAAAATGAGGAGCAATATTTTAATAACATGATATTGAAAGTTCCTGATAATTTGCAAATCTCCCTGACTCTTTCTAATACTTCAACTAGTCCGCAAGGCGATAGTTTATTCTATACAGCTTCCTATTTCCTAAATGTACCGACCGGCGATCCAAACTTTCCGCCTAACTATCAAGGCGATCTGAAATTTAGCATGATTAGGGATTCGCGTTCTCTTTGGACAATTTATTATTGGCAGGATTCTAAAAATAGTACTTTACCAAGTTGGAGTGAACTAAAAGGGAGGACGTATTAAAATTTTTTTTACATTTATCTTTTTTGCTGCGCTATTATTTCTCGGCTGCAAAAATCCTTTTGCTCCTTCATTGGATGAAAGTTCGAATAATCCTTCCTCAACTCTTTCAGACCAATCAACAGTCGACGGTGTTTTCCAAAATTTTCAGTATGCTTATACGTTTAGAGATACTAGCATTTATGGAGATCTAATAAGCCCGGATTTTGTTTTTACTTACCATGACTATGATAACGGATATGATGTTTCCTGGGGAAGAGATGAAGAAATGAAAACTACGTACGGGCTTTTTCAAAATTCACAAAATCTAAATTTAATCTGGAACAATATTGTCCTTTCGACTCAAGATTCTACAAGCGCAAATATTATTAGAGGCTTTAATCTGACAATTACTTTTAGCCCTACTGACGTTGTAACTTTGAACGGAAGGGTAAATATGTCTTTGAAAAAAAACTCCAGTAATAAATGGCTCATCACTAATTGGGTTGATGAATCAAACTTTTAATATTGTAAATTTGTATCGATAAAAAATTAAGAGTAATTATGATTTATTTTTGGATCAAGGAATCATTCAAACTTATCGGAAGAGCCAAAGCATCTTTTTTCTTATCGCTTATTTCAACAAGCATTTCCGTTTTGCTTATTTCGGCTTCTTTGCTTTCAATCAAGCTTTCTAATCAATTGCAAAATGATCTTAAGAAAAATGTTAATATTAATATTTTCCTCAAAGATTCTCTCTCCGGTAGTTCAATCGCTCAAATGAGAACTGGTTTATCAAAAAGAAAATATATCAACACTATTAAATACATCGACAAAGAAGAAGCTGCGCAAAATTTTATAAAAGAAACCGGCGAAGATTTTAGAAGACTTCTTGATTATAACCCTCTTCCGGCATCTTTTACTGTTACACTGAAAGATAGTTATGTAGAGAAAGATTCGCTGAAAAAAATAATCGGTTCGATTTCTAAAATAGGAGGCGTTGACGAAGTAGTTTTTCAGCAGGAATTTATTTACAAGTTGCTAAATTATTTGTCGCGAATCAGAAAATATATTTTTGCTATTACGTTTATACTCCTTTTTATTTCCGTCTATATTGTTTATAGCACGGTTAAATTGATTATTAACGCAAAATATGAAGAGCTTGAAACGATGAAGTTAGTCGGGGCAAAACTTTCTACTATTAAAATGCCGATAATTCTCAATTGCATCCTAATTGGTATATTTGCCGGAGTAATTGCCTTAGCAGTTTTTAAAGTTGTACAATTTTATTTTTGGAATTTTATTCCATTCTACCAAAATTTCAATTTAAATGATAATCTGTATCTGATAATTTTATTAAGTATCGGACCGCTGCTTGGTTTATTTGTAAGCATTTTCTCTCTAAGAAAGATTTCGCTTAAGATTTGAAATAATTTTTTATTTCACTAATTTTCAACGAGATTTTTTGTGTTTTGTCTCACAGTAATCAATTTCTGAAAATTAGAATAATCTCAAGTTTGAAATTCATAAAATTAATAATAATAATATTTCAACTTTCTTGTTTGGGGGACCTATTATTCTCTCAAAATTTTCCTAATTATCAAGAAAGATGTCTTTCTAACCATGCCGACTCGCTCGCCGCTCAAAATTATTTTTTACTTGCCACTGGCGGAAGTATTGATCCGCAAGAATATATTGTAGGTCCCGGAGATAGAATATTTATATCAATCTCAGGTATACAAGAATTAACTTTTAACTTGATGGTTAACCAGGAGGGTTATTTATTTATTCCGAAAGTTGGCGCAGTAGATCTTAAAAATATTTCCATCGCAACAGCCAAAGAGAAATTATCCACGGCTATTAATCGTTCCTACAAAAATGTCGATTTGTTTATCTCTATATCAGCTTTGAAAAGAATTAAAGTCTTGCTTCTTGGAGATGTTCTAAAACCAGCTTCATTTGAGCTAACAGGAAATTCAAGGTTGATCGATCTGATAGCCTTGTCAAATGGTATGACAAAAACATCGAACTACCGAAACATAAAAATCATAAGTGCAGGTAATGTTTCTAAGAAATATGACTTATTAAAATTCTTAAGATTTGCAGATAAAAAAAATAATCCTTTGCTTCAGGATGGGGATGCCGTAATTGTTGATAAGGTCGATAAAGCAGTTTCTATCCTCGGTGAAATTAAATTTCCCGGAGCTTATGAATATCTTGAAAATGAATCTACCGCTGACATAATTGACCTCGCAGGAGGGTTTTTGACTGCTTCGAAAAAGGATACAATTGAAATTGTTAGATTTGAACCGGATGGGAAAAATCAATTTAGCCTTTATTATTCTTACGATGATTTGGTTAATAGAAAAATAGTAATTAATAATAAAGACCAAATATTTATTAGAAAAATTCCGGACTATTATGCTCCCAAATATGTGGAAGTCAAAGGATGGGTCAAATATCCAGGGTTATATAAAATTGTTGAAGACCAAACCACGCTAAAAGATATTATAGAAGAAGCCGGCGGTTTTCGTAAGGATGCATCGTTAACCGAGGCTTCGCTTTTAAGAACAATGGGTACGGTCGAACATGATCCGGAATATAATAGGATAAAAGAAATTCCGAGAAAAGATATGACTGACGATGAGTATGATTATTTCAAGGCAAAGTCGCGCGAAAGAGCAGGAAGTGTTGTTGTAGATTTTATCGGCCTTTTCAAAATGAAGAATGCATCCGAAAATGTCGTCCTCAAAAATAGTGATGTAATAAATGTTCCCGAAGCAAAAAATTATATTACGCTGATTGGTCAGGTAGTTAATCCTGGGAATGTGATTTATCAAAAAGATTTGAATGTAGATGATTATATAAAATTAGCGGGAGGATTCGGCTGGCGTGCCGTTAAAGGCGATGTAAGAGTAGTCCGTTCTAACAGCGGTGAATGGGTTAATGAAGGTGATGTAGTTTCTCTTAATCCGGGTGATGTAATTTGGGTTCCGGAAAAAACTCCTGCTCCGAAGTTTTGGGATGTATTTACTACATCATTGCAAATAGTAGGCGAAGTGGCTGCAATAATTGCTGCAACGGTTGCCATAATTGTAGCTTCGAGGGGATAAATGAGCTATCACGATATACTTCATATTATTATTTTCAATAGAACTTCTATTTTAAGGACTACTCTAATTTCAACGCTGATTTTGTTTCTAATTTTACTTTTCGTTTATCCAATCACTTATGATGCACAAACTACTATTTTACCTCCCGAGCAAAATAGCCAATTCGGCAGCCTTGGCGGGTTAATTGCCGGACAGGATTTTTCTAATCTAATTACCGGGGGTGCTTCTAATTCAAGTTCTCAGCTTTATGAAGAAATATTGAAAAGTAGGACTGCCGCAATTTTTGTCGCGAATAAATTTAATCTTGTAAAGTATTTCAATGTCAATAACATCTATGAAGCAGCTAAGAAATTAGAAAAAAGTTTAACTGTTGAGATTACAAAAGAAGGTATTATTAAAGTTGATGCGGAAGTTTCTACGCCGCTTTTTCCATTTGCCAGAAATGTGAAGGATTCTACAAGAAACCTTGCTGCAGATTTATCTAATGCGTTTGTTGATGCGCTGGATAAGATCAATAAAGAAAAATTGTCTTCTAAAGCTGGCAAGGCTCGCCAATATATCGAGACCCAATTAACTGAAACCAAATCGAGATTAGATTCCGCTGAAACAAACCTAACGGAATTTCAGCAGAAACATAAAGCGATCTCTCTACCGGAGCAATTAAGTGCTGCTATCGACGCTGCCTCAAAGTTAAAATCCGAGATTGTTAAAAATGAAGTTGAGCTTGGTATTGCGCGCAATAATCTTCGCGAGGATAGTAAAGAAGTAGCTTCTTTGAAGGAAAATTTGATAGAACTAAAGACTCAGTATGGGAAAATGGAAGCGGGTAGTAATGATTACCTATTATCCTTTAAGGATCTGCCCGTGCTTTCAAAACAGCTCGCATCACTTTTGAGAGAAGTGAAAATTCAAAATGAAGTTTATCTGTTACTTCAGCAGCAATATTATAAGGAGAAAATACAGGAGAACCGGGATCTTCCGACTGTTCAAGTACTCGATAAAGCCATCCCGCCCTTAAAGGCTTCAAGTCCAAGAATAATATTTTCGACTTTTACCGGTGCACTATTTTTCTTTTTACTTTCATCTTTAGTTTTTATAATTGATGGGAGAAAAAATTATTATTATAAACTTAGAAAGGAAGAATAAAATTGTACAAACCAACCGCAGTTGTAACCGGAGGAGCAGGTTTCCTGGGCTCACATTTATGCGATAGACTTCTGGCAGAAGGCTACAAAGTAATCGCCGTTGATAATCTTATTACCGGAAACACTAATAATATTTCTCATTTAATTGGTAATGAAGATTTCTCTTTTGTTAAGCACGACATAACAAATTATATCTTTCTTCCGGGAAGAATAGATTTTATACTTCATTTTGCATCGCCTGCAAGTCCGATAGATTATCTAAAGCTACCGATCCAGACTTTAAAAGTTGGTTCCCTGGGAACTCATAAGGTTCTTGGATTGGCTAAGGAAAAAAAGGCGCGTGTCCTTATTGCTTCGACTTCTGAAGTATACGGCGATCCGGTTGTCCATCCTCAGACGGAAGATTATTGGGGAAATGTAAATCCAATTGGTCCCCGCGGTGTTTATGACGAAGCAAAAAGATTTGGTGAAGCTATTACAATGGCATATCATAGGTACCATGGACTTGATACCCGTATAGTTAGAATTTTTAATACCTATGGTCCAAGAATGCGACTTGACGACGGAAGAGCCTTGCCTGCATTTGTGGGACAATCCTTGCGCGGTGAAGATATTACTGTCTTTGGAGACGGCTCTCAAACAAGAAGTTTTTGTTATGTATCTGATCTAGTTGATGGCATATATAAATTATTGATGTCTAATGAAACAGACCCGGTGAACATCGGCAATCCATCCGAAATTACAATTAAACAGTTTGCGGAAGAAGTTATCCGGTTAACAGGAACTAAGAGCAAAATAGTTTATCAAGATCTTCCGGAGGACGATCCTAAAGTTCGTCAACCTAATATCGATAAAGCAAAAAGAATTTTAGGATGGGAACCGAAAGTCGGTAGAACCGAAGGACTAAAAATTACGATTGATTATTTTAAGAAAGTCATTACTACGTAAATTCAATGAACAAAAGTTTTACGTCCACGGTAGCAGGTGCTTCTATTTTAATTACTGCCGTGGGCTTAATGGGGAAGAGTTTAGGTTTTGTTAGAGAAATTGTTTTTGCAAATTATTTCGGTCTCAATACCCAATACGATCTTTACCTGGTCGGAGCAGTTTTACCTTTAACCATTAACACAGTTATAATATACCTGGCTCAAAATTACTTCATTCCTAATTATAACAAGCTAAAAGTCGAAAAACCTGAAGAAGTAAAGATATTTACAAATTCTATCTTCTGGTTTTTTACTTTTGCGGGAATAGCTTTGTCTCTGATTCTATTTTATTTCTCAAGAATTATTGTCAACTTCTATCTTCAGCCGCAAACGGTCAATAATCTGGACGCGGCTCTTAAAGTATTTAGAATATTTTTAATAACAATTCCACTTAATGCTTCCTTTGCCGTCTTAGCTGCTTCTCTTCAAGCAGAATTTGAATTCAAATATCCGGCTTACTCGCAGCTCTTGATGAATATTGCTATAATAATTTTGGTTATACTATTATCAGGTAAAGTAGGAGTTTATACAATTCCCGTTGGTTATGTCGCAGGCAATTTATTTCAATTGTTTTTCCTTTTAATTAAAGCAGGGGATAAAGTCACCTTTAATTTTAGGGAATTGTTTAGAAGGAAAGGAAATCTTTTTCTAATAAACCATTCGTTTATCATTATAATACTTATAGAATCTATCAGCCAGATTTACTTGCTTGCAGACCGTTATTTTTTTGACTCTGTTCAAAAGGGTGGTATTGCCTCGTTAAATTATGCATCGAATATCTTTCTACTTCCGGTTACTATTATTTCCTTTGCACTGTCTACTGCTATATTTCCCAAATTCGCCAGGTCATTTAATAACAATCGAAAGGATGAACTACAAAGTACCTTAGATAATTTTTATAGTATAAACCTTTTTCTATTTGTACCGGTTAGTGTAGTGTTGTTTTATTACGGCGATATAATAATCCGGATTTTATTTCAACGGGGAGAATTTAATATCGGCGCAACCATGATGACTTTTGAAGTCCTAAAATACTACGCTCTTAGTCTAATATTTTATTCATCTTATGCTGTTATAAATAAACTGATGTATAGCGCAAATATGGTCAGAAGTCTTTTGGTTATTACGGCTGCAGGGTGTTCTATAAAAGTCGTTTTGAATTTTATCCTTGTAGGTACATTTCGTCAGAATGGATTGGCAATAAGTACGTCAATAAGCTATCTCTTTTTCTTTTTAAGTGCATCGGTTCTTACTGCGTACAAATTGAGATTGCATAATTACTATTTTGTTAAGGAATTATTATTCAATGGTGCTAATGCTTTGTTTAGTTTTTGGATTTCGGATATTTTGATTAGCCCCAGCTTGACTACGAGCCTTTTGCTGAACAGCTTTATTCGTTTGATTGTATTCTTCTCAATTTATATAATAAACTCGGTAAGCAGTAAACACAATTCTATAAAACTCTTTATGGATATTTTTAGATATATCCGGCGGAAGAATATCGAATCAGCCTGAAATTATGTTATGATAGAAATTTCAAATTATATTGATGAAGACAGTATTGTTGGAAGAATTATCCGGATAAGCTTCACGTTCTTTATTAAGCTAATTAGAAAAATGATGATATCATCAAGGAATGAAAACTCGAGAGTAATTATTATTTCTTTGAACAGACTTGGGGATACTGTCTTTACTATTCCGGCAATCAGATCAATAAAAAATAAGTTTAATGATTCTTTTAGTATTGTCTGTTATGAAGAATCAAAATTGATATATCAACTTGTATTTAAGGATTTGCAGTTTATTACTTTGGGTAAAGATGATTTTTATTTTGGAGGTAGAATTGCTAACTCCCGAATTAGAAAAAAAATTTCAGATTTGCAGGCAGGAATTATTATCGACGTGACAGGCTCGGTAAAATCCGCATCTCTTATTTTTAATAGCAGGGCTAAAGAAATTATAGGCAGCAATGATAAATACTTTAGCGCTGTTTATACAGAGTTTATCCCTAAGAGAAAGCAACCTCATCTTGTTGATAAGTATTTAGATGTGTCCAATAAAATAAGCGGCATTCAAGATGTAATTGAATTGAAGGAATATAAAGCAACTCTTAACAAGGACGGTTATATTCTTATTCATCCGTTCGCAGGATGGAAAGCTAAAGAGTGGAATCTAAATAAGTATATAGAGCTTGCGCTAAGTATAGGCAAGCGGCGTGACTGCAAAGTAATTATTCCAAAAGAGTTCGCTGAAGAAGGAACGCTGGCTACTCTAAAGTCATTAGACATCTCTTATATAATTTCAAATGAGTTGAAGGATCTGATTGAAGGAATAAAAAATTGTTCTGCTATTATTGGGGATGATTCAGGGGCAATTTATATTGCCGATATCTTGGGTAAACCGACCTTTACAATTTATGGGCCTACTAATCCCTCATACAGTTTACCTTTTGGAGACATGCATGATTTTATCCGGAAGGAAATCAAATGTTCGCCGGGGATAAACGATCAATACTGCTTTAAAGATGCCGGTAGAAAGTGTCATTCTTTCGAGTGCATGAGTCTGTTATCGCTCGAAGAAGTAAATATGAAGATAAATTTATTCTTAGATAAGACCGGTCTGTCAACTGATGATCCTATTAAGTCAGGTGGAGTCTAAAACATCCGAGGTTTAGGAAAACCTCTGAGGTTTCTCATTATGTAATAATAACCCTTTGTGTAAGGTGAGTTAGGATATTCTTTGTTTAACGGATTATTAAATATCGAAAAAAGTATTTTTATTACTTCTATAATTCTTGGTGCAGTTACCCTATTAATCCTTCCGTACATGTGGATTGGAATAGTGATTTTGCTTGCTCTAATCGCATTTATGATATTGGGCGACAAATACTTAGTCCCTCTTTTTATTATTGCCTATCTTGTTGTCACCAGCGATATATCCGAAAATCTTAGAGTAGTTGTAAACATTGGCGGGTTTATTATTCTTAGTCATAAATTCATTAACGAATACGGTTTCGACTTCGCCATTTATAAAAGAGTTCCTAAAACTGTAAGGCATCTTATCGCATATATAATGTTATCAATGGTTGCATCGTCAATATTTTCTGAGCAGATATTCATTAGTCTAATTGAAGTACTTAGATTAACCGCATTCTTTTTTTTGATGTATATCTTTTACGTCTTTTTAAGAGATTCTAAAGATGTAATTATTTATCTTAATTCACTTGTTAAAGCCGGGATAATCTTATCCTTAGCGATTATTATTTTCTTCTTATCATCAAATGAGAAAATATTAACACTTGAGGCGCAAGGGTTAATTCACGAAGGTGGATACTTAAAAAATGTTGCAGCGGCAGGAGGAATCTTTGCAGTTACTATACCGTTTAACTTAGCTGCATTTTATTTGGAAAGATTTAACGTGAACAAAATTAAGATTGCACTAGCCTGTGCTCTTATTTTACAAACAACAGCCTTGCTTCTAACCAATAGTAGAGCAGCGTTCCTTGCATTGTTTATAAGCACCGTTTTTCTTTTGTTGAAATTCAATAAAGCTCTTTTTAAGAAGATTATTTATTCTATCGCCGGGTTATTTGTTTTAATTGTATTATCCTTCCCAAAAATTATTGGAATTATTTCTGCTTTTATACGTGCTGGAAGAATTCTAGAAAATACACGATATTATCTATGGGATATTGCCTTTGGAATAATAAAAGATAACCCCGTATTTGGCTGCGGTCCCGGGATGTTTAAGTATAATATCTATAAATATTTGCCGGTGATGCTTGGGAGTTGGGATGAAAGTCAGATTAACCGGGTTTACCGGGAAGCGGGAGCAGGGCATGCTCATAATTTCCTTTTATACAGGACTTCCGAAGGTGGTTTGTTAGGGCTAATTGTAGCCGTTGCATTGATTGCTCTGTTTTTCTATCTATCCCAAAAAGTACTTAACCGTGTTAAGCATGATAGAGACTGGCTGATAATTTTAACAACCATTATTGCATCAGGTTTAGGATTAGTTGTACGCTCTTTATTTGAATCAACAGGGCTGCTGACTAACGGGTGGATTACAAGAGACCTTCCGTTTTGGATATTATTTATTATAGTGATATTCCTCTATCAAAATTTAGTGATCTCAAAAAAGAGTATTGAGGAATTTTAATGTATGACAAGATGGCTTCTAAAATGAAAGTGCTAATCTTAGCAGATCCCGCTTCTCCTCATACAATTAAATGGGTCACTAATCTATCAAAGAAAAACATTGAGATATATTTATTTGGATTAACCGGATATAAGCCTGACAATTATTCGAATATCCCAAATCTAAAAGTTCATTCTTTGCAACTTGATTGGAAAGTATTTGCAAAGCCTGATGGTGCTCCTTCTAAAATAAATTATCTTAAAGCTGTACCGGTTATAAGAAAAATTATTAGAGAATTTAAGCCTGATATTCTGCATGCTCATTATGCTTCGAGCTACGGTTTGCTCGGAGCTTTAAGCAGATTCCATCCTTTTATACTATCTGTCTATGGTTCGGATGTCTATACATTTCCGCGTAAAAATATATTCACAAAGAAACTGTTTATGTTCAATTTGTTGGCGGCGGATAAGATACTTTCTACAAGTTACATAATGGCTGAAGAAACGAAGCAGTATACTAAAAAGCAGATTGAAGTTACGCCTTTCGGCGTTGATCTAAATATTTTTCATCCTTTAGTAAGAAAAGAAATATTATTTGGTAAAAATGATATTGTCGTTGGTACAGTAAAATCATTAGAAGATAAATATGGGATTGATTTTTTGATTAAGGCATTTAAACTTGTTAAAGATAGATATCCAGAGCTACCATTAAAACTTTTGATAGTAGGGAAAGGGACTAAAGAAAGTGAATTGAAAAAACTTGTAGTTGAATTAGGGATTTCCGATGTAACAACATTTACTGGTTTTGTTGATTACGATAAGGTTCATAGGTACCACAACATGATTGATATTGCTGTGTTTGTTTCTACCGAAGACAGTGAGAGCTTTGGCGTATCTGTTTTAGAAGCATCAGCATGTGCTAAGCCGGTAATAGTTTCCGATGCCGGTGGCTTATCGGAAGTTGTTGAAAAAGATGTTACCGGATTGATAGTCAGGAAGAAAAATATTGCGCAGACAGCAGATGCAATTGAGGAACTTCTACTTAATAAGGATTTAAGATTAAGGCTTGGGGAGAATGGAAGAGAGAGAGTCGGGGAAAAATATAATCTTTATGATAATATTGCTCAGATGGTTGGAATTTATAATAGATGCTACGCGGCTCTTGGAAAAATGGAGTAATGGAATAGTGGAGGAATGGAATAATGGAGGATTGGAGTAGTGGCGTCATGGAATTGTATAAGAAGTATTAGACCTTTATATGAGGAATTAGAGTGCATTCATAGTGTATTCAGAGTGCATTCAGATAGTCATATTGATTTGATTTCCCTTTTGAGGTTCTTTAGAAGAACTAATTCTTATAACTTTTTGACATAATATGAATTAAAGGGAAAGAATTAAAAATTGCTTGCATCTCAATTAATTTCAAATAATTTTGTTAAATAATAAATCCATCATAAAGCGGGCACTTATATACAGCCGTTTCAGTAATATACACCCGGTTGCCCCAAAAAAGATGGGTGATGTAAGGTGCATCGATTTGGCGTGGATGATGCTTTTGGATATGATTCATCACCGCGGACAATTTTCTATTTATCTGAGAATGGCAGGTGGAAAAGTTCCGTCGATATATGGACCTTCCGCTGATGAGCCGTGGATGTAATTTATAAATAATTTTCAATCAGGTTAAATATCCTGTCAACGGGTATAGCCTTGCCATTCAAGCATAAAATCTTTGCGAAGATTATGTTGTGCTAGATGAACCATTTTTGTTTTATAGTAACCTGGCGAATCTTTTTTTTTTATGCATAAAGCGACTTATTAATTCTTTTATTATATGCATTTCACAATTTTCATTTATAGATAAATATTAGTTTATGCGACGATTATTACTGATTTTTATTATTATCCCTTTGTTTAATATTACTGCACAAAGTTTAAGCAGCAACCTTAGCAAAGTTGCTGGAGATTATGCGAAACTATATTTGCAGCCCTTCGCGGATGCGGCCGGGGCAGAGCTAAATTCAGGATTATTCTTTTCTTCCATGTTAAACACTGTTGACGAAAATAAACTCAATATTAGTTTTTCACTTGAGTCTGCAGTTACTGTGCTTCCTGCTTCCGAACAATCTTTTAACGCATCATATAATGATACCGTCATGTATAATTACAACGGACAGTATTACCCTGTCAATGGGCAAGTCACGGTTAAAAACGCACCGACTATTTTCGGAAGTAAAACTCCGGGTATTGCTAATGTCGATATAAATTCTTCAATATATATTCTTCCTGGTATAAGCTATCCGGTCAAAGAGAAAAGGACTGAACAGACTATAGGCGGGCTTTATAACAGTACATATATCCCGATTGTTATACCGCAGATTGAAGTCGGTTCTTATGAAGGAACTTCTTTGGTTGTGCGTGGACTGCTGCCGATAAAGATAGGAAGCTTTGGAAAATTAAATTTCTGGGGGTTTGGATTAAGGCACAACATTAAACATGACTTTAAACCTCTTCCGTTTAATTTAGCTTTAGGAATTATTTATCAGAACCTTTCGTTAAGCGATACTACGAATAATGATGTTGGTGTGCTAAATACATTTGCCTTAAATTTATATACAAGTAAATCATTCGGCATATTCGATGTTTATGGCGGCTTGCAGTTTGAAAGTGCAACACTAAAGGCAAATTACAGTTATTATAATAACAACAGTCAGAATCCGTACACAGTTACAATTGATTTTTCTCTCAAGGGTAAAAACCTGCTAAGAGGTGTGGCGGGAATAGCAGTATTACTCGGTAATTTCTATACCGACTTAGACTTAAATTTATCCAATTTTTTCTCTGTCTCTTTAGGCATTAACTATTCAATACTTTAAGAAACAGATATACCGTTCTGTTTACTTACATTAGTTACGCAATAGTTGTTGTTTCTCACAGCAGATTGGGAATGATGAAATAGTGGTTCGATGCATTGCGTAAAGAATGCGAAATTGTTTATCTCAAACATGATTGGTTTGCTAATATCCAATAAATCACAATTTAATGGGTTAAGATATTGTAAGAGCTTTAGAGTATTATTCCCGGCTCCGCATCCTATATCCAATACATTTTTGGCATTAGGGTTCGAAACTGCTGCCGCTTGCGTTATTAACTCCATTGATAAAGCGGCATCTATTGTAGCCTGCTGACCGGTACTTAAATTAGAAAATCGTTCAACGTCATTATCGAAACGGTTACGAATTTCTTCAACAGTTGATTTATTCTCTATTCTTGTTTCCATCTTTAGTAATTAGTATTTCTAATAATTTTTGTTACTACAATTTCCGGTCACACCATTACTACCATTTGTTAGAATGTATCCGGGTAATGTTGTAGCGGCTTTCAGTGTTTATTACTTCAGCGGGAAATCCGATAGATATAGCTGACATTGGGATTATATTTTCAGGCAATTCAAATGTCTTTTTTAATCCGTTAATGACATCTTTATTTGGATAAATACTTAGCCAAACACCTCCTAAACCAAGCGCATGAATTGAAATGAGTGCGTTTTCAGTTGCAGCGGAACAATCCTGCACAAGATAATCAATGTTCATTTCCAATTTGGAGTCTCCGCAAACAATTATTAAAAGAGTAGCTTGTTTAAGCATATCAGCATGGGGAAAAATGCTTTGAAGTTCTTCAATAGCATCTTTCCTATCTATTACGATAAAATGCCAAGGCTGGTAGTTCATAGCAGAAGGTGCATACATAGCAGATTTGAGGATTAGTTCTATTTTATCATCCGGAATATTTTGAGGTGTATATTGACGAATGCTGCGGCGTGTAATAATTGCTTCTAAAGTATCCATAAGTTTTTCCATGTAAATTAATTATTAATGATTGTACAAAATTAAAAATTATCGTGAGAATACTCAATAAATATATGTTGTAAATGATGGAGTGTTGGAATGATGGAATAGTGGAGTATTGTAATAATGCCTGCTAGCACCATGACTCTATTACTCGAATTTTCCAATAGTTGGGTAAGGTGTCTTATTCAGAATAATTTTCGTCACCACTTAACACTTGCAATACTAAGAATTATAATACAGGTTGGATTTTAATAAATCTCAAAATAAAAAATAATTGGATTTGGTATAATAAGCTTCATCTAATTGACGGAATTCTTATTGAAATAAAAAAAGACGGACTTATTACTTCACCATCATTTTCCGGCATATTGCACGGATAGGCAATAACTCTTAACTTTTATACTTATTGATTCTTAAATTATTTTTAGCTAAAATTAAGTTATATTAATTATTACTATTCCTGAAAGTAATTTAATCTATTAAATCTTGGGGGTAATAAATTTGAGAAAAACTGAACTTAGAGAAAATTATCAATATATTTTTCCCTTAGTAGGTTATGATGCCGCGACGGCACCAATAAAATCACCGCTCACCGATAATCCCATCCTATCAAAAACATTATTACGTGGATATGAATAAATGAGTAATTTATTTTTGAGGACTCTACTGTATAGCCCATCTTCCAACCAACTATTTGAAAGATGAAAAAATTGAGTGAAGAAACATATCCCGAATCCTTTGGAAAATCCCGCGGCGTTGGGGATAAAGAGTTTATTGCACATTCAGAAAATAAAAAGAAACAAAAGCACCCGTTAAAAGAACATCTTGATAATTCATCAAGAATAGCAGAATCATTTTCTCCAAGAGAAGAATACAAATATCTATTCCGAACAGTAGGAATATTACATGATATTGGAAAATATCAAGATGGATTTCAATCTTATTTAGAATATGGAAAACCAAAAACACCTCATGCGGCAATTGGAGCGTATGTTGCAAGTACATTAGGTAAACAATTCATCCCTTTACAATTTGCTATTAAGGGGCATCATGCCGGTTTACCAAACAATGAAGATCGAAAAATTAACAACCAAGAGTATGCAGAAAATCAAAATTTAGTTGAAACTGTAATCACTCGCTTTGAAGATAGTTTCCCGCAAGTCTTACAAAACCTGACTATAGCAAAAGCCAAACTACCGGATGACACCTTAGAAAAAGAGTGTCTAACACGATTTCTTTTTAGTTCACTTACTGATGCTGATTGGTTAAATACAGAAAGTCATTTTTCTCCTGAACGATATACCTCAAGAAATTCATCAACACTTAATTTTGAGTTTCTAATTAAAGCTCTTGAAAAGACATTTGAAGAGCTTCCAACAAATGGAGTTATTAACAATCTTCGAACAGATGCCCGTAATGAAACAGCAAAACATTATACTGATCCGTTAGGTTTTTTCTCACTTCAATTACCAACCGGATTAGGAAAAACGCTAACATCATTGTATTGGGCTTTACTGCATGCGCGTCATCATAAATTAAAACGCATCATCATTGTTCTTCCTTACATAAACATAATAGATCAAACCGCTCTAATTTTAAAAAACATTTTTGGAAATGATCTAGTTCTTGAACACCATTCAGGTAACATAGAAGAAGATGCCGATTACAACAAAGAAGAAAATAATAGTAACTCAAAACAGCTTGCCTGTGAAAATTGGGATGCCCCTATTATTATTACAACATCCGTACAATTCTTTGAATCGCTCTTTAGCAATAGACCGTTTAAATGTAGAAAAAATCACAACATTGCTGATTCAATTGTAATTTTTGATGAAATACAAACTTTACCAAAAAAGTATGCCGAACCGATTATTGTTATGTTAAAAAATATTACTGCATTAGCGCGGGCAAGTTTTCTGTTTTGCACTGCAACACAACCTGCATTCAAGAGTCGCGAAGGGTTTAACGGGATAGAAAATATTCAACCTTTGATTGAAAAACCGGAAAAGTATTTTTCTCCTACACAAAGGGTTGACTATGAATTGTTGAATGAATTGGAAGAACTCCCAATTGAATCTGTTATTGAAAAGCTAAAAACTGAAATTGAATCTTTCCTAGTTATAGTTAATACAAAAGCTGTGGCAAAAAATATCTTTGAACAAATATCGTTGTTGGCAACATATGATTACTATTATCATCTATCAACGGCGATGTGTCCACACCATCGAAAAGAAATAATTCAGAACATAATACGCGATCTTAGAGACAAAAAGAGGATTGCAGTTATATCAACGCAATTAGTAGAAGCCGGCGTTGATTTTGATTTCCCTGTTGTCTATCGTGCAATTGCACCACTTGATTCTATAATTCAAGCAGCAGGACGTTGTAATAGAAACGGATTTCTTGAAAAAGGGAGGGTAGTTCTTTTCAACATTGAAAACCAAAGGATGCCCGATGATACATATAAAACTTTAGCTGTTTGGACGAAAGGCATCATTAAAGATAATCCTACAATTTTGCATTCATCAAATTCTTTTGAACAGTATTATGAAACAATAACAAAGCTTTTCGTTAATACAGATAAGTATGACATTACAAACGAAAGAAAAGCATTTAATTTCAAAACAGTGGCCGAAAGTTTCAAAATAATTGACTCTCCCACCTTTCCACTCTTTATTAAAGATTATTCTGATGAAAGTAAAACATTGTTTGAAAAAATATCACTAAGTCAATTTATAACAAAAGAAGAATACAGAGAACTGCAACAATTTTGTGTACATGAATATCAAAATTTTTTAACTGAATTTGGAAGTCAAATTGAAATGTTGAAAGATACATTGCGGATTTGGCATGGCGGGTATAATAATAAGCTCGGACTTGTCCCGGAAGATGTTGAAACGGTGTTTTGATGAAACTGACATTTTCGTCTAAGCAAAAAATTAAATTACTAATAGAAAGGGAAAATTATGAATGACAACAAAGTTCGAATGAAGGTATGGGGGGATTATGCTTGTTTTACCCGCCCAGATCTTAAAGTAGAGCGTATGACTTATCCTTGTATGACGCCTTCTGCTGCGAGAGGCATACTCGACTCAATTCTCTGGAAGCCAGAGTTTAAGTGGTACGTTCATAAAATATTTGTGCTCAATCCGGTAAAATTTGCATCTGTAAAAAGAAATGAGATTAATTCAAAACAAGGTGCAACGCCAATTTACGTTGATGAAGTTAATGGCAAGGGTAAGCCATTATATCGAGCACAAAGAAATAGCATTATACTTAAAGACGTAGCATACATCATTGAAGCATCAATTTTTCAAAAAGAATTTGATGCAGATAATCCCACCAAAAAATATATCGAAATGTTTAATCGCAGAGTGCGTAAAGGGCAATGTTGGAGACGACCATATTTCGGTACAAGGGAATTTGCAGTAGAGTTTATATTGCCAACAGAAGCAGATATTCCAATACAAGGAGATATAATACCAATCGGCAGTATGTTCCTTGATATGTGGTATGATGAAAAAGGTATTCCGCATCCTAAGTTTTTTTATGATGTTGCTGTGAGAAACGGCGTATTGGATTGTAGCAAAGAGTATGAGCAAATTCTTTCAAGTAATCATCCGCGAGGTAAACTTGCAGAATATCCAAACAACTTAATTCATGAATTTAACATTACTGAAGAAGTCGAGACTAAGGAGGAAGTATGATTCAAGAGTTAGTCGAACTTTCAAATAGAATACCTAAAGGCAGTATTTCTCATGACGCATTTGGTACAGTTCAGGTAAGTATAGATTGTGTTATTGATCGAAAAGGTAATTTTAAACAATTCATAATCCATGAAAATCAGCCAACAATAGTCGAAAGACTTGCTTCAAAAAAGGGTAGTGCGCGATTGCTTGTTGATAAGGCAGAAGAAGTTCTTGAATATGTTAACGAAAAAGAAAAGAGTCGGGATAAATTAGAAAAACAGCGCAAGCAAGCTCCTCTCAAGCATAAGAAATTTCTTGAGAAGATAGAAGATTTCAAAGATATCAAAGAGATGTCGCCAGTATTATTGTTTTATAATGAAAATCGAGAAAGTGGCTCAATTAAAGCACAAAAAGAATTTAATGCTATTGAAGAAAAACAGCGTCGAGGTAACATTGCATTTCTTTTATTTGATGAAAGCAAACGAATTCATGAAAAACAAATAATCTATGATGCAATTATTAAACGCTATGAAACTTTTTTGGTAGAGGAAAAGAATGATCGGTTTGATCGATGCTCAATTTGTGGTTCACTCTTTTTTCCAATTGCAGATATTCCTCATGGAATGATTCGATGGGTTCCCAAAGGACAAAAAAATGGTTGTGCCTTAGTTTCTTACAATTTCACAGCAAGCGAATCATATAAGTTTAAAGGGAATCAGAATTCTTCTATTTGTACTAAATGCGCCAAAGCATATGTAGAAGCGTTAAATTGGCTTTTAACACCTTCTTCTTGGATACCAAACGAAAAGAAAAATAAACCGTCAAGACCTGTGTTTAAGAATAGAAAAGACATTTCTGCTGATACGGCAGTTGTTTTTTGGCTTCGCGATTCTCTGGAGTTATCTGATCTTGAACAACTTGATGAACCGAATGAAGATGCAATCCGAGCGATGATAGAATCTATTCATTCTGGAAAGAAATCTGTCGCAAAAAATATTGTACCCGATAAATTTTATGCAATTACATTAAGTGGTGTTGCCGCCAGAATTGCTATTAGAGATTGGATTGAAATTAGTGTAGATAATCTACAATCTAATCTTGTCCAATGGTTTGAAGATATTCAAATTGGTGAATACAAGAAAGAAACAAAACAGATTGTTTTGTCATATCCAAGATTCAAAAATTTAGTACTGGCTCTAAAAAAGAATCAGGAAAAAAATAGCGTTCAGCATGGAAGAGTAGGGGCAATTCTTTGGCGGTGTGCTGTGCAAGGTAATTCACCGCCGCTCTGGTTATTAAGCTCACTCCTTAATCGTATCAAAGCTGAACAGGGAAAAGTAACAGCCGAAAGAATTGCACTGTTAAAACTTTATTTAAATCGTCAAAACAATCAACAAGAAGGAGTTAAATTTATGACAACACTAGATGAATCAAATAAAAATACTGCTTATATCTGTGGTAGGATTTTCTCTGTGTTAGAATCTATCCAATATCACGCATCCGGTGGAAATTTGAACGCAGGTATCCGCGAAAGATTCTTTTCATCAGCATCAACCACGCCTTCAACAGCTTTTGGAAGACTGATGAAACTCTCACAACATCATCTTTCAAAAATACGTGGAGAAAATGCAGGTCTTGCAATTAATCTTGATAAAAAGATGCAAGACTTGTTTTGCAATATAGAAGGAGTGCAATTTCCATCAGTATTTTCATTAGAAGAACAAGCAAGTTTTGCAATCGGCTATTATCATCAACGCCAAAAAGATTTTGAAAACAAACCAATCAATAAGGAGAAATAATTATGTCAACCCCAATTAAGAACCGCTTTGATTTTATTTTCTTGTTCGATGTGAAAGACGGAAACCCTAATGGAGACCCCGATCAGGACAACCTTCCACGTGTCGATGCTGAAAATCAGGAAGGATTAGTAACCGATGTTTGCATTAAGCGAAAAATTAGGAACTATATACAGACAGCCAAAAAAGATGTTCCCGGTTTCGGAATTTTTATTCGTCAACGAAGTGTCGATGAAGAATATCCTTATCTAAACAAAGAGATTGAAAATTCAGGAAACAATCTTCAAGAAAAAAAGAAATCTCTATTGGAAAAATATTTTGATATTCGCACATTTGGCGCTGTGCTATCTACTGGCAAAGATAAGGAAGAGCCAGAAGAGAATGAAGAAGAGGAAAATAAAAAATCGAATAAACGAAAAGAAAAGAAGGGTAAAGGAGCTGGTACATTTCGGGGTCCTGTTCAATTTACGTTTGCGCGTTCTATTGATCGAATATTCCAGGCAGACCATTCTATTACACGAGGTGTTGTTACCACAGAAGAAGAGTTCAATCAACGCAAAGAAAAAATGGAATTCCCTTCCACTATGGGTCGTAAATCTACAGTACCTTATGCTCTCTATCGAATGCACGGATTTGTTTCTGCTGTTGATGCAGCCAAGACAGGGTTTTCTGAAGACGATTTGAATTTGCTTTGGGAAGGTTTGCTTAATGCATTCGAAAATGACCGCTCTGCTGCACGCGGCGAAATGAATCCTAGAAAACTAATTGTTTTCAAACATGATAGTCATCTTGGCAATGCACGTGCGGGAGAATTGTTTGATCGAATAACCATCACGAAAAAAAACGAACTACCGCGCAAATGGAGTGATTATGAAGTTTCGATACTAAAGGAAAATTTACCAAAGGGAATTACTTTGGAAGAAAAACTTTAAATTATATCAAAGGGTAGGTGCAATTTGTCCCTACCCTTTAAAGAATTTGATAATGTAACATTTTGCAAGGAAGCATATGTCAAACATAAAACTTTTTGAAAGTAAAAAAATCCGTTCTGAATGGAACGAGAAAGAACAAAAGTGGTACTTTTCGATTGTAGATGTAGTTGCAATTTTAACGGAAAGCCCAAACCCGCAGGTTTATTGGCGCGTTCTCAAAAAGCGACTGAAAGCGGAAGGAAATGAAACCGTTACAAATTGTAACGCTTTAAAAATGCAGGCGGCTGACGGTAAATTACGTCTTACTGATGTTGCCGATGTTAATCAATTACTTCGATTGATCCAATCAATTCCATCGCCAAACGCCGAACCTTTTAAATTGTGGCTTGCTAAAGTAGGGCAAGAGCGTTTGGAAGAAATCGAGAATCCTGAACTTGCTCAAGCCCGTATGCGCGAATTATATAAAGCAAAAGGTTACTCCGATGAGTGGATTGAAAAACGAGTACGCGGTATTGCTGTAAGGGATGAACTTACCAACGAATGGAAAAAACGCGGCGTGAAAGAAGGGAAAGAATATTCCATACTAACAGCAGAAATTAGTAAAGCTACTTTTGGGTTAGTACCAAGCGAATATAAGAAATTAAAAGGTCTCACCAAACAGCAAGAGAATTTGCGTGACCACATGACTGATCTTGAACTAATCTTCACGATGTTAGGCGAAGCATCTACAACCGAAATTGCACAGAATAAAAATGCACAAGGATTTCCTGAAAACGAAAAAGCAGCAATTGAAGGCGGTACTGTTGCAGGGAACGCACGGAAAGAATTAGAAAGAAAATCCGGTAGAAAAGTTACAACGAATCAGAACTTTAAAGCATTGACAGAGAAACAAAAACGACAAATTGATAAGAAAAGGATATAGCTGCATAAATATTTCATCCCTTACTGAATTGTATATAAATAACATTTACAGCTTAATATGCCATTTCATTTTATTAGTCCCGTTAGGGACAGTATATTTATAGAAAAAATATTACCTACATAATTCAAAGTCCCGTAGGGACGATATAGAGGCTACAATGGCTAATACATTTACACAAATATATCTTCACCTTGTTTTTGCTGTGCAAAACAGAGTATCTCTTATTCAACATGCATGGAAAGATGAATTATACAAATACATAACAGGAATTACACAAAATAATGGTCATAAATTAATCGCAATAAATGGAATGCCGAATCACCTTCATATTGCCGTAGGTTATAAACCACATCAATTAATCCCGGATTTGCTGCAAGATATAAAAGGCGATTCCTCCAAATGGATAAATAAGAAGAAATTTGTTAGAGGAAGATTTAACTGGCAGGAAGGCTATGGCGCTTTTTCCTTTTCACACTCTCAGATTGATAGGGTTGTGAATTATATAAATAATCAAGAGCATCATCATGGAAAGAAAACGTTCCGTGAAGAATATATTCAATTGTTGAAAAAATATGATATTCCATTTGATGAAAAATATATTTTGATTGATGTAATATAAATATGAAGTGGGTTCTATGTCGTCCCTACGGGACTTGGATCGTTTTATGTCTGTTTGTTCTATAAATATTTTGTCCCTAACGGGACAAGGGAAATAACAGAAATCACATGATTGATAATAGGAATACATAACATTCATGTACACCGAAGATGATTTCATAATGATTAGTGCATTACAGCATTACGTATACTGTCCACGTCAATGCGGGTTGATTCATGTCGAAGATGCATGGAATGAGAATCTTTATACTGTTCGTGGAAATATTCTTCATGAAAAGGTTGATACGGACACTTATGAAACTCGTGGTACGCTGAAAACAGTTCGCGGATTGCGTATTCACTCAGTAGAATACGGTATTGTGGGTCGATGCGATGTTGTAGAGTTTCGGGAATCAAAAACCGGGGATGAAATAATGCCTGTTGAATTTAAATCCGGAGAACCGAAGGAAGATATCAGCGATAAAGTACAGCTTTGTGCACAGGCGTTTTGCCTGGAAGAAATGCTTAGCGCAAAAGTAAACCGCGGTACATTTTTTTATGGAAGAATTCGTCGAAGGGATGTTGTGGAAATTGATAACGAATTACGTTCTCAAACCAAAAGCATCATCGGCTCGGTAAGAGAGATTGTTTCAAAAAAGATAGTGCCTACGGCTGATTATTCGGCAAAATGCCGCAATTGTTCGCTTGAAAATATCTGTCAGCCAAAAGCAATGAACAAGAAAAAGCTAAATAGTTATATCAAAGGATTGTACACCCCATGAAAAAACATTTGAATACTCTCTACATTACCTCAGATGATGCTTACGTACGTAAGGAGCGTGAAACATTCATTGTGGAAGTTAACCACGAAAAAGTTTTTCAAGCCCCGACCCATTCTATTGAGAATATTGTATGCTTCGGATTTAAGCCGCTTACGCCTGCATTAATGGCTTATTGTGCAGAAAACAGCGTTGGAATAAGTTATCTTTCAGAAACCGGAAAATTTCTGGCAAGGGTGTACGGAGCGCAGCAAGGGAACGTACTTTTACGTAAAGCGCAATATGCGATGGCAGATGATGAATTTTTGTCTTTAGCAATTGCCCGTCCAATCATAGCTGCTAAGGTGTCTAACTATCGTAGTTTGCTCCTTCGTCATCAACGGAATCATCCGGATCATTGTAGCGAAGAAGTTGTTCTGGCTGCCGAAACAATGGGAAGGCGATTGACCAATATACAGCAGTCTGAGAATCTTGATGAGCTGCGGGGTTATGAAGGTGAATGTGCTACGTTGTATTTTGGTGTACTTTCCTCCTTGATTACAGCACAAAATGAAGACTTCATATTTACTAAGAGAACAAAACGCCCTCCTCTAGATTCTGCAAATGCACTTTTATCTTTCTTGTATGCAATACTTGCCAATGACGTTCGCTCAGCATTGGAAACAGTTGGGCTTGATCCACAGGTAGGATTTCTTCATCAACTAAGATCGGGTAGACCAAGTCTTGCGTTAGATATTATGGAAGAATTCCGTGCATATCTCGGTGACAGAATTATGCTGAATCTGATCAACCTGAAACAAGTTTCAAAAAAAGATTTTGAAATAAGGGAGTCCGGAGAAGTACGAATGTCGGATGAAGCTCGAAAGGCAGTACTAAACGCATATCAAAAAAAGAAACAAGAAGAGATAACTCATCCGTTTCTTGGTGAGAAGATGAC
Organism: Bacteroidota bacterium; assembly: GCA_021817845.1. GTDB lineage: Bacteria > Bacteroidota > Ignavibacteria > Ignavibacteriales > Ignavibacteriaceae > FEN-1297. The sequence continues at coordinate 94,300 of JAKAFW010000008.1, forward strand.
AATAGGGTTGTTGCCGCATGTTCAAGCTCAATTGCTTGCGCGCTATATTCGGGGGGATATTACGGAGTATCCGCCGTTTTACTTAAAATGAATAATGAAAGGGAAACGAAATGCTGGTAGTTGTTAGCTATGATGTATCTACAATAACTTCAGGAGGAAGGCGCAGGTTGCGAAAAGTTGCTGAGACTTGTTTAGACTACGGCATACGCGTTCAGAATTCGGTATTTGAATGCATTGTAGAGCCGGAACAATGGGAAAGCCTTAAGGGGAAATTATTGGCGCAATATAATAATGATGAAGATAGTTTAAGGTTTTACTTCCTGGGCTCAAATTGGCAGAGACGTTTGGAACACTATGGCAGGGAAACAAAATTGAATATAGATGACTTGCTTATTATCTAGCGCTAACCGAAGCGTACATGAAAATGCCGGGAGATTAGCAGTGAGAAAATTTGGCTTAATCAGCGTAAAGAGGGAAGTCTCTTATTTTATTATCAAGGATGTTTAACTTTAGCGGTTGACAACTGTTAAGATTATATTTATCCTGTAGTTAAAGATATTGCCGTCGCGCCTTATACGGGCGCGTGGATTGAAACATAGCCCAGGCATCGGCTATTAACGAGTCCGTTAGTCGCGCCTTATACGGGCGCGTGGATTGAAACAGTTTACGACATCTGAAGTTGAAAAAAAACTTAGTCGCGCCTTATACGGGCGCGTGGATTGAAACATAGCCCAGGCATCGGCTATTAACGAGTCCGTTAAGTCGCGCCTTATACGGGCGCGTGGATTGAAACTAATTGATTTATTTTGCGTTCATAGGCGACAATGTCGCGCCTTATACGGGCGCGTGGATTGAAACGCTTGATAAATGGGACGGAAAGACCGATTATATCGTCGCGCCTTATACGGGCGCGTGGATTGAAACGCACCAGTCCGATAGAATATACCAACGTGACCAGGTCGCGCCTTATACGGGCGCGTGGATTGAAACATGTCTATAATTGGGAGAAAGCAAACGGTAAGGTGTCGCGCCTTATACGGGCGCGTGGATTGAAACGTTGCTATGATGCAGTCTGGTCACGTTGGTATATGTCGCGCCTTATACGGGCGCGTGGATTGAAACGCTTAGATACTAAGACGGCTATGAAAGAGCTGGCGTCGCGCCTTATACGGGCGCGTGGATTGAAACGATTTAGACAACGTGAACAGCCGCTGCGCTGAAGTCGCGCCTTATACGGGCGCGTGGATTGAAACCCTTGTCCTCCGGAGAGAACTAAGCAAGTTTGATGTCGCGCCTTATACGGGCGCGTGGATTGAAACCTATTTGTTCGGCAGGAATTTTCCTTTCTTCCGTGTCGCGCCTTATACGGGCGCGTGGATTGAAACATAATCTGCATAAAGAGCATTGATGGAAAGCTGCAGTCGCGCCTTATACGGGCGCGTGGATTGAAACATCATCCTTAAGTATCAATTCAAAATTTTCAAGTCGCGCCTTATACGGGCGCGTGGATTGAAACGATTCGTCGGGAAGACAGCAACATGTAACGCCCGTCGCGCCTTATACGGGCGCGTGGATTGAAACAAGACAATGTTACCTACTTCCTTTGGCATAATTGTCGCGCCTTATACGGGCGCGTGGATTGAAACACGAAGTTCTAAGGTGCGCGGTGTTACCTGATGGTCGCGCCTTATACGGGCGCGTGGATTGAAACCCGTGTCCGCGCGGCTTACGATCATGAATATTAGTCGCGCCTTATACGGGCGCGTGGATTGAAACTTCTTTATTATCAGATAACAATTATGGACTTCCGGTCGCGCCTTATACGGGCGCGTGGATTGAAACTGCATATTGAGGCGGCTCTAGAGTAACACCGCTTGGTCGCGCCTTATACGGGCGCGTGGATTGAAACATCTTATAAGGAGTCAGTGTAATTGAGAAATTTGTCGCGCCTTATACGGGCGCGTGGATTGAAACAAAATATCATGGAGCATATTCTCCAGGTCTTCGAGTCGCGCCTTATACGGGCGCGTGGATTGAAACCTGCACTGCAATTGTCTTACCGCATCCCGGAACACCGTCGCGCCTTATACGGGCGCGTAGATTGAAACGATGTCGCTGCGGAGCAAGTCTGCCTCTGCTCTAGTCGCGCCTTATACGGGCGCGTGGATTGAAACAAGAGTCAATATTTAGCCGGTTACGAAATCGCGGTCGCGCCTTATACGGGCGCGTGGATTGAAACAATATAATTGGGTATTGTTTTAATCCAATCATACGTCGCGCCTTATACGGGCGCGTGGATTGAAACATTTGATATTGGCTGCCATTTTGCGATTATATCGTCGCGCCTTATACGGGCGCGTGGATTGAAACCTGATAGTCCCGGCCCTTGTGTAGTCGCACCGGACGTCGCGCCTTATACGGGCGCGTGGATTGAAACATAAAAAGTGAAGTGAGCAAAGAACAAATAAATGTCGCGCCTTATACGGGCGTGGAAAAACAAAAGTAAAAATTACTTCTGACTTTATTTTTTAAGGCGACTATTTAAGTCGCCTTTTTTATTTTCCCCTACTTTTCGAGATAGACTATTCATTGAGTAATCTCACGTGTCACTTTTAGCCCAGTCAATTTCTTGCCTCATTAAAATAAAACATGTATTATTGGCGCATTATTTTTACGATAAGTTCTACTTTTAATACTTTAATCTACATCAGTAGACTAATGTTTGGTGATAATCTAACTTAATAATAATTCTTTTTCTAATCCGGCGAAGCGATTATTTCGGGGAGAAATGGAAATACTGTTTACCGTAGTTATTGGGATTGGTTTTGTAGAATGATTTTTTGTTAAGAGAAATTCAATTTATTTATAAATAGAAGGAAAAAGCTATAATGAAAATGAAGGTTACAGTTACGATAATAATTGCACTTTTATTCTGCGTTAATTCAATTCAAGCTGTTAGTTTAGTAAGATCAGGAAGTCAAAAGGATTTTAATAGAATAACAGGTAAAACGACTAGCCAAAAGAATGGTGCAGCAATGGCTAATGGGCACAATCTTTTCAAACCTTTAACAAACACCGGGGCTGGATCTTTAGACAGCACCTTTGGAACAAATGGAACCTTATTGGTACCTGGCGCGCCAAATGCTACCGGACAAGCTGTTGCCATCCAATCTGATGGTAAAATTGTAATTGCAGGTTATAGTGGTATTGAAGGTAATAATAATAGTGAAAGCGACTTTTTAGCTGCAAGGTTCAATTCTAACGGTACAATTGATAGCGCTTTCGGTATTGATGGTTGGTCTAGAGTATCAATTACCGGAGAAGCGAAATTGGATTTTGCAAATTCAGTTGCTATCCAGCCTGATGGTAAAATTGTCCTTGCCGGTTATTTACGTGATTCATCAGGCAATTGGGCATTTGCTGTTGCGCGATTAAACTCGAACGGAGATATAGACAGTTCATTCGGCAATAACGGTTCATTAGGATTTTTTATTACCGGAGGAGATGGATCTGATTTAGCTAATTCGGTTGCAATTCAATCAGACGGTAAAATAGTGATAGCAGGTGATTCCTATGGTCAATTTTATGTAAGTGCACTTGGGTCATATGAGACAAATCAAGCCTTTGCTGTAGTACGTCTTAATTCCGACGGATCGTTTGACAATACATTCGGCATAGGAGGTAAAGAAAGATATCAATTCCTTAATGATTCAACTGAATCATCCTGTAATGCTGTCGTAATTCAGTCTGACGGTAAAATTGTGGTTGCCGGTACTACTTCTCAGAATAATACGTATTTTAATGTAACTAGGCTTAATCCTGATGGAAGTTTAGATAACACTTTTGGAACAAACGGTACAAATTTGTTTTTGTTAAACGATGGAGATATGACTTCCCAAAAGGATTGCACCTCGGCTGCTATTCAAATTGATGGCAAGATAGTGCTCGGCGGTAATACTGTTAACCCTTACTCCAGCATTGCATATTTTGCATTAGCCAGGGTAAATCCAAATGGTTCGATTGACAGCTCATTTGGATTGAATGGTTCCGAAATAGTGCGTAAAGAATCCCCGACGTTTAGCAGATCAGATTTTTTTGGTACCAGCATTGCTGTACAATCCGATGGCAAAATAATTGAAGGCGGCTATGAGGATGTACTGAATGATTTCACTTTAGCATGCTTTAACCCTGATGGAACAATAGACAGTACATTCGGTTCCAACGGCTGGGCATTTGCACACATAGGTTCAATTCTTGATGCTGGAGATATGACCGGTATGGCAATTGATCAAGATGGCAATATTGTAGCCGCAGGATCTTCTGCAGATGAAAATCTTTATTCTTCATTTGCCGCTGCCCGGTTTCTATCCGATGGAATAACGGCTGTTTCTCCGGTAAATCAATTACCTAAAAGCTTTTTCCTTTCACAGAACTATCCTAATCCCTTCAACCCAACGACAATAATTAATTACCAAATCCCAAAAGAAGGATTTGTAACTCTTATAGTTTACGATATACTTGGCAACGTAGTAAAAACTTTAGTTGATGGACATAAAACTCAAGGAAAATATTCCGTTAACTTTAATGCAGGCAACCTTGCAAGCGGTGTATATTTTTACCAGCTACATGCGGGAAGCTTTGCAGCAACCAAAAAACTTTTGCTGCTGAAATGATGAGCAAGACACCCAATCAGCGTTAAACCGGGATTGGGTGTCTATGCTTGTTACATAGCTGCGAGCGTTTACCCGAAAAACGAGAAGGTTGTAATTTGCTGTAGTAAAGCTTTTGACGGAAAAGTCGATTCCGGGTCGAGCCCGGAATGACAATCCTTTCCCTATACTAGGGAGATTCAGGTGTGAGCCAGGCATGATAAACAGTCAATACAAAATCTTTGGTTTATAGAAAAAGTTGTTATTCTAATCTATTCAGCTATTAAACATAATATCTTCAGGATTAAAAAATAATCCAGGTAGGAATGATATAATGTGTGCCATACAATAATATTAGCTAATAGGTCAAAGCCTATAACAACTGAACGTAAGTTGAGTTGTTGAGAAAATAGCAGGATGTCTACCATGAGGTAACATCTGAAGGGTGGTAAGCGGAGTTTCGAGCTGGAAAATGAATGAAGATCAATTATTTGATTGGAATTTGTTTGTTGGAGCTGGATTAGATAAGGGAAGAATTATGAGCCACTTAAAAGTATTTTGGTCAAAATTATCTTTCATATTCCCAAAGGTTGCATAGCATGAGTTATTTAATTGGTTCCTTATTAACTAAAAATCATTTATCTTAAACATCTATGAAGTTTGATAGTAATGAGCTGCTTTGTACTAATTTACTTACTACCCCTAAGCCGGAGGTTGGAACTATTCTAGTTACTGGTGCTACCGGTTATGTCGGTGGCAGGTTGGTACCGGAATTACTCGCCCGTGGTTATACAGTTAAAGTAATGGCAAGAGTTTATACAAAGGATTTACAACAAAGATGGCCGCAAGCCGAAATTGTAGTTGCAGATGCTTTGAATCTCGATGAATTAAATTTAGCATTGAAGGATGTAAAAGTTGCTTACTATTTAATTCATTCTTTATTGCTTGGTCCTAAAAGATTTGAAAAAGCTGATATTCTAGCAGCTAATAATTTTAGAGCTGCTGCCGAAAAAAATAAACTGGATAGAATTATTTACCTGGGTGCTTTAGGTGATAAGAATTCTCTTTTATCACCTCACTTAAGGAGCAGATTGCAGGTTGCCGAGGTTTTACAATTCGGTAAAGTATCTACAACGGTTTTAAGAGCAGCGATAATTATTGGCTCTGGGAGCGCCTCTTATGAAATACTTAAAAGTCTAGTAAAAAATACGCCTATACTATTTTTACCTTATTGGGCTAAAACAAAATGCCAACCTATAAGTATTAGAACACTAATTAATATTCTTGTCGGTGTATTGGAAACAGAAGGAACTGAAGGAAAGTCTTATGACGTGGGAGGATTTGAAATTTTGACATATGAAAGATTGCTTAAAATTATGGCAAAAATTCAGAACAAAAGAAGATTATTTATTCATACTTCATTCTCAAACTTTAAATTTTATTCTTATATAGCCGGTTTCCTTACACCCGTTCCAGCTCCTGTCATTAAAACATTATTTCAAAGTGGGAAAAATGAAGTTTTATGCAACAACGAGGGTAAATTGCCGAATTCAATTTATAAGCCTGTTACATTCAAAGAGACTGTATTAAGAGCGATGACACGCGAAGAACTAGATAAAGTTCATACTCGCTGGTCGGATGAATACCCGCGAGCTTATGAGCTTGCAATAAAACTAAAGGAATTAGAAAAACCACCTTATTATATCAGTACCTATTCTTTAATTACTTCCAAACGAGCAAATTCTCTTTTTAGTTCGTTTTGTAAAATAGGGGGTGATGAAGGGTGGTTTAATCAAAATTGGATGTGGAAATTAAGAGGTATTTTGGATTCGATATTATTAGGTGTGGGAACTTCAAGGGGTAGAAGAAGTATGAACACAATAAGGATTCACGATGTTGTGGGATTTTTTAGAGTCGAAGAGTTAGAAGTGAATAAAAGATTACTACTGCGTGCCGAAATGAAATTGCCCGGAAAAGCCTGGCTGGAATTTAAGACAACTGAAGAAGACAATTTAAATCGTTTAACCATTTCAGCTTATTTTGAGCCTGATGGATGGAAGGGGAAAGTATATTGGTATAACTTTTTGCCATTTCATCATATAATATTTTCAAACTTAATAAAGAATATTGAAAGAAGAAGTTGAAAAAATGTTTGGTTGTAAAATTATTAATAGAATTGAAGTGCTTATTATGAATTACAGAGATAAGATTAGAAGCACAGGCGAATAAATGGGAGCTAACAAAAATTTGTCCTTCTTGTCCTTAGCCTTAATATAAATTTGAAATTATGAATAAACTATTATAATTTAATTACACGTTTTTTATCCATATCTTTATTTTCATAAATAAATATATGGGCGCTTGGCTCAGCTGGTTAGAGCGCTTGCCTCACACGCAGGAGGTCAGTGGTTCGAATCCACTAGCGCCCACAATAAATTAAAAGCCGTTTTTTTGAGGACGGCTTTTTTAATAATAACTCACGTTACGCTGGATTTCGCTTTGGAGTTATGGAAAGTTGGAATAATGAAAAAAATTAATCTTATCCATCACATTATAATAATCTGTCTGCCTGGAGGCCGGCAGGTATTCCAAAGTTTGTATATCCTGAGTTAATAAGTTGAATATTAGTCCCGAAATTAATTTTTTGAATGTAATATTTGAATTATTCCCGATTTAGATAAACTTAAGCGATGTGATTAAAATAATATGACTTTTGTTTAATATCCTTATTTTTGCCCCAACTCTTTAACCTCTTATGTTTAAATTTACAAACACTAATTAAAGCAAAATGTTCAGAAAAACAATTTATGTTTTTTTCTTAATTCAATTTTGCCTTATCCGGCAAAATATATTAGCGGCAGATTCAACTGTGGTTACTATCCCGGATTCATCCTCCATCAAGACTCATCATGAATCTCAATCCGAACAGAGAATTCAAAGCAATGTAACTTGGGATCAAATGATTACTAATATTCCGTCGGATTATTATAATTTCTTCCGCCAATCTTTTCAAGAAAAGATGATCCCTGCATATCTTACGGTGGCTGCATTGACAGGATCGTTTTTGGCTGTTGACCAAAGCGGCTGGTCATTCCAACGCCGTTTATATTTGAGATCAAATATTGATAATCACACTTCAAACTTTATGGTAAACTTTGGAAACGGGACTTATCAGTTTCTTACCGCTGCAGCTTTTGCAATTCCGGGGTTGGTATTCCATGATGAAACTGCCATTCGAACAGGTAGTAATATTGCCGAAGCAATTCTAACTACCGGTATTTTTGTGCAATTTCTAAAGCGAATAACAGGCAGACAAAGCCCTATTGCTTCAACAGAGAATGGGGGGGACTGGCATTTAGGACCAAGTATAAGTCAGTATCAAAAAAATCAACCTAAATATTATTCATTTCCTTCCGGTCATTTATCAACTGCTACCGCAGTTATTACAGTTATTGCCAATAATTATCCTGACCAGAAATGGATTAAACCGGTCAGTTATCCTTTATTAGCTTTGCTAGGATTTTCCTTGGTCAACAAAGGAATGCATTGGTATAGTGACCTTCCTCTCGCTTATTTCCTTGGATACACTTTCGGAAATATTGCTGCACCTCCAAGAAGCGATTCACCGGATATACATTCCCAACCTGATAAACCAAAGCTATCAATATTTCCTTCGGTCGGCTTGAATGACGTTCAATTTCACCTCATATTTTCTTTTTGAGTTGCTAAAGGGATTTTATCCCATTATCTTGGATATACAGAACAAAGCTAACTTTAAAAGAAAATTTAGGTGAAATAATGAGGACAATATATTTAAGAAAAGACGAGAAAGATTTTACAAGAAAAATCCTTATTGACATGGCGTATCTTGTAAGTAACAATAAGATCAGGCTGCCGAAATATTATTATGAAGAAAACCTTTATCTTCCTTACCAAAAATTAAATAGTAACAACGAAGCATTTGAAAAGTACTTTTTAACGAAAGATAAAATAATTTCCGAAGATGCGGATTTTTATTTTTTCAAGTTCATTTTTAGACATAATCAAGTAATCGATGTTGCCGATTAGTAATCCTTTTCGTTATGAATCAAAAAGATATCGTAAAACTAAAATCCCGCCTTCCGAAGAAACCCGGAATTATGGGAAAAGAAAATTATTTTAACTCCGCTGTTTTAATTCCTCTTATTTTAATAAAAGGTGAATATCATCTGCTTTTTGAAAAGAGGGCTGCAGGAATAAGACAGGGTAGTGAAGTATGCTTCCCGGGTGGTGAATTTGATCCTGGTATAGATAAAAATTTTCGTGATACTGCCGTTAGAGAAACATTTGAGGAGATTGGCGTAAAGAAAAGTAAAATAAAAATAATCGGTCAGCTTGATACGCTAATTGGTCCCATGGGCGTTACAGTCGAACCTTTTATAGGAGTTTTAGATTTACCGGGAATCTCAAAAATTGTTTTTGACAAGAACGAAGTTGAAAAAATATTTACCGTTCCATACTCTTTTTTTGAAAGAAAAATACCGGAAAAATATTCCGTTAGACTTCAGGTCAATCCTATTGAGGTTGACGATAAAGGAAATGAGATTAAAACTTTCCCAGCCGCTGAGCTTCATCTTCCTCCCAAATACAATAAATTATGGCACGGTAAACAACATTCCATTTTTGTTTATAAAACTTCAGGTGAAGTAATTTGGGGAATTACGGCTGAGTTAATCCATGAGTTGGTTTCTCTATTCACTAAATCTTTCAGTTAGAGAAGGAGGATATGTATACCCTCCGGAATCTCATTCATCTATAAATTCTATTTGTCATTTTCTGCAAATTTCTTTAACCGTTCCCATTTTATAAAAAGCTCATCAGATTTTGATTTATAATGGTTAAATACGTCATGCTGTCCTTGAGTTGGTTCGGCATCGGAGCTTTGGACAGCAGTAATCAAATCGGCGAAAATATTGGAGACTTGAGAGAAGCTATCCTTCCTGCCGTCAGCTAATGCCGATAATGAATCTTTTAGAGGGGTAGAAATTCTATCCTTATCTTCCTTTAAGATATTCTCAATCTCTGTACGTACCGAGATTATTTTATCTAAATTTGAGTCAATTAAACTTGCAAAATTAAACTGTTTCTGCAAGTCGAGTTTACTTCCGCGGATGCGTGGATCTTCTTTGATTTCAAGCTGTTGCGTGTACTCACTTCCGCCTGCTTTTAGCGTAACTGAGTATATCCCCGGAAGTGCAATCATGCCTCTTGGTTCAAGTGGTGTGCGGTCATGCCACAGTGCGGCTATGGAAAAATGATAAGATAGAGCAGGAGGACGAGTATACCTTAAGTCCCATACAAATCTATGCATCCCGGATATATTCGAAAGTTTATCGTCATAAGATATCCATCCTCTTTCAAAATAACGATTTGCAGGCAAACTCTTAATGCTATCCTGGGAAGTAAAATTTCGAACGATTCTTCCCTCAGCATCCCTTATGATTATAGAAATATTACCGTTATTGCCATCCTTCAACCAATAATCTATTATTGCTCCGTCAGGCGGATTCTTACCAAGTGGTACTTCACGAGGATACGGAGTATCATGATTCTCATCCCCGCGCATGCGCCATGCCGGTTCCGGATGAAATAAATAAGCAGATTGGGAAATGATATTTTGAGAAATTTCCCGCAATGGCTCAAGGTCATCTAATATCCAAATTGCTCTTCCTTGTGTCGAAGCTATTAGATCACTGTTATGAATTAAAAGATCAGTCACGTTTGTCGTAGGAAAGTTTAGAGAAAGCGGCTGCCAATTATCTCCGTCGTCAAACGAAACATACACCCCGCGGTTTGTACCGGCATAAAGTAATCCTTTGCGAACCGGATCGGTTCGGACAACATTTACAAATTCATCTTGCGGTAATCCGGTTATGATTTCCTTCCAGGTCTTTCCGTCATCAGTAGTTTTAATTATTAGAGGTTCAAATAGTCCTAACCTGTGAGTATTTACAGCAGCATAAGCGCAGCTTCTGGAAAACGGCGAGGGATCAATTGCATCGATGCGAGACCAAAGAGGAACAAGATTCGGAGTAACATTCCTCCAATTTTTCCCGCCGTCATTTGTAAGTTGGATAATTCCGTTATCCGTTCCGATCCAAATTACGTTTTTATTAATAGGGGAGGGGGAAATAGTAAATATACTTCCGTAGCCTTCCTCCCGTGCCTGATTAAGAGTCGGATTTTTATATTTTTTTGAGTCTGAAATCTTGCCGGTTAAATCAGGACTAATAATTTTCCAATGGTTTCCGTCATCCAAAGAGCGGAAAAGATATTGAGCGCCGAAATACAATGCGTAAGGTTTAACAGGTGAAAATACAAGCGGCGTAATCCAGGTGTAGCGGTATCTGACTTTTGTAGGGAAGGCTCCGTAACTTGAAACCGGCCAGGGCGAAACATTCGCCACTTGTCTTGTCTTTTCATCAAATCGTGAGACGTAGCCTCCCAATCCGCTTCCAAAAACCAAATTAGAATTACCGGGTTTTGGTACGTCATAATCGCGCTCATCGCCGCCGACGGGATGCCAATCTTTATCTTCGATAACACCGTAAGGACCGCGGCTTAATATTTCTACAGTACCGTTATCTTGTTGTCCGCTGTAAATTCTATACGGGAAGTGATCATCAACAGCTAAATGATAAAACTGTCCGGTTGGCTGATTATACCAGCTTGACCAGCTTTCTCCTCCGTTAACGGAAACTACAGCGCCTTGATCTGAAGCTGCGATCATGTGAGTAGTATCTTCAGGATTTATCCATAGATAATGATAATCATCTCCTCCCGGTGCGCCCTTAAAAAAGGAAAAATGTTTTCCGCCGTCAACAGATCGGCTTATTGATCGACCCATTACATAAACAATATTTGCATTTCTTGGATCAACAGTAACCCGGCTAAAATAAGTATTTGCAAGCGCGCCGTCCTTATTAACAAAAAGCCAGCTATTGCCGCCGTCGTTTGAACGATATAATCCGCTGCTGTCGCCTTGTGCTATGACCGTTGCATAGACTATTTGTCCTCCACTATTATTAGCAACCGCAAGACCAATTCTGCTTAACTGCCCGGAAGGGAGTCCGCCCCCGTTTAATTTTTCCCAATGTTCACCGCCGTCCACACTTTTATATATACCGGAGCCGAAACCCATTTGCGGGTCAAAATAATCGAGCCATGGATGCATTTGCATTTGCCAAAGCGCTGCGTAAATAATTTGAGGATCCTTAGCATCGGACGCTAAGTCGACAGAACCGGTACTATCGTTTACATACAAAACATGTTTCCAGGTTATACCACCATTAGTAGTTAAAAATATTCCTCGTTCATTATTTGGTTTGAATACTTGACCTAAAGCAGCGACAACGACGCGATTTGGGTTAATAGGATCAATTAAAATTTTTCCGATTCGATGAGTTGCTTTCAGTCCGATATTTTTCCAAGTTTTGCCGGCGTCATTTGAGCGATAGATTCCGTCGCCAGGAAGAATATCATAACGTAAGGCAACTTGTCCTGTTCCTGCATAAATAACATTAGGATTTGACGGAGCAACAGCAAGGGCACCGACTGAAGAAGATTTTTCGTGCTGCATCAACGGCTGCCATGTATTGCCTGCGTCATTTGTTTTCCAAACACCTCCTCCTGCAGCTCCAAAGTAAAAAGTATTCGGCTCAGAAGGGACACCTGCTGACATAGTAGCCCAACCTGCGCGAAATGGTCCGACAAGCCTCCACTGCATACCTGAATAACATTTTTGAGGTATTGGCTGGCTAAAGCTTGTAACGGGGAAAAAGATCAAAAGGAAAGAAATAACGGATATCAATAAATGAAATGTTTTTAATTTTCTTTTGAGATTGTTAAGTGAGTAACTTAAGCTGTTTTGGAAAAGGTGCGACTTTATCATTACTTTCATCTTTCCTATTTAGAAGAATTAATGTTTTTGGAAATTTATTTAATCAGATTGAACTAACCTATCATATCAAAATATAATAAATATTTTATTTAAAGTGAGTGAGAGAAAAATATTATTGTAAGTCTCATTACGTAGAATAAAATCTTTCGGAATGATTGAACCGTGGAAGAATGGAATCGTGGAGTATTGGTAAGTCAATTGAGTTTTAAATGAATGTTGTTATTTTCTTTACGAATGGGTTGTTGATTATATTTGATCATCTAAAAATGTTGACTTTAAAATTGGTTTAATACCTTAAATCAAAATTTATTGTAATAATAGTATAGGAGATAAAGAAAATGATTTACGATTCGCTTTCCAATTTTTCAAAATATAATTCATTGCATCCTCATTTTGAAGATGTAAGCAACTTTTTGAGCGGCAACATTTTTAATTTACCTAACGGAACATACAATGTAAATGATAAAGGCTCTTATGCAACTATAAGTGAATATGATTCTAAAGAAATGGCGTCTTGTTTTATAGAGCATCATAAAAAGAATATAGATATCCAAGTAGTACTAAAGGGAAGAGAGAAGTTTGGCGTTTGCAATATTACAGAATGTAAAAGTCTAGGTTTTGATTCAGAGAAAGATTTCGGCAAACTTGAAGGGAGAGTAAGTCTTTTAGAGTTAAACGGAAGTAATTTTGCTATAGTATTTCCGCAGGACGGGCACATGCCAAAAGTTTGTTTTGAAAATAAACCGGAACCGGTAAAAAAATTAGTAATAAAAGTTCCGGTAGAAGTTTAACGGGAAAAATATAATTAAAATTTCTTTCATTATATTTTTGAGATTAAAATAAAAATCTCTATTTTTGATCTCCAAATTTTGGGCAGATAGCTCAGTCGGTAGAGCAAAGGACTGAAAATCCTTGTGTCGGGGGTTCAATTCCCTCTCTGCCCACTCCAGTGTGCGAAAATTACCGTGTTTTCGCACTTCTTGTTTTAAAGCTTTCCGTGAAATCCCCTTTACAAATGATCTTACATATTTACCAATATCATTTTGTCTCTCTAATTTGAAAAGAGAGTAACTCATTTGAAAAAAGTCGATGGATTGGAAAGGGGAGAATCAAATACTCATGCGTTATTTATCTTGATGTTACGTTTCCCAATTTGAGCGCCGCATAGAGCAGCAATAATACTCAATACCCATCCTGTCCAAATAATAAACCACTGGAGGTGTGTTGGTGCTTTCAAGAAATGAATTAGATTTGTAAGAATTCGTCTGGACCTCCAAATTATATGTATAGAATAATCTAAATTATAAGATAGGAAATTGCAAGTTACCAGCGATCAGTTATCAATTACACTATGAAAAACACTTGCAATTTCGAGAACATTTCACATTCCGAGTATTTCCTTCAAAACAAAAAAACCTTGTAATTATTTAATCTACAAGGCTTTATGAATGTGCGCCCGGAAGGATTCGAACCCTCAACCTTTTGATCCGAAGTCAAAAGCTCTATCCAGTTGAGCTACGGGCGCAGAACATTAAAATATTTCTATGCAAAGATACATTTCTATAATGAAAAATGTCAATCTTCTTTAGTTCAGAATTAAATATTTTAGAAACCGTATTGAAAAAATTCAAGTCTCTGTCTACGCCAGAAATCATAAAGATTGCACATGACGAAAAGGCTTGGCTTGATAACGTAAAGAATAAAGCAATTATTGATTTTACGATTTATGCGCCACAGTTAAGTGCATTATGACAATTCTGTAATTTAT